>JBKQRC010000067.1:0-67670 GCA_052326105.1 Candidatus Sulfotelmatobacter sp. | reverse complement strand
GCATCAAGCATGTGGAGTTGGAGACGCTCAAATACGTATCGAGCGGTTATGGCCGCTACCTGACCGAGTTCGTGCTTTACTCCACGCACGAACCCTGCGCGATGTGTGCGGGTGCCTGCGTCTGGGCGAGAATCGGTGCCGTCGTATACGGAGTCTCACAGGAAGACATCGCCGCTTATGGCCGAAAGCGCGGGACGGAAGAATACAAGTGGCGAGCCTGCCTCATTCCCTGCCGACTGGTCTTCGAGAAGGGCAATCACGCTATACCCGTCATCAGCGGTTTTCTACGTGACGAATGTAAGAAACTATTCGGTTACAGGGCTCGATAGGATCGGAGGCGCTCCGAATGCGGCGACCAGCGATTTGCTAACGGTGCAGCGTTATTCCGCGTCCCAGAATGACAACGTAGAGGAATGCCAAAACAGCCGCTACACCGATCCACACGTAGTTGCGGCCAAGTTGTTCAGGCGTTCGCGTCGGCTCCGTTCCTCGCGGGATGTAGTATTGCAACCAAAGTAGTCCGCTCTGACCGCCAGCGGTCGCAGGCAGGGCGGACTGCCACAGCAGTTGTATTCCGAGCGGATTCAGCAGTCCTGCCACGCTCGCGAGCAGAATGGCTGACAAGTACGGCACCATGGTCAATTTCCGCAACCGTCCCTGCTGGTGTCGCGGGATTCCCACGTAACGCACCAATCCCTTACCAACAACCAGCACGGCGGCATAGTATGAAGCCGCTCCCACAACCACCAGCAGTGCCCTCCAAAGCCAATACGGGTGCAGCCCTGAAATCACAGCCGCCCAATCCCCGAAGTCGGTCACGCCTGAGAAGAGGAAATACCCAGTTCCAGTAAACAAATTGAAGGCGCAACTCATGAGCAGGAAGTAGCGCACGGGCATGGATGCGAGCTTGGCGCTCCGCAAAGCAAGCCAGAACACTAGCGCAGCCGCGAGGTTCACCAACGTCCCGCCCGCCGCGACCAGACGGGAATCGAACGCACTCGACCACGCTACCGTGGTGAGCACGCCAGACTTCGCCCCAGTCATCAAAGCGACAAGCCCGTGCCCCACGCCCTCATGCAGGATGTTCGTCAGAATGCCTGCCACGATGCTGATCGCGCAAATCGTGAGCACGTCATCAGCAATCGGTGATGGCTCATTTCGATGAGGAGTAGCAGCAGAGATTGAAGTCTCAGACATGTGACGGATCGTTTCAGATTCTAGCCCAACCTTGTCAGCCTCGGTTGGAAACTCCGTCACTCCGCGTACCACAGAGCGTGCGCCGACCAGCGGGCGCACGACAGACATTGGGTCTCAGTCCACTGATGGAGGCAGGCTGGGCAGACGCCTCCCGTATCAAACGTGTTCCATTCGTGCCCGCAGGTGCAAAACCATTTGTCCTCTCTGCGCGGCGTCCAGCCGCACAGCGGGCAGCGGATGCGCGGCGGTTCAGACTCACCGGGCTTCATATCTTCATCAAGCTCGCGGTCTGGAACGATGACCGGATTGTCGGCGAACGGACTCATGGCTGCTGCTCCCGATCAGCCCGATGCCCACCGAATACATGGATTGTCCTTGTTCCAGCCAGTACCTCCCCGCCGTGGCACACACCGCGAGGAATCAAATACTCCTCACCAGCTTTGATAGGGATGCGCTTTCCAGCAATCAGCAACGTATAGCAGCCCTGCACTACTAGCATGTATTCATCGAATTCATGTACGTGCTCGGCGGAAGTTGCGGTCTGGGTGCATGTCCAAAATGCCATTTGGCTTTGATCGGCTCCGTCGAAGACGTATCCTTCGACACCGGGAGTTGTCTGATTCGACCGGGCGATACGGTTCGCGGGGTTCTTCATAAACTGAGGGAATGCGTCCATGTCGGAGAATTTTATACAAACGCGGAAGTCGCGGGTGCCGGATTGTGCCTCAGGTGAAAAGCTGATCTTGAGTCTCGGCGACCTCCACAGGTCGCGAACATTCCTCATCATCGTTCGCCACGCGATTGATCCGGGTGCTCACCGGATAGCACCGCATGAGCCGCGCATCGTAGGGTTTCAACAGTTCGGACGCCGCAGCACCATCCTGCATGCCCGGATCAAGCCACAGGTCGTAGCTATCAGGATCGAGGATCACGGGCATCCTGTCGTGGACGGCTGAGGTCACGGTGTTTGGAGTGGTCGTCAGAATCGAGAAGGTCTTCACCCATTGTCCATTTGAGTCCTTCCAGCCATCCCACAGCCCAGCGAAGGCGAACAACTCGCCGTTGTTCACTTCGAAACAATACGGCTGCTTACCGTTCGCCGTTTTCGCCCACTCGTAGAAACCATCGCCGGGAATCAAGCATCGGCGGAATTTCAGAGGATCGCGGAACGCGGGCTTCGTTGCGGCTGTTTCGGCTCTTGCGTTAAAAATTCCCGCCGCTCCAGAAGGGGACTTTGCCCATGAAGGAATGAGACCCCATCGCATAAGGGATAGTTGGCGGACTGGTTCCTTCGGATGCTGGCGGATCACCGGAACAGCTTGCGTGGGAGCGATGTTGTACCGAGGACTCCAGTCGTCTTGCCAATCCTCAGTGTCGAAGTGTTCCTCGATGATCTGCTTCCGCCGCGAGAGTCGGTAGCGACCGCACATGGGTAGAAATTATGACAGACGACCTGTGACTCGGAAGCCCCCAGCATGCTATCCTTGAGGTCGAGCGGGTTCCGGATACATTTTGGATACACTTTTTGCAGAATTTCGCTTGCATCACGGCTAACTTGGGCTTACCTTGGCTAAGGTTGCGACAAAGCGCAACCCTGCGTAAACACTGGGTGAAACCACGATTTTGGCTGTTTTGTTGCGGTTTCTCGGATCGTTGGGCAAGGAGTCCTGCACTGCCCACCATCCCCTTGATCATCGCCAAACCCCTAAGGCGCTTCGACCTCGCGGCTTCACTCCGAAGATTTTACTTCCTCAAAACTGAAATGCTTGTCGAGCTTATCGTAGGGCTTGCCGTCGACCTCGACGTAAGGGTAGACGAAGTAATTGAGCGCCGGACCCTCCTGCTTAGGAGACAGTGCGATGTCGCGTCCGGTGGATAACTGCACGCGATTGGCGTCAACGCTGCCGAAGAAATAATCCTGCTTCTCCTTCGCTTTCCACGCCTCTGAGATGTCAACCGGGACCCAGCCGGTTTTGCGGGCATAGAACTCAGCCCAGCAGTGATAACCGGGGATATCTCCTTTATCCTTGTCGTCGGGCAGAGGAAAGCCGATGTCGAAGCGGGCCGGAATCCCGTCAGCTCGCAGCATGCCGATGAACGGAGAATGGAAATCTGTACAGTTGCCGCGCTTGGCGTCACAGGCCCACACTGCGTCCCCGCGTCCCCAGCCCGAGCCCGTCTTGTCGTAGCGCATGGTTGTGAAGAGGTAATCATAGGCAGCCTTGGCCTTTGCGACCGCACCCGTCTGGGATCCGGTTACCTCGGCCGCCAGTTCTTTGATCTTGCCATCAACAGGGATCAGGCTGTCAGGCGCAAGCAACCGGCTCATCGAAGCGGACACGACTCCCGGCTTCTGATCTGCCTGCTTGAGTTGCGCGTAATCGCCGCGCGAGTATTCGCGGCGCGTGATCTTGTACTCGAGCGTGAACTCGGCTTTGCCCGCAGCCGGATCCTGAATCTCGGCATACATCATTCGATTGCCGTACTCGGGCTCCTCGGTCATCCGCGTTCTAACCGGAGCCTTGACCGCCAGAACGCGCACCGTTTGATGCCGGTCCGTCTGCGGCACCGGAATCCAGACGCGCACCCGCTTCGCTCCGGGAGGAATATCCTTCACGGTAAAGTCGTAGGTGAAGTGAAAGGTGCGGGCTGGCGGGCTGAATTTCTGGGCAGGCGAAGGGGCTTGTGCAGCCAACTGGCACGCGGGAAGAAAGAGCAATAACAACGACGAGAGAATTCGCAGCTTCACGAGGGCACTCCTGGTCTGGCCACGTCGATTCGCACAGATATGGAAGGAGATTTTACCAGCAGCCAAGGCGGGTTGTCAGGGCCGCGGCGGAAAAGCTCAGCGATAAGCAGTGCGGATCGCTCCGCCGGGCAAAGTTTTGAGTCTGCTGAATCTTTCCAGTCTGGTATAGCATCCACTGGGGGCGAGGTTGACCATGGCAACGAACGCAACTCCGCTGCGAAACGGGGTCACAGTGGCCCACCGACCGCAAGCGGCAAACGGTTTAGCGGTTGTGCGAGTGACGATTGGGGCAATGTTCGTGTCGGTCTTTTTCGAGAATCTGGGGAAAGGCCTCTACCGCCCGGCGGGCTACTCGGGCCTCATCAATTACTACATCACGCACGGTCACTCGCCCGCCATTTGGAAGGCGGTGATGGCACAGGCGGCAAGTCATGCCGCGATGGCCGCTCCCCTGCAGGCCATGACCGAGCTCTCTCTCGGAATTGTGCTGATCATCGGTTTGCTTACACGACCGGCCGCATTCGTGGCGTTTCTGTATCTCGGCAGCCTTTGGATGTCGGAGTGGGGCACCGCCTGGATTTGGGAGTTGCTGGTCCCGGTGCTCGCAGCGCTCGGCCTCGCGGTCGGCAGCGCCGGCCGCAGATGGGGCGTTGACGCGTGGCTGGCGCAACGTTGGCCATCTTCTCCATGGTGGTTGATTTAAGCTGATGCCCTGTGCGAGTGTCCGTCATCATCCCCACCCACAATGAAGCGGAGGCGATTCCACGCGTTCTTGCGGATCTTCCGTCCGATCTCGTAACAGAAGTGATCGTTGTCGACAGTAACTCGAATGACGGGACGCCCGAGATCGCCGCAAGCATGGGAGCCCGCGTGGTGCAGGAACCGCGCCGCGGCTATGGGCGAGCGTGCCTCACCGGTCTGGCCGCGGCAAATTCCCCGGACGTGGTTGTGTTCCTCGATGGCGACTACAGCGATCGGCCCTTCGAACTGCCGATTCTCTTAGCGCCAATCATTGATGGGCGCGCGGACATCACGCTCGGTTCCCGCCTCCGGGAGCAGCGTATTGCCGGGGCGTTGCCATGGCATCAGGTGTTTGGGAATCGTCTCGCCGCCGGCCTGATCCGGCTTCTGTACGGATTAGACATCAGCGATCTCGGCCCGTTTCGCGCTGCCCGCGCCGATGTACTACGCGTTCTCGCCCTCGAAGAAACCTCCTATGGCTGGGCGGTTGAGATGATCCTCAAGGGCGCCCTCGCCGGATTCCGCGTGGTTGAAGTTCCGGTGAGCTACTACCCGCGCATCGGAAAATCGAAGATCAGCGGGACGGTCAAGGGCACACTCGGCGCGGGTTGGTTCATTCTCAGCTTGATAGTGCGCTATTATTTCCGGCGGCGAAAAGCCGGGACACGGCGGGCAGCCTGAGTCTAGAAGAGTGTCCCCACTCAAGCCAAAAGCGGGCTTGAGTGGGCCACCCGTCCGCGTCGTATATTATTCCGCAGCAATCTATGAAATCTTTAAGCGAGGCGGTGGTGCGTTCGTCAGGCAGCGATCGTGTGCTGGTCATCATGGCGAAAGCACCGAAGCCGGGCGCGGTCAAGACCCGTCTGGCGCCCAGACTTTCTCCTGAGGCCGTCACCGCTTTTTATTGTTGTCTTCTCGACGACACGCTGGCGCTGGCGCGGTCATTGAAAGTGGCCGGCGTGGAAGTCGCCATCATGTGCCCAGAGTCGGACGTAAAGGAGTTGGCGCAGTTGGCAGGCAACGGAGTGAGTGTGGTTGCCCAGAAAGGTGAAGGCCTTGCCGCAGGTCTCACTTCGGTGTTTGCGCACTTCGCGCAAGATCAACACAGAGAAGATCATCCAAGGGACGCCCATCCACGACGCACCATCGCCTTCAACAGCGACAGCCCGCACCTGCCGCGTTCTGTTCTCGAAGCCGCGTTCGAAACGCTGGCCGCACACGACGTGGTCGTGGGACCAACGCACGACGGAGGTTACTATCTGGTAGGCGCAAAGGCGTTCTATCCTACGCTTTTCGTACACGACGGAATGGGCACCAGCAGTGCGCTGGAGAGACTCCTGTCGCGCGCACGCGATCTTGAGCTCTCCATAGGGTTCGCAGATCTTTTTTATGACATCGACACGGCAGAGGATTTGAGTCGCCTCGCAGTGGAGTTGCGACTGGCTCCGACAAGGGCGCCGCGCACGGCGGAGTGGCTTAGAGAGTGGGAGAGATTATGTGGAGCGGGCACTCCCTTCGACAAGCGCAGGGCAGGCTCTGCCCGCTAGCTCTTGCCGCCGCAAGCAAAGCGGGCAGGAGTGCCCGCTCCACACGGGAGAACTTTGAAAATTACCGCCGAATGGAGAGTGTACCTACTTGGCGCCGTCCTGTTTGCGGCCCTGACGATCTGCTCACGCCATTTCGGCGATCGGGGTGGGCCGTGTTTCATGGCGTCTCTGACGCTTGCGGGCATCGCCTACCTGTTAGCGGTCCGCGAGTTTTTCGCAAGACCAAAATTCGAACGGCACATTTCCCGGCGCGTCGTCGTCATTGGGTTCGTTCTGGCTGCTGTGTGGCACATTGAATTTCTTCGGCTGCCCGCTGGCGCCGACGATGATATCCATCGATATGTCTGGGATGGCCGCCTGCAGAGGCTCGGCTACAACCCTTATCTTGTCGTTCCCAGCGATCCTGCCGTTCGGGGACTGCATACCCCGGAAACCCGCAACTTGAACAACCCGGATCTGCCGAGCCCGTATCCCCCAGGAGCGCAACTTTTTTTCCGCGCAGTAACCGCGATCCATGAATCTACCTTCGCGATGAAAGCGGCATTTGTGGTTTGCGATTTCGCAATCATGTTCCTGTTGCTCGATGTCTTGCGTCGTAACCAGCAGGGAGCGCACCTGGTTCTGGCGTTCGCCTGGAACCCATTGTTGGCCGTTGAGGTGGCGGGAAGCGGTCACATCGACATTGTGGGCGCGCTATTGTTGGTGGTGTCCGCCGCTGCGCTGGTGCGCCGATGGCGGGCGACTGCGGCCGTCGCATTTGGGCTAGCCGTAGCGGTGAAATTCCTGCCGATTGTACTCTTGCCCCTTTACTGGAAGCGCGTACGCATTCGCGACGCTGTGCTGGCGGCAGCCGTGGTCGGACTTTTGTACGTGCCATTTCTGAATCATTCGTTTCTTGACCATGGCCACATTCCGACCGGTTCGCTGGGCACGTATGTGCAGACTTTCCGCTTTAACGGTCCCGTGTTCGCGGCACTCGATCGGGTAGCGCCTCCGCAGTTGCTGGCTGGTTTGGCAGTGCTCGTCGGATTAGCGACTGCAACCTGGCTGAGGCGAAGACGCGCGGCGCCCGAGTGGTCTCCGGATCAATTTGCCTGGCCCATGTTTGCCTGGCCCATGGCAGCATCTCTTTTATGCGCGCCCGCCGTATTCCCGTGGTATCTGCTCTGGCTGCTGCCATTTCTGACGTCGGCCTCGACGCTGCCGATCATTCTCTGGACCGTGAGCATTTTCCCCGTTTACGTGCAATGGCATTTGCGCGCACTGGGGCGTCCATGGGGAGCTCTTCCCGGCTGGGTAATGCTCGTGGAATACGGATGCTTGGCAATAGCTGCGGCAATTATCGCCTTGCGCCGGCTCGTGCGCAGACGGCGCCTCGACAGTCAAACGAATTAGTCCAGTCAAACCTTTTCGGCCAACCCACGAATTCTGTAACCGGAACTCCGGGAGTTTCATCCAACGCAACATCTGTTCAATTCACCGAGGAGGGACGTTTATGAGAAATCTGGGCCGACTCGATGTGATCCGCCTTTTAGCCTTCAACATGCTCTTGGTCCTCCCAGCAACTTTAGGGGCGCAACAGCGGCCGCCAATTTTCGAGAAGGTGGCTAAGACCTATGGCCTCGATTCGTGGGATAAGATCGAGGCGATCCGATATACGTGGAGCTTACAATGGGGCACAGTGAATGTTTCCCGTTCGTGGGAATGGGAGCCCAAGACCACCCAGGTCACCTATGAAGGGAAGGATAAAGACGGCAAGCCGGTTAAGGTTACCTACAAGCGCTCCGAGCTCAGCAGCCAGCCCGACTCCGTGAAGAACGACGTTGACCCGGGATTCATCAACGATAACTACACGCTTCTTTTCCCCTTGAAGGCTTACTGGGACAGCAGCCCCGCGGTGATCGATGCCGGTACGTATAACCTGCCGGTAGGTAGCGGCATGGCTGAACTGGTGGCAGTAAAGTATCCCGCGGAGGGCGGCGGTTACACGCCCGGCGACACCTGGGAACTTTACGTGGGCAAAGACGGCCGCATCGAATATTGGGTTTACCATCGCGGCGGCGCCAAAAAGCCAAGTTTAGTGTTCGCAACGTGGGGAGGCCAAAAAAAGGCAGGCCCTCTGCTCTTCTCGACTGATCGCCGCGGCTTCGCTGATGGCAGTCCGATACGGATCTGGTTCTCGGACGTCGCGGTCAAGGTGACGGGCTCAAACACCTGGATGAAAGCGGAATAAACGCAGGGCGGCCTTATTAGGACAAGCTGATGTCATTCGTCAGGAATCAGACTACCTGGCGATCACGACGGTGGTGCAGGAACTACTCAGTTTGGGCAGATCGCGATTTGCGGCCATGCGGATCCGTAGGGTCGGGCGTTGCCCGCGAATGATCGGACAATAAGAGTCAGGCTCCAGGAGTGCGCCTTGCAGGCGTCGCCGTCCGGCACATCCGCCGTGGCACGACTCACGGAACTCGCACTGATTGCAGGTTTGAGGAAGTGTGCGTGCCTGCTCGAAGGGTGTTGAGCTCAGAATGTTGGCCCCTTCAGAAATCAAGTCTGAAAATGGCTCCCCTGATCCTGGCCAATAGACGCAGGGTTGTGTCGTAGCTCGTGGTGTCACGCGCACGGTGCTCACGCCACAACCGCCGGGGAGCGGTGGGAGGCCCGCCATGGCGCGAACCAGCGGCTCGCCAATCGCGATGACATCGGTCTCCTCAAAAAGGCGCCGGAACCCTTCCCAGTACTCTTCGTAGCTCGGGGCGTAGGCGTCCGATCGCACGGCTTGGTAGACATTCACTCGCAACGGAGCGTCAAACTGTTTGGCTACTCGCGCCACATCCGCTAGACGCAGGTAGTTCGATTTCATCATGACGGCGATGATGGTGACAGGAATACCCAGCCTTACACACCGCTCTGCCTGCTGGTGGATGAGCGCCCAATTGCCCTGCCCGCGCTGTGCATCCTGTTCGGCTTGCATCGGGTAGTCAAGAGAGAACTCAACGTCATGGAAGGCTCGCAGTTCATCGTCTTCCAAAACAGCAACACTATGACCGTTGGAAGTGATGGTGAGCTTGACCGGTTTTGTCTTCAGGTAGGCCAGTATTGCCTTGAAGTCGGGATGCATGCCGTTCTCACCGGTGCCGAGATTCACCGACCGTATGGGCAAGCGTTCCATGACTGTCTTCACTTGATCCAGGGAAAGACGATCCGCGCGAGTCGGATCGCGGTAGCAGAAGGCGCAGGCGAGATTACACTCGTTGGTAAGTCCGAGCCCGAGCGAAAGACCGGCATCAGTCATGCGAGGTCCGCACAACGAGGACTGGGCCGTAACGTTGTTCATGAACCGTCCTTCATGACTGGCTTGCGTGAATTGGATCTGCGCGATGTGCCAGGCAATGCCTGTAGCGCGCGATTGCGGCAAACTCCGGTCGCCTGCCCAGCTTGCGCTCTAGCTCCAGAATCCGCTGGTACTCCTCATTTCGGGAAATCCTCGAGGGCAAGTAATCCGACAAAACCCGTACGCCACGCTCCGCATTTGCCACGAGTGACGATTCGAGCAGCATGGCTTGCAGGCTCTCCGCCGTAAACAGCCGCACCCTTCCTCCGTACAAGGACTCATGTCCCCACTCCGCGGTGAGATTATGCTCGGTCGCGGCCAGGTCGCCGTCTTGGATTGCGGCCTTTAATACCTCACCTGCCTGGTTGCGCACCAAGACCGAGATTATGCTGGTCCGATCTCGCAGGGCGCGAGCTGCACTGCGCAACACAGCACGCGGGTCGTCAACATATTCCAGGATATTGTGGCAGAGAATTACATCAAACGAATCGGCGTGGAACAAGCTTGCCAACCGCGCAGCGTCGCCGTGTTTCAGCGTAATCCTCTCCGTGACTCCTGCTTCCCGCGCAGCGCGCGTCGCGATATCCAACATCTCTGCGGAGGAATCCAGCAACGTGACGTGAAGACCCAGTCGCGCCAGGCGCACCGCGATGGCGCCGGTACCGCCCCCAAGGTCCAGAACGTGGAAAGGCCGTGTGCCCGGCGGCAGGAACTCCTGCAAGTTGGCAAAGGTGAGATCGAGGCGCAACCGGCCCTCGGGCGTTTCGAGATAGGCGGCATACTTCGCCGCGCCGGTCCGGAACCGTTCGAAGTCGTCATTGGCGGTCATGTCCTTCATGCGCCGCTCAGGCGAAGTCGCCCCCTTCGGCTCGCAAGCGAGTACCAGAGCGTATACCGAAAGCATTAGGAACGACAAGCCGGCTCGCAGGAAGTTGTCGCACGTCGCCACTCAAGACAAATTTCTTGACGCGGTGGGATTCGAAAGGGAAACCGTCCAATGAGGGTGTGGGTGAAATTGTGGGTAGACTTGAGTGGAAGCACCATTCATTAACCACTTTAGAATGAATGGCGGGGACGACGGGACTCGAACCCGCGGCCTCTGCCGTGACAGGGCAGCGTTCTAACCAACTGAACTACGTCCCCACTCGCCAAATCAACAAGATGCGCACTCGCCAGTGTTTAGGCGGCGTTGCACGAATTGCATGAATTGCCCAATCTGCTCCGGACGACCCAGACTGCTTCCACTCGGGTCAAAACCGCTAATAAACCGCCAATAAGAAACTGAGCAAATCGTCGTCACAGAAATATCGTAACAGCTTCTCGCGGAACACGAAAGGGCGCGAGCCAGCAATGGCGTCTTAGGATACCCGATCTATAATCTCCTGCCCGGAGGGCTCCACGTGAATTGGAAAGGGTTGGAAACCACATGCTCAACCTGCCTCAATAAAATCCGTAATCTAGACTATCCTGCGTCTCCCCGAAAAATAATTAATTAAACTCCGTTCTCATGTCGATTCGGCCACACCTCGTTCGACGTATCAGCAGAGAGCCAGTACGATAGCGGGCAACAGCGATCCAACTGGCTCTCAACCATCGCTCAACCCAAAGGAGATCTCGCAATGCGATTCATGGTCATCGTCAAAACAACCCCAGAGTCAGAAAAAGAAGGCGCCCTCCCCGATCCACAGCTCCTGCTCGAGATGGGCAAGTACAACGAAGAGCTCATGAAGGCTGGCGTCCTGCTCGCCCTCGATGGCCTCCATCCCAGCTCCAAAGGCGCACGCGTCAAATTCTCCGGCAAGTCTCGTACCGTCGTCGACGGCCCCTTCACCGAGGCCAAGGAGCTCGTCGCCGGCTTCTCGATCTTGCAGGTCAAGTCCCTCGAAGAGGCCATCGAGTGGGTCAAGCGTGGCCCCAACTGCGGCCCCGGCGACTACGAAGTCGAAATCCGCCAGGTCTTTGAGATGGAAGACTTCGCACCCATCCTGACCGAAGAGCAGATCAAGCACAAAGTAGCGAAACGGGCTGAGCTGCCAAATCAGGCCGCCAACAAATAGCCGCACTTGCACCACGGATCGAAAGCTGGTGTGATCGGTAGCAGTGTCCGCTACCGATCCACATCACGCCACACACCGCACCATCGAAGCCGTCTGGCGCATCGAGTCCGCGCGGGTCATCGCCGTACTCACGCGCCTCACCCGCGATGTCGGCCTGGCCGAAGACCTCGCCCAAGAGGCACTCGTTGCCGCACTCGAACAGTGGCCGCAATCTGGCGTCCCCGATAATCCCGCGGCATGGCTCACCGCAACCGCCAAACGCCGCGCCATCGATCTCTTCCGCCGCAACGCCGTCGCCGAATGCAAACACGAAGAGCTCGCCCGCGAACTCGAAGCCCTCGAACAAACCTCACCCGACCTCGACTCCACTCTCGACAACACCATCAGCGACGACCTCCTCCGCCTCGTCTTCATCGCCTGCCATCCCATCCTCCCCGCCGAGTCCCGCGCAGCCCTCACCCTCCGTCTCCTCGGCGGCCTCACCACCGACGAGATCGCCCGCGCCTTCCTCACCTCCGAACCCACCATCGCCCAGCGCATCGTCCGCGCCAAACGCACCCTCGCCGACAAGCACATCCCCTTCGAGGTTCCCCGCGGCCCCGAGCTCGCCGCCCGACTCTCCTCAGTCCTCGAAGTCATCTACCTGATCTTCAACGAGGGCTACTCCGCCACCACCGGCGACGATCTCATGCGCCCCACCCTCTGCCAAGACGCGCTCCGCCTCGGCCGCATCCTCGCCGAACTCACTCCCACCGAACCAGAAGTCCACGGCCTGGTCGCCCTCATGGAGATCCAGGCCTCCCGCGCCCGCGCCCGCGTCACCTCCAACGGCGAACCAGTCCTACTCTTCGATCAAAACCGCACCCAATGGGATCAACTCCTAATCCGTCGCGGACTAACCGCAATCGAGCGCGCTCATAAAATCAACACCACCCGCGGCCCCTATCTCCTCCAGGCCGAGATCGCCGCCTGCCACGCGCGCGCCCGCACGCCATCCGAAACCGACTGGCACCGCATCGTCATCCTATACACCGAACTCGCCCAGCTCACTCCATCCCCCGTCATCGAACTCAACCGTGCCGTAGCCGTCTCCATGGCCCACGGCCCCCAGGCCGGACTCACACTCGTAGACGCCCTCGCTTCCGAACCCTCTCTCTCGCGTTACCATCTTCTTCCCAGCGTCCGCGCCGACCTCCTCTACAAACTAGGCCGCCACCCCGAAGCCCGCACCGAGTTCTCGCGCGCGGCCGGCCTTACCCGCAACACCCGCGAACGCGACCTCCTCCTCGCCCGCGCCGCATCCTGCGAGACTGACCCAACTAACCCTCAAAAATAACAAACGGCTCATCCCGCAGAAATGCCGGCCGATTTCCCGTCTTATGAGCGTACGGAATAACGTGCCGCCGAGAAGTCATTGGACAGCACCTTTCTCCAGCGCCACCCTACGACCTTCCGGGCCTTACAACCCCAAGCGCACGCTTGTAGCTCTCGACCAGTTCCCGGCGAAGCTGGAGAGCTTCTTTGCGCGGGGGATCCTCCGCGGGCGATTTCCGGCAGTCTGCAATCGTTGCTTCCAGGCTGGCCAGGAACACTTTGCAGGGCCCACAACCGTCCATGTGGCGTTCCAGCTCCTCGCAGAGAGAATCATCCAACTGCTCGTCGAGATAGTTGGAGAGTTCCGCGAACATCGCTTTGCAGTGGACCACTGACTGCGGCTTCGTGGTTGCGGTGGGCGAAGCGACAGCGTCGTGAGCCTCGCCATGCGGAGGTTCCCAGGCTCTCATCAGCTCTTTTCTCACGAAGAGCCGGGCCCGGTGCAGGCGAACCCGGACAGTTCCGGAACGGAGCCCAGTAATTTCGGCAACCTCGTCGTCGGTGAGTCCCTCCATGTCGCGCAGCACCAGCACGATGCGATATTGCGCCGGCAGCCGTTGAATCGCTTCCCGCAGGCGTCCCGCTTCTTCGCTGCGAATGGCAAACGCCTCAGGATTGATGCTGCCATCGGCGGTGAGCCGCTCCAGTTCTTTGCGGTCGGGCATCAGTTCGTCTAACGAGAGCTCTTGCGCAGGGGCAAACTTGCTGCGGCGCCGGCTCATCAAGCATCGATTCTTGGCTACCTTGTAGAGCCACACCAGGAGCGCCTTCGGACTGTCGAATTTGGGCAGGTGAGGAACCGACTTCAGCAGGACTTCCTGCATGGTGTCTTCGGCGTCCTGGCGCTGGCCGCAGACGCGCATGCTGAAGGAGAAAACCGTGTTTTGCAGCAGGGCCAGGGCCTGTTCGAGGGCCGCATCGTCTCCGCGCTGCAGCAAATGCACGGCCTGCTCGATTTCCGGGCGCATTAATTCAATGTAGCACGCGGATTTGGCGGTGTGCGGCTCGGGGCGGGACAGGCTCGGTCGCGAGCTCTGCGTGAAACGTGCTCTTATCAGTGCGGGTCGCACTTGCGTTTTGTCGGTTGTTCGCCCTGTACTCGCGGTCAGGGTCTGGTTTCCCCTTCGTAATTTGATGGATTCTGCCCCAGGACCAATCATGTAGAGCGATGCTGAAGCCCGAGAACATCCGCCGCTGGAACCGGCTTCCGGTTGACTTGCCCGTCCGTGTGTTGACCTCCAAGGGGTTCTCGACCACCGTGGTTCCCGGCCGCGGCACCGAATTGAGCGAGGGCGGCATGGTCTTGTATGCCGGCCTACTGCTGAACCCCGGCGACCTGCTGGAACTTGAGTTCGACGCGCCTTACCACTCGCGCGTCTCCGCCATCGTTCGTTCCCGCAACGGGTTCTGCTTTGGCCTGGAATTCCTGGCTCCGCTGCCCGCCTAAATCTGGCTCTCCCGTTCGAACACTCTCCTCGCTAATCATGGCATTGGCCCACAATTTGTTTTAGCATCGGTAGGCACGTCTGCCGGAGTGTGCTCTATGTACTTCGAACAGTTCTATCTGGGCTGCCTCGCGCATGCTTCCTACATGCTGGCTTCCGAGGGCGAAGCCGTGGTGGTGGACCCGCAACGGGACGTGGAGCTGTATCTGAAGGCAGCGGCCGAGCATGGGGTCGCGATCCGCCACATTTTTGAGACTCACCTGCACGCCGACTTCGTGTCCGGACATAGAGAATTAGCCGCCCGCACCGGGGCCAAGATCTATATGGGTGCGCAGTCCGGAGCGACCTTCCCGCATGTCGCCGTGCGCAACGGTTTCGAGCTGAAATTCGGGCAGGCCGCGATCCGCGTGCTGGAGACGCCGGGGCACACTTCCGAAAGCATCTGCCTGGTCGTGACAGACAAGGAGAAGTCGCCCGCGCCATGGGCTGTGCTGACGGGCGACACATTGTTTATTGGTGATGTGGGCCGTCCCGACCTCTCCACCAGGTGTACGCCGTCCGAACTTGCCGGCATGCTCTACGACAGCCTGCACCACAAGCTGCTGTCGCTTGCGGACAATGTTCTGGTCTACCCGGCCCACGGCGCCGGTTCGCTGTGTGGGAAGAATATGCGTGCCGAGCGCTCGTCCACGATCGGCACGGAGCGCCTGACCAACTATGCGTTGCAGATCAAGAGCAGGGAAGAGTTCATCGCGCAGCTGACCGCGAACCTTCCGGCGCGGCCGGAATATTTTCTCAAGGATGCCGAGATCAACCGCGCCGGCGCTGCGGCATTGTCGGAATTGCCTGCGCTGCGGGCCATTGAGCCTGCCGCACTAAAAACCATGCTGGACGATGGCGAACTTGCCCTCGACCTCCGTTCGGGTGACGAATTTGCCGCCGGGCATGTGCCCGGGTCGGTGAACATCGCGCTGTCCGGACAATTTGCGTCGTGGGCAGGCACGGTGCTGGGATTGGCGGCGCATCCGGTGCTGATCGCCGCGTCGGACGAACAGTTGGAGGAGGCGCGCGTCCGGCTGGCGCGAGTGGGAATAGAAGTTCTGGATGGGTATCTTCAGGGAGGAGTGGCGGCATGGAGGCAGGCAGGCCTTCCCGTGGCCATACTCTCCCAGATGACAGTGAGCGAACTCGATGCGCAATTGCGGTCGGGGACGGTGCAAGTGCTGGACGTGCGCCGCGAGCCGGAGTGGGACGCTGCGCACATCGAGAACGCGATCTGGTGGCCGCTGGACAATTTCAGAGTATCTCCGCCGGAGATGGATCGCAACGTGCCCATCGCTGTACATTGCAAAGGCGGATATCGCAGCATGATTGCCAGCAGCCTGCTGCAGCGCGCCGGATTCACGAATGTGATCAACGTGATTGGCGGATTCGACGCCTGGCAACAGGCCAAGCTGCCTTCCGTAAGCGCAAAACCGGTTGGCGCGTGAAGCGGCCCAGGAAGACCGAATAAGAAGACCTAATACACGGAGTCATCAAGAATGAAAACCGAGAAGCTAGCCAAGACCTTCCACGTGGATAGCGGCAAGCACTTCCGCCTAAAAGATTTCGATCCGGCATTCACCGGACATTGGCACTCCAGGGAACATGCCGAACGGGCTTTGCTGGAGAGCATTGCCCAGATGGCGGAGTTGCAGGACAAACTGTACGCGCAAGACCGCTGGGCCCTGCTGCTGATCTTTCAAGCGATGGACGCGGCGGGAAAAGATGGCGTGATCAAGCACGTCATGTCGGGAGTGAATCCGCAGGGCTGTCAGGTTTATTCCTTCAAAGCTCCGTCGGATCTGGAACTGCAGCATGACTTCCTCTGGCGTACGACCCGCAGCCTGCCCGAGCGCGGACACATCGGCATCTTTAACCGGTCGTACTACGAAGAAGTGCTGGTGGTTCGAGTTCATCCGGAGATTCTGAAGAGCCAGAAGACGCCGGAGTCTCTGATCCGAAAAAACATTTGGGAGGAACGCTTTGAAGACATCCGCTGCTTTGAGCGGCACATGGCTCGCAGCGGAACCGTCATCCGCAAGTTCTTCCTGAATGTTTCCAGGAAGGAGCAGAAGCGGCGATTCCTGGCGCGGCTGGAGGAACCGGAAAAGAACTGGAAGTTCTCGGCGGCCGACATCCGCGAGCGCGGATGCTGGGACGACTATCAGAAAGCCTACGAAGATATGATCCGCAACACGGCGAGCGAGCATGCTCCCTGGTACGTCGTGCCGGCGGATAACAAGTGGTTCACCCACCTCGTCGTCTCGACGGTAATCGTGGCGACGCTGGAATCTCTCGACCCGGCTTATCCCAAAGTGGACGACGCCAAGCGCAAGGAACTGGAAGCGGCGAAAAAAGTTCTGTTGAGCAAGTGAGACGTTAGAAAACTGGGGCAGCCTCAGTAGAGTGGGCCCAGAAGAAACGGGTGGGAAAAGGATGGGCTGGCCTCGGCCCGGGCTGGGGTTTCCATGCCCAACATCCTCCCGCCCCTTTCCGGCATCCTTCCGCAGGATTAAGATAGCCAATTGTTCACTTTCTTTCCCGGAGAGAATCCCAAACATGGGCCCACATAGCCTTCGTACGAAAGCGTCACTTGTTGCACGGTTGATTTTCGCAATCACATTCTCACTGTTGGCATCCACTGCCGCCTTCGCCCAGACCAAGCCGGAGCGGCCATCGAAACCGGCGAAGCCGGCACAGACAGCCCAGCCTGCGGCTCCCGCGGCCGCGGCGGACAATAGTTCCGGCGATTCGGAATCTGCCAAGCCCGAGGAGAAAGCTTTCAAAGGCATGAAGTACCGCCTGATCGGTCCGTTCCGCGGCGGACGGTCTTTGACCGCGGCGGGCATTCCCGGCGACCCGACCACCTACTATTTCGGCGCCACCGGCGGCGGAGTCTGGAAATCCACCGACGGCGCCATGACCTGGTCGCCCGTGTTTGATAAAGAAGGTACGTCGGCGATCGGCAGCATTGCCGTGGCCAATTCCAATCCCAACGTTCTTTACGTCGGGACTGGTGAGGCCTGCATTCGCGGCAACATCTCGCACGGCGACGGAGTCTACAAATCTTTAGATGGCGGCAAGAGCTGGAAGAACATCGGCCTGCGCGATTCGCGCGCCATCGGCAAGGTCATCATTCATCCCACCAATCCCGACATCGCCTTCGTCGCCGCTCTCGGCCATCCTTTCGGTTCGAACACGGAGCGCGGTATCTTCCGCACCACCGACGGCGGCAAGACCTGGGAGAAAGTTCTTTACAAGGACGAAAACACAGGCGGCATTGATGTTGCTTTCGATCCGCACAACCCCAACATTCTTTTTGCTGCGCTGTGGCAGGCGCGCCGCACTTCCTGGAGTATGGCGAGCGGCGGTCCGGGCAGCGGCCTTTACCGCTCCAGTGACGGCGGCACGACCTGGAAACATATCGAAGAGCACGGCCTGCCCAAAGGACCTTACGGAAAGATTGGCGTGGCCGTGGCCGCGAACTCGGAACGGGTTTACGCCCTCATCGAGGCCCACAATCCCGATGGAGGCCTCTATCGTTCCGATGACGGCGGCGATTCCTGGCAAGCGGTGAACCCCAGCCACAGCCTGTGGCAGCGGCCCTGGTATTACATGCACATCATTGCCGACCCGCGCGACGAGAACGTGGTTTACATCATGGATGTTGAAACCTACAAGTCCACCGACGGCGGCCACCTGTTCAACAAGGTCAAAGTCCCGCACGGCGACAATCATGGACTCTGGATCGATCCCCTGAACACCCGGCGCATGATCGCCTCCAACGACGGCGGCGTTACGGTCACGCTCGACGGCGGCAACAACTGGACCTCCGAGGACAATCAGCCGACCGCGCAGTTCTACCACGTCATCACCGACGCGGCCACGCCTTATCGCGTTTACGGATCGCAACAGGATGCCGGCAGCGTCGCCATTGCCAGCCGCAGCGACAACGGCTCCATCGACCGCAGCGACTGGTACGACGTGGGCGGTGGCGAGGCGGGCTACATCGCGCCTTATCCGCCCGACCCCAACGTGGTATATGCCGCGGATTATCAGGCAACCCTCACGCGCTACGATCGCCGCATCGGTCAGGTCAAGTCGATCACCGAGCAACCCGAGCCTTCCGACGCCCATGGCGCCGCCAATCTCGAACACCGCTTCCAGTGGACGGCACCCTTGCTGATTTCCCGCTACGATCCCAACACGCTCTACCACGCTGCCGAGGTTTTGTTTAAGACGACCGACGGCGGCGTGCACTGGCAGGCCATCAGCCCGGATCTCACCCGCAACGACAAGAGCAAGCAGAAAGCCTCGGGCGGCGATATTACGATTGACGACTCCGGCACCGAGTACTACGACACGATCTTCGCTCTGGCGGAATCGCCGATTACCAAGGGATTGCTCTGGGTCGGTACCGACGATGGACTGGTCCAGTTGACGCAAGACGAAGGCAAAACCTGGACCAACATCACTCCCAAAGACATGCCGGAGTGGAGCCGCATCAGCCAGATTGACGCGTCCGCGCACGACGTCGGCACGGCCTACGTCGCCGTGGATCGCCATCAGTTCGATGATCTGCATCCTTACATCTACAAAACCAGCGACTACGGCAAAACGTGGACGAAACTAACCACCGGGATTCCCGACACGACTTTCGTGCGCGTGGTTCGTGAAGATCCGAAAAAGCGCGGGCTGCTCTATGCCGGAACCGAGCAAGGCGTCTTCGTCTCGTTTAATGACGGTGGGAACTGGCGTCCGCTGCAACTAAATCTCCCGACCACGCCGGTTCATGACCTGACGGTGAAAGACAACGATCTCGTCGTCGCCACACACGGCCGGTCTTTTTGGATCCTTGACGACGTCACGCCGCTTCGCCAGTACAGCGCTGAACTCGAGCAGAAAGACGTTTTCCTGTACTCACCCGCAACCGCTTACCGCATTCAGGCGGGAATCACTGGCGAACGGCATCCCTCTAAGCGAACCGGAGACAATCCTCCCGCGGGCGCGGCGATCTACTACTTCCTGAAGGAAGCGCCCAAGGCCGGCACGGAGATCAAGATCGAAATCCTCGATGCCTCCAGCAAGGTCATTCGCAAATATTCGAGCGCGGAATTCGAACCGCTGGAAGAGCCGCTGGATCCGGACGACAAAAAGCCCGAAAAACAGATCAAGCCGGAAGCCGGATTGAATCGCTTTGTTTGGGATCTGCGCTACGAAGAGGCGCACCGCGTTCCTGGCTACTACCTCTGGGAGTATGGCAACGGAGCGCGCGGCCCAGTGGCTGTTCCGGCTCAATACCAGGTTCGACTCACCGTGGGCCAGCAAAGCCAGAATGCGGCCTTCGATTTGAAACTCGATCCGCGGGTGAACGTCAGCCAGGCTGATCTGGAGCAGCAGTTCAACCTGCTGCTCGGAACGCGCGATGAACTGAGCCGCGTCTACGACGCCGTCAACCAGATTCAGGACGTGCGTTCGCAGTTGACCGGGCTGAAGAGGCGGTTGCCGGAAAACGCCAGCGCCAAAACGATTGCGGCGGCCGCCGATGATCTTGAAAAGAAGCTGGTCGCGATCCGGGAGGATCTCCTCAACCTCACCATCAGCGCCAACGAGGACTCGCTCGCCTATCCTCCGCAGCTGGACGCCAAACTGGCCGTCCTCGCCATGCACGCGGGCAGCGCCGATTCCGCTCCCACCGAAGCCGAACAGCGCCAGTTCGAGAAACTGAAGCGGCAGAGCGGGGAACTTGTCGTCCGCTGGGAGGATGTGCAGCGCCGCGACCTGGCCGCCTTCCAGAAGCTCACTGCCGAAGGCAGCCTCTCAACCGTGGTGGTCCCACCCGCAGGCCGCGCAGCGGACGAAGAGGTTCCGGCCCACTGATCCTTCGAGCTCCGGTCTTTGGACATCGGACATCTCTTTGGGCATCCGATCCTATTTCACCCGAGGCGGGCGCAATGGCTCGCCTGGCTATTAACTTTCCGCATTACTTCTATTACTTCCGTGCCACCGGGATGGCACTGTTGTGCCTTGCCCGCCTGATAGACCGGCGTTATCTTGCCGATAGAGTTTGTAGTTGGATCCTCCCCTGTGGGTTAGGTCACTGATCCCGAGTGTGGGGGGTGTGTATGCGATTGATGCATCTGTGTTACGCGGCACTTGGCTTTGCGGTGGCCCGCTGGATTTTCCGGCGGCAAGGCGCTCCGGTGGCGGATCCGGTTACACGTTTTCGGTCGCAGGGGCTTTTGTAGAACGGTTTTTCCGGGCTTGGGCGCGCGCCCCGTTGCGCCTCCATTTCGTCAACGCGCGCCCATTGCTTCCTTCCTCTTATCGGTAGTCCCTCACTAAAATCCCTAGCCACGTCTGGTATGCCTTCTTCGCGTCCTTCGCGAAATCCATCGCGTCCTTTGCGGTTTAGGATCTTGTACCGCAAAGTCCACGAAGAAAGGCCGCGAATCCCCCAGCAGGGGATAGCCGATCTGAAACTCTGCCACAATCGGAACATCTCAAGCGCTTCATCATGCGTGCTACACTAGCGGCAAATCCCTATAACTGAGGGCGGCAATGAAATTCGGCGTCATCATTTTCCCCGGTTCGAATTGCGATCACGATGCCTACTGGACCATCCAGCAAGTCGCTAAGCAGCCCGTCACATTTCTGTGGCACGATTCGCACGACCTGGAAAATTGCGACGCCATCATCGTCCCCGGCGGTTTCGCCTATGGCGATTACCTCCGCACCGGAGCCATTGCCAAGTTCTCGCCCGTGATGGAATCGGTGCGCAAGTTTGCCGATGGCGGCGGGCTGGTGCTCGGCATCTGCAACGGCTTCCAGATTCTTTGCGAATCGGGCCTGCTGCCCGGAGCCCTGATGCGCAACGTCGGCCTCAAGTATGTTTGCAAGCCGGTTCAGGTGCGGATCGAAAACGTGGATACTCCCTTCACCAACGCTTGCACCAAGGGAGAAGTGCTGACCATTCCGATCGGCCACATGGAAGGCAATTATTTCTGCGATCCCGACACGCTCGACCAGTTGCGCTGCAATAACCGGATCGTGTTCCGCTATAGCTCGCCCGCGGGCGAAATCACCGCCGCTGCGAATCCCAACGGCTCCCTCGACAACATCGCGGGAATCTGCAGTCCCGGTGGAAATGTCCTCGGCATGATGCCCCACCCCGAGCGCTCTGCCGAACCGGAATTGGGCTGCACCGACGGACTGAAAGTATTTCAGTCGCTGGTCGGCGCCATGGCTGCGCGTTAGGCTGTCTCTTTCCCAGGGGCGCCCCCTTACTTTCAGCGCCGCCGTAGAACCTTGGCACGAACTTCCTCCGCCTGAGTGTCCAAATCACCCTGGGAAGTGAGCCTGATCACTGACCTTTCCACGAAACCTGTACAGCATTGATTCTGGGCAATTTCGCTCTCCCGCATGCCCTGCTCGCCTTGTACTTTCAGACAGAAGACGGGATGACGTAGCAACCTGACAGGAGGACAACCACGATGCAAACGTTGACATGGAATGCAGGCACAGTGCTCATCGAGCGTCATTCCAGATATTGGTTCCGCACTTTCATCGCGTGCGCACTCATACTGCTGTGTACCGTTTCCGCATCTTTCGCAAGCGGGGCCGCGCCTGGGAAGCCGGGAGCGAACGAATCCGACAAGAAGGTTCGGATCTTGTTGCTGGTGGACGCGACCAAGCCTCTCACCGTGCGTTACGAATCGAGGGGAAGAACCATTTGGAGCGGCCTTTCGTCGCTTGCGCTGGCGCCCCTGTTGATCGAAGAGAAGGTGGAAAAATCGGAGCGTTCGAAAGAATCGCAACTCCTGGAGCAAACCGTAGGCCCGTTCAATCGCAAGCCAGTGATCGAGGCCGGGATGACGGCCATGTTCAAGGCGAGCACGCCCTACTTCGAAGCCGTAGTTCCGCCAGATTCATCCGCATACAGCGCGGGATCAGCCATCGATTTCAGCAAAGCACTGGCGGACGGCTATCCGTACGTTCTTGACGTCCGGGAACAGTTTGCCGGAATGGCCACGATGTGGGCCTGGTCAACCCTCTCCGCGGGTTCCTATGTGCAGTTCACGCTTACCGACAGCGCGACGCGGAAAGAACTTGCCAAAGGCCAAACCAACGCCTTTGGAGTGAAGACGTACGAGTTTGATCCTGCCCTGAAGGATCGCTCCACCTTCATAGCCGATTACGCAGCCGCGGTCGCACAGGAATGCGTTCACATTTACGGAGAACTCTACAAGCAGGGGCAACTCCACGCCATGGCCGAGGCCCATGGACTGGGAAAGGAAGTGCCGGATACCGCGGCTCTGCTTGCCAAGTACGAAAAGCTCTTCAATTATAGTTTCACGCTGCCGGCAGGTTGGCACCAGGCGGCCCAGCCCTCGAAATATGTGACGGTTCTGGCGCCAAAGAACGGTGACGCGTCCAAAGTTGCGGTGAGTTTCGTAATGGATTTGCTGGTCGAGGAACTCGACCAAAAAGTCGACAATTTGGACGATTACATTCGGATCTCCTTTGCCCGCATGCGCGACAACGGCTACGCGGTGGACACGGCGACGCCGTTTGACGGCCTGACCCTGAACCCGCCGTACAAGGCTTTCCTGGTCGATCGTCCCAAGGGAGCGGGAAAGGAAATCGTCCTGTTTCGGCGTTTGGATGACCCGTTCGTGGTGCAATTCCACCTCCTGTTCCTGGCCGATTATGACGACATGGTGAAGAAGTACGGCCCGGATCTCCAATCGCTGATCAATCAGACGAAAATCACCACTCACCCCTAGGAGGATTGAGTCAGAGATTCGTCCGTAAACCAGAGCTTCGTATCGGCGCACGGCTTCAGGTTCCAGCCTGCCCTAAGCGAGCATCGCGAGCCGAAGGGTGCCGATACGAAAGCTAAGAAAATGAGGTCTCTAGGCCCGGACCCCGATCATCAGCCCGCTCGGTCCGGGCAGGCGAACGCGGCGGACCTCGGTGAAACCAGCGTCCCGCAACCAATCCGCATACTCCGGCTCGCTATAGCTGCTGCCGGCGCGCGTCCCCACCAGCATGTTCAGCGAGAACAGGGCCGCGGCACGGGGAGCCGTCTTGCCCGGTTCCAGAATAAAGTCCTGCACCACGAACTGACCTTTGGGTGCCAGCGCGTCATAGGCTCGGCGGAACAGTCCGCGATTCTCTTGCTCAGAAAACATATGGCAGATCTGCGAGACCAGAATCAGGTCGTAATTCTCCCCCAGCGGATCGTGCAGCATATCGCCCACTCGCGTACGGATGCGGCCGGCAAGCCCGGCTTTGCGAATATGTTCCTGAGTCAGCGGAATGACTTCGCCGAGATCCAGAATCTCCGACTTCAGTTCCGGGATGGCCTGCGCGAAAGCAATGGAATATGCCGCCGATCCGCCGCCTAGGTCCAGCATGCGTTGGATGGCGCTGGTTCCGACTGCTTTCACCAGTGCGCCCGCCCGCTCGCGGGCGTTGCGGTCCATGGCGGCGATGAACGCTTTCACTCCGGCGTCATTGCGCTCCCGGGTCGCGACCGACGTTCCCGCGCGAACACATTCCGTCAACGTGGACCAACGGTGCCAGAGGTTTGCAACGTGCAGCATGCCGTCGCGAGCGTTGTCGCGGGAATCCGCGGAGAAAAAGCGGGCACTTCTCGCAGTATTGAAAAAGGTCCCGTCCTTTTTTTCGAGCAGCTGCAGACTCGCCAGCGCATTCAGCAGCATCTCGGTAGCTCTGGGGTCAGTGCCCATTTTGCGGGCTGCGTTTTCGGCGGAAGCGCCTTCGCCCACGGCCGTGAATACGTCTAATTCCAGCGCTGTGAGCAGTGCCCGGCTGGGCATGAACGATCGCGTCATCTCGTAAAGATCGTCAGGAAGGATGCCGGCTTTGTCCTTGGCCTTCAACATGGCGCGATAACGGTCGCGATGTTCGGTCGCCTCGGCTTTCATCGCTGGCGCATCGCTCCGCGCAAGACGCGACACCGCTTTGCCGGACCGCAGATGGGAACTCACGATCTCGGGAACATCCTCTTCCTTGACCTTCTGATACCAGGTGCCCTCCGGGTACGTGATTACGATCGGTCCTTCATCGCACAACCCGAGGCAGCCGCAAGTGGTCACCTGAACTTCATTGTCCAGTCCCTGGGCGGCGAGTTCCCGCTCCAGGGCCTGCAAAACCGTCCACGATCGGTTGCCGGGGCACGACGTTACCCCTTCGGGCTTCTCCTGTGTGCAGACAAATATGTGGTGACGAAACGGTTCCATGGGGGAACCTCCTCGGTTGCTTAGTTAGAAGCGTCGGGCTTAGAGAGCGCCTGGTTTTGTAGACATCGTCCGCTGAACGGACGCTCGGCCTGTCTTAGCGATGACGTCTGACCGAGCGTGGAAGAGCGGCCCTTTAGGGCCACGTGCCAGCCCCCAAAGGGTCCGGCCTTCAGGCCCTGAGGCCCGCCGGGGCTAAAGCCCGGAGTCATTGAATCGTGCCAAACGCGGCGCTGAAGCGCCGCTCTTCCACCGGCGCTCGTTATGTTTCGTGGCGTCTCAACCGCCCCAAAACACGCTCTAGCCCTTCAAAACCTGCTCGATCGTTTGTATATCCACCAATCCGCAACACCCGTAGATCGCCGGCAGCACTCTCTCTGCCGGATACCTGCGCCGCAGTTCTGCCACTTTCTCCGTGCCCGAGCGGTACGCCGGCAGGTACATTCGACCCAGCAGCGGATGCCGTCCCCAGGCGCCAGACAATTTGTCGGCGCGTTCCTCGGTAACCAGAAAGTCGCGTCGCAGCGTGGCGGCAACTTCCGCCTGCGGTCTTCCTTCACCCCAGGTCAGATAGGACGACTGGTTCTTGGCATCATCCTGCAGCAGGGCGAGCAGTACTCCGATCTGCAAATCCTCGTCCGGCAGCTGGTCGACTTCAGTGACACCATGGGCGATCAAGATCGCATTATTCGCCATGCCCTCAAACAAAGTGGCGGCGCGTGTGTTCATAGTGAGAACTGTCGCCTCGAAATCAGCCTTGCCCCGGACATACAAATGCTGCAAGTAGGCAAACGTAGTGACGTGCCCGGGCACAACTTCGTGGCTTATGAGTTGTTCGAACTCCGGAAACGACATCTGCAATGACGCGTTGATCTCGTAGGTCGCTTCGTACTTAGGATTACCGTCCGGCGTCCGCGCCCGCCCGATGTAGTTCATCGAACCGGAAAACCAGGCGTCCTTGATGGGAAGGAAGTCAATGTTTGCTCGCGGGACCTTCGCCAATTCGGCAGGAAGATACGGCAGCAGATTCTTCTCGCTGAGATTGTCAAAATGCGCGATCACCGCCGTACTCAGGCCGCGCACCGATGCCATCGGGATCACCCGCTCCCGGCGCCAGGCATCCACCGCAGGCAATAGCCCGCCTGCGCTCGCCGACGCATAGCCGGCCCGGCCGAGTAATTCCGCAACGCGTTCGCGCTTGGCTTGTGGCCGGGAAGGCTCCGGCGGCCTGCCGGTCGAAGCGTTCACGCAGCGGGCATACGGCACCGCCGCGCCTCTGCCCAATACTTCCATGGCGAGATCCCACATCACGCTGAAAGAATCTGCCATGCCGATCAGGAACGGCCGGCGCAGTCCCCCGATTTGTTCCGCTTCCTGTCTGATTCCGGCGATCGCCTGGGGAAGGTCCACGGCGTGCAGATAGTCATCCACGGCCGCACGATCAATGTTCTTGCCCGCGACGCCTCCCGATTGCCGCAGGCGCGCTGCCGCCGGATGCGTGTAGGCTGCAGGCAGCGGTTCGTCGGAAAACCAGCAGTCGGCAATAAACCGCCCCGTGCCCGAAGGACACATGACGTCGCCGCCCCAAAGTGTGTCAATGCCGAGAACCGCGTCGGCAATAAATTTTCCTGCTTGATCCATCACGCCTCCTCTTCCTTCTTTAAGGAACGGAACCAGACATACAGGCACAGGCCGATAAAAAGCAACGCGGAAACAATTTGAGAGATCGCCAGATTCTCGTAGAACGGCGTCTGAATCCACTCTTCTTTGAAGCGCGGCAGCACCCGGAGTGCCGCTCCAATCACTCCGCCGAGTGCGCCGCCCGCCATCAAGCCGCCGGCAATGATGATGCCGCGCTCGCGGACGGTCTTGCCCCGCTGGCCGCCGAGCTTTTCGCCTCGCTTGTTCACCAGGTGGGAGAGGAATCCGCCGGCCAGGATTGGCGTGGTCAGCTGCAGCGGCAGATAAATTCCCAGAGCGAAGACCATCGAAGACAGGCCGAGCATCTCCAGCACCACCGTGACCATGGCGCCGATGCCGAACAAGATGTAGGGGGCCGGCTGGCCGCTCATGAAGCCCGAGACCACGGCTTTTAGCGCCGAGGCCTGCGGCGCCACCAGCACCTGGCGCGGGTCGCCGGGCATAGCCTCCCCGAATTGGAATGCCTTGGCCAGCAGGATGATGGTTAACCCCGCGGTAACGGCCGCTGCGACGACCCCGATAAATTTCACCTTTTCCTGTGCCGCAGGCGTGGACCCGATCCAATAGCCCGCTTTCAGATCGGTAATGAACTGGCCCGATGCGCACAGGGCCACGCAGACCATTCCGGCCAGCGCCATTACGAAGAACATGCCGGTAGCGCCGGAGAGTCCAAACTTCAGCAACACCACTGCGGACACGATGACGGTCAGCAAGGTCATGCCGCTGGCCGGGTTGTTGGCCGTGGTAGCGATGGCGTTCGCGGCCACCGTGGTGAAAAAGAACGAGAACAACAGCGTCAGCGCCAGACCCAAAGCCAACACCGTCCACGAAACATGCAGTTGTCCGAAGAAGGCGGCCACTCCGATTGCCCCCAGCACTACGCCGAAGAGGATGGTTAGGATGGGAATATCACGGTCGGTACGCTCCATCTGCGGCGCCTCGCCGTGGCGGAAGGCGTGCAGCGCGATGCGGAACGATCCGGCTACCACGCGCAACGACTTGAGGATGCCGACTAAGCCGGCGCTTGCGATGGCGCCCACGCCGATGAACCGCACGTAATAGCGGTATATCTCTGCGGCCGTCATATGCGAGATGGGGATGGTAGCGGGATACACCGTGACGTCGCCCATGTGGCTGCCGATGAACCAGATCAGCGGCACGAGCACGAAGTTCACCAGAATGCCGCCCGCACAAAAGATCAGGGAAATGCGCAATCCCATCACGTAGCCCAGGCCGAGGATGAAGGCGACCGCATCGAAATTGAAAACCATGCGCCCGCGCTCAGCCAGCGCCTTCACCGCAGGCACGAACTGGAAGTTCAGGTATTCCCTCCACACGTGGAACGTCGTGACCAGGAAGTCGTAAACCGCGGCGATCACGGTGGCCTGAAGCAGCAGCCGGGCCTGCGAGCCGCCCTTCTCGCCGGTGACCAGCACTTCGGTGATCGCCGTAGCCTCCGGGAAGGGCAGCTTGCCGTGCATTTCGCGCACAAAGTAGCGCCGCAGCGGAATGAGAAAGAGCACGCCCAGGCATCCGCCCGCCAGGCAGATGAAGATCGTTTGTACCGGGTGCGGGTCGAGGTGAAGAGCGTACAGCGCCGGCACCGTGAAGACCGCGCCAGACACCACGGCGGCAGAGGCCCCGCCCATGCCGGTGATGATCATGTTCTCCAGTACCGTGGAACGCCGCCGGTAAAGGCGAGCCAGGCCGATGGCAAGGATCGAGATGGGAATCGCCGCCTCCATTCCCTGGCCAACTTTGAGGGCGGAATAGGCCGACGCGACCGAGAAGATCACGCAGAACGCTACACCCCAAAGAACCGACCGCAGCGTGATCTCCGGCAGTTTCGCTTCCACGGGCACGATGGGGAGGTACAGCTCTTTCGGCTGCAGCTGCCGGTAAGCATTCTCGGGAAGGGACTTAGTTTCGAGTTGGGTTTCGAGTTCGGGCATGGTGGGGATCTCCCTAACAGGTTGTGGTGAAACTCCGAATCGCAAATTCAGCGCCTGAACAGGTTGCGGAGAAACTCAGAATTGGGGTGGCGCAGCGCTTCAGCGCTGCGATAAGGGACATGTTTTCCCTAGCGGCTTCAGCCGCTGAGGTACCTCTGGGGCTAAAGCCCGTTTCCCCTGCCAGTTCGGTCGCAGGCCTGGAAGGCCTGCGCCACCCAAAATCAGGTGCGACATCGAATCTTTCAGGAGCCTGCGAAGATGCAATGCTAGCAATTTTCGCCATCGCAAACGGTTAATGGTAGGAGGATACTCCTGCACCGTCTGTGAGGTCAGTCACACAGGGGGTGATGTACGCGCACTGCGCCGCCGATCACAGGGGTACCAGAGATGTCTCTACCCCTCCACGCTACCCGGCGTTATGTTTGCCTGTGGGGAACTGGTAGCGTGCGAGCGCAACGGTTCCCCGCTTTCTTGCGCGAGGAACGGCCTCGCACGCAAGAACCGGTTCGCCGATTCTGCGTGAGCCGTTCCGGGAGCCCAGTGCGATGGATCGCTACGTTTGTATCCATTGCCATTTCTACCAGCCGCCTCGGGAGAATCCTTGGCTCGAAGCCGTAGAACTGCAGGACTCGGCTTCTCCTTATCACGATTGGAACGAGCGGGTCACCGCCGAGTGCTATCTGCCCAACGGGGCGGCGCGGATTCTCGACGGACAATCCCGAATCGCCAAGATCGTCAACAACTACTCTCGCATCAGCTTCAATTTTGGCCCTACCTTGCTCTCCTGGATGGAGCAACACGCGCCCCACGCCTATGAGCAGATTCTTGCCGCGGACCGCCTGAGCCAGCAGGTTTTTGGCGGTCATGGATCGGCTTTGGCCCAGGCCTACAACCACATGATTTCGCCGCTGGCCAACCGTCGCGACAAGTACACGCAGATCATCTGGGGCCTTCGCGACTTTCAGCACCGCTTCGGGCGCGATCCCGAGGGCATGTGGCTCCCCGAGACCGCAGCCGATGTGGAGACCCTTGATCTTCTGAGTTCGGCGGGAGTCAAGTTCACGGTCCTCGCTCCCCACCAGGCTCGCCGGACGCGCAACCGCCTCTGGGAACAATGGCGCAGCGTGGAGGGCGGCACGATCGATCCCACCTGCGCCTACCAGTGCTACCTTCCCTCGGGCCGCTCCATCAGCTTGTTTTTCTACGACGGACCGATCTCGCACGCGGTCGCGTTCGAGAACTTGCTGGTGGATGGGGTGCGCTTTGCCAACCGCCTGCTCAGCGGTTTCAACGAGGGGCGCCAGTGGCGTCAGCTCGTACACATTGCCACCGATGGCGAAACCTATGGCCACCATTGTCCGCATGGCGATATGGCCCTGGCCTATGCGCTCGATTACCTGGAACGCAACCAGCTCGCCCGGATTACGAACTACGGCGAGTATCTGGCTGAAAATCCGCCGACGCAGGAAGTGGAAATCATCGAGAATACGTCGTGGAGTTGCTGCCACGGCATCGCACGCTGGACAAACGATTGCGGCTGCCGCTCTGGCGACGGTATGGGCTGGAATCAACAATGGCGCCGTCCTTTGCGCGCGGCCCTGGACTGGTTGCGCGATGATCTCAGCGCCGTGTTTCAGACCAACGGCGCCAACCTGTTTACCGATCCCTGGGCCGCGCGTGATGACTACATCGCGGTGGTGCTCGATCGTTCTCCTCTCAACAAGGACAGTTTTCTGGCCAGGCACGCCAAGGGGCCGCTCTGCCCGGCCGAGCGCGTGCAGGCCTTCCGCTTCCTCGAAATGCAGCGTCACCTGATGCTGATGTACACCAGTTGTGGCTGGTTTTTCGACGAGCTGACCGGTCCGGCAACGTTGCAGATTCTGCAATACGCAGGGCGCGCCTTGCAGCTCAGCCAGCAGGTTTCTGGAGAGGATCGGGAAGAAGCCTTTCTCCAGCGCTTGCAGGAAGCCTGGAGCAACATTCCGGGATTAGGCAATGGCCGGCATGTTTACGAGCGCTTCATCAAGCCCACCATGCTGGACCTGGTCGGCGTAGGCGCGCATTACGCCATCCGCTCTATGTTTGACGGATACCACGAGCGCGATTCTGTCATGTGTTATCGCGTCACTCTGGAGAGATCGCAGGTCCTGGAATCAGGGAAAACGAAGTTCGCCGCCGGCGTCGCTCGCCTCAGTTCCGAAGTGACGGACACTTCGCTGATGATGGCTTTCGGAGTGCTCCACTTTGGCGACCACAATCTGAGCGCAGGGGTGCGGCCGTTAGGCGACGGGCAGTGGTTTGATCGCTTCCTGGAGCAAGCCGGCAAGGCTTTTTCGAGCGCCGATCTGCCTGATTGCCTGCGTCTGATCGACCGCTACTTCTCCGGCTCAACCTACTCGCTGAAATCGCTGTTTCGCGACGAGCGAGCCAGAGTTCTCAACCAGATCGTAGACTCGACCCTCAGCGACGCCGAGGCGCTCTATCGCCGGGTCTACCAGGACCACGCTCCGCTGATGTGCTTCCTCGCGGATCTGCAGTTTCCCCTGCCGCCGGTTTTGCGCCTCACCACCGAGTTCGTGCTGGCCAGCGCCGTACGCCGCGCTTTGGCCGATCCCGCCTCCAGCCTGGATGTGGTTCGATCCTTGCTCGATTGCGCCCGGCAAAGCGGGTTCAACCTGGATGCTTCGAGCCTGGAATCCGCGCTGCGGCACCGCTTGAACACGATGGTCGACCGCTGGATGCAGAACCCCGGCAATCCGCAGATTCTGGAAGAAGTGGAGAACGTGGTCGCCCTGTCGCGGATGCAACCCTTCGATCTGAATCTTTGGAAGTCGCAGAACGCGTATTACGAGCTTTCGCAGGCGATCTCAGGGAATGGCCGCGGACCGGTGCATGAGGACTGGCTGGAGCACTTCCGCCGCCTCGGCCAATGGCTGGGCATCGCAATGCCGCAATTGGTAGCGCACACAGAGTGCACGACCACGGATTGCGCGAACCAGAATTCGGCAGCGTAGGGAATCTTTGTCTATGGCCTCAGCCCCCTTTTTCTCCGCAGCCTCGCGGGTTCAGTTTTGAAAGGGCGCGGCTTCCAGCCGCGCCGGCAGGGGCAAAACAAGTCCGGCTTTAGCCGCTGGGGTAAGCCGTTTGAAATCATCACGGTGGTGCCAGAACGGAGGATGACACGCGTCTGCCCCCCGGGGGCTGAAGCCCTAATTTTCCGGGGTGCCACGGCGGCGCGGCTGGAAGCCACGCCCTTTCAAAGCAGCTTCATGAATCACCTCTGCTGGCGACCTTTGCGGTATAGGCTTTTAACCGGGCCGAGCGAGTAAAATTTCCCCCGGTCCTGTCTTTCCTCCCATGCTCCCCATTTCCCCCACCGATCGCCTCTTCATCCTCTGCGGAGCAGGAGTGAGCGCGGAAAGCGGCATCCCCACCTTCCGCGGCGTAGGCGGCCTCTGGCGCAATTACCGCATTGAAGACGTAGCCTCGCCTCACGCCTGGCAGCGAGATCCCCGGCTGGTGTGGGAGTTCTATTCCATGCGCCGCCGGGTAGCGTCCGCCGCCAAACCGAATCCCGCCCACGTGGCTCTGGCGAAACTGGAGCACACTCTCGGCGAGCGCCTTTTCCTCTGCACGCAGAACGTGGACAACCTGCACGAGCAGGCCGGCTCCCGGCGCGCGCTTCACATGCATGGCGAACTTTTCAAGAGCCGCTGCGACACCTGCTGCCGCCCGCCCTTCGACGACACCAATCTCTACGAACCGCCGGCTGACATTCCCCGATGTCCGTGTGGCGGCCAGATTCGCCCGCACATTTGCTGGTTCGGCGAAGTGTCCTTTGCCCTGGATCAGATCTATGCGGCACTCGGTGACTGCACCATCTTCATGGCCGCGGGAACTTCAGGCGTGGTCGAACCCGCGGCCAGCTTCGTGGCCTCGGTCCGTGGCCGGGCCCGGACCATCTATGTGGGCCCGGAGCATCCCGCGAACGCGTCTTCCTTCACCGAACGCCACCTGGGTAACGCGGGTGAAGTGCTGCCGCGCCTGTTTGGCCTCTGAAGCAAGATTTTTCCCGCAGCGAACCCCGCATTCCCCGGCCTCAAGGCCTCATTTTTCGCAGGGACGATTTCGGTCACGACGGCGCGTGATTCTGATCACTGCGTCCATTGATGTGTTCGCTAAGCTCACTTAACTGTTTTCACGGGAAAAAGTGTCAGTCGGCGTTGGAAGCGACGACTGCGCGCGGAGGGGAAAAAGAGTGCCAACGAAAAGGTCGGTATCCTAGTAGGATTCCAATATGCACCGGAAGGGAAGGGAAACACTATGAGTCTGAGTCAGCTTGCCCGGTCCATCAAAGAGTCAGCCACTCTCAAGCTGAATGAAACGGCCGCTCTGCTGCGCGAAAAAGGAGAGCCCGTCATTCATCTCGGAGGCGGCGAGCCCAAGAGCAAATGCCCGATCGATGCGGTCATCAACTGCACCGCCGTGTTGAACACGGGAGACGTCCGATACACGGCGCCCGACGGGATTCCCGCGCTGAAGAAAGCGATCATTCGTTATACAGAAGAACACTATAAGAAGCTCGTCTCCGCCGATAACGTGATTGCTTCCGGAGGCGCCAAGCAGGCGCTGATGGTGCTGTTGCACGCCATCCTCGATCCCAAGGAAGAGGTGATTTTTCCCGCGCCCTACTGGGTGAGCTATCCGGAAATGGTCAAGTTGGCGGGTGGCGTTCCCGTGCCGGTGACGGCGGAAGATGGAAGCTTCTGCCCTTCGGTCAAGGAAATTACCGATGTGGTCAGTTCCTATACCAAGGCCATCATTCTGAACAGCCCCAATAATCCTTCGGGCGTGATGTACTCCAGGGATTTCGTCCAGGAGATGGTTGAATTCTGCGAGAAGAAGAGTATCTACCTGGTGATGGACGACATTTACAACCGGCTCACGTTCGACGGCGTCACGGTTCCGATCTGCTATGACTTCATGAAAGCGCCGCTCGAACAGTCGAAGATGGTAGTGATCAACGGCGTCTCGAAGATGTATGCCATGACCGGCTATCGCATCGGCTGGGCCATCGGCAATAAGCCGCTGATCGAAGCCATGGCGACGATCCAGTCGCAGCAGACCTCCGGGCCGTCGGCGCCGGCGCAGTGGGCGGCCGTGGGCGCGCTCAACGGCGTGCAATCTTCTATTGAGAGCCTGCGCGTGACGCTGCAGAACAACCGTAACGTCATGATCGACCGCCTGATGGCCTTTGACGGCGTGAGGGTGAACCCTCCGCACGGCACGTTCTATTGCTTCCCCGATTTCAGCGCCTACATGAAGGATTCGCAGAAGCTCTCCAATTTCCTGCTCGAAAAGGTTCGCGTGGTCACGGTGCCGGGCAAGGAGTTCGGTTTCGAAGGGCATCTGCGGCTCAGTTATTGCGGCGCGATCCGCGACATCACCGAGGGTCTGGATCGCATCAAGTGGGCGCTCGACCCCAACTCGGCGAACGAACTTTACCTGGGCGACCGCAAGCTGGTGAGGGAGTGGCTATGAACATCTACCTCGACGTGCAATCTCCCGCGGTGAAAGAGGCCGGAAAGCTGGCCTCGAGCTATGGCCTGCAGAATCACGGGCTGGTGAATCTGCGGCGCGTCTACTGGAACCTGCCCACTCCGGCGCTTTACGAAGAGAGCATTTTCCGCTCGGAGTGCAGCCTGTCGCACCTCGGGCCGCTCGTGGTTTCGACCGGCAAACACACCGCCCGGGCCGCCGCCGACAAATTCGTAGTGCGGGAAGAGTCCACCGAAGAAAAAATCTGGTGGGGCCAGTACAACCGTCCGTTCACCGGAGAGACCTTCAGCGCGCTGTTCGCTCGCCTGCAAGGCTACTTGCAGGGGCGCGATGTTTTTGTGCAGGACTGCTTTGCCGGAGCGGACCCGGAGCACAGCCTGCCCATCCGCATCATCACGCAGAAGGCGTGGCACAGCCTGTTTGCCCGCACCATGTTCCTGAAGATTCGCAGTCAGGACGCTCTGCAGCGCCACGTGCCCGAGTTCACCGTGATCGCCGTACCGTCGTTCCAGGCCTCGCCCATGGTGGACAACACGCGCACGGAAACATTCATCATCATCAATTTCCGGGAGCGGCTGGCGATCATCGGAGGCTCGAGCTACGCCGGCGAAATCAAGAAGACGATCTTCACCGTTCTGAATTTCCTCTTGCCGCTCGAAGGCATTCTCTCCATGCACTGCTCGGCCAACGTCGGCGCCGACGATGATGTCGCAATTTTCTTCGGCCTTTCCGGCACCGGCAAAACCACGCTTTCCGCCGACCCCAAACGCCGCCTCATCGGCGACGACGAACATGGCTGGAGCGATAACGGCGTGTTCAATTTCGAAGACGGATGCTACGCCAAGGTGATCCGCCTTTCTGAGGAAGCCGAGCCGCAGATTTACGCCTGCACGCGCCGGTTCGGCACCTTGCTCGAGAACGTCACGTTCGATCCGGTCTCGCGGCGGCTCGATCTGAACGACTACACCGTCACCGAGAACACGCGCGCGGCGTATCCGCTGTCTTACATCGAAAACGCGATGCCGGAGAAGCGTGCCGGACATCCCAAGAACGTCATCTTCCTCACCTGCGACGCTTCCGGCGTGATGCCGCCGATTTCCAAGCTCAGCCCCGACCAAGCCATCTACCACTTCGTTTCCGGCTACACCAGCAAGATTGCCGGCACCGAAATCGGTCTCGGCGTCGAACCGGAGATGACCTTCAGCACCTGCTTCGGCGGGCCGTTCATGGTGCATCATCCGCTGGCCTATGCCGAGCTGCTGAAAAAGAAAATCCAAAAGCACGGCGCGCACGTGTGGCTGGTCAACACCGGCTGGACGGGCGGGCCGTTTGGCGTGGGCAAGCGCATCAGCATCCGTCACACGCGCGCCCTGCTCAACGCCGCGCTCGACGGATCGCTGCTGAAAGTCGAGTACAAGAAGGACCCGGTGTTCGGCTTCGATGTGCCGGTCAAATGCGAAGGCGTGCCTTCGCAGATTCTCGATCCGGCCAACACCTGGCCCAGCCAGGAACAGTATTACAACAAATACGACGCGCTCGCCGCCCGCTTCATCGAGAACTTCAAGCTGATGATGACGGAGTGCCCCGAGCACATCCTGGAGGCAGGGCCAAAGCGGCTGACCGCGAGTGTGGTGAGGTAGGGACAGCGGTTAGCAGCTAGCAATTAGCAAATGGGATCATGTGGGGACAGCCGCCCTCGGCTGTCCGGCGGAGCGAAGCTCCGCAGCACGCAGTCTGCGTGCTTAGGAGCAGCCCACCCTCGCTTCTGTCATTCTGAGCGAAGCGAAGGACCTAATGCACTCCCTGACGAGTTGCACAGGTCCTTCGCGGCAAAGAACGCCGCTCAGGATGACAATTTTAGAAAAGGTCTAGCCCCGCAGGGGGCAGCTGAACGCGCTAGGTGATGCTGACTTCCGTGTACGTGCCGTACACCTGCCTGAGGGCTTCGCAGATTTCGCCCACGGTGGCGTAGGCGCGGACCGCGTCCACGATGCATGGCATGGTGTTGGCGGAAGAAATGTTGCCGTTCGACTCGGCCTTCGGCTCCCGGACGGCGGCTTTCTTCAATGCATCGAGCGCCCGCCGCACGTCGTCATTCGACCGGCGCGCCCGCAGCGCATTCAATTTCGCCGTCTGCTGGCGGGCGACCGTCTCGCCAATGTAGAGAATGTGCGGCGGTTCCTCCTCGATGGCGAATTCGTTCACGCCTACAATCACTTTTTCACGAGCCTCGACCGCACGCTGGTATTGGTAGGACGACTCGGCAATCTCCTTCTGCGGATAGCCGCGCTCGATCGCCTTCACCATGCCGCCCATAGCGTCGAGCTTGCCGAAGTAATCGAAGGCGCCGTTTTCCATCTGGAGGGTTTGGTTCTCGACGAAATAAGCCCCGCCCAGCGGATCGACCGTCTGCGTGACTCCCGATTCATAGGCAATGATCTGCTGCGTGCGCAGCGCGATCCGCGCCGCCTCCTCGGTCGGCAGCGCCAGCGCTTCGTCGTAGGAATCGGTGTGCAGCGACTGCGTTCCGCCCAGCACCGCGGCCAGAGCCTGCAGCGCCACGCGCGCAATGTTGTTCATGGGCTGCTGCGCGGGCAGCGACACTCCCGCCGTCTGGGTGTGGAAGCGCATCAGCCGCGTGCGCTGATTCTTGGCGCGGAAGCGGTCTTTCATCACGCGATACCAGATCTTCCGCGCAGCGCGGTATTTCGCGATCTCCTCGAAGAAATCGTTGTGCGCATTGAAGAAGAAGCTGAGCCGCGGGCCGAACTCATCCACATCCAGTCCGCGCCGCAGGGCCCACTCCACGTACTCCACGCCGTCGTACAGCGTGAACGCCAGCTCTTGTAAGGCGGTGGAACCCGCCTCGCGAATGTGGTATCCGCTGATCGAAATCGTGTTGAAGCGCGGCGTGAATTTCGATCCGAACTCGAACGTGTCGATCACCAGCCGCATCGAAGGCGCCGGCGGATAAATGTATTCCTTCTGCGCGATGTATTCCTTCAGAATGTCGTTCTGAATCGTGCCGGAAATCTTCTTCCAGTCTGCGCCCTGCTTCTCCGCGACCACCAGGTACATCGCCCACAGCACCGACGCGGGCGAGTTGATGGTCATCGAAACCGTGGTTTTTTCGAGGTCGATGCCGCCGAACAGAATCTCCATATCTTCCAGCGAATCGATGGCCACGCCGCACTTGCCGACCTCGCCTTCGCTCGCCGGATGGTCGGAGTCGTAGCCCATCAGCGTAGGCAGATCGAATGCTACGGAAAGCCCGCTGCCGCCATGCTCCAGCAAATATTTGTAGCGCTGATTGGTTTCCTCCGGCGAAGCGAAGCCGGAAAACTGGCGCATGGTGAAAAGCTTGCCGCGATATCCGGTGGCGTGAATGCCGCGCGTGAAAGGCGGTTGGCCGGGATAGCCGAGATACCGGTCTTCACTCCAATCCGGAGGCAGATCGGCCTGGGTGTAGAGGCGGCGAATCGGGACCCCGGAAATCGTGGTGAAGCGGGCCTGCCCGCGCTCGTCGAGATTCACGCCCGTAGGCGCGCCGATCGGCCGCTCCGGAGCTTTTTCGAGCGTGGGCGCCAGAGCTTTCTCCGCCCAGTTCTTTTCCGTTTCAGAGGGATGGCGGTTTTCGAAAACCTCCGCCAGCGGATTGTCGGCGACTTGCGGCGGTTTGGACGGGTGAGACGGCTTCTTCCGCATGCGTTTGCGAACCCCAATGCCTTTCACGATGATAGGGAAGAGTGCGGAGCGGAGCAAGGCGGGGAGCGCAATCGAAACGACCGGTCGGTAGGAAAGGTTCAAAAGCCTCACCGCAGAGGACGCGGAGGACGCAGAGGAACATCCATGGAGAATGGTCAATCGGGCTGAGTTCTGTTATTTCGGCTCATCTCCCACGCCTTCGCATACTTCCACGACACATAACCCGCGTGGTAGAGGTGCAGCAGCAATCCTTCGCGGCCGTCGAGAAAGCCGAGGCGACCAAAATAGTTGTAGACGAACGTAGCCAGCGGCCGCAGCACAATATCGACGAAGCTGAACCTGGTGTGTCCCTTGGCCACCGCCAGTTGCGCGCCCAGCGACGAATAGCGATTCATGTGCGCGATGTAAAGCGTCAGGTTCGGATAGTTGTAGTGCACGAGCGCGTTCTTGAATTGGCGCGTCTGCCCGGACACGCCCGGCATCAGTTCGCAGCGGTCATGCGGATCGTGGCCGGTCACGAATCCCTGCCCGCGGCGGAACAGGCGCAGCTTGGGATCGGGATAGAAACCGCCATGCCGCATCCAGCGGCCCAGAAACAAATTCTTGCGCGGGAGCCAGTAGCCGTTCGCAGCCTTGGGATCGGCGATCGCTGCGCGAATCTCTTCGGCCAGTCCGGGACTGACTTCCTCATCGGCGTCAAGCAGCAGAATCCAATCCTTGGTGCACAGATCAAGCGCGTACTGCTTCTGCGCGACATAACCGCGCCACGGTTCGACGATGACCCGTGCCCCGTGTTCGCGCGCGATCTCGCAGGTGCGGTCTTTCGAGCCGGAGTCGACCAGCACGATTTCATCGGCCCAGCTGACGCTCGCCAGCGTGCGGCCGATGTTGGCCTCTTCATCCATCGCCGCGATGGCTACGGAAATCGTCATAGTGCAGGGATTAAACGCGGTATTGTCTCACACGACAAATGCAGAAGTGAGAAGTTAGAGTGCAGAAGTGACCCAAGTTGGTTTTACTTCTGCATTCTGACTTCTGAGTTCTGCCTTCTCCTGACTTCCGTCAGCAAAAACACAATCAGCACCAGTAGTTCCGGTTCCATCGGATGCCGGTAGCGCGCGTGCGGAAATACGAAGTAATACACGGTCGGATACGTCAGCACGAGCCCTGCGAAAAGCCATGCTCCGGACCGCTTTTGGCGCATCGCCCGCAACAGCCCCCAAAGCGCCAGCACCGAAGTAGCCAGAAACGCTGAAGTGCGGAAATCCACGGGCGCGACGCTGCCCGTTGGCCGGGGCACGCCGTTCCAGAAATAGAAAAACCGTTTCAGGCCGATCGCGGCAAAGCGCCCGGGATTCGCGCGAATCCAGTCGAACGCAATCCGCTTGCAATCGGCGGCATATGCCATTTCGCCCATGCGCTGGAACTTCTCCAGTTCCGGTTTGTTGAGATTAGGCTGGAGATACGGCATCAACATACCGTCGGCGCCGGTGCTGTTGCCCAGACGGAACTGCAATCCAAAATCATTGCGGATGAAGACGAAGCGCCCAAACACCTCATAGTTACGGATCAGCCACGGCGAGAGAACCAGAAAAAATGTCACGGAAGAAAGCACCACTCCCTTCAGGGACGTCAGACCCCGAAGATATCTCTGTCGCCAGATCCATAGCCCGCAGAAGGGCAGAAATGCCAGCATCGTCGGATTGGCCAGCGCTCCCACGCCGTACAACGCCCCAAACAGCGCCCAGCCTCGCCATCCCGGCCACTCCCCTAATTCGAGCGCAATCAGAAATATGCACGCCAGAACCAGCGGCGTGAAAGTCGTATCCCAGATCCAATGGATGCCCCAATACCAGACATACGGATTCATGGCCCAGCCATATGCCGACCAGACGGCCACGCGCTCGCCAAACGTTCGATGCGCGATCCAGAAGATGGGGATGGTGGTAAGAGTGGTAAACACGCAGTTGATGCTGAGCAGCACCCAGGCGGAAGCAAAAGTGTAGATGCCGAAAATTTTGAACACGCCGCCGATCAGGAACGGATACAGCGGAGGCTCCCATGCCGAAGGCCCGGTGTTGCCTTCGTATGGACTGCTGAAACCGTGGCCCAAAGCGATGGAGCGGCCGATGCGGCCCATCTCGAAGCCGAACCCGAAGTTGTCCTCCCCCGGCCGCATTCGATATTGATGGAACACTCCGATTGCCGCCAGCTGCAATACAAACGAGAGAGGCAACAGCCAGAGGAAGAATCTGGGGAGCGCAGGCCGGGCGGGTTTCACCATCGCGCGATAGTTTATCAGGACGGCCCGGCCCCGGCCGTGTGCAGGATTCGAAGACGGTGGCGGCAGTGGCGCCCTGCCCATCCTTGCCGCGTTCTTTGCGGCAAGGGTGGGGATTTTGACTGAACGAATTTCGCAGGGACGAATCCACGCCACCTGCGCTACATCTGCCCTCCCGGCGCCGGCTGATCCGGTGCGGAATTGGAAGACGGTGGCGGCAGCGGCGCCGCATCTGGGCGCGGCGCCACATAAGGCACGTTCGGCAAGTGCGTGATGGCACCGCGAGTGGCGTCGGCTACATCAATGCCGGCATGGTCGAGCAGCAGTCCGGTCGCGCGATCGAGTTCCACGCGCGACTTCTCGTAGGCGGCTTTCGCCGAAACCAGGTTCGACTCGCCCGTGGTTAACGTGGCTGCGTCCTGCAGAATTGTGACCTGAGTCGTGAGCCCCACTTTCAGCTTCTCTTGATCGGCCTCGAGAGTCTGGCGCGCCAGGTCAACCGCAGATTGCGCGGCCTGCACCGCGACCCGGTTCTGCTTGACATCAAACTGCGCGTTGCGAACCTCGATTCGGACCTGGTTTTCCAGCTGCCGCTGCCGCACCTCCGCCTGCCGGTATTCCAGTTCGGCGCGCACCTGATTGGATTGGGCCACGCGGTTGCGCAGCGGAATGCTGAGCGTCAAGCCAATGCCCTTGTCGGGCGCTGCCGAGTCGACCAGTTGATGGAGGGTTCCCCTGTAGCCCACGGAGGTTGCAGCGCCGAACACGGGCGGGGCTGAACACTGAGCACCCTGAAGCCCCCGGCATTGCGGGTTCACGTTTCCGCCCAGGCCGGAGCCGCCGTAATAGGCAAAAGCCTGCAGTGTCGGCAGCATCGAGTTGCGCACGGCCTTGTTGTTGATGTCGCGCGAGTTGAGATCGATGCGGGATTCCACCAGTTCGGCGCGGTGGCGCAGCGCGTCGTTAATCATGTCCTGGATGGGAATCACCGGCTCCTCCTGCGGAACCTGCATCCGGGAAGTGGGAATCACGTCCGCCTCGGCGAGCACCGGGTCTTCAATGCTGCGGCTGAGCGCGTTCTTCACGAGCAGTTGCTGCAACTGCAGATTGTTCTGCGCCACGATCAGGTTCTGCTCATCGGTGGCCAGAGTGCTTTGCGCGCTCACCACTTGAATGGGAGGCACAGTGCCCACTTGCGCCTGGTGTTTGGCGTCGTCGAGGGCTCTTTGCGCGTAGGTCAGCAATTCCTGCTGCACGCGAACATTTTCGTAGGCATAGACGAGATCCCAGTACATGTTTTCGATCTGGTCCACCGTGGTGATGATTTGCAGGCGGAACGCAACATCGGAAATTTCCCGGTTGTTCTTGGCGATGCGGATGAAACGCGTGCTGGGCAGGGACCCGAATCCCTGCAGCAGATTCTGGGTAAGCCGGAACTGAAAGTTTGCCCCGATCTGCGGCGTGAGAAAACTGGTCGTGTTATTGGTGGTGACGTGGGTGTTGTTGAAATCCACCAACATGGTCGTTCCCCATTGGAATCCCTGGGTGTAGGCGAAGTCCGCCGTGTAGGTGTTCTGCGCAAGCAGGGGAGTGCTGAATGGATTGGTGGATTCCGTCTCGTTCTTGTCCAGCTGCAGCGTGCTCGTCACCTGCGGATCAAACGCGGTGATGGGTGCACCGATGCCGAGCGTCGAACTGACCAGTCCGTTGGTACCGGTGCCCGCGCCGCCGGCCGCGACGGTCGTGCCGCCGGTGCCGGAGCCGACCGTGCCGCCCAACCCACCGACGCCCCCGCCGGGCGTGTTCTGCACAATGCCCGTATTGACTCCAAGAATGCTGGCCCCAGCCTTGGCCCGCAACAGGTCAGCCTCTGCGATATTCAGGTTGTAGCGGGCGATATCCAGGTCGAGATTGTTCTCGAGCCCGAGTGCGACGGCGTCGTCGATGGAGAGATAGATCTTGCCATCCTTCATCAGCGAGTCGATGCGCGGCGAATTGCCCAGATTCGGCACGGCCAGTTCCTCCGGCATATACGGCCGCAGCACGCGCGGAAACGCCGAGCGCGGAGTGGAGTAGTCTTTCAGGTGAATCAGTTGCGGCTGGGCGGGTTGCGGTGCGGCCGGGGGCGCTGCCTGCTGCGCCCAGAGCGCAGTCGGAAGCATCCCCAACAGCAGGACTGTGAAGAGACAGAACGGCAACCGGACTACAGAGATTAAACGCGAGAGCATCAGTCTTCTCCTTGCACGAGGGTCGTCACGAGGGCGCACAAATTCTTGCATCATCCGGACTTCAATTTTGCCAATTTTGGATGCGAAACACGAAACCGTATCACTTCATATTAGCGGGAGAAGGCGTGCTGGAAATGCGGGGATTGTAAAGAATTGTTGAACAGCAGACCTCGGACGGCAGACCTCAGACCTCGGGACTTCGGACCTCGGACCTCGGACCTCAGGCCTCAGATTAGTCACTTAGTTGCAATATTCCAAAATGCGTCTGAGGTCTGAGGTCTGACGTCTGACGTCGGCTGTGGCGCGGGCAAAAGTGCCCGCGCCACACCGCCTATTGCTGTGTCGGAGGCACGGTCGTCACATAAGGCACATTGGGCATGCGCGTGACCTGGCCCTTGGCAGCGTCATCAATGCTGATGCCGGCATGATCGAGCAGTTCGCCGGTGGCGCGGTCCAGTTCGAGCCGCGACTTCTCATACGCGGCCGTGGCCGACAGCAACGTGGACTCGGCCGTGGCCAAAGCACTCCGGGTCTGCAGAACCGCCGTCGTGGTCGAAGTCCCGAACTGATATTTCTTCTGCTCGGCATCAAGCGACTGCCGGGCATAGTCCACTGCCGCCTGGGCCGCAGCTACGCTGGCCCGGTTTTGCTCTACGCCGAACTGTGCGTTGCGGACTTCAATGGTGACGCGGTTTTCAGTCTGCTGCAGCGCCATCTGCAACTGGCGATATTCCAGTTCCGAGCGAATCTGCACCGCTTGCGCAGCCCGGTTGCGCAGCGGAATGTTGAGCTGCAGCCCCATGCCCTTATCGGGAGCCGTGGAGTTGATCAGTTGGTTCAGTGTGCCGGAATAACTCACCGTCGGCGCGAGCGGGCTCTGTCCAAGGTTCGGGTTAGGCGTTGCGGTGGCACAGCCAAACTGGCTGGTTGGATCGATACAGACGTTGGCCGGATTCTGCGATCCCCCCAGTCCATAGCCGCCGTAGTAGGCATAAAGGTCGAGTGTGGGCAAAAGGGCGCTGCGCACCGCTTTGTTGCTGAGTTCCTGGCTGTTCAGCTGGATGCGTGACTCCACCAGTTCGGCGCGGTGGCGGAGGGCTTCGTCGACCATATCCTCCGTCGGACGAATCTGCTCGTTCTCCGGCACTTTCATAGTCGAGGTGGGGATCACTTCTGCTCCGGCCAGCACCGGATCGTGCAGGGTCCGGCTCAGCGCGTTCTTCATCAGCAACTGCTCCAACTGCAGGTTGGTTTTGGCAACCGTCAGAGACTGCTCGTCTGCGGCAACCTGGCTCTGCGCGCGTACCGCTTCAATCGGTGCCAGGCTGCCGATTTCCACCTGTTTCTTCGTGTCGGATAGCGTCTTCTCGGAGAACGTCAGCGATTCCTGCTTTACTCGCAGGTTTTCGTAGGCATACACCAGATCCCAGTACATATTCTCGATCTGGTCCACGGTAGTGATGGTCTGCAGGCGGAACGCTACATCCGAAAGTTCCCGATTGTTCTTGGCGATGCGGATGAACCGGGTATTCGCCGGAAATCCAAACCCCTGCAGCAAATGCTGCGTGACTTGAAAGCGGAAGTTGGAATTAACGGCTGGGCTCAACGTTGTGAAGGGCTGATTCCCCGAAGTCACGCGGCTGTTATTGAACGCTACCTGCAGGTTGGTGCCCCACGAAAATCCTTGCTGATACGCGAAATTCGCGGTGCCCGTGTTCTGCGGGGAGGCCGGACTAAAGGGGCTAGTGGGCAGGATGTGGAAGTGGTCTTCCTGCCATGTTCCCGTCAGCACCGGATCAAAGCTGGTGATCAGCGGCCCCAACCCCAACGTGGAACCGGTCAGGCCGCTGGCGCCTGCGCCCGCTCCGCCCGCTCCCAGGCTGGTTCCACCGGTGCCGGAGCCGACTTGCGTCCCAAGTCCGCCCACGCCGCTTCCCGGCGTGTTCTGCACGATACCGAGGGGTACGCCCAGGATGGATGATCCCGCCCTGGCGCGCAGCACGTCGGTATCGGCAATGTTCAGGTTATAACGCGCGATGGCGATGTCGAGATTGTTCTCCAGCGCCAGCGCGATGGCGTCATTCAGCGACAAATACAGCTTGCCGTTGTGCATGAGCTGGTCAATCCGCGCCGTGTTCGCCAGATTTGGCGGAGCCAGTTCCCGCGCCGTATAGGGCCCAATCGGATTCGGAAAATGCGACACGGGCTTTGCGTAATTGAAAACCGGCAGCGGTTTTTCTGACGACGACTGTGGAGCAGGAGCCGCGGGCGCTTCCTGCGCCCAGCACGCGAAAGTCAGCAATGCAAGCAGGCTTGCAGCAGCAGCCAGCCGGGGGAGCGAAGCTAAACGTGCGAATGGCATCTACTTGTCTCCGTTCGTTGACACTGATTGATTAAGACCTTGCAGCAATCAAGTTTCGAATTTTGCCGGAACCGCCGGACTCTTCGAATTACAGTCCTGGTCAGGCATTGGTACGCAAACCACGGGCAGAAGGTTCCTGAAAGCCGGGAGAAAAACCGCCTTCCCCGTCATTGCGCTTACTGCCGCTTCCGCCCGGATCGCTCTTGCCGGCTGTATACCGGAAAGCGGAGGTGCGCATATCTCCCCTGCGGAGGCCAGAATACCAGCGGAAGCCCTCCAGTATATCCGACGGGAATCATGCCTGACTCACGCTCGACCGTCCGATGGTCGCGCACTGTGCGAACAAGGTTCGTATCAGGGCATGCCTTCAGGCGTGCCGCATTAGCGCGCGGGGCACGCTCGGCTTTAGCCGCGGCCGCAGTTGGCGTAGCAAGAGTCTGAACGCCAGCGGCTAAAGCCGTTCGACGCTCGCGCCCCCTTGACGGCATCGCTAAAGCGAAGCCCTGATACGAAACGTTCTTCTTAAGCCAGACCATTACCGCATCGTTCGCAGAACTGGTACATTGCTGGCGAAGGGAATCTCCGCCAGGCAACCCAAAACCTGAAAATGCTTGGATGACGGAATTCGGATGCGGGACTCGAAAGATCACAGCACGAAAGCTCGCCGCACGAAAGATGCAAGCTTGCGCACTCTCAAAGTGATTCTCTCCTATGACGGAGCCGAATTTTCCGGCTGGCAAGTACAGCCTGATGCCGTTACCGTGCAGGGCACACTCGCCTCAGCTATTGGACGCATCACCGGCGAAAAGGTCCTGCCGCAGGGCTCCGGACGCACCGACGCGGGAGTGCACGCGCTCGCCCAGGTCATGACATTTGTCACGGAGTCTTCGGTCCCTACGAAAAATTTTCTCAAGGCGCTCAACGACATTCTTCCGGCAGCGGTGCGTGTGCTCGAAGTGACCGAGGCGCCCTCGCAGTTTCACGCGCGCCATTCGGCGCGAGCCAAGACGTATCGTTACCGGATCTATCGGCAAGCGATCTGCCCGCCCTTTCTGGCGCGCTATGTGTGGCATTATCCTTATCCGCTGGATGAGCAGGCCATGATCCGCTCAGCATCGCGCGTAGTGGGCGAGCACGATTTCACCTCGTTCGCGGCGGTCGATCCGGAGCGAAGAACGCACCGCGACGGAACGGGAGACGAGGCGGCCCAGCCACGGGCGTCCAATGTGCGGACGGTTTTCTCTTCCGCGTGGGAGCGCGCCGGCGAAGAGTTCGTCTACACGGTGCGCGGTTCGGGATTTCTGCACCACATGGTGCGGAATCTTGTCGGGACGTTCGTCTTGGTCGGCAAGGGAACGTTGCAGGTTGAGGATGTGACGCGCATCCTCGAGGCCCGAAGCCGCTCAGCCGCCGGCCCAACCGCTCCGGCCAGCGGTTTGTATCTGGTGAATGTGGAGTATTAGTGTTCTGAGTGAGAAGTTCGTCGCAAAATCGAGGGCCTCGTATCAGGGCACGGCTTCAGCCGTGCCGCCAAAGGCTGAACAAAAGCCGGGCTCTAGTGTGTGCGTGAGAACACGAATTTGGATCATACGGTGGAGCGAGCACAGCCAAATGCGAGCCCCGCAGGGGCGGGATGTGATAGCCCGGCACGTCAGTGCCGGGTGGAAGTGCGGAAAACGGAGCGAGTCCCGCAGGGACGGCACCGGTTCTCGCGCACACACTTTAGCCCCTGGGGACGGAGCGTCCCCAAAATCACCAATGCAGCAAGGGCGAGGAACGAAGTTCGTGGCAACTGAAACTCCAATCCCGCAAGCGACGCGCCAGATCACGTCCCTGAATCCCGCGACCGGCGAAATCCTCCGCGAATTCGCCTGCGCCGACGAAAACGAGGTTCTCGCCGCCGTAACGCGCGCCCGCGCCGCGCAGCCGGCATGGTGCGATCTGGGCCTGAGAAAACGCGTTGCCATCGTGCGCGAGTTCCAGCGGCGCCTGCACGAGCGAAAATCTGAAATTGCCGCCACCATTACCCGCGAGGCCGGCAAGCCGCGAGTCGAGGCGCTGGTCACCGAAGTTCTGGTTGTGCTCGATGCGGCCAGATTCCTGATCGATCATGCCCATAGCGTGCTCGCCGACGAACCTGTACCCCACGGCAATCTTGCCACCAAAATGAAAAGCGGGCGGCTGGTGCGCGAGCCCTGCGGCGTCATTGGGATCATTTCTCCGTGGAATTATCCGTTCTCGATTCCTGCGACCGAGTCCCTGGCCGCGCTGGTCGCGGGCAATGCCGTAGTGCTGAAGCCGTCGGAGTTCACTTCGCTCGCCGCGCTGGAATTGCGCTCCTTGCTGCATGCCGCGGGCGTTCCCGAGAATGTTTTTCAGGTCGTCCTCGGAGACGGTGGCACCGGCGCCGCTCTGGTGCATTCGCCCCCGGGTCATCGGGGCATCGACAAGCTGGTGTTCACCGGCAGCGTGGCGACCGGAAAACGCATTGCCGCTGCCGCTGCCGAGCGCTTGCTTCCCGTCGTGCTGGAACTGGGCGGGAAAGATGCCATGCTCGTGCTCGATGATGCCGACGTTGACGTGGCTTCGAGCGCGGCAGTTTGGGGAGCGTTCGTTAATGCCGGGCAAGCGTGCCTGTCGGTCGAGCGCTGCTATGTGCATCGCAGTCTGTACGATCAGTTCCTGGCGGCCTGCGCCGAGAAAACGAAAAAGCTGCGCGTGGGGCACGGAGAAGATCGGGACACCGACGTCGGCCCGCTGATCCACGAACGCCAGTTGCTCATCGTCGAAGGCCACGTCGAAGACGCAAAGGCCCGTGGGGCGCGGGTTCTGACCGGCGGCGCGAGAATCCCCGAGCTGGGCAGGAACTTCTATCGTCCGACCGTGCTGGCCGACGTAACGCAGCAGATGCGCATCATGCGGGAAGAAACCTTCGGCCCGGTCCTGCCGGTCATGGCATTCGACACCGACGAAGAAGCCGTGCGCCTGGCCAACGATTCCGAGTATGGCCTGGCGGCAAGCGTGTGGACCCGCGACTCGAAACGCGGCGAGCGGCTGGCCCGGCAGATTCATGCCGGCACAGTCATGGTCAACGATGTGATTTCCTGCTTCGGCATCAGCGAAGCGCCGCATGGCGGCTGGAAAGCGAGCGGCATCGGCCGGGCTCACGGACGTTTCGGCCTGGAAGAAATGGTGCGCCTGAAATATCTGGATGTGGACCTGATGCCGGGGATGAAAAAAGTCTGGTGGTACGGCTACGGCGAACGCTTCGCGCAGCAGATGGAAGGCTTTCTCGATCTCCAGTTTGCCCGCGGATTAGGTCAGCGCCTGCACGGCGCGCTGCGCGCGGCGGGAGTGGTCCGGCGCAAGCCGTTGTGACTGCTCGGAAATCTCTGCCCGAACCTGAAATTTTGTCATTCCGAGCGAAGTCGAGGAACCTGTTCCCCCCCGTGGCAGGAGCATTGCTTATTCATTGATCCTGTCCCCACGGCTCGGCGGCTGCGAAATCACTAGAAACCGCGCTGCGCCCGACGATGGATTGCGGATCTGGTGCCTCGTCCCCGGCAACACTCGAATGCCGCTGCCCGCAGCTACCAGCGTGGTCTGCCCCTCGACCTCCATGAGAACTTCGCCCGAGAGAATATAGAAAAACTGCTGCGCTCGTTGGTGGTGATGGCGAATCTCCGCCGCGCCCGGCGGCATGAGTTCCTCGATCACGCTCAGTTGTTCGTCTTTCACCAGATGCCAGCCGTCGCAATCGTTGCCCCAGCGGTAGTGCTCGGCGTGTCCCCGGTTCACCGCGCCCGGCTGGCCAGCATTCCTCGCCATGCTTTTCCCCTCCACGCTGATCAGTGTAATCTTGTCCGCATGACTCAGCCTGCCCACTCGCACCCTGACGATCCCAAGCGCGAATTGTTTCGCCACACCCTGGCCACGCTCGCCTATCGCGGCGGCAAAGCGGTGCGCAAAGCGCCCGCCGGATTCTCCGATTTTCGCGCCGGCGAAGGCCTGCGCACGCCCGGCCAGATTCTGGCTCACATGGGCGACCTGTTCGATTGGGCGTTATCCATCGCCGTGGGCCAGCAGAAGTGGCAGGACTCGAAACCTCTGCCCTGGGACCATGAGGTCGAGCGATTCTTTGCGGCGCTCAAGAAATTCGACGACTTTCTGGCTTCCGGCGAACCGGTGCAGTCTCCGCTCGAAAAATTGTTTCAGGGCCCGGTCGCCGACGCCCTGACCCACGTTGGCCAGATCAACATTCTGCGCCGCCTGGCGGGTGGCCCCGTGAAAGGCGAGAACTATCACAAGGCGGAGATTGCAATTGGCCGCGTGGGCGCCGATCAGCCCACGCCGAAACGCGAGTTCTGAGAGTTCGGGATTCTGAGAGCTCCAGGCTCTGAGAGCTCCCGGGATGAAGCCGTCGTCGGTTCTCTTCGCGGACTTCGCGGCCTTTCTTTGCGCACTTTGCGGTACAGGCTCTTCGCTACTTCCCGCGATTCCGATAAAGTGACGTGTCCACCTGCTGCCGCATCGCCTCCAGATTCAACTCGATCCCGAGGAACTTCGCCAGCTTCTCACCCACGCTTTTCGGATCGTGCAGCACGTCGTGATACGCAACCCGCGCTGCTTTCACATGCGCCTTGCCCTCCAGCCACGCGTAGACTTCGCGCAGATGCTTCTCGAATGCCGCGGAGATGGCCGCGGTGTCCGCTCCATCCTTGTACGTTCCGCGGCGGCGCAGCATCTGATCCTGCGAGGCCAGCACCTCCGCGAGCGGTCGCTCCATGAAAATGACCCGGTACTCATGACCGGCAGGCAGCACGAGCAGAAGCCGCGAAATCACCTTCACCACCTTGCCCTCGGCCTCGGCAATGCAGCCGGGATCTTGCGGAAGCTGCTTGATTCGTTCCCACTCCAGGTATCCCCTCGGATTATCCTCGTCGGCCCGCCGCTCGCCGTCGGAGAGTGGCGTCATTCCTCCCGCCACCAGCATCTGCATCATTAGAGAAGTGCCCGAGCGGGGAAGTCCGGAAACGATCGTGATCATGAAGTTCCTAGCATACGACACAGGTCCATGTAGGGACAGCCGCCCCCGTAAGCCTGCCCTGAGCGAGCGTAGCGAGTCGAACGGGTCCGGTCGAGCGAAGCTCGACGCGCAGTCCGTTCGGGCCACCAAACTGAGTAATTGCCGGAGCACGCCGCGGTGGTTCCCGCGCCATATTTTTCGTTTACAATGGCGGCATCAGGTTGAATCCGGCGGCGTTCGCAGCCGCTCGAACGAGGGAATCCTTTGGCGACCAGCGCAGCGACCACTTCCGGCTCTTCGAACGTTCAGCAACTTCCTCATCACAAGGTCAAAGTCAAAAAGGCCGGACAACGCGCCTGCAACGAAAAAAATGACAAGGGCAAGTTCTGCGGCGGACATCTGAAGCTCTGGTTCTATATGACCGACGTGGTCGAGCGTGAGTGCGGCGACATCGAGAAGGCCTGGGGGCTGAATGCGGAAGTGTATCGCTGCGAAAATTGCAAAACGCTCTACCTGCCTCATCCCGGCGAGGCCAAGTTGAATGTCGCCGGGCAGGGGCAGCTCTCGGTGTTCGGCTTGACGCTGCCGCAGAAGGAAAAATAGCTTCGAGTTGTGAGCTGCGAGCTTCGAGCGGCGACTAAATGCGAACGGCTGCTCTGCATGTCCTGGGGACGACAACAATTTTGACCAGCTGTGGAGTCCAGTCTTTGCACCCGGCTCAAGCTCGCGGCTCACAGCTCGAAGCTCGACCATGAACACTTCCGACCTCATCTACGACTGGAACAAAATCATGCCGCCGGGAGTGAGGCCGCCGGGGCCGATTCTGCTCAACGACGAGAGCCTGCGCGATGGCCTGCAGTCGCCTTCCGTGCGCGATCCCTCGATTCCGGAAAAGATTGAAATCCTTCATCTGATGGAGGCGATCGGGATCAACTCCCTCGATCTCGGTCTGCCCGGCGCCGGGCCCCGTGCGGTCGAGGCGGTTGCGGCTCTGGCCCGTGAGATCGTCGCGCACAAGATGAAAATCCGTGCCAACTGCGCCGCCCGCACGCACGAAAATGACATTCGCCCCATCGCCGAAATCGTCCAGAAAACGGGTCTGCCGATCGAGGCCGCAACCTTCATCGGATCCAGCCCGATCCGGCGCTTCACCGAAGGATGGACCGACGACTTTCTCCTGCACACCACCGAGAAGGCCGTCACCTACGCCGTCTCGCTCGGGCTCGACGTGATGTACGTCACCGAAGACACCAGCCGCTGCGATCCCGAGACGGTCAAGCGCCTCTATTCCACCGCCATCAGTTGCGGCGCGCGGGCCATCTGCATTTGCGATACCGCGGGCCACGCTACTCCGATGGGCGCGCTGGCTCTGGTGCGCTTCGTTATCGAGGAGGTGGTCAAGCCCTCGGGCGAGAAGATTCGCGTGGACTGGCACGGCCACAGCGACCGCGGCCTGTCCATTGCCAACTCCATGGCGGCGATCATCGCGGGCGCCAATTGCGTGCACGGTTGCGCCATCGGTCTGGGCGAGCGCGTCGGCAACACCCAGATTGACCAGATGCTCGTCAATCTGAAACTGATGGGTATTGCGCCCTGGGATCAGCAGGACCTGACCAAGCTGAAGACATATTGTCAGGCAATCTCGCGCGCGACCGGGGTGCCCATTCCGAAGAATTATCCCGTAGTCGGCGACGACGCTTTCCGCACCGCGACCGGCGTGCACGCAGCCGCCATCATCAAGGCCTATCACAAGAATGACGTCGTGCTGGCCAACACCGTCTATTCCGGCGTGCCGTCGCATGTGTTCGGGCTTGACCAGATCATTGATGTCGGCCCCATGAGCGGGAAGTCAAATATTCTTTTCTGGCTGGAGCGCCATGGGATCGATGCCACCGACGGCGTGGTAGACCGCATCTACCAGCGCGCCAAGCAGAGCGACCACACCCTGACCGACGCGGAGATAATGGAGTGCGTGCCGGCGGTTTTGAGGAAGGATTAGTTCTCTTCGCGGCTCTTTCTCGTCTGTCATCCTGAGCGAAGCACAAGCGTTCGCGAAGCGACGCTTGTGCGTAGTCGAAGGACCCTGTGCTCCCTGGCAGCGGCACCGGCACATAAAGGAGTTTCCTTAAATTCCGCCCACGGCCCCGTTGTACACTGGGCGCTGCAGAGTCATGAACGCTCAACTGCACCATGCCATTCTCGGAGTCGGCGGCGTCGGAGGCCTAATCGGCGCCTCCCTCGCCCATTCCGGCGCTGTCGTCACGCTGGTCGTACGGCCTGAATCCCTGGCCGGCTATCCGCGGCGGTTGCGTCTGGAGAGTCCGTTCGGCAACTTCGACGCCGACGTTTCCCTCGCCGCGGAAGTTCCGCCCGCCGACGTGCTTTGGATTACCGTGAAGGCCACCCAACTGGAGCCCGCGCTGCACGCGCTGACCAGGCCCGAGTCGGTGACTGCGATCGTGCCCCTGCTGAACGGAATTGATCATCTGTCGCTGCTCCGTTCAAAGTACGGCGCCGACAAAGTCATCGCCGCCACGATTGCCGTCGAGTCCGAGCGGGTTGCTCCCGGCCACATCATCCACCGGTCGCCGTTCGCCCGGCTCAGCGTTTCCTCCAGAGGACAAGCCTTGCTCGGCCCCACGGTCGCACAGTTGCAACAGATGGGCTTCGACTGCCGGTTCGTAGACGACGAGCCCACGCTGATGTGGAGCAAGCTCGTTTTTCTGGCGGCAATGGCCCTTACCACCACCGCCGCGGACAAAGGCACGGGCGAAATTCTAGCCGACGCTCATTGGCGTGACCTGGGATTGTCGGTCATTCGCGAGGCCAGCGCGGTCGCCCTCGCCGAGGGCGCGAAAATCGATGCCAATGCCGTCATCGCCGGCGTAATGAAAATGCCCGGCAACATGCGCAGTTCAATGCAGAAAGACGTAGCCCAGGGAAAGCCGCCGGAACTCGACGCCATCGCGGGACCGATCCTGCGCGGCGCTGCTCGGCACAACATTGAGATTCCCGCCACTAAGTCGCTGGTCGCGGCAGTAGAACAGAGAGTGGCAGGCGCTGCGCATTCGTCAAAATAGTCGAAAATTCAGGAGTGGGGCCAAACACTCGCGCGTCTTCTGCAACTCCGGTTTCCGTCCTCGCCAATCCCCATCCCTTCCCATGCGTTGTAAACTGACCTCAGAACTTTCATGAGCCCCACTCCCCCACGTGCGGACATGCCGGACCTCTCCCCGGCGGTGCAGCAGGAGGTCGCGCGCCTGGCCGCTGCGCCCGAGGTGCGTTCGGCCTTCAACTGGTTTCGCACCCAGGAGCCGCAACTGGCCCAATGGCAGATGGAGATGGCGCGCATTCCCGCGCCGCCGTTCGGCGAGTCGGCGCGCGCCGCCTGGCTGGCCGAGCGCTTTCGCGAAGTTGGCCTGGACGATGTTCGCATTGACGACGTGGGCAACGTCTTCGGCACACATCCCGGATTCGGCCGCCGCTACGTCGCGCTCAGCGCCCACATTGACACGGTTTTTCCCGCTAACACTCCGCTGAACATACGCCAGCAGGGAAGCCGCATCTACGGCCCGGGCGTTTCCGACAACGGTGCGGGTGTAGCCGCCATGCTCGGGATTGCCGCGCTGCTACGGGCGGTGCGCATCCGTCATGCGCTGCCCTTCGTATTCATTGGCAACGTCGGCGAGGAGGGCGAAGGCGACCTGCGCGGCATGCGCCACATTTTTTCCACGCCGCGCTGGAAAGATTCCCTCGCCTTCACGCTCGTGCTCGATGGCGCGGGCGCCGACACCATCGTCGCCGAAGCCCTGGGCAGCCGCCGCTTTGAAGTCATTGTGCGCGGGCCGGGCGGACATTCCTGGAGCGATTTCGGCGCGCCCAATCCCATCGTGATTCTGGCTAAAGCCATCGAAACCTTTATCGCCACTCCGGTCCCGGCCACGCCGAAAACAACTTTTAACATCGGCGTCATTCGCGGCGGAACTTCGGTGAATTCCATTCCTGAGTCGGCCAGCATGAAGGTGGATATCCGCTCCACTTCCATGGCCGAGATGGAGAGGCTGGAACAATCGCTGCGCCGCGCCCTGAATCAGGCTGTGGAAGAGGAAACCATGACCGCCGAGATGCGATCGTCCGCGCAAAAACGTCCCCCGGGCGTGAGTTGCGAAGTCGTGGTGATCGGCAGCCGCCCCGCGGGCGAGTTGCCCGCCGGAGCGCGGATTTTGCAGGTGGTGCGCGCAGTGGACGCGCACCTGGGCAGCGCGGCGCAAGTACAACGCGCCTCGACTGACGCGAATATTCCCTTGTCGCTCGGTCTCGAAGCCGTGGCCATCGGCGGCGGCGGATCGGGCGGCGGGGCGCACACTTTGCAGGAGTGGTTCGATTCCAACGGGCGCGAGCTGGGCTTGAAGCGCATTCTTTTGACCATGCTCGCGCTGGCGGGGGTAGGAGAATGAACTGGACCTCGATGTTGGGCGGCGGGAAAAGAGATCGCAGGAAGAGAGATCGTGGGCAAAGAGACTTTGGGCAAAGAGACTTTGGGTGGCGCAGCGCTTTCAGCGCTGCGATAAAGCGCTCGTTTTTGGCTCGGGCTTTAGCCCCCGAGGTTCGCTCTTTGCTACTCGAGTTGCCTGGCAGGAGGTCTATGATCTTCTCATTCTCGATCTGCGTCCTTCTCTCCGGCATCATCATGCAAGCCCAGACCGCGGCCCCAAAGCCCGAGGAACCCAGGCCGAAGGCCGACATCATCTTCATGCACGCCAACATTTATACCGGCGTGCCGTCCAATACTGCGTTCAGTTCCATCCTGCGGGAAGAGGCCATGGCCGTGCGCGGCGACCGCATCCAGGCCGTGGGCAAGACCTTCGACCTGATGAAGCTGAAAGGTCCCGACACCCAGGTGATTGATCTGGGCGGACATTTCGTCATGCCCGGTTTTAACGACGCGCATCTGCACCTTGCCGATGCCGGGCAGCAAAAACTCGGCGTGGATCTGGAAGGCGTGAAATCACTGGACGAACTGCGCGAGCGGCTGGCGGCCAAGGTGCAAACCGCCCGGCCGGGCGAATGGATTCTGGGCGGCGGCTGGGATGAGACCTTGTGGCTCGTGAAAACGCTGCCCAACCGTTGGGACCTGGACGAAGTTTCCGGCGGCCATCCCGTATTCCTCGATCGCGTAGACGGGCATCTCGCCGTGGCCAACACGCGCGCACTGCAGCTTGCCGGCATCACCATAGCCAGCCGCGATCCCCAGGGCGGGCAGATTGACCGCAACGAAAGCGGCGCACCTACCGGCATCCTGCGCGATACCGCCCAGGATGCAGTGCAGTTGGCCATTCCCAAGCTGACCCACGAGCAGATGAAGCAGGCGATCGAAGTCGCGCTCGCCGACCTGGCGCAAAACGGCATTACTTCGGCGCAGGATTATTCACCCGCGTGGGAGAATTTTCAGATTTACGAAGAGCTGGAAAAAGAAGGCAAGCTGACGGCGCGCGTCTCGGAATGGCTGCCTTTCGACGAAACGGTCGAACAACTCGACAAGAAACGCGCCTCCCATCCCCAGTCGGATCTGATGCTGCACACCGGGATGCTGAAAGGTTTCATGGATGGATCGCTTGGCGGGCACACGGCCGCGCTCACCGAGCCCTACGCCGACGATCCAAAAAACTACGGGCTGGCGCGCTACGATCCCGACAAGCTGAACGCCATGACTAAAGAGCGCGTGCTGGCGGGCTTCCAGATCGGATTTCACGCCATCGGCGACAAGGGCATCCAGATGGCGCTCGATGCCTTCGCCGGGGCCGAAAAAGCGGCCCGGGATGCCAATGTCAAAGCGGCGAACGGCGGCGACGATTATCGCCTGCGCATCGAGCACGCGCAGTGCCCCACCCTCGCTCAGATCGCGCAGTTCAAGCAGTTGAAGGTGATTGCTTCCATGCAGCCCAGCCATGTGCTGACCGACATGCGCTGGGCCGAAGCCCGGCTCGGCCCCAAGCGCGCGGCCATGTCCTACGCGTGGGTGGCCTTTCTGAATAAAGGCGTGACCCTGGCCTTCGGCACCGACTACAACGTGGAACCGGTCTCGCCCTTCCGCGGTCTCTACGCCGCGGTCACGCGAAAGAGTGAGGACGGCAAGCAGGAGTTCTTCCCCGAGCAGCGCATCACCATGGATCAGGCCGTCGCCGCCTACACTACCGGCTCGGCCTTCGCCGAATTTGAGGAGAAAGAAAAAGGCAAGATCGTGCCCGGCATGCTGGCCGATTTCGTCGTTCTCGACCGCGACGTGACCGCGTCCGCGGCGGACAAGTTGCTGGCCACCAAAGTCCTCCGCACCGTCGTCGGCGGCAAGACGGTCTACGAGGCCAAGTAAAAAGGATTTTCACGAGCCTTCGGGATGGCTCCTGTGAAGAAAGCTAATGCTCCGGAGGAATGCCCTGTTCTCCCGGTCCACCGCGTTGAGCGCAGCATAGGGACCATTACAGAGTGCATCAGCCAGTCTGGTTGCCATAATTCCTCCGTCTTGAGTCAGACGGAGTGTCATCTGCGCCGAGCAATGGTCACATAACCAGAAATACTCGGTCTCCCTCGTGTTCGATGACCGCACAGGAGCGTCTGTTTCCAGGCGAAACAGCCTTCCTTCCGCGAGATGGAGAAATGAAGCGGGACACGAACCGTTGGCACACCTGGTGAGCATCTCTAGCCCCCCTTCGCACGAATGCTAGGCGGTAACCCATACGGACACTAGCTCTGGGATGCACTGGGAAGTTTGGAGGGACTTGGCGGCGTCCTCGGCCGTGAATTTCCCCATCAGCAGTGCCAGCTTCCGGTTGGTCGTCATGGGGATGGGAGTCCGATCCACGCTCTGCACGTATGCCGGGGCACGACTACCTCGTTGCACTTTCACAATAAATTTGATGTTTTTCATAGGTGTGTCCTTAGCCGAGAGATTTTGGGCAGACTTAAGCAAAGCGACGGTTCATTTCTTTGAAGTCGAATACGCCACCGCCGTAAGGGGCTTGCCGCACTCCATGCAGCTTGCCTTTAGTCGAGACGTGATCAATCCGCAGGATGGGCACATCCTTAGCGATCCCAACCGTGCGGCCTGTGGTTTCAGCCTGAGCATCCACCGAAGCAGCAGGATCGTGAACAGCACGATCGGCAGACCGAGGAAAACACTGGCTGCGCTCATAAGAGCGACCCTTCTTGGCGAGTTCGCGTCTCCCGAGTAGAAACGTTCCGATGTCGAACGGCCGGAATCCCGGGCTCGCTGAAAGCCTAAGGTGGAAGAACTTCAGATGGACTGGCTTAGGTCAGAAGACCTGAAAGAGGAGAAGGACGCGACCGCCTCTATGGTCATTATAGCAGTTGAGGCCTATTTGCCCTATTTCGTTGCCAAGCGTCGTTCACGAGGCGGTCGATGAGCGTAATCGCGATTTCGCAACAGTTAGGTGGAATAAATCGGCACGAATCAACGGGAAAACCGTCCTACGCGAGTAGGAAAATCAGGGTTTGAAAACAACCCCGGCGGAGACGCGGAATCCGTTTACGGGTGAGGGTAAACGAATCCGTTCAAAATCGAATTGTGCGATCCGGACAGCCCAACGTCGAGCCACCTTGGCGTCGACTCCGCCGCCGATCGCCCATGCAAACTTGGTGTAGCCGGGATTTGTCAGAACGTCTGGAAATCCAGGCGACGAGAAGTCTAGAGAGGTATTTGTGACACCTCCGAATAATGCATGGGCGAACGGAGACACTCGTTGCCTTCGCATTGCCACCACTGGACCAAACATGAAGCTGTAGCGCGAGACCGGTGCGGAAGGTAAGGAATTCGTTGTCCCATAATGGCCCCCGAAATCAGCAGTGACTCCAAGAGACTTGTAGGCGAAAACCGTCAGCGAAGCATTCCAGCCATTGTAATTCGCGGCCGACGGAAAGGGTTGTGGCTCGAATTTGCAAATGGGAAACACATCGGCGGAGGTTCCGCAGGGAGAGACATTCTCGAGCGAATACCCTGCGAATATCTCGAGACTTGGTTCTTGCTGTGCCAAGAGAAAACTGCTAGCGAACAGCCAAAATGCCAGAGCCGGTTTCACCAAATCACCTTTCACTCGGACCTCCCAGGCCAGGTGGCTCAGCTGCCCCGAACTTTGACTGGGCCAGTAACGGCGCACTGATCACAATCACGAAGAGCAAAGGTGAAGGCCTAGGCATTGGAGTCTCCCCGGCTGGTGGGTCCGCCAGCGACGAAAAGTATACGTCACATTCGCACAACTGACGCTATCAAGGCGTTCACGCGCATCGACCCGCCAATGGGTGCTAAAACGAAACGTCAGGGGATGACGTCGCCGTGGTCGAAGCAGTCTGCGGATGTGCCGCCATAGATCTGTTTCACCGACCCGCTTTCATCGGCGCAGAAGAGGGGCGAGCAGATGCGGGTGAACGCGCCTTTTTCGTCGGCGCACCATTGTCCCTTGCCACTGGGAGTTTGCGGCCACCGCGGCACTGCTGTCAGGCGATACTGAGGCGTCGCCTCTTTACTGTCGTCTGGAGTGCATCCCTGTACTTCAAAGTTGTAGCGGGAGTGCCATACCCGTTCCGCAAAGGCTCTTTTTTCAGCGGGCGTGGAACCTTCTACGCCGCCGGCTTCAAGCATGGCGCCAAGGCTGCACAGATATCCCTGCTCGCTCTTGCGGTGATGTTCGGCTTCCATCCCGGCCATTTGAAAGAGCAGAGCGCGAGCGGTCATCTCCTCTTCCCGTGCGGTTTCGTAGTCCGGAACCAGATTCGTATCCGATGTTCGCAGGACGCGTTGCACCATGGCGTCGCGCCGGAAATCCTCAACCGTCATACCCAGTACCTGCCAGAGGACAAACAGGAAAGTGGTCACGAGTGCCGCCTGCGTATAGCCGATGATCAGCGCGGCCCGCGCCGTGGCTTCGCCATTCAGCAGGCCGTGGCTCGCCTGAATACGGCGTTTCGCGATGTGTCCCAGCACGATGGCCGCAATTCCGAGTGGCGGGATGAACGCTAAGATACTCAGCACCAGTGCGGCGGTCGCCATGCGGCTGTGGCGAACTGGCTTGGACTCCGGAGTGCTGACCTCTGTTGCCTGCTCCACGGCGGTCACTCCTCCACGCGTTCCCCGTCCTGCGGGCACAGCTGGGGTTCGATTGCCACCACCCGGGTCAGCACATCATTCTGCCGCTCCGGGCTGTATTGATAGATCACGCCGGTGGAGTCCAGGCAATAGTTAGGCAAGGGCGAAAAGGCCTGAGCGGGAGATGCCAGCGCCACGTACCACGGGTCCATTGGCCCGCTGGTGCGCTGCACCCGTATGGTGTATTGCGACCTTCGAATGAGCCCGCCCAGTTCGTTCTCCGGATTCAGCGGCTCGCCCAGGTCCTCTGTCCGCCCGGCATAGCCCGCTTCCGGATGCGCCTTCAGGTAGTCGTTCTGCCGGGCTCGGATTAAACGCAACGCGTCGATCGCGCTCTGCTGACGCTGGGCGGGATCGTCGGGAACTGTTGCCTTGGTACGGCCTCCATTCTTGATCAGCGACACGATCTCGGCGCGCTCGTCCGGGTGCCGGTTCAATTCTTTATTGAACTGATACGCGACGCCGATGACCAACACAAACAGCAGCGCCGCCACCGGAAGTTGGATGTACCCGAGAATGAGACCCGCAAATGATATTCCACGTCCGCTGACGCGGCCCCCGCTCTGCAAAATTCGCTTGCGCGAGGTGTGTCCCATAACGATGGCGGCAATTCCAAACGGCAGAAACAGCGAAAAGAAACTCAATATCAGGCTGGCAACCGCCATCTTGCTCAGCACCGGGGTGCTCGGGGACGGTCTGTTCACGACCGGTTTACTCAACGCTGGGTTAATGAGCGACGGCTTGGTTGTCCCGGCGCTCAGCGGCTGCGGCGGCGCAGGCGATGTTGGAGGTGTTGGGACGGCCTCACGAGCGATTGGCTTGCCGCAGCGGCGGCAGTATTTCCGTCCCTCCGGGTTCTCATGCGAGCAGTGTGGACACATCATAAGAATTCTCAGAGCTTATAGTGGGCTAAGGTTAGCATTCCCGGAATTGCGTAGGTTGTTACTTCTGTCACAGGGCCCTCTGCCCCGATCGGGCAACGTTCCGAGGCCTCATTCCGTGAGTGGCTCTGGCCGGGATTGTGCATGAGGAATGCGCCGGGGTTTGAAAGGGCGCGGCTTCCAGCCGCGCCGACACGAGCAAGAACAAATCCGGGCTTTAGCCGATGGGGTGAGCCGTTTGGAAGCATCAAGTGGCAGCTGGATTAGCAAGATAGCAACGCGTTCCGCAGGGGCTAAAGCCCCAATTCTCAGGCGGGCCACGGCGGCGCGGCTGGAAGCCGCGCCCTTTCAAACCCCGTTCAAAATTAGCGCAGATTAGTAACGAAAATGAACTCGTGCCCTGGCAGCGCCCGACTTGTGAAACCAGTTCCTAATTCTTTTCAACTACGCGGCGTGCCCGAGCGAAGTTCTTGTTCAATCTTGCCAGGCCCATCAAACGCTTTTGCCGTTTTGTGCGTCTAATAGCTGGTCACCCCTTCGATGGCGGCTCCGGCCGCTCCCGCGCGAGGCTCCGGCCAGGACGCGTAAATGGGTATAATGGAAGGGGTTTCTGAGTTTCGGAGGGAAGTGAAATATGGATTCGGGCGCAATGTGGATGCGCATGAGGGCCCATCGCTGGGCCTACACCTTGAGTATTCTGGCGACGCTCGCCGTCGGCATTCTGATCGGTTCGATCATCTCTTACGGAGTGAAGGGCAAGGAGGGGCAGAAGTCTGGGGACGTGACCCCGCTCACTTTGCCTTCGCCGCAGCAGATGTCGAACACGTTCTCGCAGATCGCGAAGCAACTGGAACCGAGTGTGGTCAACATCAACACGGAGTCAACCATCAAGAACGTGCACCGGCGCCGCGGCGGACAGGGCGATGATGACAGCGGCGGCGGCATGGACGACTTTTTCAATCACTTCTTTGGCGGTCAGGGCGGCGAGGCGGGGCCTGGCGAAGGACCGATTCGCGAGCGCTCGCTGGGTTCGGGCGTGATCGTCGATGCCAAGGGGTACATCGTCACCAACCGGCACGTGGTCGAGAAAGCGGACCGCATCCGGGTGCGTTTTCAGGATGATCCGCCCGGCATCCAGCACGACGCCAAGGTCATCGGCACCGATTCGGAAACCGATCTGGCGGTGATCAAGGTGGACGTGGATCGTTCGCTTCCGGCTGCCAAGATGGGCAATTCCGACAGCATGCAGGTGGGCGATTGGGTTCTGGCGATCGGCAGCCCGTTTGGATTGTCGGAAACCGTCACGGCGGGAATTGTCTCGGCCAAGGGGCGCGACATCGTGCCGCTCAAGCAATTCCAGACTTTCATTCAGACCGATGCCGCCATCAACCCGGGCAATTCCGGCGGGCCGCTGGTCAACATGAACGGGGAAGTGATCGGCATCAACACCGCCATTCTGAGCCAGACCGATGCTTACGCCGGCGTGGGTTTTGCGCTCCCGTCGAAAACCGTGGTCGAAGTTTACAACCAGTTGACTGGGCCGGAGCACCGCGTGTCGCGCGGTTCCATCGGCATCATGTTTGACCAGGTCGAGAACCCCGCCATTGCCCGCGTCTACGGCGCCGGCTCAGGGATCACGATTTCTACTGTGGTGGCCGGCAGTCCAGCGGATCAGGCCGGCTTGAAAGTCGGCGACACCATCACCGCGGTGGACGGCAAGAAAGTGACCAAGGGCGACGAGTTGGTGTCGGACATCGCCTCTCGTAAACCGGGATCGAAAACGACGCTGACTTTCATTCGCAACGGCAAGCAACAGGACGCGACCGTGACCATCGCGGATCGCGCCAAACTGTTTGCCGCGCGGCTGGGAGACGACCAGGAAAACGAAGACGAAGACACTCCCAAGCCGAGCAAGTTCGGCGTGACCGTTCGCAAGGTGACGCCGGAGATGGCCGAACGTCTCGACATGCCCGCCGGCAAAGGCGTGATTGTGCAGGACGTGAAGCCGGGTTCGTTCGCCGAAGACGTAAACCTGGGACGAGGCGACATCGTCCTCGAAATCAACAAGCAGCCAGTGAACAGCGAAGAAGATTTCGCGCGCATCGAGTCCAGCGTGAAGAGCGGCCAGGACGTGGTTTTCCTGGTGCGCCCGCGTGGCTCCTCGCGCCAGGACGGAACCATCTTCGACGCCGGTACACTTCCGTAACCTAAGTGAGCCCAACGGGAATTGGCACTGTGCCCCTGAATCAGGGATGATTACAATGCCAGCGTCCGCTGGGCGTTTTGTTTTTACAGGATGGCGCGACGAATAGCGCCGCCGTCCCGGCGGCTGTCGCGGCGGCGTCTCGCCCCCGCATGCGAGGGCAAGATGCCCGCCGTACGGTGCGGGATCGATTTGACCTTGATGACTCTGCCACTGACTGGAATCCGAAAGGCACGGCTCAGCACGCTTTCCGTGCTGCTGGCGAGTTGTGTCTTCATCTCAGGGGCGAGCGCGCAGCAAGCCAGCGATGCGGCAAAGGCAAAGCCGGCCACGACAACGTCCGCAGCCAAGCCAGATTCGACCAAGGCAGCCGCCAGCACAACGAAATCCGCAGGCGCGGCTCACCCCACATCGAGCGCGCATCATTCCTCGCGCAGGAAAAGGCCGGCGCGGGTGCGAGGCCAGAAGAAGATTGATGCAGATCGCGCCCGCACCATACAGGAAGCCCTCATTCGCGAGCACTACCTTACCGGAGAACCTGCCGGTACCTGGAACCAGGCCAGCGAAGACGCCATGCGGCGTTATCAAAGCGATCACGGCTGGCAGACCATCGAGGTTCCCGACTCGCGCGCTCTGATCAGCCTCGGTCTGGGACCGAGTAAAGATCACTTGCTCAACCCGGAGAGTGCCATGACCACCGGCCCGCAGACGCGGCCGGCAACTTCGCCCACAACTTCTCCCGCGGTTGCTCCTGCGGCTTCCCCTGCTTCGGCATCGCCGAACGCGCCTGCTCCCACGCCGGTTCCAGCTCCAAGTTCCGGACAAGATCCTTCCAGCCCGCAGTAACCGGATCGTCAGCGGCCGACGGTTTCGACAATACGGACTTCGATACCGCTTCACCTCAACCTACGCTGCCGGTTTCTTTTTTCTTTGCGCGCTTCGCGGACCCTTTGCGTCCTTTGCGGTAGATGCTTTTCTCGACGCAACGCGGAAAACACTTTGAACCGCGAAGGCCGCGCGAAGAACGCCAAGAGATACGTCTTAAGCGTTCCACGGGCTGCACCATAAATGGTGAAATAGTCCGCACTGCGCTGATTCCTTACGCTGTTACAGACTTCACCCTCTGTGGAAAATAATCCTTGTAACGCTATGATAACAAGCCACTTATTTCCGGCAGTTAAATCGATTGAACTCGCCGCTACAGGGCCGCGGAACGTGACCCGTACCTGGGGTCGGCTCGGTCGATCCGCGAGCGGCAGCGGCTTCAGGAATCGTCGCACGGGGCATCTCACGGAGCGACCAGCTCACGTCTGACATCGTGGAAGTCCGAAGATCGAAGGCAGAAGATCGAAGGCAGAAGATCAAAAGCATTGAACCGCGAAGTTCGCGAAGAAACGCCGCGAAGGTCGCAAAGAGAATCACGAACCGAGGGCGGGCTACACCTGCCAACCACCAACTTCCCCCTACTGACCACTAACCACTGCCCTGACTCCTGACTCCCGACTCCTGACTTCTGACTCCTAATTCCCGCCCTTGCGGTAGCTGGTCAGCAAGGGCTCAGGGAAGTAAGGCAGCGGCTGGTTAGTGACGATGGCCCGCGGGTTGGTCTCGACCAGGGCCTCGGCGACATCGTCTCCGCAGATGGCGGCGGCGGCGTCGCGGGCGGTGGAAAGAACGGGCGGACGGTTCCCCATATCGTGCGCGTCGGTGGCGAGCACGTGTGCGGCGTGATGTTCGAGCAGCCACAGCGCGGCGCGGCGGGTTCGTTCGCCCCACGATCCGGTGAGGGCCGAGCCCGTCATCTGTATCACGCAACCCTGCCCCACCCACTCGAGCACCAGCTGCAGGTTCTCCCGCAGAATGGGGTTGCGCTCGGGATGAGTGATGATCGGAGTCATGCCGGCATCGCCCAGCTTGAGGAACGAATCCATGATCTGCCGCGGGATGCTGTAGTTGCTGAACTCCACCAGCAGGTAGCGCGAGCTTTCGATGGCGTAGCGCGCGGGATGAACCACGGCGTCCTGCAGGTTGTCGTAGGAAAGGTGGAAGTCGCAGCCCAGGCCGACTTTCAGCGCGTCGCCGGCAAGTTGCTGCAGGTGCGCCACCATCTCCTGCGAGTATTCGCGGTCGTAGGCGTAGCGGTCGTTGGCGTGAGGCGTGGCCACCATGTGGGTGATGCCGTCGGCGGCCGCGGCGTGCACCATGGCGGCCGAGACGTCCCAGGTCTTGGGACCGTCGTCTAGTTCAGGAAGAATGTGCGAATGAATGTCAACCATGATCGTAGGAACACCAGCACGCCCTGGTGTTGCGCGTGAAGCATTGCGCATGAAGCGTTGCACAATGAAGTGTTGCGCCTGCCATGATTTAAGCAGATTCGGCCGGAAAGAGGAAGATCACGAGCTTCACCGCAGAGGACGCGGAGGAAACAATTGCGAAGCGACAGGAGCGTTGGGACCCTTTCGCGGCGCGACACGAAGGGCCGCGTCAGACGTTGCCCTAGATGTATTAGCATGACATTCGAGGTTTGGAAGGTATGCGTCCGACTCCGCTTGCGCTCGCTACTCTGTTTGGCGTGGTGCTCTGCTGGCTGGTTCACGGCGGATTCCTTCTCTTCCGCAAGCGGCCTCCAAAAGCCCCGGAGACCAAACGGGACCGGATCGCCACGCTGGGCATCGTTTTGCAGATGTGCGGATATTTCCTGGTGTGGTTCCAGCCTCCGGGACAGCCATTCCTGCCGCCGGTTGCGGCGCTCTCTGGAATCCCGGGGCTGTTGTTCTCCGTGATGGTGGTTGCCCTCGCGGCCGGATCGACTTGGCTGAGTAAATCCGCGATCCGCACGCTCGGGAAACAGTGGGCGCTGCCGGCACGCGTGGTCGAAGGCCACAAGCTGATCACGGTGGGGCCCTACGCCTATGTGCGCAATCCGATTTATACCGCCATGCTGGGCATGCTGATTGCGACTGGACTGGCGATGGAGCACTGGATCGCGACGATCGCCGCGAGTGTCGTTTTCGCGGCGGGCACGGTGATCCGCGTACGAAGCGAGGAGAAGTTATTGCGGGCGGCGTTCGGCAACGAGTTCGAGGAGTACGCCCGGCGCGTGCCGGCAGTCCTGCCGGGGATTTACTGAGACGGAGGCTCAAGAGCTTCAACGCAGAGGGCGTCGAGGCTGAGGAAATAGTCTCAAAAAAACTTTGTCATTCCGAGGAGCGAAGCGACGAGGAACCTGCTTCTTGCCGGCACCGTCGAAAAGCAGGTTCCTCGCTCCGCTCGGAATGACAGGCAATTTCCTTTGCATACTTCGGGTCGGGAACTGATTCAGCGCAGACGGGAAGAGAATCTCACAGCCGAGGAATTTTGCGCCGATTCTCGGTTTTCTTGGCGTCCTTCGCGGATTTTCTTCGCGACCTTTGCGCTTAAAAGCTTTTCCCGTACCGCTCCTGAATGAACTCCGCAATTGCCGCGTAGGCCTTCGTCAGCGTCTTCTCATCCGGCAGGAACACGATGCGGAAGTGCTTCGTGCCCGGCTTCTGGCCGAAGCCGGAGCCGTGCACGACCATGACATGCTTCTGGCGGATCAGTTCCTTCACGAAGATCTCGTCGCTCTCGGGAATGTCGATTTTCGGATAAGCATAAAAAGCCCCGCGGGGAGCGACGCAACTCAGGCGCGGCGTGGACTCGCACCACTTCTGGGTGAGATCGCGGCGGGAGCGCAGTTTGCGGCGTACTTCGATCAGATGATCCTGCGGGCCTTCGAGCGCCGGCTTGATGGCGTATTGCTCGGGATGATTGGCGCACAATCGCGCGCGCAGTAAGCGATGCACGCCCTCGGTGTAAGTCTTCACTGCGGCGGCGTCGCCCGAAACGATGCCCCATCCGATGCGCCAGCCCGGGACGAGGTAGTTCTTCGACATGCCGCCGAAAGTCACGCAAGGTACGTCGGGCGCGACGGCGGCGAAGGCCAGGTGCGGCGTGACGTTTCCTTGAGAATCGGAATCGAGAATGAGCTTGTCGTAGATTTCGTCGGAAAACACGATCAGGTTGTGGCGGCGCGCGAGTTCTGCAATCTGCTCCAGCATCTGCCGCGTGCACAGCGAGCCGGTAGGGTTATTGGGATTAATCAGCACGATGCCCCGGGTTCCGGGGGTGAGCTTGCGTTTGATGTCGGCAAGTTCGGGCTGCCATCCGTCATTTTCATCCAAATCGTAAACATTGAGTTTGATTCCCAACTTGCAGAGCACCGCCGAGTAGAGCGGGTAATCGGGGCTGGGAGTGAGAACGTCTTCGCCGGGATTGACCAGCGCGGCGAGGCAGAGGTCCACGGTCTCGCTGACACCCGCGGTGACGAAAATGTCGCGCACCGTGGTAATGCCTTTGCGTGCCGCTTCGCCGCGAATGGCTTCGAGCGCCTCCGGAATGCCGGGGGATGGCGCGTAACCGTTCTTGCCGTCGCGCATGGCTTTGTAGGCGGCTTCGATGATGTGCGGCGGCGTTTGAAAATCGAAGTTGAGCGGGTCGCCAACGTTTAAAGGAAGAACCTGGTGTCCCTGCTGGATGACCTCGTCGGCGACGCAGGCCAGGTCGCGGATGGCATAGCGGACATTATCAAGACGGGAAGCGGCAGTGATTTCGCGGGCTGGAGTAAGGGGCATGAAGAAATTCTAACCGCAGAGCAGGCAGAGAACGCAGATAAATCTGGCGATCCGCCAGGTCAGTAGGGGACGAAGCTGACCGTGACGTCTTCAATGGTCTGGGCAGGGCCGGGGGCGTATTTCCACTTCTTGACGGCAGTCACGGCTCTTTCCGCAAGGATGGGATTGCCGCCCAGAAGCTCGATGTTGGTGACTGCCCCATTCGGAAGGACTGTCGCCTTCAGGCGGACCAGGCCGCCTACTTGTGCACGCCTCAGGAGTTCGGGGTATTCGGGCTTACTGGTCACAATTAACTTGCGTTCGACCTTCTCCGCCTTCTGCGCCAGCGAAGAGGGAACGAAAGCGGCCGTCAAGCAGAGAGCGAGCGGAAGAATGGTAAACGAGAGCCACCGCGGAATGCTCTCGAACCGACTACAGTTGCGGCCGACCAGCATGACGACACCTGTGACAAAACCCCAGACGATTGGAATCCCCAGCCCCCACGGTAGGTGCTCGGAGCTTGCAGGGCAAGATTACCTAGGTACTGTCCCGGCGGGGGCTCGGCGAGCGGCATGAGGAAGTTCTAACCGCGGAGGAAGCAGTGGACGCGGAGGAAAGGGAGCGGCTCTTAGCGCGAGAAACCTGCTGTTCTGGTACTGCCGGCAAAAAGCAGGTTCCTCGTCGCTTCGCTCCTCGGAATGACAACGTGTGTAGTATTCGGGACGACCGAAGTCCGAAGTCCGAAGTCCGAAGTCCGAAGTCCGAAGTCCGAAGTCCGAGTCAGTCCTCCCGGTCGATCTGCGCTTTCTGCAGCTTGTCGGAGAAGTCAACGTAGACCGATTTCCACTCGGTATAGAAATCGATTGCGCCGATGCCGCCTTCGCGGTGGCCGTTGCCGGTTGCTTTTGTGCCGCCAAACGGCAGATGCACTTCGGCGCCAATTGTCGGAGCGTTGATGTAAGTGATGCCAGCCTCCAGATCGCGCACGGCCGCAAACGCCTTGTTGACATCTTTCGTATAGAGAGCGGACGACAGGCCGTACTCGATGTTGTTGGCAATCTCGATTGCGTTCTCCAGGTCCTCGCAGGGAATGATCGAAACCACGGGCCCGAAAATTTCTTCCTGCGCGATGCGCATGGGCGGATCGACATCGATGAACACGGTCGGCTCGATGAACCAGCCGTGCTGATACTCTCCCTTGTCGAGCCGATTGCCGCCGAGCACCAGCTTTGC
>JBKQRC010000066.1:0-4017 GCA_052326105.1 Candidatus Sulfotelmatobacter sp. | reverse complement strand
AAAAACTCAAAAAAATCTTGCATCTGTGGAAATTTGCCGTAATCTCTAACTGCGAACTAACTCCGCCGAAATGCCCGGGAAATCGCACGATCCCGGGAGCCGCGAACGGAAAGTCAAGGGAGCCGCGGTGGTGAGAGTGAGTCGCTTGAGGAGGAAGACATAGAAATTGGCAACCGCTAGCGCCCCGCGTCGACAACTCGAACATCCCCAACCCCTCGCCGCCGTCCCCAACCGGAAAAGATTCGTCCGCCTCACGCTCTGGCCCCTGGTCGCCGCCACCTTCTTTATGGTGTCGGGCGGAACCTATGGCACAGAAGAGATCGTGCATGGCGCCGGCTACGGACGCGCGATCCTGATTCTGCTCGTCACGCCTCTGCTCTGGAGCCTGCCGACCGCCTTCATGATCGGCGAGCTTTCGAGCGCGCTGCCCTTCGAAGGCGGATACTACGCCTGGGTGCGCCGCGCCATGGGCAACTTCTGGGGATTTCAGGAAGCCTGGCTTTCGCTGGTGGCGTCCATTTTCGATATGGCGATCTATCCCACTCTGTTCGTGGCCTACCTGACCCGCATGTTCCCCTGGTTTCAGGAAAACAATCGCGGATGGTGGGTGGCATTGTTCGTCGTGGTCGCGTGCGCACTGCTGAATATTGCCGGGGTGAAGGTGGTGTCGCTCACCTCGCTGTGGCTGTTCCTGGCGCTGTCAGCGCCCTTCGTGGCAATCGTGATACTGGCTCCCTTCAAGCTGGGCGCGCTGGTCAACGCCGTGACCAAGCCAACGACTTCCACCGTAGACATTCTGGGCGGCCTGCTCATCTGCATGTGGAACTACATGGGATGGGACAATGCCTCGACCATCGCCACCGAAGTCGAGCGTCCGCAGCGGACCTATCCGCGGGCGATGCTGGTCGCGGTCTGCATCGTAGCCGTGAGCTACATTCTGCCCTTCGCCGCCATGTGGATGACCGGCCTGAAGGCCACCGCCTGGGAAACCGGCTCATGGGCTGACATCGCGGGACTGTTGGGCGGGCCGCTGCTGCGTATCGGCGTGGTGCTCGGTGGCATGATGAGTGCCTTCGGCATGTTCAACGCACTGGTGATGAGCTATTCGCGCCTGCCGCTGGCCATGGCGCAGGACGGCATGCTTCCCAGCGTCTTCGGCAAACTGCAGAAGAAGTCGCGGGCGCCCTGGGTTGCCATCATCGGGCTGGCCATCGGATGGGCGATGTGCCTGGGCCTGGGCTTTGCCCGTCTGGTCACGCTCGACATTCTCCTCTACGGTTTCAGCCTGGTGCTGGAGTTCATGGCGCTGGCTGTGCTGCGCTTCCGCGAACCCGAACTGGCTCGGCCGTTCAGGGTGCCGGGCGGGTTGTTTGGAGCCATCGCTATCGGCATTCCTCCGGCTCTTTTGCTCGGCTTCTCGGTGGTCCGCAGCGAACATGAGTCGGTGCTCGGCATGAGTTCGTTTGCCTTCGGGATGATCCTGATCGCGGCTGGCTTCGTGGCCTATTTCGTTAATCACGCGCTCAAGCCGGCGGGGTGGTCGGCGCCCGAAAGCAAACAACAGCCCGCGGCCTAGATTCATTGCCACGGATTCACACGGATCAACCAGATCATGTTGGGGACAGCCGCCCTCGGCTGTCCGGTCGAGCGAAGCTCGACAGCGCTAGAATCCCTGCTGATCCGTGGCAGATTTGTTTCTGCTATAAATAATCGCGATGACCAAACGCAAATCTAAAGGTGCATACATGATCTCGGCCGTGGCCGAAATGTACGGCATCCATCCCCAGACGCTTCGCCTCTACGAGCGTGAAGGGCTGCTCAAGCCTTCGCGCACCGAGGGGAACACCCGCCTCTACACCGAAGAAGACCTGCAGCGGTTGGAATTCATCCTCACGCTGGCCCGTGATCTGGCGGTGAATATCTCGGGCATCGCCATCATCCTGCAGATGCGCGAACGTATGGAGGAAATGCAGCGCCAGATTCACGATTTCGTGCAATACATCCAGCAGGAAGTGCTCACCCGCGCCACTGCGGCGGCCGATCCCTCAAAGGGCGCGATTGTGCCGGTGCGAAAGCCAATCGTGGCGCCGGCAGCGCAAGTGGCCGGACGCAGGAAGTAATTCCAGTTCACTCCCCTCTTGCTCTTCCACCACAGAGGCACGGAGTCACCGAGAAGAAAGGCAAGAGGAAATTCTCCGTGTCCCTGTGCCTCCGTGGTGATATGAGGGTCCCGGGAGAGGCAATTCCTCCACAGTCCCCGAAGGGCTAAACGACAGGTCCCAAGTGCCAAATGCGCCCTTCCCGCGTATCATATGGAATCCTTCAGCACCCGCCCGGCTGAGTGCTGAATGCTTCCTTTCAAACTCGTCTACAGCGACGCCTATTACCTGCCCATCGGAAACCACGTCTTTCCTGCCGAGAAATACCGCCGCGTTCGCGACCGGCTGATCGCAACCGGGGTCGCCGAGGCCTCAGACTTTCTCGAACCAGCGCCCGCGGTCGACGCGGACATCCTGCTCGTACACACGCCCGAGTACGTGGAGAAACTGAAGACCGGCACGCTCAGCCCGCGCGAAGAGATGGAAATGGAAATTCCCTATTCGCGCGATCTGGCGGACGCCTTCTGGCTGGCGGCGGGCGGCTCGATCCTGGCCGCCCGGCAATGTCTGACGGACCGCGTTTCGATCAGCCTTGGTGGCGGGTTTCATCATGCCTTTCCCGATCATGGTGAAGGATTCTGCATGATCCACGACGTGGCGGTCGCCATCCGGCGACTGCAGCACGACGACAAGATTCGCACCGCCATGACCGTAGATTGCGACGTGCACCAGGGCAACGGCACGGCGGTGATTTTTGCCGGCACGCACACCGCGGGCTCGCTGCTGCCCTCGCTCTCCAGTTCGACGCTGCGACGCCCAGAGGGAGTGCCGCGGCCAGGAAAGATGCGTCAGGCCCACGCCGGTGACGCCCACGCCGGCGATGTCTTCACTATCTCTCTGCATCAGCACAACAACTATCCGCTGTGGAAGCCGCCGTCGTCGATTGACGTGGACCTGCCCGATGGTATCGAGGACGACGACTACCTGGCCTGGCTCGACCACGCGCTCAGCTCGGGTCTGCGGCAGTTTAAGCCGGACTTGATGTGCTATGTCGCGGGCGCCGACCCGTACAAAGAAGACCAACTGGGTGGGCTTGGGCTGACGACTGAAGGGTTGAAGCAGCGCGACGAGCTGGTGTTTCGAGTCGCCCGCGCCAGTGACATTCCCGTGATGGTGACCTTCGCCGGCGGCTATGCCCAGAACGTGGAAGATACAGTGACGATCCACGCGAACACTGTGGCGGCGGCGAAGGAAGTGTTCGGCTGAAGAAGTCAGCTGGAAACCCGCCCATCGCAAACCGGCCCAAACTGCATTCTCCGCGCTCCAGTGCCGAAGGCACGGCATGGGAAAGCCCGGCACGGCAGTGCCGGGAAGAAGTAGGAGAAAAGTGGAGCGAGTCCCGAAGGGACGGTACCTAACCGAAGGTCTCCTTTGGATCAAACGCTATCCCTGATTTCCGCAGCATCGCCTCGAACTCACTTTCGTATGATCGTTTCCGATGATGCTCTGCCTGATGTTCAATGTAGTTCTTAACCGCGTCCTTGTTTGAACTGCTCACGCTGAATGCTCCGTATCCCTCCTGCCAGGCAAAATCCAAGCCATGCTCGCGGAGCCAGCGCGACGAGTTTGCCTTCAGGACTTGGACTGCCTTGGCAACGGGCATGTCTGGCGGGAGCGCGATCAGTAAATGAGAATGGTTTGACATCCCGCCCGCGGCAAGTACGACGACGCCATGATTTCGTCCGATCCCTGAAAGATATTTCCAGAGTTTTGGTAGCAACTCAGGAGGAGTAAGATCCTGCCGATTCTTGGTGCTGAACACGCAATGGATGAGAATGTTGGGATATCGGTGGGCCATGCCGTCAGCTTATCCACAACCTCTGAACACCTGTCTGTGCCGAATGTCACATCGTGAAGT
>JBKQRC010000065.1:0-68736 GCA_052326105.1 Candidatus Sulfotelmatobacter sp. | reverse complement strand
TCCCACTCCTTCGGTTCACGGATGGTAGCTGCCCATCGCGATTCGATTTCAATCACTCCGTCCCCGCGGAAAAACCTGGTGACACCGTAGAGGACAGTGATCGGACAGCAAATCGGACTTCGGGTGCCCTGCCGGAACCCATAAACTGACGTGCTAACATGGGGTTACGTCACCGTGGCGGTGTAGCTCAGGTGGTTAGAGCGACGGTCTCATAATCCGTAGGTCGTTGGTTCGAGTCCAACCGCCGCCACCAGATTCGCTTCAGCTCATAAACCTTCCATCTTCAAGGGCAGCTCTCTCGTCTGCCCGGACCTACCCAGAAAGGTGCACCCGCCATTCCGCTATCGCCCTTCGATGGTATCTTTGGGGGGAAGCGCCGCAGCAGAGCCAGAGGCTCCTACCATGGACCTTCTCAGCAGCCTTTTCGAGCAGCATTTCCATTCGCCGGTAGTGCGGGTGCAGCCGCTGCAGGGACAACTCGGCGGTTCGGGCCGCAAGATCATCCGGCTGGTGGGAGAGAAGGTCAGCGCCGTTGGCATTCTGTACGATGTGCGCGAGGAGAACGTTGCGTTTCTCGAATTCTCCCGCCATTTCCGCAAGCATGGTTTGCCCGTGCCCGAAATTTATGCTGATGACCTGGATCATGGCGCTTATCTCGAGGAAGATCTCGGCGATACATCGCTGTTTGAGTTTCTTTCGACAAATCGCACCGGCGAGAGCATTGCCCCCCACGCGGTGGAAGCCTACCGCAGAGCAGTGGCCGTGCTGCCGCGCTTTCAGGTGGAAGCCGGCCGCGACCTGAATTACAAAGTCTGCTATCCGCGCGGGAGTTTTGATCGCCAGTCCATCGCCTGGGACTTGAACTATTTCAAGTACTACTTTCTGCGGCTGGCGGGCATTCCGTTCAACGAGCAGGCGCTGGAACATGACTTCGGCCGTCTGACTAAGTTCTTATTGGCGGCAGATCGCGACTATTTTCTTTATCGCGACTTCCAGTCGCGCAACATCATGCTGCGCGATGGCCAGCCGTTCTTTCTCGACTATCAGGGTGGGCGCAAGGGCGCGCTGCAGTATGACGTTGCGTCTCTTCTTTTTGACGCCAAGGCCGATCTGCCGCCGGAACTGCGCCAGCAGTTGCTCGATCACTATCTCGATACCCTGGCCGGGTTCATTGATCTGAAGCGCGATGTCTTCCTGCAGTATTACTACGCCTACGTTTATATCCGCATCATGCAGGCGCTGGGGGCTTACGGATTTCGCGGATTCTACGAGCGCAAGGCGCATTTTCTGCAAAGCGTGCCATACGCACTGAAGAATCTGCGCTGGCTGCTGCATAACGTCACGCTGCCGGTGGTGCTCCCGGCGCTGATGGACGCTTTCCACGGCATGCTTGCCTCGGAGAAACTGCAGAGCCTGGCTTCGGACGCGGACGCTCTGGTGGTGCGGGTTTTCAGCTTTTCCTTCCATCGCGGCCTGCCCAAGGACGAGACCGGCAATGGAGGCGGATTTGTTTTCGACGGGCGCAGTCTGCCCAACCCCGGACGCGAAGAACAATTTAAGACCCTGACCGGCAAAGACACGCCCGTGATTGACTACCTGAATCAGCAGGAGAGCGTGCACCAGTTTCTGGCCAGCGTGATGTCGCTGGTGGACTCGAGCATCAACAACTATCAGCGGCGCGGATTCAAGAACCTGATGATTTCGTTCGGCTGCACCGGCGGTCAGCACCGCTCCGTGTATCTGGCGGAACAACTGGCGAGACGTCTGCACAGCCGGAGCGGCGTTGAGGTAATTGTGCGGCATCGCGAACTGGAGAGGCTTGAACTGGAGAAGGCCGAGCAGACCGTCGCGGCGGACAAAATCGGGACAGAGACGATCAGGCCGGAGACAATCAGGCCGGGGACAATCGGACGATGAAAGCGATGATCCTGGCCGCCGGCCTCGGCACGCGGTTGCATCCCCTCACCGAGGATCGTCCCAAGGCGCTGGTGCAAGTGGCCGGGCACACGCTGCTTGAGATCACGCTGCGCCGCCTGCGCGAATTTGGCATTCGCGAAGTGATCATCAACGTACATCACTTTGCCGACATGATTGCGGAGTATTTGAGAGAGAACGACAACTTTGGCATGAGGATCGAACTCTCGCGGGAGGAAGTGCTTCTCGACACGGGAGGCGGCCTCAAGAAAGCAGCCTGGTTTTTTCTCGAAGATTCCCGACATGCGACGAGCCATGCGCCCGGTCATCTGCCTGGCCCTGAGGAAGACCCTTTTCTTCTGCACAATGTAGATGTGATCAGCACGATCGATTTCGAACAGATGGTCGAATTTCATCGCGAGAACCAGGCCCTCGCGACGCTGGCAGTGCAGGACCGAGAGACCTCGCGATACCTGCTGTTCGACGGGCAAGGCCAGCTCTGCGGGCGGCAAGCCGGACGCGAACCGGCGGAAATGGCTCGTTCTTCGGGGCAAGTGCAGGCGCTGGCGTTTTCCGGCGTGCATGTAATTTCTGCCCGCTTTCTTGCGATGATAACGGAACAGGGCGTCTTCTCCATCATCGAGTCCTACCTGCGGCTGGCTGGGCAGGGAGAAAAAATCCTCGCCTTTCGGGCAGACAAATATTACTGGCGCGATCTGGGAAGGCCGGAGAACGTGACGCAGGCGACAGCCGACGCGGAGCGGCAGTTGGTACGGTTATAATTTTGCCGCCGGCAGCGCCGGGATCGCCTGCACAGCGCTACCGGCGCCTGATTCGGTGAGTGGAGGGGCCGGCAAATCTCCCGTCAAAGCTCACCCTCTGAGCGTGTACAATCTTTAGCTTCGCATGACTGACGGTTCAAAAGACGGACAGTCTTCCCGCAAACTGACCATTGCCATTGACGGGCCGGCGGGCGCCGGCAAGAGTACTATCGCCTCGCGGCTGGCGCGCCGGCTGGACTATGTGAATCTGGAGAGCGGCGCCATGTATCGTGCCCTGGCGCTGAAGGCGATCGGGAGAGACATTTCATTCGACGACGAAGCGGCGCTGTTGAAGCTGGCGCACGACTCGCGGATTCAGCTTGAGCCCGTGGTTGGCGGCAACCGAACGCTGCTCGACGGGCGCGACGTGTCTGTGCGCATTCGTGAGCGGGATGTGAGTGAGGGAGCGTCGCGCATCTCGGTTCATCCCCAGATTCGGGAGTGGATGGTGGCGCGGCAAAGGGAAATGGGCGCCGGCGGTGGCGTGATCATGGAAGGCCGCGATATCGGCACGAAAGTCTTTCCCGATGCGGATTTGAAGATATTTCTCGACGCTGATCCCGTCGTGCGCGAGCAGCGCCGCATGGCGCAGCAGAAAATCAAGGGTGAAGTCGCAGCCAGTGTGGCTGCCGAGTTGCGCCAGCGCGACCAGCGCGACCGCACGCGCGCGGCGTCTCCGCTCGTAGCAGCGCCCGACGCCGTGGTGATCGACTCAACTTCGATGAGTGAAGACGAAGTGCTGGCGCGGGTGGAAGAACTGGCGAAGAAAAAGTTAAATCTGAATTGATTTCGACCCAGGTTTCAAAGTTTCAAAGGTTTCAGGCGCTGTTGCCAGCCAACCTTGAAACCTTTGAAACTCTGAAACCTTGAAGCCTTGAGCTTTCAGTTCTCGCTCGGCTCGACCTTCTCTTTCGGTTCTGGCAGAGACTTCGCAGGCTTGGACTGCTTCTCTCCCGGCACTCCACCCGTAACGCCGCCCGGAATTCCTTCCTTCGGTCCGCCGTTTACGGGAGCTTTGCGAATCTCAATGCCGTCGTGCTCGTTGTTGAGTACGATGTGAGCGTTGCCATTGCCGACACTGCCGCTGGCTTTGGCCTCGTGTTCGTCGTTATTCACCTTCAGCTCGGGAAAATCCGACTGAATCTCGCCATCACGCGTACTTGCATCCACGCGGAAGCCGGCCTTTTCGGGCAGACTCAACTGGATGTCGCCATTGCGGTTGTCAATCTGCACGTTGCCGAGCGCGCGCATGATCACTTCGACCGCGCCGTTGTCGTCCTGCAGGCGGGCATCGCCGGAGACGCCGTCCAGCCGGATGTTCTTGGAGCGGGTGGTCAGGTGCAGCGGGCCGGTGATCGCGTCGGCGTGGAGTTCGTCGGAATCGAGATCCAATGACCCGTCAATGCGCGAAAACTCCATATCGGTGCGCGAAGACTTGAAGGTCACGGTCCTGCCGATCCGCGCCAGCTTCACGCTCTCCTGAAACTCGCCGTCGAGTTGGGCCGCACCCTTGACATCACTTACCGAAACTTCATTCATCCGGCCTTCGACGTGCACGTCGCCGGTGATCTGCTCGACTTTCACCGAGCCCTTTTCCTGACTCACTTTGACGTTGCCCTTGACGTCCTCGACCGAGGTGTCGGAGTGCTGGGCGGAAACGTCAACGTTGCCTTCTCGGTCGGACAGGTTCACGTCGCCGCGCCGAGAAATGACGGACACTGCCACCTTGCGCGGCAGGGAAATGTCGAGATCGGTTTCCACGGGATGATCTCCCGCGCCCTCGACCTTGGCGTCAATAGTGACCAGACCGCCGATGTTGGTGATGGTGGGCCTGGTTTCGCCGTTGTACTTGTCGGCGTCGCCTTGGCTGTCCGCTCCAACGCGCTTGCGGATTGCGACGGTAATCTTGTTGTCCTCGGAGGCGTGCACGCTAACCGCGCCGCGATTGTCAATGACCTTCAGACTCGCTCCCGCGGGAAAGTCCTGCTCAAGGTGATCGCTGAAGTTGTAGGTCTGCCCGAAGATATCAGAGAAATCATTGTCGTCGAAGTTCATCTGGTCGCGCAGGCCGGCCCAGTTGACGCGCTCGATCTGAGTCGCGACCAGGCCGAAAACCACGATCATGATGACCAGGAAAATGCCTCCCGCGCCAATCCCGGGAGCGCGAGTGCCCTCGCGTTGCGCCCGCATGTGCTCGATGAGCTTGATTATGCCCCAGAGGATCAGCAGTGCGCCCCAGTAATTGGCAAACAGATGCCACATCCGGGCCCACGAGATCATGTGCAGGTTGCCTAGCAGAAACACCACACCGAGCACGATCAACACCAGCGGGCCGGCAAACGAACGCGGGCGCCGCGGTGGAAGAGGGGGTTGAATCGGCCTGGTTGGAACCGGGCCAGGTTGAACAGGGCTAGACATTTTTCACCTCCCCAGAGGCGGGCGGTTGCGGCGCTGACGGATCCTGCGGCGGCGGAGCGCTGGGCGGCACCGGGGGCAGCGTCCCGGTATGGCCGTCGGACGATGCGTTGCTTTGTACCAGCTTGACGACTCCGATCACCAGCAGGATGGCTGGCCAAGTCCTGTGAAAACCGACGGGAGAAACATTGTCGAGCAGGAAGAGCACGCCCAGCGTCACCAGGATCGCCGGTCCCATGAGTTTGCGGGTGCGGCAACGTTCGCAGCGGCATCCAACCGTGCCGCCGATCAGTCCCCAGTGCTTGGCAAAGAGCCAGACGCCCAGAAAGATCAGAACCAGCGGCCAGAAACGATCGAGGCCGAACTCAAAGAGCCCCGCCGTGTGCAACAGGAAAATCACTCCCAGGCCGATGAGAACGGCGGCTCCGACCGGGATTTTCGTCCCTTCGAATCTTTCGCCCGCACCAAACGTCTGCGCCAACCCAAATGGATCGGGAGCAGGCTCTCCCATCTGAATTGCCCGGGCGCTGCGCACCGAATCGATGATCTGGTAGACGTAGAAGAATCCCAGCGAGATGCCGAGGATTGTGACTACATACCAGGGAAGGTTGGAACTAACGCCGAGGATCAGGAGCACCGTGACCACGAGGTGCGCCAGCCCCTTGGCATATTGACCGGTGTAAACGGCCCCGACGCCGATGGGGAAGAATCCGGCCAGAATTCCAGCGACGGCAGGATTCGGGCCGGTGTTCAGCGGCTGCCGGGGTGCGGCCGAAGCTGACCCGATTGGCGGATACACCGTTTGTGTGGGCGGAACGAATCCCGCGGCCGGTGCCGCTCCCTCCATGCGCGAGGCCAGGCAGGACTCGCAGTAGATCACTCCGCGGACGTCGCGGGTGCAGTTGTTACAAAGTGGCTTGCCGCAAGTGCGGCAGAAGGCCACTGCAGCAGTATCGCTGTGTGTGGCGCAGTTCATACGAACCTCCTGTACGTGGTCACCGACACTACAGGCAGATCGCGAAAAGATGGACCCAGCGGAGCGCTGGCCAGAATGAGATGGTTGTCATTCTCGCTGTAATTGCGCTCCTGCTTCTGCTCGGGCTGTTGTGACGTGTCGTTTTTGCGGTCTTTCTGTTTCACTGGTCCAGGCTCGGCTGGAGCCAGATTCCTCTTGAGTCCCCGGACAGCGGCTTGCACTTCATAGACCCAGCGGATGTTGTCGTAGTAGCGTACGACCCGCGCCTCGGTGGCGTAGTACGTGTGCCGTATCGCCGCCGGACGCAGGCTGATCTGGCGCAAGTCGGCGGGTTTCACGCCGGCTACGGTCAGGCCCACCGACAGCGCAAAGAACGCCATGGCAAACGACATGGCGAAGCGCGGCTGCCGAACCGCGGCCCAGACTGGCTCCAACCAGGTTGCTTGCACGTGTTCCAGCCACGAAACCCGCGACTGTTGAACGCGTGCTGGGACCCGCAGGCGCTGGGTGTCAACGCCCGTCGTGGATGCCAGGATATTCGCGACCAGGTTGGCTGGAGGCTCCACCTCCGTGAGACCCTTCAGCCAGTTGCGGCCCGCCTCCGCTTCCGCGAACAGCGGGCCGCACGTCCGGCAAACCCGGGCGTGCGCCTGGAACCGGTCGAGTTCAGCCCCGGCCAGGACGCCATCCAGCGCGTCCGTGAGCAACAGGTCGAACTCGTTGCACTTCATTCCGTCAATGGTGTGTTCTGGCATCACATCACCTGCCTATAGGTACGTTGTAGCAGGCGGGCAAGTTCCGCCCGCCCACGATTTATTCGAGATTTCACAGTACCCTCCGGAACCTTCAAAACGCTGGCTATGTCGCGGTAGTCCATATCCTGTAAGTCCCTTAGAATCACTGCCTCCCGGAGTTCTGGCGAAAGTCGCCCCAGGGCCGCGTGGACGGTCTCACCGACCTCCCGGCTGCGTACGTGGGCATCCGGAGGGGCGGATTGGTCCCGAATTTGCTCACTGAGGGGCTGGGCGTCCTCATGTTCGGACGCAGCCGTGTCGATGGAATCGGTCATCCGGTCCTGCTTGGTTTTGCGGAAGTGGTCCACCAGCAGGTTGCGGGTGATGGTCGTGACCCAGGTGACAAACGCTCCCTTGGTGTGGTCATAGCTCGACAGGGTGCGGTACATCTTGATGAAGACTTCCTGGGTAAGGTCTTCGGCGTCGTCGCCCGATCCGGCAAAGCGGTAGCAGATGTTGTATATCCGCCGGTTGTAGGTCTGCACGATTTCCTCCCAGGCGGCAGCGTCGCCAGCAATACAGCGCCGGACCAGCATCGCGACGACGTGGACGTCTTCCACTTGCGCCCCCGGAAAGATTACTACCTCAAACTGAGACTTCGGCCTGGAGGATCAACTGTGAGACTGCTCCAAGCCCTCCACTAAGACAGTACGCGAATGTAGAAGCCAAAGTTCTCGCGCCTAAGGTCGTGCAGGACAGGGAATTGTAGCAGCGCTAAAGGGGGTCGGCGGAGCCCCGCGTCCGATTTTGTCCGCTTTCTGCCCGCTGCCGATTATCCTCGCCCGGCTAGCGGCTGAAATGTGCGTGTACAGTTTGCAGCGAAGTTGACGAGGAGTGAGATAATTGCGTACATGAGTCAAGAAGTCAAAGATAAGATTTTCGCTATTGCACAATCCAAACCGCAGTATGAAGGCGTCACCCAGGGCGAACTGGAACACAGGTACGGATTCGGCCGAAAAGAGATCGACGCGGCGTTGAAGGAGCTAGAGAAAGAAGGTAAGTTGACGGCCGTACCGATGTTCTATAGTCCTCCGGGCAGGAAATAGAAAAGCCCGGATGCCAGCCGGGGCTTTGCTATTTTCCCGAGTAAAACTCTAGTGGAAGCTCAACGAACGGCTTCCCCCAACACTCCTCGCAGATTCCCGCCACACGAGACGATCCGCGAACTTTGACCCTGAACTTGACTGGCTTCCCGCACGGTTCGTCATGGTGATGACTAGACGATACGCAAACGCACTTGTTTTCTTCAATCACAATGCAATTATCTCACCACTCGTCAACTGTTCTTGTTACGTTTATTGGCCTCCGAGAGTTCGTCTCGGATGCGCCATAAAGCTTCTGCAATACTGCTGAGCCGATCTGTTAGCACAGTGCGGAAACGCCCAAATTCAAAGGCAATCGCGCAAATCGCCCATAGAAAAACAAGAACCGCGATGACAACAAGTACATTTGTCACGAAGCGAGTATGCCATAGATGCCGTAAACGCACATTTTAGACACCACCCCTCGCTCAGGTTTAACACGTTGTTAACACTCGTTTGCTAGCATGGAATTGGATCGAAATACCTTTTCGGAGGTGTTTATGATTCCCCTCTCTTCCGCTATCTCCAGCGGGCTTACCTGGTCGAAAATCCCACGCGGTCGAGGCTATCAGCTCAAGCTGAAAGACGAACTCGTGGGCACACTACGGCACCCCAGTTTCTGGTCATCGAGCTTCGTGGCGGACACGCAGGATGGCTGTTGGACCTTCCGTCGCGCAGGATTCCTGGGCACCCGAGCCGAGATTGTGGATCCGGCCTCGGAGCAGTCGATCGCAACGTTCAGAGCGTGCTGGGGAGCGGGCGGTACGTTGACCTTTGCCGACGGACAGACATTTCGTCTGGAGTGCAAAGGGTGGTGGCGTCCGGTGTGGAGCGCCACTACCGAAAGCGGGCGGCCCGTGCTGCATGTGCACACGCGCGAGAAAACCGTCGAGTTGCCGGCAGGCGCGGGCGTGCCCGACAGCCGGCTGAGCCTGCTCGTTATGTTCGCGTGGTACCGCGTACTGCAAGCGGAGGAAGACGCAGCCAGCGCGGCCACAGTGGCCGTGATCGTAGCGTCGTAGAAGCCCGGCGAGAAAAGGCTTTCTTGGGAAATGGCTTCTGCGTTACTTGCTCAGGTCCGGCGCGGGGTACTCCGGCAGCTTTTCTTTGTTTACGCTCGCCCGCTTCACTTCGAGTTCGTCGAACAGAACGGATGGGGCCACGATGCTGTGCGGCACGTTCGTGGGGCGGTTGTCCACATAGACGTCGTCACCGGCGGCGACCAGATCGCTGCGCATGGCGCGGGCATCGAGATCCCCGAAACTGCCCCCGCGCACCAACTCCTCGTGACCATCCTTGGTCCAGACTTTGTAGAGTAACCGGGGAGCGAGCTTCGGGCCAAAGCTTTCCACGCGGTAGCAGTAGGGAAGATCGCGCTGGTGGCACAGATCCAGGAACTTGCTCTTGAGCGCTTCTTTAGACAGCGGCTCGGACGATGCCACGATCAGATTGCTGTTGTGTGGGGCAGCAGATCCCAACATGGCTGGAGCAGCCGAGGGCAGCGGAGCGCGGCCGTGACCATTTGAGTGGGGGAAGTCCCGGATGGGCTCCCGGCCGACCAGATAGTTCACCAGAGTGCCCTTCTCGATCAGCGATACGCGCTGCGCCGGAACTCCTTCGTCGTCTATCTCATAGTGACCGAGCAGCGATTGGCCGCGGTAGGACGAAACGGTCGGGTCGGCCGTCACGGAAACGAACTCCGGCAGCACGCGGCTCTTATAGCTTGTAGCAAATGCGCCGGTGGTGCGCACGTTCTTGCCTAACTCGGGCCGACGGCCCAGGACGTTCTCCCCAACCAGGTCGGCAAACGCGGCCACGGAGGCATCGGCGGAAAACAACACCGGCCCGCGATATTCCTCATCCACAACGGGCGCGTCGCGCAGGTCTTTCAAGTTCCCGGCGAGCTCTCTGGCGTGGCCCACAAATTCGTCGGCGGACGGAAGTTCTTTCATGCTCGCCGCCACATAGCGCTTGCCCCGTTGAAGGCTCATGCCGTCAGGAGCTTGCGCATCGCAGGAGATGTGCATCTGATAAAGATTCTGCCCGCGGCGCAGGACAGTACCTTCAGAATTGACGAAGTACTGGTTGACCGCCTGAAACTCAAGATTCGATTCGAAGTTTTCGATCTGGGGATCGCTCTTGTACACGCCCGAGGCGTCCTGCAGCATCTTTTTCCAGGGCTCGGGATCGAACTCGAGGGTGGCCAGCGGCGTGATGGATTGCACCGGATCAGCTTGGGAAAAGTCATCCACCGGCTCGTCAATGGTGAGTTGTTTCAGCTGTGCCTGCTTGGCGGTAAGTGATTCAGCCGCCGCCTTGTAGGCGAGGTCGGTGGCAAGCCAGAGCTGATGCTGCAGCGCCGGCAAGTCGTTGTCGAGCGGCATGAAGTCGAGCGTGCCCTGTCCCTGGCCGAAATAGCTGTCCTGCTTGTAATCGCCGATGCGCACGACGACCCGCACCAGACGCAGGCGCGTGCGCACATCGCTGCGCAAGGCACCAAAGGCGGCCTCGGCGGAATACTGATCCACATCAAAAACTCGATATTCGACGTAATATGGCGCGGCCACCTGGTCCATCTTCAGGTTCACCTTGGAGCGGGCCAACTCGGCGCGCATGGCCGAGAGGACAGCATCGTCATTGGCGAGCTTTTGCCAGTCTTTCTGTTCAGCGACCGCGGGCAGGAACAGGCTGGGCAGAAGCAGAGTCAGCAGGACACGCCGGATAAGCCGTTTCGTCATGGTCGTGATTTTGGCTGGGGTTGTCATTGTTTTGGCCCCGCATCTTTTTCGGAGTCTTTGCCATTGGCCGAGGGAGATGGCAGTACAGGCGGGCGGTTGAGGGTATGCGCTCGCTTCTGCACTTCAATTTCCGAGAACAGCATGGCCGGCGCCGCAGCCGCGACCGGCACCTGGCCTGACTCCGCTCCACAGATGCCGTTAAAGACATCCGTCTTTTCTCCCGTCAGCAGAATTCGGTTGAGAGCAGCCAAGGGAGTGCCGACGATATCTATTCCACGAACCAGTTCGTCGGGGCGCCCGTCCGCATACACGCGCCAAACCAGCACCGGCAGAACCTGAAATGCTTGGGGCAGAGCACGCTGGGTGAGAGTGAAGCCTCCCTGGATGTCTTCGAAATACAGCCCGTAGGGCTTGCCTTGTTTTTTGACCTCGTCAATCAGCCTTTGCCGCAGTTCGGAGTCTTTGACCGTGTGCGACGAGGTCACGATCAAATTGCCCTGGCGCCCGGTGGGCATGAAGCCGGCTTGCGCGCGGCCATGTCCGTTAGAGTTTCCAAAATTCTTGATGGGCATGCGCGACATCAGAAAACTCTTCAGGATGCCGTTCTGGATGACCTCCACGCGAGTGGCCGGCATGCCTTCGTCGTCGTATTCATACCAGCCGCCCAGATCCATGCCGTTCAGAGTGCGCAGTGTGGGATCATCCACCACGCTCAGGAAATCGGGAAGAACCGGCTGACCCACCTTCTTGGTGAAGGTCTGTCCCTCCTGTTCGCCCCGCTGGCGGTGGCCTTCGAGCCGGTGGCCCAGAACTTCGTGAAAGAAGACGCCGGCGGCGCGGCCGGAAAGCAGCGCTGGCCCGGCGAAGGGTTCGGCCAGAGGAGCTTCACGAAGGGCCTTCAGATCCGTGGCCATTTTCTTCACCCGGACGGCAATTTCCGCTTCCCTCGGCAGGTGATCAAGGCTCTCGGCCTGAAAAGTCTCGACGCGGATGAGCTCCATGCCGTCAGCAGCGCGGGTTTCGGCATGAATAGCAACCCGAATAAACGCGCTGGGCGCGACTACGTGATTGCCCTCGCTCGAGAGAAAGTGAAACCGCGTCCTCTGGGCGGTGATGATCGCCCCGGAACTGTAAATGTAGTGATAATCGCGAAAATAAGAAGAGTATTCCCGCGCCAGCTTCTCCAGAGCCCGCTGGTCGGGGGCGGGCGCGACTTCTTTGTAGTCGGCATGGCTCGGAGGCTTTTCCTGAGAGAAATCCGGGGAGGTGTCTTCCTCCTGCGCCTGCACCTGAGTGTTCGTCTTCACATTCAGGTAGGCCTTGGAGGCTTTGCGATACTCCTCGTAAGTCAGCCGCCAGAGTTCGTGAGCAATCGCGTCGCGATCGTCTTCCAGGGGGAGCGTTCCGGTAGTGCTCGCGGAAACGCGGTTCGTCCCATGAGAGTTGTCGAGGGCGGCGGTTCCGATCCGCATGGTGACTTCAGCCGCGCGGCGGCGCGCCCGCGTGGAATTCACCAGGCTGCCCTGGCTGCCGATAACCATAGCCAGGCTCTCGTCGTATACCGAATAGCTAAGAAAGTAGGGCGCGGGATCGAGCTTGTCCAGATTCGCTTGGGCACGCTGCAGCTCCGCCTGCATGGTGGAAAGCAGCACATCGGGTTTTTCGCCAGGAGAAGAAGCCGCCCGGGTTTGTACGCCTGCGGCCGACGTGAGGACGAAAACACAGCCCAGAGCACGGTTGACAAATCGTTTCTTCATGCGGAGTCGGCCTCTCCCTGCAGCCTGGAGTACTCGCAAGCTTAGCAGATCGGTCCGGCGACTTGGTCCGCACTAAGGCGGCAAAGCGTTGGCAAAGAGGAACAGCGCTATTCGGAAGTGAAGTAATCCACCGTCACCGGATTCTCAAACAGCGAATAATCGCGGGTGACCACGGTGATACCGCTTTCGGTGACGAAATAGCGCTGGCGGTCGGCCTCGGCGTCGTAGCCGATGGTCGTGCCCTCGGGAAGGTGCACGTCGCGGTCAATAATGGCGCGGCGAATGCGGCACCGCCGGCCCACGCTGACGTGCGAGAACAGGATGCACTGGTCCACTTCCGAGTATGAGTTGACGCGCACGTCGGGTGACAGAACCGAGTTCTTCACCATTCCGCCGGAGACGATGCAACCATTGGAAACGATGGAGTCGAGGGCTGTGCCGGTACGTCCGGCTTCGGCGAAGACGAACTTCGCCGGCGGATACTGCCGCTGGTGGGTGCGAATCGGCCACTCTTCGTCATACAGGTTGAAGATCGGTGAAACCGAGACGATGTCCATATTGGCTTCGTAGTAGGCCTCGAGCGTGCCCACGTCGCGCCAGTAGTGCGCCTCTTTCTTATTCTCATCCACGAAATCGTAGGCGAAAACCCGGTAGTCATCCACCATCTTGGGCAGAATATCCTTGCCGAAATCATGGCTCGACTGAGGATTCTCGGCGTCTTTCAGCAAAACCGGTATCAGCACATCGGCGTTGAATAAATAAACCCCCATCGAGCCCCCGACTTTTTCGGGATTCAGCGGTGAGCGCAATCGGGTGATCTTGGGCTTTTCCTCAAAGCCACTGATGCGTCCGTCCTTGTCTACATCCACCACGCCGAAGTGACGGGTCTGGTCCGGATCGATTTGAATGGTGGCCAGCGTAATGTCGGCACCCGAGTCCTGGTGCTGCTTCATCATCTTGCCGTAATCCATCTTGTAGATATGGTCACCGCCAAGAATGAGGACGTATTTGGGCTGCTCCGATCCGATGGAATAAATATTTTGGTATACCGCGTCGGCCGTACCCTGATACCACTGGTCGCTCACCCGCTTCATCGGCGGCAGCACCTCAATAAACTCGCCCACTTCGCGGCCTAAAATGTTCCAGCCTTCGCGGATGTGCCGGTTGAGAGAGAGCGCTTTGTACTGGGTGAGGATGTAGACGCGGCGCAGGTTCGAGTTCAGGCAATTGGAGAGCGTGATGTCAATGATGCGATAGATGCCGCCGAAAGTGACTGCCGGCTTGGCCCGGTCGCGAGTGAGTGGGTAGAGGCGCTCCCCGGCGCCGCCTGCCAAAAGAACCCCGAGAGTGTCTTTCATCACTGCCCCTCAGATTCCGTTCCTTGCCGTTAATGCTTCGCGGAATCTCTCCTTCCGCACGGCAGATGCGAAAAGAAAACATTAGATGGTAGCACAGTCGCCGGGGGCCCTTTTCGTTCGCAGGATCGCAGTGAGTTATGCAAAATCAGGCGCCGGCGGGCAAGTGTTCCATTCGGAACAAAGGCGAGAGTGCGGGCTGGGAGTTACTTAATCGTTATCCTTGTCTTTGTCCTGTCTTTCTTCGTCGATCTTGATGCGGAGCGACTTCAGGAATTTGAGATCCTGGTCACTCACCTTGAATTCAGGATTCGTGGACAACGTCGTGACCAGCGAAGTCTTGTCCGTGGGCTTCTCTCCCTGTTTGCTGACGCCGATCGTGGCTTCGAGAACCAGGAATATGTCGTATCCGCCTTCCTTGATGCGGGCAACCACCTCGGAAATTTGCTCCGAGTCGGACAAAGATTCGTTGATGGCGTCGCCGAGCTCTTTCATGAGCTGCTTCAGTTGCGGATCCACTGGGTCCCCCTGATCCTTCTTGCCGGCCTGACTGTTTTTGGATGCCGTTGCCGGCGGAACGGTTCGCCGCGTACAGCCGTGGCGTCATTGTAGCTCTGGAGGCTGTTAAAATCGAGGCCGTGAGCAAAGTTTCGACTTGGCAGAAGCTGGGGGTGGTGGCGCGGGTTGCCGGGAAGCAGGCCGGGCGCAGCCGCACGCTCAACGCCATCATGAGCGGAGTGCGCACCACCGTCCGCTCTTTCAGCCGCGCCCTGCACCAGTTGTGGCTCGAGGTCACGGGCACATTGTTTCTGGTGATTGCGGCCTTCGGCGCCGTCGCGCTGGTCCGCGAATATGTGAAGTATGAAGCCGGCCACGCGACCGCCGCACGAGTCGCCGTTGCAACTTGTTTTACTCTGGCGTTTGCCTGGTTCGGACTGAGCTCGTTTTGGAGAACAAGGCGGAAGAGCCCGCGCCCATGACTCTCTTCTTCCCCGACCTCGCGTGCCGGCTGGGCCATTCTATGGGAACCCGATGACGGAAAAGCTAACGCTAAAGACAAAGACAACAACCGGCGCAGGTGCGCCTGCAGAGATTGAGACTTCCTCGCACATTGCGGTGAATCCGCTCTACACGGCCGCCGACCTCAAAGGCGCCGACTACGAGAGCGAGGTCGGCTATCCCGGAGAATATCCCTTCACCCGCGGCGTGCAGGCCACCATGTATCGCGGGCGCCTCTGGACCATGCGCCAGTATGCGGGCATGGGCGACGCCGAAGAATCCAACAAACGCTACAAATATCTGCTGGCCAATGGGACCACTGGCCTGTCGGTCGCTTTTGATTTGCCCACGCAGATCGGGCTGGATTCCGATCACCCGCTCGCCGGGGGCGAAGTAGGCAAAGTCGGCGTGGCGATCGACTCCATCGAAGACATGGAGCGGTTGTTCGACGGCATCGAGCTGACGAAGATTTCTACCTCGATGACCATCAACGCGACCGCGTCCATCCTGCTCGCGCTTTATGTGGCCGTGGCGCGGCGGCAGGGCGGAGATATCCGGAAACTTTCCGGCACGGTGCAGAACGACGTGCTCAAGGAGTACATCGCGCGCGGCACTTACATTTATCCGCCGGAGCAGGCCATGCGCGTCATTACGGACATGTTTGCCTGGACCCACGAGAACGTGCCTGATTGGAACACGATTTCGATCTCCGGCTATCACATGCGCGAAGCCGGTTCGACCGCGGTGCAGGAAGTGGCTTTCACGCTGGGCAACGGCATGGCATACGTCGAAGCCGCAATCAAGGCCGGGCTGGATGTGGATCAATTCGCGCCCCGCCTGTCGTTCTTCTTCAATGCGCACAGCAATTTTCTGGAAGAAGTGGCAAAGTTCCGCGCCGCGCGGCGGATGTGGGCCCGCATCATGCGGGAGCACTTCAAGGCGAAGAATCCGCGGTCCTGGATGCTGCGTTTCCACACCCAGACGGCAGGTTCGACCCTGACCGCGCAGCAACCGGAAAACAACATCGTGCGCACAGCAATTCAGGCGCTGGCCGCCGTGCTCGGCGGTACCCAGTCGCTGCACACCAACTCCTATGACGAGGCCCTGGCTTTGCCCACAGAGCAGGCTGCGCGCATCGCGCTGCGCACGCAGCAGATTATTGCCTGCGAATCAGGCGCCCCGCAGACCATTGATCCGCTGGCTGGATCGTACTACGTCGAGGCGCTGACTAACGAGATCGAGAAGCGCGCAGCGGAGTATCTCGGGAAAATTGAAGTCTTCGGCGGCATGCTCAAGGCCATTGAGCGCGGTTTCGTGCAGCAGGAAATCCAGAACGCAGCCTATGAGTACCAGCGGCAGGTGGATCACCAGGAAGCCATCGTCGTCGGCGTGAACCGCTTCGAAGTGGAGGAAGAAAAGCCGATCCCGATTCAGCGGATCGATCCCGCGCTCGAACCGAAGCAGGTCGAGCGCTTGCGGGCGCTGCGGGCGAAGCGAGATCCTGGCCCGTGTAAAGCCGCGCTGCAAAGCGTAGAAGACGCCGCGCGGGCGGGTGCGAACGTCATGCCGCGAATTCTGGCTGCGGTCGAGGCCTCCGCCACCGTTGGTGAAATCTCCGACTCTATGCGGCGGGTGTTCGGAGAATACAAAGAGGCGGTGGTGATCTAACGAGGCTCGTGAGGTCCGCGCTTGACCCTGTTTTGAAAGGGCGCGGCTTATAGCAGCGCCACAAGCCAGTGAATCAGGGACGGCTTTAGCCGCCGCGGGCCGCAGCGCTTGGCTAAAGCAGGCGCGCCATACGCATTTCGCGGGCAGGAGTGCCCGCGCCGCAAGGCTTACGCCGGTTGAGCCTGCATCTCGGCGACGGCCGCTTCTAAATGGGCGAGTGTTTCTTCGACGGTCAGGGAATGCATATCGCGACCGGTGCCTTCGCCCGACTCCAGCGCCGTCTTCAGGTAGTGTCCGGCAATCTCCAGCGCCAGCGAATCAGTGATGGCCTTGCCTGTGCGCTTCTTGTACTCCACCCATGCAGGATGCGGCAGCGCCACCCAGACTCCGTGTCCGTCTACCAGAAACTTAAAGTCCACAGCATCCGCGTGCCGCGTGGCGATGGCCACGATCATGGCCTGATAGACACAGTGGACTCGTTTCTTCGTCCATCGGTCGGTGGCGGTGAAGTTTTCAAACATGACTAAAACTATAGCGGAACCGGCGCAGGCCGGGCAAACGCGGCTGCCTTAGGGGACTTATGTGGGGACAGCCGCCCTCGGCTGTCCGGTCGAGCGAAGCTCGACGGCGCCCTTGGTTAGATCGCTGCCGCAACTCGCGGCGACCAACGCCGGCCTGCATAGCGCGCATTCCTGTAACATTGAAGAGTGGCAACTCGGGCTCCCCGCAAGAAAATCAGCAAACTGAACATCCTTCGCGCGCGCCATCTGACCGCGCTCGGCTGGCTGGTACATGGTTTTTCCACGCGCGCCGGAGGATTCTCCCGCGTCTACGGCCAAGGCGATCTCAATCTAGGCTTCACCAAAGACGATTCCCGCGCCACGGTCGAGCGCAACCGGGCTGCGTTTCTGCGCGAGATCGGAGCGACATGTAGGGACGGACGCATTCGTCCGTCCGGTCGAGCGCAGCTCGACGGCTCTGCAAATTCTTTCTGGCCGCTCGTCACGCTTCGCCAGATTCATTCCGACGTCATTCACGCGGTAGATGCGGCTGCGGACGCGCCTTTGGCCGGCGATGGCCTGCTCACTGCAACTCCCGGCCTGCTGCTCGCCATCCAGACAGCCGACTGCCTGCCGGTGATTCTGGTGGACACCAAACGCCATGTCGTAGGCGTGTTTCACGCCGGATGGCGCGGCACCGTCATGCGCATCGTCGAGAAAGGTGTAGGCGAAATGTTTCGCTGCTTTGGCAGCCGTCCCCGCGATCTGAAGGCCGCGATTGGTCCCGGAATTCAGGGCTGCTGCTATGAAGTCGGAGAAGAAGTGCGCACCAAGTTCGAATCGCAGTTTGCCTACGCGGCCAGTCTGTTTCGCGAGGTCAAAGAGTCCGACCCAGTGCGGGAAAAATATCCGCTGCTGTTTATGACGGCCCGCGCTCCCGGACACGGCATCTTGCCCAGGAAGATTTTCCTCGACCTAGTGGAAGCGAACCGCCGGCAGTTGCTGGCCGCAGGCGTGCCGAAGAAGAACATCGAAGCGTTGCCGCTGTGTACGAACTGCCACACAGATTTGCTGTTCTCCTACCGCGCCGAAAAGGGCAAGACCGGGCGGATGATGGGCGCGGCGGGTATCCGCAGGTTATAGAAACTTCTCGATCGTCTATGGAAGGGGCGCAACCGGAAAATCGATGTCCGTCCGTTTTGCCGCTTTGCCCAGTTCTACGATGACGGCTTTGTCTTTAGTTCGTACCCCTGGGTAATAAACACGGGACTTCCATTCAGGACTGTCTGGCTTGGCCTCGATACCAATGCCAACGAGGTAGCGGCCGGGTTCCAACCCTCTCGCTTCGAAGTGGCCGTGCTCATCGGCGTAGATTTGTTGGGATTCTCCTCGTTCCAACCACATCACGTCGACCCATGGATGTCTCTTGAAGACCTTCCCATCTGGTGACTTGATCTGGCCCGATATGACACCGTCGGTCTGAAGCTCAAAGTCAAAAGCTTCACAGCCTCGGGCATGAATGGTCGCAGGCCCCTCCTCAGCCCACAGCCCTGGTGCCGTATTAGCGCTTAGATGGTACGACCCGCTTGGAAGTGGCGCAAACTCGAAATTTCCTTGGTCGTCGCTGACTGCGGAGTATTCCGCCTGATCGGATGCTCGTCTTGCGATTACCTTGCGGTTCGGCACATTGACAGATTCGGTCCATCGGAAACCCTTATGATTGTCTCTCCTGACCCTCTTCTGCAGAATCCCTCTGATGATCCCCGCGTCTTCCATCGTCGCCAACCGACGGAGCAGATTGATGGCTGGTTGCGCGTCCGCGATTGGTTCGCTCGGACCTCCGTATCCAAGTAGGAGTTCCTTGGTCTTATCATCGCGCCACAGGTAGAACAGCCATTCGTCTCCCGGCAATATTTCTGGAAGACAAGCGCCTTGGCTTGTGGTTACGGTCAGCGAGCTTGCGGGGTCGCCACGAAAGATCTCCTGAGGAGCTAATTGCAGGCGTTTTTCGGTATCAGATACCTCAGTGGCCGACTGCACTGAACCTACGAATATGTATTCGTAACTGCCGTCGGTCCCGCATGGGCTTCCCCAGCCCTTGAGCCCGCTCAGCATGCATGTAATCGTCTTTCCACGGTACTCACGTTCCTCAACGATCTGGGCAGCAGCTACCTGCTTTAGAAGTAGGATCGAGGCCGCAGCTAGTGCCGATAATGAGACGGCGTATCTTCGCCTAGTCAGCATGGCTTTGCACCTCCTGGGTTCTGCTATCTTGTCATCTGTTAGGCCGCCCGATCTACCGAGAGGCTCCTTGAAGCTGAGATTCGAGATTACACTGCTTGCGTTGCTCGGGGTTGCGCCTTCCGCAGTATCCCAGGTCTCGTCCAACCAGATTGCCGCCATCTTCGCCTCGCTGAAATCAAGCAACGCGCCCGGCGCCGCGGTGCTTGTCGTCCATAACGGACGCCCCGTCTTTCGCCGCGGATACGGCGTGACCGATCTGCGTACTCTCCATCCCATCGACGCCAAAACGAATTTCCGGCTGGCCTCGTTCACCAAGCAATTCACGGCCACTTGCATCATGCTGCTGGCTCGCGACGGCAAGTTGCACTACGACGATCACCTCACAGATTTCTTCCCTGAATTCCCTGCCTATGGCAAGCCGATCACAATTCGCAACCTCCTCAACCACACCTCTGGCCTGCCCGATTACGAAGAGATTCTAATGAAGCAGTATCCCGACACGCCCCCGGAAAAAGTTCCCCAGATTCTCGATGCCGGCGTGCTGAAGCTGCTCGAACAGCAGACTGCCGGGGAATTCGCTCCCGGAACGAAATGGGAATACAGCAACTCCGGCTATGCCGTGCTGGCCATGATCGTGGAAAAAGTTTCGGGCCAGAGCTTCGGCCAGTTTCTGCACGATAGAATCTTCGTCCCGCTGAAGATGAACCAGACGCTGGCCTTCGAGAAGGGCAAGAACGAGGTGCCGCACCGCGCCTTTGGGCACACGAAGGAAAAAGACCTCTTCCATGAAACCGATCAGAGCCCCACTTCGGCGGTGCTCGGCGACGGCGGCATCTACACTTCGCTCGACGACCTGGCCAAGTGGGACCGCGCCCTGCGCGAGCACACGCTGCTCAGCGAAGCCGAAATGCAGCCCGCACTGACTCCGGTGCAGCCCACGGATGGCCCGGCGAAGTTTGAAGACGGACGAGTCGTCAGCTACGGCTTTGGTTGGTTTCTTGATCCGTATCAGGGCCAGAAGCGCATGTCGCATGACGGCGAGACGATTGGCTTCTGCACTACGATCCAGCGCTTTCCTGATGACAAGCTCACCGTGATCGTGCTGGCGAACCGCACCGACGTTAATCCGGAGGAACTCGCGCTCAAGGTCGCCGATCTATATCTGGGAACCCATGCGGCCGCGCATGAGCAACATTGACCTGAACTGATGTTTACAGCGCCGGAGGCGCAGAACTTGTTGGCGGCGCTGGAGTTGGCGCAGCGACGGGAGTGGATTCGTTGACCAGGTCTTTCAATTCCTTGCTGGGCTTGAAGAAGGGAATTTTTTTGGCCGGCACTTCCACCCGCTCGCCGGTCTTGGGATTGCGGCCGACGCGCGGTTTGCGCTGGCGAGTGCGGAAACTGCCAAAGCCGCGGATTTCGATCTTGTCGCCGGCGCGCAGCGAGCGCACCACGCTGTCGAAGATGGTCTCCACGATCACTTCACTATCTTTCCGCGTAAGTTCCGCTAAACGCGAGACTTCGTCAATCAGATCGGCTTTGGTCATAACGCCCCTCTCTGGCTCAGGCTTGGAACTCTAACTGAAAATTCCCCGCGAAGTTCCGTATGCCCAGATGTGCGCGGCAACCGGAATCCTGCCGGACCACCTGCCATAACCTTCTCAAATTTCAGGGGTTGTATGCAAGTGGGAAGCTGGAGTCACAGGCGGAATGACTTCTGGGCATTGGTGCGTGCGATCTTCAGACGGGATTCACTCCGCGGGTCCGAGTTCAAGGAACCCGCGTCTCGCTAACCCATCTTTCTGATTTGTCTGCACTCTGTCTACAGGGCTCTAAGCGGAACTCGCCTTACTTCCAGAGGTAGTAGAACCCCACTTGCTGCTCCAGCATTTTCTCCCGGGTGGGCAAGTATTGCGAAATATCACCGAGCATGAGGTCGAGCAGGGTCTTGCGCTCTTTCTCCGGACGTACCAGCGTCGGCTCGCCCTTGATCCCCACCGACTTCGCCGTGTCCGCCACCGCTGTTTCGAAGTCGCCCACGTTGTCAATCAGCTTCATGGACAAGGCCTGTTCGCCCGACCAGACCTTGCCGTTGGCAAACGACTTTACCTCTTCGTACTTCAATCCCCGTCCGTCGGCCACCGCCTGTATGAACTGCCCGAACATATTGTCGATCAGTGACTGCATGTAGGCCTGCTCGGCGGGAGTGAGATCGCGGGCCGGGTTGCCCGTGTCTTTGAATTCACCCGTCTTGATCACGACATCTTTCAGCTTGGCCCATTTCAACAAATCGCCGTAGTTCACCCACTGCGCGATCACGCCAATCGACCCCACAATGCTGCCCTGATCGGCATAAATCTTGTCGGACGCCGAAGCCACGTAATACGCGCCGCTGGCCCCCACGCTTTCGATGGAAACCACGATTTTCTTCTTCTTCTCGGTGCGGATGCGCTTGACTTCGCGGTAGATCTCTTCCGACGCCGCCACGCCCCCGCCCGGTGAATTCACGTGCAGGATGATGGCCTTAATCGAAGAGTCATCGCCGAATTTCTTCAGCTGACCCACGACCGGCTGCGGCGAAAGAATCACGCCGTCGAGATCCACTACACCGATGCGGTCGCCGAAGCTGGTGATCCCGCCGCTCTCACCGCCTCCGGCGTGCAGCGTGAGATACACGATCGAAAACACGGCCAGCACGAAGAGGAAGAAAGCTCCTCCCCCAATTAAAACCCAGAGCAGTGTGCGTGAGCGTCCGTCAGCCATGGGGAAAGTTTAGCACCAAGCGGGATTGCCGAGGGCATCAAGCGTGGCTGAATGGCCCAGCTCAAGTTTTCTCGGACGACTTCTTTGCGTCCTTTGCGAACCCTTCGCGTCCTTTGCGGTTTAAGATCTTTTACCGCAAAGCCCGCAAAGAAAGGGCCGCGAAGCTCGCAAAGCGGGGGTTGTCGAGTTTTTGGCACCGTACTGCCCGCGACTATCGAGCTAGAGCGTTACGACTTTCAGTGCCGAGCCTTGCACCGCGACTTCGACCGGGGTCCGGCAAACGTACTCCCCGTCCGCATAAACGTCGAGCGGTCGCTCAGTTTCGACCCGCACCCGGTTGGCATGAAAATACTCGACTTCCTTGATGGTCAGATGACGGCCCGCATAGACAGTAGGAAACAGGCAGAACAGTTTGAAAGGATCCACCCCGGCGACGATGCAGACGTCGAGCAGGCCGTCGTCCATTTTCGCCTGCGGAGCGATTTTCATCCCGCCGCCGTACACCGGAGCATTCGCGAATGCAGCGAGCAGGGTGGGCTGATCGCTGCGCGCGGTCCAGGACTGGTGCGGAGAGTCGCCTTCGACCGGATCTTCGGCTGTGAGAATCTTCATGGACAGCGGGGCAAAACGAAAAATCGTCGGTATCAGGGTCGCCACGTATCCGCCGTGCCCGCGCAGCCACCGCGGCAGGCGGTTCGCACGCCGCGCGACTTCACCGTCAAGGCCAACCCCCGCGACGCAGCAGAAATACCGAGAACCGTGTGGAGCGGGCGACTCGCCCCCGTCTTCGACTGCAGAGATGACTCCCAGATCAATCTCGCGCACATTTCCTGTGCCGCCGCAGAACCGTTGCCACGCTGCCAGCGCATCGCCGACCCGCCGCAGTCCAAGCGCGCGGGCAAAATCATTTCCGCTGCCCGCCGGCACCACCAGCACCGGCAGACCAAGCCTGACCAATTGCCCCAGATGGCGATGAATTGTCCCGTCGCCGCCGAACACCAGGATCACGTCGGCTTGATCGTGCACGGCCGGCATTCCCATCCGCCATTCGATACTCCCGGCAGCCTGCGTCGTGTCCGCCTGAAAGGGCTTCAGGTCTTTGGTAGAACATCCCAGCCCGAGGATGGCCGCCGCGCGCATGTGCGGGATGAGGTTAGCAGAATTCACCGCAGCAGACAGCCTTGATTCATGTGAGGGACCGCCCTTGACTATGTGGGGACAGCCGCCCTCGGCTGTCCGGCGGAGCGAAGCTCCGCAGCTGCTCGGCAGATGCTCATGTGCTCGCGGCCAGCGCGAAGGGGTTCACAAACGGCTTCTTCCACAACCATGGATAATCAGTCCAAGTCGTCGCCAGACTCCGGCGGACCGGGTTCTCCAACAGGTACTGGATCTTCGCATCCAGGCTCTCTGAAGACCGCAGCACATGATCGAACGACTCGGCCTGCCACACGCGTCCCTTGCGGCCGAGAATCTTATTGATCTTGTGGGCCGACGTGCCTTTCACCGCGTCCATGACCTCAGCCAAGGAATAGACTTCCATCGCCTGGGTGTTCACCAAAAGCGTGAAGATCATGTGCACATGATCTGGCATGACGACGGCAACCCGCAGATCAAATTTCACGCCGTTGTCATGGAGACAGCATTCCAGCACGATCGAGCGCACAGGCTCAGGCAAGATCCATCTGTGATGAGTGCAGAATGTCACAAAATGTTGGTGGCCATCGCACTGAAGGTGTGGCAGTTGCCTGCGATAAAAAGCCTGCGGCATAACTGACTCATGTGGGGGCAGCCGCCCTCGGCTGTCCGGCGGAGCGAAGCTCCGCTACTTCTCATGCTAGAAGAGGCTACTTACCTTGTGTATATTTTTCGATGTAGTGGGTGAGTATGAGTTCCAGCTTGGGAATCGTGCCAGCAGAAAAACCCGGCGAGCTGCGCTCGCCCGGACAGCCGAGGGCGGCTGTCCCCACATGGTCGTTGCTACTTGCTGCCGTTCGAATCAACGATTCGCACTTTTTTCATTCGGCGGCCAACCCGCAATATAAGGTCCGTATCGAGAGGCACCCATGCGGCTAAACTCGGGGAAATGGCGATTGGCTGTAACCTGACATCCGACAACGCGACGGCACCCTGTTTATGCCTGCCAGCTGCTTCAGTGTTCGACGCGGCGAGACCAGCAATACGAATGAGCTTGTCTACGCGAATCGGTCTCAGTCCTGAATTGCTAGAATGCCCGCCGATGATCTGTGTCACGCCGCTCAGTAGCACCGCCTCGAGCGGAACGGCAATGCATTCCACATCCTCCGGCACTTCATCCTTCTGAAACTGCTTCGCCCAATCCTCTCCCGCCTTGGCCGCGGCTTCCGTCGAATGAAAATCGGCCACGATGCGGCGCGCCAGGTTCTTCTTCGCCTGCATGGGATGCTCGTCACGCTTCATCTTCTCGATTTCCGCGACTTGCACATCCGTCAGCAGCTCGTAATACCGCCACATCATCTCGTCGGAGATGCTCATCACTTTGCCGTACATTTCCAGCGGCGGCTCGTGAATGCCGATCGCGTTGCCGAGCGACTTCGACATTTTCTGCACGCCGTCGAGGCCTTCAAGAATCGGCGTGGTCAACACCACCTGCGATTCCTGGCCATAAGCGCGCTGCAGTTCGCGGCCCACCAGCAAATTGAACTTCTGGTCCGTGCCGCCGAGTTCCACGTCGGCTTCCAGCGCGACCGAGTCGTAGCCCTGCACCAGCGGATACAGCAGTTCGTGCACTGAAATCGGCTTCTCTTCCTGGAAGCGCTTGTGGAAGTCCTCGCGCTCGAGCAGTTGCGACACCGTGTACTTCGCCAGCAGACGCACGAAGTCGTCAGAGGTGAACTGCCCCATCCAGCGCCGGTTGAAATCAATCACCGTCTTCTTAGGGTCAAGAATTTTGAAGACCTGCGCCTTGTAAGTTTCCGCATTCTGCTCGATTTGCTCGCGGCTCAGCGGCGGGCGTGTGACCGACCGTCCCGTGGGATCGCCGATCATGCCCGTGAAGTCGCCGATCATAAAGATGGCGGTGTGCCCGAGATCCTGAAAATGTTTCAGCTTGCGCAACACGACAGTGTGTCCCAGATGCAGGTCGGGGGCAGTCGGGTCCATGCCCAGCTTCACCCGTAGCGGCTTGCCTGTGGCGCGCGACTTTTCGAGCTTGGCGCGCAGTTCGGCTTCGCGAATAATCTCCGCCGCGCCCTTCTTCAGATATGTGAGTTGTTCATCTACTGGAGCGAAGGTTGGCATGGGAAAGTACATTATAAGGAATGTGGGGGCTCGAAGTCAGAATGCAGAAGTCAAAATGAAGAAGTAAGGACACGCAACTTAACAGTAGGAACCGTCCGATAACGGCAAGTGCAAGCTCTACGAAGCGATCCGTTTCGCTGTGCAAATGGAGCTCACGAAAATCGCGGTGAGTTCACGGGCTTCTTGGGTGAGGGGAGTCAACTTCTGCGAGCTTAGGATGCCAGACTCTTGCATGAGTTCCAGCCAAAATACGGTTTCGTCCGCCTCCTCAAGCACGATGCCGAGCTTCGCTACGAATTCAGCCCTCGAACGTGCGCGACAAGCTGCTCGATAGTTGGCCCCGATGGACGTGCCGGAGCGAAGAAGCTGCTTTCCAATTGTCCGAGCCTCCTCGCGAGAAGGCAGCGCTCGGTACAAACGCACTACCCGCAGCGCATTCCTTCGTTCGGAGTCTCAGATCCCCGCCCTGATCCATGCTCGGATCATCGGCTCGATCCGCCAAACAAAGCTGTGACCGATGTCACAATCTGTCTCCCTTGCCTGTGATTATTGCCCTTGATCCGATTCTTACTTCTGCATTCTGACTTCTGACTTTTGACTTGCAACCAGCCGTCGACCGCTAACACTGAATTTCCCGCTCAGCACGATCCTGATCGCCTCCGTGTACGCGATGTGCTCCTGCTCCAATATCCGTGCCGCCAGCGTGTGTTCGTCGTCGCCGTCGAGCACGGGCACCGCTTTCTGCACGATGATCGCGCCGTGATCCAGTTCCTCGTCCACAAAATGCACCGTACAGCCCGAGACCTTCACGCCATACGCGAAAGCCTGTTCCTGCGCTTCCAGGCCTGGAAACGCGGGCAGCAGCGACGGATGAATATTCAGTATCCTGCGCGGAAACTGCTGCACGAACCACGGCGAGAGCAACCGCATGTATCCCGCCAGGCAGACCAGGTCAACTTCACTTCGCTTCAGTGCCGTGACGACTTCTCGGTCGTGCTCCTCGCGCGGCCTGCCTTTGGATGGAATCGCCAGCGCATTCAGTCCGCGCTGGCGGGCGATCGCGATCCCGGGCGCGTCGGCCTTGTTCGAAATGACGACTGCAATGCAAGCGTCCGGAATTCGTCCCGCGTCAATGCTGTCCGCAATCGCGACGAAATTCGAGCCCCGCCCGGAAAGAAGTATGCCAAGGGAGTGCATTGTTGATTGTTGATTGCTGATTTGTAGTACGGTTTCAATCAACAATCAACAATCAAAAATCAACAATTCCTCTAGCTATACGTCACTTTGCGTTCGCCCTTCACGATCCGGCCGATGGTGTAAGCTTTCTCGCCCACACGCTCCAGGACCGTCTGGGCTTTCTTGAATTTCGCCGATGGAACCACCAGCAGCATCCCCATCCCCATGTTGAACGTGCGCAGCATCTCGTCCTGGGGGACGTTTCCCAATTGCTGCAGGTGCTCGAAGATCGGGAGCACCGGCCACGACCCCAGTTCAATCACTGCCGCCGTCCCGCGCGGCAGCACGCGCGGCAAGTTTTCCGTAATGCCGCCGCCGGTAATGTGCGCCAGCGCCGAAACGCACTGGCCATCAATCAGCTTTTTCAGGATCGGCCAGTAGCTTTTATGAGTGCGCATCAGTTCGTTGCCGACCTTGTTCTTGACTTCATTGACATACGTCTCAGGCGAATAGTGCGCGACCTCAAACAGCAGCTTGCGGGCCAGCGAATATCCGTTCGTGTGCAGTCCATTCGAGGGCAGACCCAGGATGATGTCGCCAATCTGCACGTCTTTGCCGGTGATGATCCGTTCCCGCTCCACCACGCCCACAATGAAGCCCGCCAGATCGTATTCTCCATCCGGATAAAACCCCGGCATTTCTGCCGTCTCGCCGCCGATCAGCGCACAGCCATTGTGCTTGCACGCGTCGGCGATACCTTCCACCACCTTCTCGGCAATTGCCGGATCGAGCTGCCCGGTGGCCAGGTAATCCATAAAAAACAGCGGCGCCGCGCCCTGTACGGCGATGTCATTGACGCAGTGGTTGACCAGGTCGGCTCCCACCGTGGAATGCAGGTCCATTTCAAACGCGACCTTGAGCTTGGTGCCGACGCCGTCCACGCTCGACACCAACACGGGGTCGGCGTATTTCGTCTTGTCCACCGCGAACAGCCCGCCAAAACCGCCGATCTCACTCAGTACGCCCCGGGTGAACGTCTTGTGGGCAAGATACTTGATCCGCTGCTTGGTGCGGTTGGCGCGGCTGATGTCCACACCGGCGTCGGCATAGGTGACGGGCGTGGGGCTGGGCGTTGGAGTCTTGGCCACAGATTCTCTTCCGTGAGGGCTCGTAATTCTGGCGCGCGGGGTAAGAGCTGCGTGCCGAAGCATCAACTGCTTCTAAGGCCGCTCATTGTAGCACGTTCGCAGCTAGTTCTTCGGAAGGCTCACTCTGCTTTTGGATCTCCAACCGGAGACAGGACACGCCATCCGCTTTCGCGGGCGCGCGCGCCCGTTCGCCACTGCAGGCGCGGACTAGTGGGAGATGAAGTCCGAGAAAAAGTAGGCCAGAACCCCGAACAGCGCCAGGCCACAGATGCCGTAGCAGGTGAGAACCCACGCTCCGCGGCCTTCATGTTGCCTGGTAGTGGAAGTAGAGGACTGCTCAGCAGAAGAGACGACAGGGGCCCGATCTTCCATGCAAGAACCTCCCGACGGAGAGATCGTGGCGCAAGCACGTTCTGCGTCACGCTCGCCTCGCGTCCTGGCGAGGCAAGACTATCTGAGAGCGATTCTACCGCCGTTGGGCGTGTTTGCGAGAGGAAAATGTGACTGGGATCACCGTACTAATGTGCAAGACAATTATCCTATTATGACAATTTGTGGCTCACTCGTACCCAGCTTGCAGATATGATTGCCCTTTTCGTCAGACCCGCGCGGTTCCCGTTCCGCTCCTTCGCGTACCCAAAATTCACCACCGTGCACGCACGCCACTTACAGCACTGCGACATGGGATAATTGAGCATAAGGAATCCCCGTGCCAACTATGCGTAATCGCTTTCTCGCCTTCGTCGTTTTGTGTTTGCTGGCAGCCGCCGCCGGCGCCCAGCAGTCCAGCCAGACTTCACCGAATACTGTTGCGCCGGCCAGCGGTTCCAGCGCGACCACACCTTCCGATAAGGCCGACAAGAAACCGGCCTCTGAAAAACCGGCGGACGCAGCCAAGCCCGCAGACAAGACTCACGACTATTCCGAAGAGTCCTTCGTCGTCGAGCAGATGCACTCGCGCTACCGCTTTGAGGCCGACGGCACCGGCCGCAAAGAAGTCACTGCGCGCGTCCGCGTACAAAGCGAAGCCGGGGTGCAGCAGTGGGGCCAGTTGCAGGTGGGCTACAACTCGGCCAACGAGCGCGTCGAGATTCCCTACGTGCGGGTGGTCAAGCAGGACGGCAGTGTCGTCAAAGCAGGCGACGATGCCGTGCAGGACCTGAGCGCGCCCATCGAACACGAAGCTCCGGTTTACACCGATTACCGCCAGAAGCACATCACGGTGCCCGGCCTGCGTCCCGGCGAAGTGCTGGAATACGATCTGGTCACGGTGATTCATACTCCGCTCGCTGCCGGGCAATTCTGGACGGAATACGAGTTCGACAAGACCAACATTGATCTCGATGAAACCGTTGACGTAGACGTCCCCGCCGGCCGCCCGCTCAAAGTAAAGAGCAAGCCGGGGATGGATCCCAAGATCACCGACGAGAACGGCCGCCGCATTTATCACTGGTCAAGCTCTCACCTGGAGCGCGAAGACGACGAGAAAGCTAAAGACAAAGACAAGGACAAAGACAAGAAGAAGAAACGCCGCCCCGACGAGGACCGGCCCGACATCCAGATCACGACGTTTGAAACCTGGGAGCAGATCGGTCGCTGGTACGCCAGCCTTGAAAAGGATCGCCGCATTCCTTCGCCCGAAGTTCGCGCCAAAGCCGACGAGTTGACCAAGGGCCTGACTACCGATCTGGAAAAAACCGAGGCTCTCTACGACTTCGTGGCCAAGAATTTCCGCTACGTCAGCCTCTCGCTGGGAGTCGGCCGCTACCAGCCGCACGCTGCCGCCGACGTGCTCCACAACCAGTACGGCGATTGCAAGGACAAGCACACGCTCCTGGCCTCGATGCTCCAGGCCGAAGGCCTGTACGCCTCGTCCGTGCTGATCAACTCCAGCCGCAAGCTTGATCCCGATGTTCCCTCGCCCTCGCAATTCGACCACGTCATCACCATGTTGCCGCTTGACCATAAGGGCGACGAGGAAGAAGTCTGGATGGACACAACCAGCGAGGTGGCTCCCTTCCGCCTGCTGGCCTTTTCAATTCGCAACAAGCAGGCGCTTGTGATTCCGCCGGCCGACCCGCCTTCTGCCGTGCCCCCGCATCTCGAAGACACTCTGGCCGATACTCCCATGCCTGACACCGAGGCATCCGAAATTGTCGGCAAGATCAACGACCTGGGTAAACTCGAAGCTCACGTGCACTATGAGTTCCGCGGCGACGAGGAACTGATGCTGCGCTCGGTTTTCCGCCGCGTGCCGCAGGCCAACTGGCAGCGTGTGGTCGAGAACATCAACGCCGGCCTGGGCGGTGACGTCACCAACCTCAATGTCAGCGATCCGGCAGCCACGCGCGAGCCCTTCACCATGTCCTATGACGTTTCCAAGGTGAATTTTCTCGATTGGTCGAAGAAGAAAACGGAAATCGGCTTACCCCTGGTGCAGTTCAGCCTGCCCGATGCCGACGACGATACCGACGCCGATGCCGAGCCTCTGAAGCTCGGTCCCAAAGCCGAGTATTCCTACAAGATCAAACTGGAGCTTCCCGCCAAGTACACCGCGCATGCTCCCCTGGCGTTCTCATTGAAGCGCGACTACGCGGAGTACGAAGCAACCTACAAAGTGGAAGGCGAAGTTTTCACGGCAGGCCGTAAGCTCACGCTTCACCAGACTGAATTGCCCGCGACTCGCGCCGCGGACTATCTGTCTTTCCGCCACGCCGTTGGCGAGGATGTTGAGCAGAAACTCTCGGTCGAGAGCTCGATGGCGGGAGCGCCCGTGCCTCCGCCCGATATGAAGGCCGATGATCTGGTAGACAGTGGGCGCGCCGCCATGGAGAACGGCAATTATCCGGTGGCGATTGCGCTCTTGAAACGGGCAACGGAAGTTGACCCCAAGAATAAGTACGCCTGGAACAACCTGGGCCTCGCCTATTTCGCGGTGCACCAGGACGAGCAGGCGATCGCCGCCTTCCAGAAGCAGATTGAGGTCAATCCCTACGACGAGTTTGCCTGGAACAATCTGGGCCGCGTCTATTGGAACGAGCGCAAGTACGACGAGGCGGCCAAGGCGTTCAATAAGCAACTGGAGAATAATCCGCTCGACAAATTTTCCCACGCCAACCTGGGTGTGATGTATGCCGAGTGGCATAAATACGATATGGCTGTGCCGGAACTGGAGAAGGGCGCGGCGCTCACTCCCGACAGCCCTGATTTGCAGGTGAGCCTGGGCGATGCCTATTTGAACCTTGGCCAGGACGACAAAGCGCTGGCCACCTTCGATCATGCCATTGAACTTTCGGGCACTCCGCTGGTCTGGAACAACATCGCCTATCAACTCTCGCTCAAGGGATCTCATCTCGATCGTGCTCAGCAGTATGCCGAGTCTGCCGTGTCGGCCACGGCCGCGGAGTTGCGCAACATTTCGCTTGACCGCCTGACTCTGCAGGAATTGCCGTTAGTCTCCTCGTTGGTCGCTTACTGGGATACGCTGGGTTGGGTGCACTTCGCCAACGGGGATCTCGCCAAGGCGGAAAAGTATGTTGCTGCAGCATGGGACCTTGGCCACCACGGCGAAGTGGGCGACCACCTTGGGCAAATCTACGAAAAGCGCGGCGAGAAAGATCGCGCCCTGCGTACCTACGCGTTGTCCATGAATGGACAGCGGCCCACTCCCGAAACCCGTGGCCGCCTGGCCGCGCTGGTTGGAGGCGAAGCCAAAGCCGACGCCGCTGTGGCCCGTTACAAAGACGAACTGCAGCATCTCTCGACCATTGACCTGGGCAAGTCCACGCAAACCGGGAACGCCGACTTCTTTATCCTGCTCAGCGGCGGCACGGGCTCGGGTACCAGAGTCTCAGCCGTGAAGTTCGTCAGCGGCGACGAAAAACTGAAGTCCTATACCGATGCCCTGCGCGCCGCTGACTACCATCTCACCTTCCCCGACGACACGCCTGTGAAAGTTCTGCGTCGCGGAACGCTCTCGTGCTCCGTGGTGACTCACAAGTGCGAGTTCTCCCTGATGCTGCCGGACGACGTGCGAACAGTGGACTAGATAGGCTTATGTGGGGCCAGCCGCTCTCGCTTGCCCTGAGCGCAGTCGAAGGGGCTGTCCGGTCGGGCGAAGCCCGACGGCTTCGGCGACCCTTCCATTCCTTACCAGATGCGCACGCGCTCCCCGGGAGCGAGATACAATTTCTCTCCCGCTTGCACATCAAAAGCCGTGTACCAGGCGTCAATATTGCGCACGGTAGCGGCCCTGTACTCACCCGGCGCATGCTCATCCGTCATCACCTGCTGGCGCAGCGCGGCTTCCCGCGTCTTCGCTCCCCAGTTCTGGCCAAACGCGATGAAGAACTGCTGATCGCCGGAGAAACCATCCTGCATCGGAACGGCCTTGCCCGCGAGGGAAGCCTTGTAACCGTCGTAGGCAGCGGAGATGCCCGCGACATCGGCAATATTTTCGGCCAGTGTTTGCTTGCCGTTCACCGATAAGTCAGGAAAAGGCTTGTAAGTATCGTACTGGGCCGCGAGTTGTGCCGTGGCGGCTTCGAAATGCTTAAGGTCCTCGGCAGTCCACCAGTTGCGCAGCCGGCCCTTGGAGTCGAACGTGCTCCCTTCCGTATCAAAAGTGTGGCTGATTTCATGTCCGATAACCGACCCGATGGCGCCGTAGTTGACCGCGGCCGGTGCCAGTGGATCGTAGAACGGAGGCTGCAAAATCGCAGCCGGAAAATTGAGCGCGTTTTGCAGCGGAAGATTCACCGCGTTCACCGTCTGCGGCGTCATCGACCATTCCTTCCGGTCCACCGGCTTGCCCAGGCGCGCGACCTGCCGCTCATAGTCAGCGAGGCCGCCGCGCCAGAGGTTGCCAAAAATATCGTCGGCCTTCACTTCGAAGTTCGAATAATCGTGCCAGGTTTCGGGGTAACCGATTCCCACATAGAGCGTGGACAGCTTGGCCTCCGCCTCGGCCTTGGTCGCCGGATTCATCCACGTGAGCCCTTCGATGCGCTGGCGGAAAGCGGCAATCAGTTTGGCCACCATGGCCTGGGCCTGCGCCTTCGCTTCCGGCGAGAAGTAGCGCTGAGCGTAGACCTGACCAACCACGTCGCCGAGCAGTCCATCCACCACGAACACGCCGCGCTGCCACCGCGGACGCTGCTCCTGCGCCCCGGAAAGTATCTTGCCGAAAAATGCGAAGCGTTCTTCTGCCAGTGTTTTTGGCAGTACTCCGCCATAACCCTCGATGAGGTGGAAGGCAAGCCAATCCTTCCACGTCTCAAGCGGAGTGGAGGCAACCAGCGCGGATTCGCCCTTGAAGGCCTCGGGCTGCCACACGATAAAGCTGGCTACCTGGCTCATCCCGGCCCCGCGAAAATACTCGGCCCAGTCCAGGCCGGGAGCTTTGGCCGGGAAATCAGCCAGAGTCCACGTATTGTTGGCCTTATTGGTGTCTTCGTTATCCGCCAGGCTGCGATGAGTCTGAGCAATTGCGTGCTCCAGCGCAAGAATGCGGACGGCGCGGGCATCCGCGTCAGAAAATCCAGCCAGCTTCAGCATGGCCGCGATATGGGTCTGATACTGGGCCCGAACGTTCCGCATGTGCTCGCTGTCGGAAAGATAATATTCACGATCCTGCAACTGCAGTCCGCCCTGCAGCAGATAAGCGTTATAGTGCTCCGAATCGTTGAAGCCCGGAGCAACCCACAGGCCAAAAAGATTCGCGGAGTGAAAGTTAGTGTTATTGAGCGCGTCCACGTCCGCCCGCAGGGTCTTGCCCAGAGCTCGCGCCAACTCGCGCTTGTAGCGGATGGCGGAGATCGCTTCCAGATGCGGGCGCAGCGGCGTGAGGCCCTTTGCCTCGATCGCGGCCTCGTCCATATACGAGTTGTAGAGGTCAGCCACTTTGCGCGAACTGGAGCCGGCGGGCGGGTTCGACTTGGCGATTTCCTCAATCAGGTCCGACGTGCGCTTATTGGCCAGGTCGCCAAGTTTCGTAAAGACGTTCACACCCACGCGATCGGGCGGAATCTCGGTGCGCTTAAGCCATTCGCCGTTGGCGTATTGATAGAAATCGTCACCCGGTTTGACCGAGCGATCCATGTTGGCGACGGCGATGCCGGGCACCTCTTGCGCAGTCGCATTCTGTGCCTGGGCCGCCAGAGCACACAATGCCGTGCAGGCCACGGCGAATCTTGAAAGCATAAACGCTGGTTTCATGGAGTTCTCCAAAAGGCTGGCCAAACGGAGGCGTCGCTGTCGTTCTGGTGCCGCTGTTAAGTGTACGCCGTGTGGTTAGACGTCTGGAGGGCGCGGAAGTTATCTTTGTCGGCGGAGGTTGAACCGGGGCAAGGCAGCAAAATGGTGAATTCTGCCCGCGGTCCAGCCATTCCCAACTAAAGACCAGCTAGTCTGTGGGCGCCGTCTGTGAGGTGTCGCTTGTGCCACGCCGTAGCCTCTTCGTACGCGCCAGCCAGGCGCAATACCAGGTCTTCCCGCCAGTGCGCTCCGGCGATCTGCAGGCCGATCGGCAGCCCGCTTTCCGTGAAACCGCACGGAACCGAGATTGCCGGCAAGCCCCAAACATTGAACGGACGCGTGTTGCGCAGCAGCTTGAGTTCCGCCGGACGCAACGCCTCGGGATCGATTCTCAATTCGGCGATCGTTGGCGCGGGGGTAGGTGCAGTCGGAGTGACCAGAACGTCCACGTCGGTGAATACTGCGCGAATACTCCGCCGGGCTTCTTCCAACTCGCGCCGCCGCTGAATATATTCCGGCGCCGTAACATTTTCTCCCACGCGGATGCGCCGCAGAGTTTCCGGATAGTACAAGTCCGGGTTCCTGGCAACGTTCTCCGCGTGATAGGCATAGGCCTCCACCGCTTGCAGCGTGCGGTCGGTGGGCACATCCAGTTGTACTTCTTTCATCTCGGCAACCAGGGTCTCAATTCCTCGCAAGGCATGTTCCGTCGCTGACGCCACCTCCGGATCAAGATCGTCGTAGAAATAAGCCCGGGGCACGCCTACTCGCAGTTGCTTTGTACCCACGCTCAGAGCGCCGGTATAGTCCGACGCTTCAACCTCTGCCGAAGTGATGTCCGCCGGATCGCATCCCGCGATCGCCTCGAGCACGATCGCCACATCCGCCACCGTTGCAGCGAGGGGACCAATATGATCCAGCGACGACGACAGGGGAATCACTCCCCGGCTCGAAACCCGCCCGTAAGTCGGCTTCAGACCCACGCAGCCGCAAAGCGCCGCAGGCTCGCGAACCGAGCCCGCCGTGTCCGTCCCGATTGCGGCGCATGCCATACCCGCGGCCACTGCGGCTGCTGATCCTCCCGACGATCCACCGGCAATCCGCTTCGCATCCCACGGATTGTGCACGTCACCGAAATAACTGATCAGCGAACTCCCGCCGTAGGCGCATTCGTGCTGATTATTTTTTCCGATGATTACGGCCCCCGCCTGCCTCAAGCGGCGGACCACTTCCGCATCCTCAGCCGGAATCCGATCCTTGTAGAGTGCGCTCGCAGCCGTCGTCCGCACCCCGGCGGTGTCAATAAGATCTTTCAGCGCGATCGGGATGCCGTGCAGCGGCCCGCGCCACTCTCCCCGCGCAATCTCGGCCTCCGCCGTCCTCGCTTCGGCGAGAGCAGATTCGCCTGTTACCGTGATGAACGCATTGAGCGCGGGGTTCAGCTTTTCGATGCGCTCAAGGCAGTGCTGGACAATCTCAACCGGAGAAATCTCTCTTCGGCGCAGCTGCCCGGCTAGTTCGGAAATCGTCGTAGATGCAATCATCAAAGCCAGCCTATTGTAAAGGCGGAACGCCTTTCGGTACTGTCCCGTTTGAAGAAGCAACCGTGTGGGGATAACGCCTAAGCCTGCCCTGAACGAAGTCGAAGGGGCTGTCCGGTCGAGCGGAACTCGACAGCCCGCGGTGATTTCTTCGCGGCCTTTGCGGTTTTTCTTTGCGCACTTCGCGGTCCCAGCTTTTGGCCGCGCCCCCCCGCTGCTCAGTCGTTCAGGTTAAGTCTCTCCCTCTGCACGGTCTCCTTCACGCGAACCCCAAAAGTCCTATAATCATTGGGCCGATTTTGTGGGAGCAGGGGAATCACATCATGGCAGAAATAATGACGATCGCACCGGTTGCGACACATGGCTTCTTTGTGGATGGCAGGTGGCAGGAAGACGGCGATGTGGTCGAGATTCGCGCCCCCTTCGATGGCACCCTGATCGCCCGTGTGGTCCAGGGCCGGCGTGAGCACGCCGAAGCTGCCATCGCCGCCGCGGTCAAGGCCTTCGGCACCACGCGCCGCCTGCCTGCCTTCGAGCGGCAGCGCGTTCTGCGGCGGATTGCCGCCGGCATCGCCGAGCGCAAAGAAGAATTCGCGCGCACTCTCGCCCAGGAAGCCGGGAAGCCCCTCAAGGGCGCGCGTACCGAAGTTGAGCGCGCCATCTTCACCTTCAACATCGCTGCCGAAGAGAGCACGCGCATCTACGGCGAGTTTCTTCCCCTCGACTGGCAGGAGTTCACTGCCGGACGCTGGGGCATCGTGCGCCGCTTTCCCCTCGGACCGATCGTCGGCATTACCCCATTCAATTTTCCGCTCAACCTCGTGGCTCACAAGGTCGCACCTGCGATTGCCGCCGGGTGCCCGATGATTCTCAAGCCCGCTCCCCAGACTCCGCTCTGCTCGCTGCTTTTAGCCGAGTGCGTGCAGCAGGCCGGATGGCCCGACGGCGGACTCAACGTGCTGCCGCTCTCCAATGAAGACGCCGGCCTGCTGGTCGCCGACGACCGCATCAAGCTCATCAGCTTCACCGGCAGTGTGCCCGTCGGCTGGGACATCAAGCGCCGCGCCGGAAAGAAAAAGGTAATCCTCGAACTGGGTGGCAACGCAGCCGTCATTGTGCACAACGACGCCGACCTCGCTTATGCCGCCGATCGCTGCGTTACCGGCGGCTTCGCCTACGCCGGACAGACCTGCATTTCCGTGCAGCGCATCCTGGTCGAGCACTCGGTCTACGGGCGCTTCGTGGACCTCCTCGTCGAGGGCGTAAAAACCCTGAAAGTCGGCGATCCTCTCGACGACTCCACCGACGTGGGTCCGCTCATCCGCGAAAGCGATGCAGCCCGCACTGCCGCTTGGATCGAAGAAGCCGTCCGCGCCGGGGCGCGCCTGCTTTGCGGCGGCAGCCGCCACAATCTCATGGTCGAACCGACCGTGCTCACCGGCACCAAACCAGACATGAAAGTGAACTGCCAGGAAATCTTTGGCCCCGTGGTGACCATCGAGCCTTACAAGGATTTCGATCAGGCCATTCGCCAGGTAAACAACTCCGCCTATGGCATGCAGGCCGGAGTCTTTACCCGCGACGCCAAGCTGCTGTTCCAGGCTTACGAAGAGTTAGAGGTCGGCGGCGTCATTGCCGGCGACGTTCCGTCGTTCCGCATTGATCACATGCCTTACGGCGGCGTGAAGGATTCCGGCCTTGGCCGCGAAGGTTTGCGCTACGCCATCGAAGAGATGACCGAGCCCAAGCTGCTGGTGATGAATCTGCGATAACCGGTGGTATTTGTTTAAGGGAAGGGCACGAGTTCACTCGTGCCGCCAGTCGCTGCAAAAGGGATAGCGCTTTAGCGCCTGGGGTGAGCCTTTCGGCCTCACGGGGCGGTGAGTTGCAAAACTCAACAATTCTCTAGTAGGGTTACTTTTAGGCTGTTTGGTCCGCGCGGACCCGAAGGCCGCGCGACACAATTCCACGAAATTATTTATAATCTTTCCTTCATACAAGACATCGGAAACCAGTGGGTGGTTTTCGTTTTACCGCTCTAATTGAACTTCAAGAAATAACACTGAACGATCCGCCGGGTCTCTCAGCCAGATTTCGTAAAGGGAATGTCGCAGATTTTTCATCGCAGTACGAACACTCTGTCTCGGGCCACGATCTTTGGCGCCGTGTTCGTCGTGGCCGCTCTGGCTTGGGTGGCGATGGAGGTTCAGCGCTCGCCCTACGTTACTTATGCGGGCGTGCGCAAGCCGCAACCGGTCCCGTTCAGCCATCAGCACCACGTGACGGGGCTCGGCCTCGACTGCCGCTACTGCCACACTTCGGTCGAAACTTCGAGCTTCGCCGGCATTCCCCCGACCAAAACCTGCATGAACTGTCACTCGCAGATCTGGACCAACGCCCTGCTGCTCGAACCGGTGCGCGCCAGCTACAAGTCGGGAGAGTCCTTGCAGTGGACGCGCGTCAATCAGCTTCCCGACTTCGTGTATTTCAATCACAGCATTCATGTCGACAAGGGAGTCGGTTGCAACACCTGTCACGGTCCGGTCGACCAGATGCCGCTCATGTATCAGCAGGAGTCGTTGCAGATGGAGTGGTGCCTGGGTTGCCACCGCGCGCCGGAAAAGAATCTGCGCCCGCGGGATCAGGTGTTCAACATGCGCTACCAGCAGCCCACCGGCGCGAACCCGGTGGTCGTGGACGGCCACAGCTACACCGATCAGATCGATCTGGGTACCGACTTGGTGAAGAAGTACAACGTGCGTAGCGTGAAAGACATTACGACCTGCAGCACGTGCCATCGGTAGGCGAAGTCAGAAGGTAGAAGTAAGAAATCAGAAGTGGAGCAAGGCTTTCGGGTGGCGCAGGCCTTCAGGCCTGCGATTTGGTGCGATTGAGATGGGGCTTTAGCCCCTGAGGTACCTCGGCGGCTGAAGCCGCTGGCTATAGGCGGGTGCTGATCGCAGCGCTGAAGCGCCGCGCCACCCAAAGACGTTTGCGGTACAGATTTTGCGATGAAGACGAACGGCACAAATAACGGCGGGCTGATTCAGATCAAGAAACGCGAAGACGTTTGTCCCGGCGCCAAGGACAAAGCCAAACTCGATCTGAAATCCGTCCGCGCGCGGATCGACGCCGCTGTGGCCCACGATGCCGCCCAAAAAACCGGCCCTGAATACTGGCGCTCGCTTGAAGAACTGGCGGGCAGCGAGCAATTCCAGCAAGCCCTGCACCGCGAGTTCCCCAAAGGCGCCTCCGAATGGGTCGACTCCGTCTCCCGCCGCGGATTCCTAAAAGTCATGGGCGCGTCCCTCGGCTTGGCCGGCATGACCGGATGCGTCCGCCTCCCGCTCGAGCCCATCGTCCCCTACGTGCGCCAGCCGGAGAACGTAATCCCCGGCCGCCCCATGTATTACGCTACGGCGGTCACGCTCGGCGGATACGCGAGCCCGGTGCTCGTCGAAAGCCATCTCGGCCGCCCCACAAAAATCGAAGGTAACGATCTGCACCCGGCCTCGCTCGGCGGCACCGACATTTTCGCCCAAGCCTCCATCCTCGGCCTCTACGATCCCGACCGCTCCCAAACCGTCACCTCCCTGGGCGACGTCCGCTCCTGGCAGTCATTCCTCGGCGCCATCCGCGGCCCGCTCAGCGCGCAGAAAGCTCTGCAAGGCGCAGGCATCCGTATTCTCACGCCAACAATTTCTTCGCCCACGCTCGCCGACCAGCTGCGCAATTTCCTGAAGATTTATCCCCAAGCCAAGTGGCACGTCTACGAACCCATCAATCGCGACAACGTCCTCGAAGGCGCGAAGCTGGCCTTCGGACAGACCGTCGAAACCCGCTACGATTTCTCGAAAGCCGACGTCATCGTCTCCCTCGACGCCGACTTCCTCTCCGCCGGATTCCCCGGCAACACCCGCTACATCCGCGACTTCGCCGCCCGCCGCAATCCTGACACGGGCAACATGAACCGCCTCTACGTAATCGAGAGCACGCCCAGTTCGACGGGCGCGAAAGCGGATCGTAGGCTCCCTCAGCCGGCTTCGAATGTTGGTTGGAACGCCGCCCTGCTAGAGGCTTTGACGCTCGCGAAGAAGACGGCAACCACTGGAGATCTGGAGAAGGCCGGGGCATTCCGCTGGATCGTTAAGGACCTATTGGCCCACCAGGGATCGAGCCTAGTTATCGCAGGCGACCACCAGCCTCCGGCCGTGCACGCGACGGCTCATGTGTTGAACGAAATCCTGGGCAATGTCGGTAGGACCGTCTCTTACAGCGATCCGGTTGATGCGAATCCGATCAACCAAACCGAATCCATCACTGACCTCGTCAGCGACATGGGTGGCGGGAAAGTTGACCTGCTCATTATTCTTGGCGGCAATCCGGCTTACGATGCGCCTGCCGATCTGAATTTCGCCGACGCATTGAAGAACGGCAAGGTCCCCCTGCGCGTGCATCACGGCCTCTATCAGAACGAAACCGCAGAACTATGCCAATGGCACGTCAGCGCAACGCATGAACTCGAAGCCTGGAGCGATGCCCGCTCCTACGACGGCACCGTTAGCATCATCCAGCCGCTAATTGCACCTCTTTATAACGGCAAGAGCGCGCTGGAGTTCGTGGCCCTGCTCTCCGGGCAGGCCGATGCGACCGGATACGAACTCGTTCGTTCCTACTGGCAGAAGCAGCACAGTGGCGCTGATTTCGAGCAGTTCTGGCGAAAGTCGCTGCACGATGGATGGATCGGGGACACCGCGTACCCGGCCCGAACTGTCACTCGGAAGGCTGCAAGTGTCCCAATTCCCTCCGCGCTTGATCCCAACGCCATCGAGCTCAACATCCGCCGCGACCCCACCATCTACGACGGACAATTCTCCAACAACGGCTGGCTGCAAGAACTCCCCAAGCCGATGAACAAACTCACTTGGGACAACGCCGTCCAAATCGGCCCCAAGATGGCGCAGCGTCTGAACATCGCCACGGAAGACGTAGTCGAACTCGAATTAAACGGGAAGAAAGTCACCGGCCCCGTCTGGATTCAAGCCGGCCATCCCGACAACTCCGTCACCATCACGCTCGGCTACGGACGCACTCGCACCGGCCGCGTCGGCACCGCGCAAGGTTTCAACGCCTACGCCCTGCGCACCACCGCCGCTCCCTGGATCGCCTCCGGCGTAAAGATCACCAAGACCGGAGCGACTTACAAACTCGCCTCGACGCAGGGAATGCAGAGCATGGACACGCCCGACGGCGGCCATCGCCCCCTGGTCCGCGAAACCACGCTTGAGGAATACCGCAAAGAGCCCACCTTCGCCAAAGAAGACGAAACGCCCTACGACGTCACGCTCTATCCCAACTATCCGTACAAAGAAGAAGACTACGCCTGGGGCATGACGATCGACCTCAACTCCTGCGTAGGCTGCAACAACTGCATGCTGGCCTGCCAGTCGGAAAACAACATCGCAGTCGTCGGCAAAGAGCAGGTCGTCATCGGACGCCACATGCACTGGATTCGCGTCGACGCCTACTATCAGGGCGACCGCGACAATCCCAAAGCATTCTTCCAACCCGTCCCCTGCATGCAGTGCGAAAACGCGCCCTGCGAAGTCGTCTGCCCGGTCGGCGCCACCAACCACTCGACCGAAGGCCTGAACGACATGGTCTACAACCGCTGCGTGGGCACGCGCTACTGTTCGAACAACTGTCCCTACAAAGTTCGCCGCTTCAACTTCCTGCTCTTCCAGGACTGGGACACGCCGCAATATAAAATGATGCGCAATCCCGACGTCAGCGTGCGCAGCCGCGGCGTCATGGAAAAATGTACGTACTGCGTCCAGCGCATCAACGAGCGCCGCATCGACGCCGAAAAAGAAAACCGCAAAATCAACGACAGGGCGCACGAGAACGAACTGCAAACCGCCTGCCAGCAGTCCTGTCCCGCAGGCGCAATCATTTTCGGCAACATCAACGACCCCAACAGCAAAGTTTCCAAACTGAAAGCGCAGGCCCGCAACTACAGCTTGCTAGGCGAATTGAATACGCGCCCACGCACGACGTACTTGGCAGAAGTAAGAAACCCGAATCCGGAGCTTGAGCGTTGAAGGTTTTTTGTTGTCATAAGGACCTATGCAATTTGCCGGCAGCACCGGCGCGGCATGCGAGTACAGAGATCCTTCGGGGCGCACAATACGCGCCCCTCAGGATGACAAGAGATTCAGGATGACTAAGAGATAGAAATGCCAGAGCAATACAAATCGTCGGCCGAACTCGATCGCGCCCCGGTCATTGAACCGGGCCATACCTTCGGCACGATCACGGAAAAAATCAGCGCCATCGTGCTGACCCGTCCCGCCTCGAACGGATGGTTCGTCGGTTTCGGCATTGCCTTCATGCTGACGATGATGATGCTGTTCGCCATTGGCTATCTGTTCCTGAAGGGCGTCGGCATCTGGGGTGTGACCATCCCCATCGGATGGGGCTTCGCCATCGTCAACTTCGTCTGGTGGATCGGCATCGGCCACGCCGGCACTCTGATCTCCGCAATTCTCTTGTTACTGCGCCAGTCCTGGCGCAATTCCATCAACCGTTTCGCGGAAGCGATGACGCTGTTCGCCGTGGCTGCCGCCGGAATTTTTCCCGCCATTCACGTCGGCCGTCCCTGGCTCGCCTACTGGTTCATCCCCTACCCGAACACGATGCGGGTATGGCCGCAGTTCCGCAGCCCGCTGATGTGGGACGTATTTGCGGTCTCGACCTACGCCACGATTTCCGCGCTGTTCTGGTTCATCGGCCTTATCCCCGACCTGGCCACTCTGCGCGACCGCACCGAAAAGCCGTGGCTGAGAATTGTCTATGGCATGCTCTCGTTCGGCTGGCGCGGATCAGCGCGCCACTGGTACCGCTACGAAACCGCGTACCTGCTGCTGGCTGGATTAGCCACGCCTCTCGTGCTCTCCGTGCACACGGTCGTCAGTTTTGATTTCGCCGTCGGCATCGTGCCCGGCTGGCACACCACAATCTTTCCGCCCTACTTCGTCGCCGGCGCCATCTACTCCGGATTCGCCATGGTGCTGATGTTGGCCATCCCCATCCGCAAGATTTACGGCCTGGAAGATTTCATCACTGAGCGCCACCTGCAGAACTCGGCGAAAGTCATGCTGGCCACTGGTCTGATCGTCGCCTACGGCTATGGCATCGAAGCCTTCATGGGATGGTACGGCGGCGATCGCTACGACGCCTTCACACTCTGGAACCGCCTGCACGGCCCCTACGCGCCCTGGTACTACGCGCTGCTCGCCTGCAACATCTTTATTCCCCAGGTGCTCTGGATTCGCAAGCTGCGCACCAGTCCCGCCGCTCTGTTCTGTGTTTCCGGCGTAATTCTCGTCGGCATGTGGCTGGAGCGCTTCATCATCGTTGTCGTCAGCCTGCACCGCGATTTCCTGAATTCCTCGTGGGGCATGTACTACCCCACCCGCTGGGACTGGATGACGTACATCGGCACCATCGGAATGTTCCTGGCCGCCATGTTCCTGTTCCTGCGTATCCTCCCCGCCATCTCGATTTTTGAGATGCGCACGCTTCTGCCGGAAGCCGAGGTGAAAGAATAATGGCCCGGCGCGATCCCATCTACGGCATCATGGCGGAGTTCGACTCAGCCACCGCTCTGGTCGAAGCGGCGCGCAAGACGCATCAGGCCGGCTACAAGAAGATCGATGCCTACAGTCCATTTCCCATCGAAGGCCTGGCGGAAGAAATCGGATCTCGCAACGATGTTCCGGTGGTCGTTCTGATCGGCGGTATCGTTGGCGGCCTGTCCGGCTACCTGATGCAGTACTGGATGTCGGCGGTTGACTATCCGCTGAACATCGGCGGCAAGCCGTACCATTCCTGGCCCGCCTTCATCGTGATCACTTTCGAGATGACGATTCTGTTCGCCGGCGTTTCGGCCGTGCTCGGCATGCTCGCACTGAACGGCCTGCCCATGCCGTACCATCCGGTCTTCAATGTGCCGCGCTTCGCGTTGGCGTCGAAGGATCGTTTTTTCCTGATCGTGTTCTCCTCCGACAAGAAGTACGATCCCGCCGCCACGCGCAAGTTCCTGGAGAGCCTCGACCCACGCTCGGTCTCGGAGGTGCCCAGCTAAATGCTGCGCCTCCGCAAATACTCGTGTGGGGACAGCCGCCCTCGGCTGTCCGGTCGAGCGAAGCTCGACAATCTGTCGGCCATAGATGTATGTGGGTGCCCCATCCTTGCGCGTTTTTTGCGCAAGGGTGGGAATCGGCGCCATGTGCGCAACAGCTCTTTCTCGGTAGTGACGATGCTGCTGTCGATCACTCTCTCCACCGCCTGCCGCCTCGACATGCACGTCCAACCGCGCCAGAATCCTCTCTCCCGCAGCGACTTCTTCGCCGACCAGCGCTCCGCCCGTCCTCCCGTCGAAGGCACGGTCGCCCGCGGGGACTTGCGCGCCGACACCTACTTCTACACCGGCAAAATCGGCAACAATCCCGGCGACGTGATGCCGTTCCCCGTGACCCGGGAGGTTCTGGATCGCGGCCGCGAACGTTTCAACATTTTCTGCGCTCCCTGCCACTCCCGCGTGGGAGACGGCAACGGCATGGTTCCGTCACGCGGGTTCGCGCGCAAGCCGCCCTCGTTCCACATTCCACGTCTGCAGAAAGAACGCGCGGGATATTTCTTCGACGTGATCACCAACGGCTTCGGCATCATGCCCGACTATGCATCCCAGATTCCGCCGCAGGACCGCTGGAACATCGTCGCTTACATTCGCGCCTTGCAGTTGAGTCAGAACGCGACCAGGGCCGATGTGCCCGCCGGACAGGAATTTCCGTCGAAACCTCCGCAGTTCCGCGAGCCGGGATCGGGAGCGACGTTGCCCGTGCCTGCGCCAAAATCTCAGGAATCCAAGGAAGAACCGAAATGACCGCGCCGGCTGCGAACCATCTCGATCTGACGGCCCCGCCGGTGGTGAAAACCATCGCGCTGCGGCCGTTGATTGTCGGCGTCGTCTTCGGCATTGTCGCCGTCATCCTCGCGGTCAGGCAGCCCGACGAGTTTTATCGCGCCTACCTGCTCGGCTTCATGTGCTGGCTGGGCGTGTCGCTCGGCTCGATGGCGATCCTCATGATCCGCCACCTGACCGGCGGCGGCTGGGGCATGGTCATCCGGCGGATTCTCGGCGCCGCAATGCGCACCCTGCCGCTGCTCGCGATTCTGTTCATTCCGGTCATCCTCGGGATGCGTAAACTCTACATCTGGGCCCAGCCGCTCGATGATGTTGCGGATTTGCATCTGCGCCAGCATCTCGCAGACATCACCAGGACCTATCTCACGCCGAACGGTTTCATCTACCGCGCGGTATTCTATTTCGCCATCTGGAATCTGCTTTCGTTCCTTCTCTCGCACTGGTCGAAGCAGACCGATCACGCCGGTGCGCCGGACAACACGCAGCGTTTCAAGGCCGTCGCTGGGCCGGGCCTCATTCTTTACGCATTTACCATTTCCTTCGCCGCCATCGACTGGGTCATGTCGCTCGATCCCAGCTGGATTTCGACCATCTTCGGCCTCATCATTCTGATCGGCGAAGTGCTCTCGGCCATGTGCTTCGCGGTGGTGGTCGAGCGCATTCTCTTCAACTACAAGCCCATGTCCGAGATGCTGAAGCCCGACTTCGTCCACGATCACGGTAAGTGGATGCTGACCTTCATCATGGTCTGGGCGTATTTCAGTTTCTCGCAGTGGCTCATCATCTGGGCCGGCAACCTGCCCACGGAAATCACGTTTTATCTGAAGCGTCTGAACGGCGGATGGGGCTGGATCGGCCTGATTCTCGTGCTGTTCCACTTCGCCGTGCCGTTCGCGATTTTGCTCTCACGCTCGTTCAAGCGCGACATACGGCGACTGGTCTGGCTCGCAATCTGGCTGATGCTGATGCGCTTCGTGGACTTGTTCTGGATCATCGAGCCGAATTTTTCGCAGACTTTCAAATTGACCGTGGCGGATGTAGTTGTGCCCATCGCAATCGGCGGCTTGTGGCTGGCATACTTCTTCCGCAACCTCGGATCGCTGCCTTTGCTGCCGGCATACGATCCGTCCGCCGGGGAAGTTTTGGAACCGCCTCATCACCGAGAAGTATGAAGTCAGAAGTAGAAAGTAAGAAGTGAGAACTAGAAACTAGAAACCGCAAACTGGAAACCAGCAGTCAGCAAGATATGAGCGACGAAACCAATGACGCAAACCCGAACGGCCGCGGCGGCTTCGAGCGTCGCGACGTCGGTATCGCCGGCGTGCTGTATTTTCTGCTCGGTCTGGCCGTGTTGGGCTTCGTGGCCAGCCTCGTCGTGACCGGTCTGTTCCATTACCTCGACAAGCGAACCGAGGCCCAGCAAACCCCGGTCAGTCCGCTGGTGACGAACGCGCCCAAGGACACTCGCCACCTGCCCCCGGAATACAACGGAAATTATCAGCAGTACCTGCAAAAGAATTTTCCGTCCCCGCAACTGGAAATTGATGAGCGTACTGAACTCAACAAAGATCGCCTGCGCGAGGAGCAAACCCTGAGCACATACGATTGGGTTGACCAGAACGCCGGCACCGTGCGTATCCCGATTGATCGGGCAATGGACCTGATCGTGCAGCGCGGCCTACCGGTGCGGACGCAGGCAACGAACGCGGCAGCGTCGGCCGCTCAACCACCGCAGCCCGAGGCGGGAAAGAGGAAGGGGAACAAGAAGTGAATCGTCCGAATCGCAATTCGATATCCGAACCGATCCATGTGGGGACAGCCGCCCCCGGCTGTCCAGTCGAGCGAAGCTCGACGGCGATGCGACTTCTGGCGACGATGGCACTGCTGACAGCGACAGCGTGGGGCCAGGGAATGTCGCAGGGCATCATGTCGCCTCCAGCGGCGGCGCGGCCGCCGCGCTTGCAGAACGTCGGCATCGAGCAGCGCCTCGACGCGCAGGTACCGCTGGATATCACCTTCGTCGACGACGCCGGACGCACGGTCAAGCTCGGCGATTACTTCGGCAAGAAGCCCATCATCCTGAATCTGGTCTATTACAACTGCACCATGCTTTGCGGCGAGGCGCTGGCGGGATTGGCTGGTTCCATGAAGATGATCAAGTTCGACGTAGGCAAGGAATTCGAAGTTGTGACCGTGAGCTTCAATCCCGAGGAGACGCCGGAAATCGCGGCCGCCAAGAAAAAAGATTACGTCGAGCGCTACGGTCGTCCCGGTGCGGCGTCTGGCTGGCATTTCCTGACCGGACCGCCGGAATCCATCAACGCGCTCACCAAGGCTGTCGGCTTTCAGTACCAGTACGATCCCAAGCTTAATCAGTACGCACACGCGACCGCCATCATGGTGCTCACGCCGCAAGGCCGCATCTCACGCTACTTCTACGGCGTGGATTTTCCGCCGAAAGATCTGCGCATGGGATTGGTCGAGGCTTCGCAGGGCAAGATTGGGAACCTTACCGACCAGGTGCTGCTGTACTGCTTTCACTACGATCCCACAGCCGGAAAATACGGCGCTGTGATCAACAACATCTTGAAGCTTGGAGCCGGCGTCACGATTGTGCTGGTCGGCGGCCTGCTCTTCATTCTTTTCCGGCTGGAGCGTGCCGCCCCGCCGCGCAGAAATTGAAGTGAAGGGAAGTCAGAAGTATGAAGTCAGAAGGCAGAAGTAAGAATGCAGAAGTTACAGAAATCTGGGATTGCAGGGTTTTACTTCTGCATTCTGACTTCTAACTTCTGCATTCGTTAGCGAAGTTAAACGGTTCAAGCCGGACCGGGGCAAGACGGGGTCAAAGCAAGCAAGCTATGTTCGATAACTTTCCATTATGGCCGCAGCGAGCCTCGACGATGGCGGGCAACGTCGACGCCCTCTACATCTTTTTGCTCATCGTGTCGGGGTTGATGACGCTGCTGATCTTCGTCGCAGTGGTTTTCTTTGCGGCCCGCTTCCGCCACCGGCGCGGCGTTCCGGCCGAGCAGATTGACGGTTCGACGCCCTTGGAGTTGATCTGGTCGGTCATCCCCTTCGCGGTTTTCATGGTGATTTTTCTGTGGGGCGCAATCGTTTACTTCAAAGGGCGCACGCCGCCGCGCGACGCCACCGAAGTCTATGTCGTCGCCAAACAATGGATGTGGAAGCTGGAGCACGCCGAAGGCCAGCGCGAGATCAACGAGCTGCACGTGCCCGTGGACCGCGACGTCAAGCTGATCATGACTTCGCAGGACGTCATCCACAGCTTCTTCGTGCCCGCATTCCGCATGAAGCAGGACGTGCTTCCCGGCCGTTATACCGTGGCCTGGTTCCGCGCCACCAGGCCGGGCACTTACCACCTGTTCTGCACCCAATATTGCGGGACGCAGCACTCCGGCATGATCGGCAACGTTATCGTCATGGAACCGGCACAGTACGAGGCCTGGATGAGCGGCGGCTCGACTGGACCGCTCTCCGCGACGGGCGAGAAGATCTTCTCCGAGCTGGGCTGTGTCACATGCCATCGTTCAGACTCGCAGGGGCGCGGCCCCAACCTGCAGGGAGTCTTTGGCAAGCCGGTGGAACTGGCGGATGGGCGGACGGTCACGGCGGACGAAAACTATCTGCGCGAATGCATCCTCGATCCCGGGGCGAAGCGGGTCAAGGGATTCCAGCCCATCATGCCCACGTTCCAGGGACTGGTGAGCGAGGAGCAGGTCAACGCGCTGGTGGCATATGTGAAATCGCTGTCTCCGTCAGGCAACTCCGGTGCCGCGCCCAGCCCGGCCGTGGCGGTTCCGGGGAAGGTTGCGGGCAGGGCCGTTTCTAAAGGAAGTCAGGTGCAATAAGCATGGCGATCGAGAACCCTCAACCCGAACGGGTCAACTATCTGAATAAGGAGTACGGCATCGGCTAGTGGCTGCTCACGACCGACCACAAACGCATTGCGCTCCTTTACCTCATCTCCATCACCTTCTTCTTTTTTATCGGAGGATTCTTCGCCCTGCTCATCCGCCTGGAATTGCTGACACCGGCGGGCGACCTGGTTCAGGCCGACACGTATAACAAGCTCTTCACCATGCATGGCCAGGTGATGGTGTTCTTCTTTCTGATCCCTTCCATCCCAGCTGTGCTGGGCAACTTTCTTGTTCCCATGATGGTGGGAGCCAAAGACTTGGCTTTCCCGCGCATCAACCTCCTGAGCTGGTACCTCTACGTCATCGGCGGCGTCATGATGCTGCACTGCATGTTGACCGGCGGCGTAGACACCGGCTGGACCTTCTACACTCCTTTCAGCACCGCCTTCAGCAACACCAAGGTGATCGAAGCCGGGCTGGCGATCTTTGTGGCGGGATTCTCCTCCATCCTTACCGGCCTGAATTTCATCGTCACCATTCACCGCATGCGCGCTCCGGGCATGACGTGGACGCGGCTGCCGCTTTTTATCTGGGCGCACTACGCCACCAGCATCATCCAGATTCTGGGAACGCCGGTCATCGCCATCACCCTGGTGCTGGTGGTAGCCGAGCGCGCCCTGCACCTGGGGATTTTTGATCCTAAACTCGGCGGCGATCCGCTCCTGTTTCAGCACCTGTTCTGGTTCTATTCCCATCCCGCCGTCTACATCATGATTCTGCCGTCGATGGGCGTGGTCACCGAAATCATTGCCTGCTTCTCGCGCAAGCGCATTTTCGGTTACAGCTTCGTCGCACTGTCGTCGATTGCGATCGCGGTTTTCGGTTTCCTGGTCTGGGCACATCACATGTTCGTCGCGGGGATCTCCGTCTACGCCGCCCTCATTTTTTCCCTGCTGAGTTACGCCGTTGCCGTGCCTTCCGCCGTCAAAGTCTTCAACTGGACCGCAACTCTCTACAAAGGTTCTATTCACTACGACGCTCCTATGCTCTACGCGTTTGGCTTCCTCGGATTGTTCACCATCGGCGGCCTGACCGGATTGTTTCTGGCAGCTTTGGGCGTGAATATGCACGTCCACGACACCTACTTCGTCATCGCCCACTTCCACTACATCATGGTGGGCGGCGCGGTCATGGGTTATCTCGGCGGGATGCACTTCTGGTGGCCGAAAATTTCCGGCAAGCTCTATCCCGAAGGCTGGGCGCGGCTCGCAGCCCTCATTGTCTTCATCGGTTTCAACCTCACCTTCTTCCCGCAGTTCATCCTCGGCTACGTCGGCATGCCGCGCCGGTACTATCAATATCCGGCGGAGTTTCAGGTGCTGAACGTGCTTTCCACCGCGGGCGCGACCATCCTCGGCATTGGCTACTTGCTGCCCATGATTTATTTCCTGTGGTCGATGCGCTACGGCAAGCCCGCGCCTGACAATCCGTGGAATGCGGCCGGACTGGAGTGGAAGACCGCATCTCCGCCGCCCACTTTCAACTTCGACGAAGAACCGGTCGTGACCTGGGAAGCCTATAACTACGAGCAGTTGGACGCGCCTCGCAAACAGGAGGTTCCCGTTGCCGGGTAGCCAAACAATGCACAGCCAGGCAGTGGCCGCTGACGGCGAAGGTCACAATCCCGCCCTGCTGCACCACTTCGCCACCGAAGAACAGCAGCGCGACTCCGCCAATTTCGGCATGTGGATTTTCCTCGGCACCGAAGTCATGTTCTTCGGCGGATTGTTCTGCGCCTATCTGATTTATCGCCTGAAATACTTCGGCGATTTCGGAGCTGCCAGCAAGTCCATCGACGCGCTCCTCGGCGGCACCAACACGGCTGTTCTGATCTGCAGCAGCTTGACGGTGGTCCTGGCGATCTGGGCAGCGCAGACTTCCCGCCGCGTCCTCATGATCGCCATGCTGATCCTTACCATGCTCTTCGGTCTCGTCTTTCTCGGCATCAAGGGCGTCGAGTACAGAGATAAGTTCGTGGAGCACCACGTTCCGGGCGCATCCTTCAGCTTCGAACACGTGCCCATCCCCGGCCATCCCGATCAGTACGCCAACCCGCAGCATGCCCAGATTTTTTTCGCGCTCTACTTCATCATGACGGGCCTTCACGCCCTGCACATGATTGTGGGCCTTGGCATCTTTACCTGGCTGCTGTGGATGGCGTGGAAAGGCCGCTTCACGCCCGAATATCACACACCGCTCGAAATCGGCGGTCTGTACTGGCACTTCGTTGACATCATCTGGATTTACCTGTTTCCGCTGCTCTATCTGATTGACCGGCACCCGTGAGGCCTCGATGACTGAACATACCGGATCGGAACACTCCAAGTCGCCTTTGACTACGTACTTCACCGTGTGGGGCGCGCTGCTCCTCGGAACATTTCTTACCTATGAGGCTGCGAAGATCGATCTGGGAGTTTTCAACGCTGCCGTCGCGCTAACCATCGCCACCACCAAAGCTCTCCTGGTCGCCCTCTTTTTCATGCATCTCAGGGACGCCAGCGAGAAACTACTCAAGCTGGTCGTCATCGCCACCGTGTTTTTCCTCTTCATTCTGCTGGCCCTCTCCATGGCCGACTACGCCACGCGCGGCTGGAGCTAGATCGCATCCCGAGCAGTACCCATGTGGGGACAGCCGCCCTCGGCTGTCCGGCCGGGCGAAGGCCCGGCAGGCTAGGTTCGTGAGTCGCCACTCTTCAGTTCTTAACATCCTCGGGGTTAATTGATGACTGACAACTGATAACTGACGACTGAGCACTATCATTCTGCGATATACTCGCGCTTCGAACTAAAAACGCACTCCTGCCACGAGGTGACCTATGGCATTCTGCAATTCTTGCGGCGCAAACCTGACTCCAGGAACACAATTCTGCAACAAATGCGGCGCTGCCATCGCTGCCGCTCCATCTGCTGCCTCACCTGCACCCGCGCCACCCCCCAGGGGCGGCAGCAGCGCTCTCAAAGTGATCCTGATTGTCATCGCCGTGATTGCAGGCGTCGGCATCCTCGGTATGGTCACGTGCGGCGTCGTCCTCCATCACATCGCCAAGAACTCTCATGTGACCCAGGAAGGCGATCGTGTGAGAGTCGAGACTCCGTTCGGCACCATCAACGCCAACGATCCCGAGCAGGCCGCGAAAGACCTGGGCGTGGATATTTATCCCGGAGCCCAGGTACAGAAGCAGGGAGCGGCCGACATCACTTTCGGACCCGTTCACACCGTCACGGCGAACTTCGAGAGCGGCGATTCGGTCGACAAGGTCTGCAGCTTCTACAAGTCCAAATTTGCCGACGCCACGGTCAAGACCTCGGATCAGAATCGCTGCACCATCGTCTCCAACGATCCGATGAACTCCATTACCATTAATGTTGAGGCCAGCGGCGACGCGAGCAAGTTTACGATCGCCCATGTGACCAAGAAGTCTTCCAACTGAGAAGTCGGCCATGCAAGACAAAGTTGCAGATTCCACGCCGGTTCCCAGATCAAACTCGATAGATGCCGCAGGGCTGGCCGCAGCCCTGCGCTCGCAGCTTCGCGGTGGATTTCAGGGAGACGTTCGCTTCGACCGCGGCAGCCGCGCCCTCTACTCCACCGACGGATCCAACTACCGCCAGGTTCCGATCGGCGTCGTTCTCCCTCGCGACGCGGACGATGTTCTTGCTGCCGTCTCGCTCTGCCGCGAATTCGGCGCCCCGCTGCTCTGCCGCGGCGGTGGAACATCGCTCGCCGGCCAATGCTGCAACGTTGCTGTGGTGCTCGATTTCTCCAAGTACATGGCGAAGATTCTCGAGATCGATCCCGCGCGCCGCATCGCTCGCGTGCAACCCGGAGTCGTGCTCGATCAACTGCGCAATGCCGCCGAGAAACATCACCTGACTTTTGCGGCCGATCCCGCCAGTCACGACCGTTGCACCATCGGCGGCATGATCGGAAACAATTCCTGCGGCGTCCACTCCGTAATGGCCGGCAAAACCGACGACAACATTGAGGAACTCGAAGTTGTCACCTACGACGGCGTTCGCCTGCGAGTCGGCCAGAATTTCGTTGCGAATTATGGAGGGGCGGACGCCCTCGTCCGCCCAAGCGGCCCGGACTTATCGGGCCGCAGCAACCACAGCCGCCGCGATCAAATTTACAACTCCCTCAAGCAAATCGCGGACACCTATGCCGATCTAATCCGCCAGCGTTTCCCCAACATCCCGCGCCGTGTCTCCGGCTACAACCTGAACTACCTGCTCCCTGAAAATGGCTTTCACGTCGCGCGCGCGCTCGTCGGCTCGGAAGGCACCTGTGCCACCGTCCTCGAAGCCACCTGCCGCCTGGTCGAGAGTCCTCCCGAGCGTGTCCTGCTCGTCGTCGCCTATCCTGACATCTATCAATGCGCTGACCACGTCCCCGAAATCATGACTCACAAGCCCATTGGACTCGAGGGCTTTGACGATATTCTTGTCGGCTACACTCGCACCAAACGCATCAATTCCGAAGGTCTCGCGCTTCTTCCAGAAGGCGGAGGCTGGCTGCTGGTCGAGTTCGGTGCCTGGACCGCGTCGGAAGCCGAATCCCAGGCTCGCAGCCTGATCGCGGCGCTCAACCGCAGCGCCAATCCTCCTAACGTTCGTCTCTGTTCCAGTCACGAGGCCAAGCGTGTTTGGGAAGTTCGCGAGGCCAGCCTCGGCGCCACCTCCCACGTTCCCGGCGAGCCGCTGAACTGGGAGGGATGGGAAGACGCTGCCGTCGCTCCAGAAAAACTCGGCGGCTATCTCCGCGATCTGCGCAAGATGATGGCTGCGTTCGGCTACAAAGGTTCGCTCTACGGCCACTTCGGCCACGCTTGCGTGCACACGCGCCTGAACTTCGACCTGCAATCGAAAGAGGGAATCGCGAAGTTCCGCAAGTTCGTCGAGGAGGCCGCCGATCTCGTCGTCAGCTATGGCGGATCGCTCTCCGGCGAACACGGCGACGGACAGTCTCGCGCCGAACTCCTTCCCAAAATGTTTGGCCCCGAATTGATCGAGGCGTTTCGCAAATTCAAGTCTGCCTGGGACCCCGATTGGAAGATGAACCCGGGCAAACTGATCGAGCCTTACAAGCTCGACGAAAATCTCCGCCTCGGCGCCAACTATTCTCCCTGGGAGCCTGAAACCCGGTTCCAGTTTCCCGCCGACCACGGCAGCCTGGCGCACGCCGCCCTGCGCTGCGTCGGAGTCGGCAAGTGCCGTCGCGAAGAAGGCGGCGTGATGTGTCCCAGCTACCGTGCCACGCACGACGAAGAACATTCCACCCGCGGCCGCGCTCACCTGCTCTGGGAGATGACTCAGGGCACAGCCCGGGAAGACGGGATCATCCGCGACGGCTGGCGCAGCGAAGAAGTCAAACAGTCGCTCGATCTTTGCCTGGCCTGCAAGGGATGCAAGAGCGACTGTCCCGTCAGCGTCGATGTCGCCACTTACAAAGCCGAGTTTCTCTCGCACTACTACGAAGGCCGCGTCCGGCCGCTGAGCGCCTACGCATTTGGCAACATCGATTTCTGGGCATCCCTGGCATCGAACGCTCCGGGCCTGGTGAATCTGACCACGCAGTTGCCCTTCCTGCGCGAGATCGCCAAGCTCGTTGCCGGCATTCCCCTGCAGCGCAGCATCCCCGCCTTCGCCCCGGAAACTTTCAAGAACTGGTTCCGTCGCACAAGCGAGAATGGCTCGCGTAGGGGCGGACGCATTCGTCCGCCCCGCGATGCGCAGCGAGCACCGTCAAGGAGCCGTATCTCTTCACAAGCTGCGGGGAAATCCGGTTTTGGGTGGCGCAGCGCTTCTAGCGCTGCGATGAGCCCTCCCTTTTCTGACAGGGCTTTAGCCCCAGAGGTTCTCCTCTGGCCCGACACCTTCAACAATTATTTTCTGCCCGCAACCGCGCGCGCCGCTGTTGAAGTCCTCGAAACCGCCGGCTTCCGCGTAATCGTCCCCCAAGCCAATCTCTGCTGCGGACGTCCTCTCTACGACTTCGGCATGCTCGACCGCGCCCAAGCTTTGCTGCTCGAAATCCTCGACGAACTCGCGCCCGAAATCGAAGCCGGAATCCCCATCGTCGGACTCGAGCCCAGCTGCGTCGCCGTCTTCCGCGATGAACTGCTCAACTTCTTTCCTCACGACGAACGGGCGCAAGCCTTGTCGCGGCAGACGTTTCTGCTCAGCGAATTCCTCGAACTCCATTCCGCCGATGCCCCGCTGCCGCAATTCCCGCGCAAAGCCCTGCTCCATGGCCATTGCCATCACAAATCCATCATGAAGATGACCGCCGAGGAATCGCTTCTGCTCCGCCTCGGTGTGGACTTCCAGTCGCCCGCTCCCGGATGCTGCGGCATGGCCGGTTCTTTCGGCTTCCATCACGACAAGTACGACATTTCCGCTGCCATCGGCGAGCTCGAACTCCTGCCCGCTGTCCGCAAAGCGCCGCCCGACTGGCTCATCATTGCCGACGGCTTCAGTTGCCGCGAGCAAATCGCCCAGGGGACGCGCCGCCACGCGCTGCATCTCGCCGAAATCCTGCAGATGGCCCTGAACTCCGATTCCCAGGCGGATGCCGATTCCTTCCCCGAGTCCGCCCTTGTCCGCCAGCATCAGGCCGAGGTTCGGGACTCCATGAAACGGGCCGGCCTGGGCCTGGGAGCCCTGGCTGCAGCCGGATTGTTGCTCTGGCAGTTGTCCCGTAACCGCTGACTTATCAACAGTTTATGGAGGGGCGGACGCCCCGTCCGCCCCCCGGACGAAGTCCGGGTGTGCCCCCTATAGCCCAACCCCCCCGTTTCTGGGACAATATACCTAGTCTCTGGTGCCATCTTCCGGTGCCTTCCGGGCTCAATCCTAACCGGCACTTCTATGGATCGCGAACTGACAACCACGGCACCCAGCACCACCATCGCCGACGCTCCGGCCCGCCAGCCGCAGCCGGCCGCACCCACGCCCTTGCGCGGCTCGGTTCTGGTGCTGATCCAGTTCGACGTCTGCGAAGAGATTCGGCTCGACGAGCTGCGCCAGATTCTCGGTGCGCGCACCGCCGACGCCAGCTTCAAGCATCAGGCTCCGGGATACGTACGCTACCAGCGGCCTCCGGTCGTGGAGGCGCTTGACCCGGTCGTCCTCGACAGCGGCGAGCGGCTTGAGGGACAGATCAAGTACTTCGATTACGGCGTCGTGAGCCTGGTCTTTGAGCTGCCTTTTTCCGGCACCTGGGAAGACCTGATTCAAGTTTCCTGCCGCTGGACCTCCGACACCAACTTTGAGTCGGTGGCGTCGCGCATCGCGCGCCAGAAGCTGGAGCGCGCCGCTCCCGCTCTGGTCAAGCCCTACAAGGCCGAATGGCTGCAGGAGGATTACTTCATCTTCCATATTCGTGAGATCGACACTTGCGAAAACGGCGCCCGCGAGAATCAGGGCGCGCCCTCGGCCAACGATCTGCTGGCCTCGCACGGAGACCAGATTTCGCAGGTCGTCCGCGGCGAGACGGCGATGCTTTCCGAAGGCGAGCGCCAGGAGATTCTGCAGTCGCGCATTTCCTACTATCCCAACGATCTGGCCGTGATCGGCTGGAACGCGGCCTTCATCTACGACACGCCTGCGGGCGCCGAGACCGCAATTCAGCTCCTGCAGTACGCCAACTCGCAGCTGCTCGAGTTCCGCCATTACGACGAACTGCTCACTAAAGAATTGGAAGACGTCTACGACTTCCTCGATGTCGGCGGGACCGGCCTGTGGTCGCGCTGGCGGACGGCGCGCGCCGCCTCCAAACTGCACACCGTCCTGCTTGACGTGAACGAACTGACCGAGCGCGCCGACAACGCTATCAAGTTCCTCAGCGACATGTTTTCGGCGCGCCTGTACAAGTTGTGCGCGGCCAAGGTCGGAGTCCCCGACTACAAAGACCTGGTCAAAGAAAAACTGCAGACCGCCGAAGATCTCTACCGCTTCATGGTCGAGCAGTTCAACCAGAGCCGCGCCTTCATCCTGGAATTGATGGTAGTGGTCATCCTGATCATCGAACTGGTCTACTTCTTCCGCGGCAAACCGATCTAGGGATTGAGTCATCGGGTGATTGCGTCATCGAGTGATTGAGTCATTGAGTGATTGAGTCATTGAGTGATGGAAAACTCATTGTCATCCCGAGCGGAGCAGGTCGGAGAGCGCAGCGAACCGATCTGCGCAGTCGAGGGACCTTGGGGTTCGGCTGCGTCATAATTCTCTTTCGCTCCTTCGCGTTCGCTTGAGCTGCCGGGTTGGCAGGGCGTTTGCGCATCAGTCCCAATTTGGCGCGTCGAGTTTTCTCAGTAAAGGTTGTTCGTCACAAGAAGGGTGGGAGGGCTGTGGAAAAGGGGGAGAAAGTCGAAACCCCCGCCCTCGCCGCAAGAGGCGAGATTAGGATGGGGCACCTGGCAAGGCAGTGAGTTTTCCCGAGGAGGGAACGATTCGAAAATAAATCGGCGGGGAAGGGTGCGACTTCCAGTCGCACCGCACTAAGCTGGCTTAGAGATTTCGGCTTTAGCCGCTGAGGGCCGACACCGTGAAGCCTACCCGACTGTTTTCTCCACCCGGAACATTCTTCGTCACCTTCTCCACATTTCAACGAAGGAGATTCTTCGTTGTAGAGAATTATGCCCGGCTTTTTCTAAAGACTCTCTACGGCTACCGGCGTCTGGGAAAGTTCGAACTACATGCTTTCGTCCTAATGCCCGATCACGTTCATCTCCTCCTCACGCCCGCTGCGGATGTAACGCTCGAACGGGTCATGCAGTTGGTCAAGGGCGGCTATTCCACGCGGCCAGCATGGAAATCAGCCGGCGGGAAATTTGGCAGAAGGGATTTACGGATCATCGGATTCGTGACGCGCAGGATTTTGTGGGGCATCGGTTGTATATCCATCAGAGTCCGGTGATGGGGAAGTTGGTTGCGAGTGCGGCTGAGTACAGGTATTGCTCAGGCTTTCCGGGATTCAGGCTAGACGCGTGGCCCTCAGCGGCTGAAGCCGCGATCTGTGTGGGCGCTTAAGCGGTACGACTGGAAGTCGTACCCTTCCCGTTCGTGCTGATGGAGGGTCAAAGACCCGTCCCCACACCATCCCTTCCCGCTTCCCATCTGCGATAATCCTTGGTTCCACACACACGGGAGGGCCCTTGAAAGTTCTGTTGCTGGAGAACATCAGCGCAGTCGCGGTGGAGCAGTTTCGCGAGGCGGGATACGACGTCGAGTCGCACCAGGCGGCGCTCGAGGAGCGGGAGCTGGTCGAAAAGCTGAGAGAGGAGACGCGGCGCGGGGCTTCGGTCTCCGTTCTGGGCGTGCGCTCGAAGACGCGCATCACGTCGGCCGTGCTGGATGCGGCTTGCGCGGGGTCCTCGCTGGAAATGACGAAGTCAAAATCCCCACTTCTCCCAAAGGCAGGGAGAAGTGGGGCACCCGCCCTGGCAGACGGATTGGTCGCGGTGGGCGCGTTCTGCATTGGAGTGGACAAGATTGATCGCGCGGCGGCGAGCGAGCGCGGCATTGCCGTGTTCAACGATCCGCACTCCAACTCGCGCTCTGTGGCGGAACTGGCGATGGGGGAGATCGTCGTGCTGCTGCGGCGCGTCTTTTTTTCTTCAACCCAAATGCACGCGGGCGTGTGGAACAAGTCGGCGGCGGGCGCGCATGAGGTGCGTGGGCTCACGCTGGGCATTGTGGGCTATGGCAAGATCGGGTCGCAGCTCTCGGACCTGGCCGAGGCTCTGGGCATGCGGGTCGTGTTCTACGACGTGTCGCATGTGCTGGCGCGGGGCAATGCGCGCGCGGTCGGCTTCCGCGAGCTGCTCGCGAGTTCCGACGTGGTCACGCTGCACGTGGACGGCAAGCCGCAGAATCAGAATCTGTTCGGCGAGGAAGAACTTGCGGCCATGAAAGACGGCGCGTGCTTCCTCAATCTAAGCCGCGGGTTTGTGGTGGATCACGACGCGCTGGCGGCGTGTTTGAAAAGCGGCAAGATCGCGGGCGCGGCCGTGGATGTGTTTCCTTCGGAGCCAGAGTCAGGCGCGGGGTTTGTGAGCGTACTGCGCGGGTTGCCGAACGTGATCCTGACGCCGCACATCGGCGGCAGCACTGAAGAAGCCCAGCAGAATATTGGCCAGTTCGTCTCGGCGCGGCTGGTGGATTATGTGCGCACCGGCAACTCGCTGCTCAGCGTGAATCTGCCGCATTGTCATCTGGAGTATGATCCGGGGTCGCACCGCCTGATGCACATTCATCACAACGTGCCCGGAATTTTGCGCGCCATCAACGACATTCTGGCGGATCGCGGCATCAACATCGAGCGGCAGGTGCTCGACACGCGCGGCCCGCTCGGCTATGCGATTTATGACATCAATCGTCCGTGCGACGAGGATTTGATGCGGCAGTTGCGGGCGGTGCCGCAGACGATTGTGGTGAGAACGGCGTGTGGATGAGGAGCTTAGAGCTATGAGCGACGAGTTGCGAGCTGCGGGCTACCAGGGCCGAAGAACAAGCTAGCTCGCAGCTCGTAGCTCACAGCTCATAAGGAGACTTTATGCGAGGCTTAAAAGGCAAGCGTGTTCTGATTACCGGCGGCGGCAGCGGGATTGGCGCGGCAACGGCGGCGCGATTTCTGGAAGAGGGATCGCGAGTGTGCGTGCTCGACCGCGACGCCACGGCCTGCGAGCACCTCAAGCACGACCTGCGCAGCCTGGGCGGCGAGCCAGGCGTTTCTGAGCCTGGCGTCTCTGAGGCGATCATTGCCGACGTCACCGATCTGATGCAGGTGGAGGCGGCGTTTGCCGAGGCGATCCGGCTGATGGATGGAGTTGACGTGCTGGTGAACAACGCGGGCATCAGCATCCGGCACAAGTTTCTGGATATCACTCCGGAAGAATGGGAAAAGGTTATCGCCGTAAACCTGACCGGCGTGTTCTACGTGGCGCAGACCGCGGCGCGGCACATGTGGGAGCGGGGCAGCGGCGTGATTCTGCAAACGGCTTCGACCAACGGGATCGTCGGCCAGCCCCTTTACGCCGATTACAACGCGACCAAGGCAGGCGTCATTGAGCTGACGCGGACGATGGCGCTGGAACTCGCGCCCAAGGTGCGCGTGTGCGCCGTGGCTCCGGGATATGTGCTCACGCCCATGCAGCGCGCCGAGTATTCCGACGCGATGCTCGAAGAAGTGAACCGCAAAATTCCGCTGGGGCGGCACGCCACGCCGGAAGAGATTGCGGGACTGTTTGCCTATCTCGCGTCGGATGACGCCGCTTACGCGACCGGGCAGGTGTTCACGTTAGACGGCGGCGAAACGGCGGGCGGCCTGGCCAGCCGGTGAGCGGTTCGTTCGTCGGCTTAATCTTTTGGCAAGTCATCCCGATTTGAAAGGGCGCGGCTTCCAGCCGCACCGTGACGCCGAGTGCAGCCAACCCGCGCCTTCAGGCGCTGAGGGAACAGTTAACATGAAATCCACCGTCTTTCTCGGCGCGGGCCGCATCACCAGCGCGTTGGTGGCGGGGCTGCGCCTGGCGGAATACGCACGGCCGATTGTCGTCTACGATCGCAATCCAAAAAAATCGCGCCTGCTGCGGCGTGAATTTCACGTTGACGTTGCGCCCGATCTGAAGTCGGCGGTCGAGCAAGCGGACATGCTGATTGTCGCGGTCCGTCCCGCTTCGGTGTCGGAGTCGCTCGACCAGGTCGCCGCCTGCAGAGCTTCCGCGCGCCCAAGACTCTGGGTCAGTCTGGCCGCGGGTGTTCCGCTGCAAAAACTGCGGGCGCAGTTCGGGCCTCCCGCGCGCTGGGTGCGCGCCATGCCCAGTCCCGTCTGTCGCATCGGGCGCGGTCTGACCGCGTTGTGCTTTGACCGCGGCGTGGGAAAAGCAGAACGTGTCCGAGTGCGCCGCCTCTTCGAGCACGTTGGATCTGTGCTTGAAATCTCCGAGCGCCAGTTCGACGCTTTTACTACCACTTATTCCTCGAGCCACGGCTATCACGCGCTCGAAACCTTGGCGGAGGCTGCGCAACGCGCGGGACTTGATCGTCACACGGCCCTCACCGCTGCCGCTCACGCGCTTAGTGCCGGCATTCTCTATTGGAAAGAAAGCGGGCAGAGTCTTACCCGCCACCTGCACGAAGCAGCCACTCCCGGAGGCATTGCCGCCGCCACCATGTCGGGCATGGACAAGTCCGGCTATGCCCGGGTTGTAGCCAACGGTTTGAAAGCGGGAATCGCCCAGGCCCGCCGCAATGCCAGGCGGTGAACTCGCCAGCCTGCACGCCGTAGTTCTCGTCCGGGTTACCTTTGTCACCATCCCGCCCTGCCCCAATCTGCCACAATAAAGGGTGTGACTTGCCCGTCGCAGAAGTTCCGCTCGGCGGGCAACATCTGATATGGAAGTCCTGACGGCCAAAACGACGCGACGCAGCACACGCATCCGGGTGGAGATTCCGGTCACCGTGACCAGCCTCGACCGCATGCGGCCCTTCGCCGACAAGTGCATCGTGCTGGTGGTCAGCGCGCAGGGCTGCGGTTTTCGCTGTTCGCAGTCGCTGCAACTCGAGACCCCGATCATCCTGAGTGGCCTTCCCGGCGGAGGCAGCGTGACCGCGCGGGTAGCGAACTCTCTGCCCTTGGGCAACGATGGCAAGGAATTTCTAATCGGCGCCGCGCTCTATACTCACGGGAACGTATGGGGAATTGCCGATCCTCCGGAGGACTGGAGGTTCGCGCCGCAGACCACACCCGCTCGTCCCCAGGCAAGCGCGGCCGCCGCCACCGGCGCTCCTAAGCTGAAGGTCAACAAGAAAGTTTGGCCGTACAATCTGGTTCCGGAAAGCGACGGCGCCCATCCCGGGCGCAAGTGAAGGCCGCTCTCTGGGTCCCTAAAGCCGCCGTTCCTCGAAAGTCAAAGCCCGGTCTTGTGCTTTCGTAACTACACCGCTGGTCCCCGTCGCTGCCATACTCATGACGTATGGATGAACAGCCCGATTCGACGGCACCCGATCGGAAGCCGAATGCCGTAGCGGCTGACGAGAACAAGGCGGTGAACCGTCCTTTTCGCGTAAAGCTGCGTGGCTCCGTGTTGGTGCTGGTGCGCCTGCCCAATCGCCGCGCCGTGCGCGCCGCGTTCCATCAGCTTTCTACCTCGGGCGGCGTCATCCACGTCGAAAAGCCGTTGGAGGAGAAACTTGAAGTCGAAATGATCTTCCACGTCGGCCAGGCCACGATTCGCAACAAAGCGCAGATGCTGTTTCCCATGTGGGCTACGCAGGGCTGGATGCAGCCTTTCCGTTTCGTGAACCTGCCCGACGCCGATCGCCAGGCCCTGGACGCAAATCTGAAGTCCTTTCTTGGCGAAACGGCGACCGGCGCCGCAGCCGGCGCTCAGATCTGATTTTTCCTTTCCTTGAACTTATTCCCAGGCACTGCCATGCGTCCTCATGGTTACTCTGGTCATATCAGGGGTTGCCGAGATTGGGATTATGATCCGAAGATAGGTCCGTTCATGAAACGACTGAGTTTTCTGGTTTCGCTGACCAACGACGATAACGACTACCAGCAGGAGCAGGCAGTAGCTGCCGAAAGGGCTGGCCGGTCGTTGGGCGTGGACGTCAAGATCATTCACGCCAGCAATGACGCGTTGACCCAAAGCCAGCAACTGTTGCACTACATTCAGGACTCGTCGGTGGTGCGCCCCGATGCCATCCTCTTCGAGCCCGCTGGCGGAACCGCTTTTCCTCAAGTGGCGCGCGCGGCAGTCGCGGCTGGGATCGGGTGGGCAGTCCTGAACCACGACGCCGACTACATCACCGATTTGCGACGCACCTTCAAGGTTCCAATATTCGCCGTCAGTTCTGACCACGTTGAAGTGGGCAGGATTCAGGGCAAACAATTTGCCGCCCTGTTGCCCAATGGTGGATCCGTGCTCTACATCGAGGGGCCGGCCAACAGCTCTGCCGCAAAAGAACGGACCCGGGGCATGAATCAGACCAAGCCCTCCAACATTCAGGTGAAGTCCATGCGGGCGAACTGGACCGAGGACAGTTCGTATCGCACCGTCAGTTCCTGGTTGCGCCTGCGCACGTCTCAGGAAAGCAACATGAGCCTGGTCGGAGCGCAGGACGACAGCATGGCGATGGGCGCGCGAAAAGCGTTCAGCGAAGTTGCTGCCGGCGATCGGGAGAAGTGGATGAGAATTCCCTTTACCGGTTGCGATGGCGTGCCCAAGACCGGACAAGCGTGGGTGCGAGCGGGAACCCTGGCGGCCACGATCTTCATTCCTCCCAATACCGACCTTGGTCTCGAAATGATGGTTGACGCCATGAGAAAGGGCGCCGCTCTGCCCGACCACAAGTTCACCCAGGCGGAGTCCGTGCCTTCCCTCGCCGATCTGGCCGCGTCCGTCAGCGGGAAGAGCGGCGGTGATAAGCAGCATCGCGGCGCAGGCGTTTAAGCGAGTGGGGACAGCCGCCCTCGGCTGTCCGGCGAAGCGAAGCTCCGCAGCGATGAGCGGAGTCCGCAGCGCACCTTATCCCGTCTTCTTGAGTTGCTCCTGAAGCGCATTCATGAGTTCTTCCCTCATCTGGTGCCACGCCTGCCGCGCTTCTTCCACGGAACCTTCATCCTCGATGGATTCCGCCTTGATCCCGGTCCCGAAACGGTGAGTAGGATCACAACTTCATGTGTTTTTGCGCAAACAGAACCCCAACGGGAAGACCGCAGAATGGCGCACACCAAGGGAAACGTTGGGAAGACGATTCCGCCTAAGCGCCATGAAGTCAATAGTATGAGAAGGACCTGACTCGGAGACAATGTGCCGCACCATACCAGTTCCCTTTGACTTGCAAGCTTTTTGAGTGATGTGAATCACTACCAAAAGTGAGTGAGCGCACATCTTAGCAAGCCACCTCCGTCCTAGTGTTACTCCCCATTACGTCCGAGATAACCAACCTCGGAAACGGCCCCTTGGGTCCCAAACCGGGACCACGTCGCGCGCCAGTAAGAAAAGCAAGCCTCGCGCGCCGGTCGCGAACGGCAAATTCTTTCATCAATCGCGTGCAGAGAGTAGCTCCCGGTCAGGAGGAGATATCGTATATGCCGAAGTTGAAGCCCTGGATTCTTGCCGCATTACTTACAGCCGCATCGGTCGTGCCCGCCCTGGGAAGGGCGAAGGACGCCGCCGATGCGAAAAACCCCGCCGAGACCACCGCCAACCCCGCCGCGCAGCCCGCACCCCCCGCTGCCAATCCCAACCTGACGCCAGCCGCCAGCAATGCCAATGTGACCGCGTTGCTCGGGGTGCTGGTCATGAAGGGAGTGCTTGCGCCCAGCGAAGCCAATGCCATTCGCAACGCAGCTCCGGAGGCGGAGTTTCAGTTGTTGGTGGAGGCGCTGGCCCGCAAAGGCGTGGTGACTGCCGATGACTTGGCCGCCGCCGCTCCGGCCCCGGCTGCAACGCCGGCAGCCGCCGCTGCCCCAGTCACGGCGACGCCAGTTACGGTGGCGATCCCGAGTCAAACTGCCCAGGCCCCAGCTCCAAAAGAGACGAAGCCAGCCGGACCCTCAGTTGTGCCGGCGGTGGCTCCCCTGCGCACGCTGCCGGTCGATCCGCCAGTCAGAGACGGTCTGAAGGCAGCCTTTACCATGGGCCCGGTCAAGATGACGCCTTACGGATTCTTGAAGGCCACGGGGGTATACGACACCAGTAACCCCAATGGCGATGACATGCCGTTTCCTGGCGTGTTCCTGGCGACACCGCAAGTTTTTAGCACCGGCCCCACGAAGGACCCCGAATTCCATCTGAAGGCGCGCTCCTCTCGTATCGGAGCGAACTTTGAATTCCTCGACCTTTCGCCCCGGCTTACCCTGACCGGTCGTATCGAAGGCGACTTTGAGGGCAACTTCAGCGAAGTGGATAATCGCGACGTTTCGTCCATTCGCAGCAGCATGTTCTCATTCCGCCAGGCTTGGGTGCGTTTGGATTATGCCGCCGGCGACAACACGGATTTCTACTTCGAGGGTGGACAGGACTGGACGCTGTTCGGCTCCAGCGCATTGCCCAACCTCCTGGAAACCACGGCTCTGGGCTACTGGTACGGGGACCTCTACGAGCGTTCTCCGCAATTCCAGCTTGGGTGGGTACAGAAGCTGGGGGGCTCGCGCAATCTCAAATTCTCTCCCACCTTTGCCATCATGATGCCGACCAGCAGCCAGATTGAAAAGCTGGGGAGCCTGGGTCTGGCGGGACAGATCGGACAGGCCGAACGCGAGGGTGCCGATTCGGGTCGTCCCGAACTCGAGGGCAGAGTGGCGTTGCAGTTCCAACTCGACAAGGCGCCAGCCGTAGCCCCAGCACAAATCATTCTTTCCGGAGTTGACGGCAAGCGCACTTCCGTCGTTCCCAACTCGTCGTACTGCACGCACCTGCTGACCTGCGGCGGAGGCCTTACTCCCGCCAACTACGTAGCTGCCTTTCCCAACGGGTTCACCGCTTCCAGCCACATTTATGGTTTGCAAGGCGCGCTGCAACTGCCGACGCGATGGTTCACCCTGGTGGTGAGCGCCTATCGCGGCGGCGACCTGCGGTTCTTCTTCGCCGGCCAGGTCAATTCTTTTGCCACCGATACAAGCGGCCTGAGCAACATCGTTGGCGGGGCGAACTCCACCGCCACCGGCTACACCTCCGGCTTCGCCACTCTCGACGGCGGTCCGCTCGCCGCTGCCGGTGGCGCGGTGCTGGGTTGCAACGTCCCCGCTGCAACTGCTGCGGCCTGCCCACAGGGCAATGTCGTGGTGGCTCCGCAGAGGGCCATCCGGACATTTGGCGGATTCGTCAATCTGGGATTGCCGCTCTCCCGCTGGTTCAATGCGAATCCGAAAGGCCACAACGCCGGCTGGCAGCTCTATCTGCACATGGGCAAGGACCAGGTCCCCAACCGGGACCTCAACTATGCCGGCTACACCGGCAACGCCAATACTCTGGCTCCGTTGCCGCTCCTGATGGGTAAGCTGACGGCAGCCACCCTGTACTACAAAGTAAACCCCAACGTCACCTTCGGCTTTGAGGAGTCAATCTACGCTACCCGTCTCGCGGATGGTCTCACGCTATACGAGATCGCTGGAAAGCCGTCCAACGAATGGCAGGATCATCGCACCGAATTCGGGCCCATTTTCACGTTCTAGAAGATGCATCGCGGCACTTGGCATGGAGGCAGCTTGATAGCAGGTAAGAAGGGTGGATTCGGTTCCAGGGTTAGCCCGAGGCCGAGTCCGCCCTCCCACCTGGACATTCTGGCAACCGAGTGTGAGGACATGGCAAAACCCGGCCGGGACTCGATTTCGAGAATCATCCCTGACAACCGGGGCTACAATAGCCGGATCAGTGGGGGTTGGGGGTGTCTCATGAGTCGATGCATAAAAGTAGCCTTGTCGGCAGGGCTTTTGTTCCTGGCTATGTTCGCGAATGCCGCCGTCAAGAACAACACGATTCGCATTACTGTTCTCGATTCCGAAACTCGATCCGTCAGCCTGAATGCCAGCGACGTCCCCAAGAATTGCGATCAGGTGAACTACGACGCCTATTGTCTTTCCAGCAAGACGGCCAACGTGACCACTACTCTGCTGGTGCAGGAAGGCAACGGTCCCCCGTTTCACATCACTTGCAGCATTGACACCAAATGGTCGAGATGCTTTCCCTTACCTAAGGGAGAAAGTTTCGACGCCAGAAGAGAAAAGCGCGGCCTGCTCGTCTACTACGCGGATGACAAGGGCAAGCTGCGAGGTCAGTTGTACACCTACGTCGCAAGCGAGGCCAAGCCGACCACGCCGGAGCCTGCGGCCCAAGCTCAGACTCAACCAGGTCAGAATCAACCAGCCCAGGCTCAACCGGCTCAGCCTCAACCCAGTCCGGCCCCAACGGCAAGCGCCGCGCCGGCTTCGACAGCCGCAACCACGCCGGTAAGCGCGCCAGCAGTGGAAGTCAAATGCAGTTTTAGTTCGACGCCCTCCGGGGCGGATATCACGCTCGACGGACGATTCGTCGGCAGCACTCCTTCGGTTCTCAACCTGAGCACCGGCAAGCATGTCGTAGTCGTTTCTACGCCGGGCTTTGCCGAGTGGAAGCGGGACTTGACCGTCTCGCCCGGATCGGAATTGACAGTCAACGCCGTTTTGGAGAAAGCCAAGTGAAAACCATCTCATTAGTCGGTCTTGAAAGGGCGCGCCTTCCAGCCGCGCCGCTCTGCCAAAGAAAGAATGCGGGCTTTAGCCCCTGAGGGACCTGCATTCAAGGCTGAAAAATATTTGCGAAACACGCTCGAGTTCTCATTCCATTTTCTTTAAAGGAGAAAAATTGTGGCTAATGATACTTCCGTGAATCCCGGTATTAATCGCTGGTGGCGCGTGGTCGGCGGGATGTCCATGAACCTGGCGCTGGGCTCGCTGTATGCCTGGAGTGTGTTTGTGGCGCCGCTGGAAAAAGAATTTGGCTGGAAGCGCTCGGACACTTCCTCAGTGTTCACCTGGGCAGTTGTTGTGTTCGCACTCACGTTCATCGTGGCGGGACGACTGCAGGATAAGTTCGGCCCATTCTGGGTGTCCCTGACTGGCGGCGTTCTGGTCAGCCTGGGTTTCTTCCTCTGTGCCTTCACTCACAGCTTGACTTACCTGATTGTGTGCTTCGGGGTGATTGGCGGGCTGGGCAACGGATTTGGTTACGCCACGCCCATTCCGGTCATGGCCAAATGGTTTCCCGATAAACGCGGCTTGGCTGTAGGACTCGCCGTCGGCGGCTACGGCGGAGGGTCGGCCATCTTTGGTCCGTTGGCCAACTTGAAGCTGATTCCCGCTTATGGTGTCCACACCACGTTCATGATCCTGGGCGGTATTTTCCTGGTGATGACGGTCTTTGGCGCGTTCCTCCTGCGCAATCCGCCGGCGGGATACAAGCCTGCCGGTTGGGTGCCCGCGCCAGCCTCCAAAACGGCTGCCACTACGTACGAGTTCAGACCGAGCGAGGTGCTGCGCACGCCGGCGTTCTACCTCATGTGGGTTGCCTATGCGCTGGGCTGTTCCGCCGGCCTCATGGTGATCAGCCAACTGGTTCCATTTGCGAAGAGCGTGGGTATTGCGAGCGCGGCGATCGCCACCATGGGCCTGGTTGTGGGAGCAGTCGGCAACGCTTCCGGCCGCATCTTGTCGGGCTGGATGTCGGATGCGCTGGGCCGTTTGAACGTGTTGCGACTGATGATCGCCATCTCGATGATCGCCATGCCGATCCTTTACCTGGTGGGCGGAAGCGTGGGGCCGCTGTACGTGATGGTGTTCATCGTGTACTGGTGCTATGGCACGCAGCTCTCGGTGAATGGCTCGACGGCGGCGGATTTCTGGGGTACAAAGAATGCCGGCATCAATTACGGAATGCTGTTTACCGCATGGGGCGTCGCCGGCATTATTGGTCCCAGGATCGCCGGGGTGTTGTTCGACAAATACAAGAACTACCAGATGGCGTTCTACGCCGCCGCAGCGCTGGCGTTAGTCGCCCTGCTCTGCGAGCTGGCAGCCAAGCGCCCGGCAGTTCCTGTGGCCGGTTTGGCGGCAAAGAATGTAGCAACAGCGGCTTAGCAGCCGGTGCAACCGCGATCTGTGTCCATGGGCGATTTGTATCAGGGTATGCCTTTTAGGCATACCGTAACCGCCGTGTTACGAAAGCGCCTTTAGGCGCTGCCTTTGGGCGCTGATGTTACGGCGGCCTGGCCGTTGGGAAAGGTGTTGCAGTCCGGCAACGGATGCTGCATCATGCATGGGCTTGGAAGTGGCTACTGGAGGGCGCTCACGGCCACTAGCGCCCGTTCTTCCAGGCCCAGAGATCTGATTTCGCCAGGCCGGTAGCGGTTTTCGCGCCGCGGTTCGATACCACGGAAGAGGTAAGAAGCAACGGCGAAGGCGCGCCAGCAACAGTTTGTTTCGCGAGCGCAGGATTCTGATTGACTCCGCCAGCGCATGACGCGGGAGCAGGAAAGTGCCTGCAAGGGCAGCACAAATTTTGACAGGAGGGGAAAAGAATATGGCTATGCGGGAAATTCTTCCAAAGCAGCAGGTAGTGAGCGAGACCAGCGAAGCTCAGATTGCAGTTCACTGGAGGGAGGAGGAATACTACTATCCCTCTTCGAAGTTCATCGGCCAGGCCAATCTGGCCGATCCCGACGTCGTTAACCGGTTCAGCGAGGATAAGTTTCCGGAATGTTTCCGGGAATACGCCGACATGTTGAGCTGGGACCAGTACTGGCACACCACGCTTGACACCAACGATCCGCCGTTCTGGAAGTGGTTCGTCGGCGGCAAGATCAACGCCTCGTACAACTGTATCGACCGTCAT
>JBKQRC010000064.1:0-155547 GCA_052326105.1 Candidatus Sulfotelmatobacter sp. | reverse complement strand
AACGAGACAAGTTACTGAGGGGGCGGGATTACAAACGTAACTTGGCCGACCGACACGCGCGTAGCACGATTAGCGGACGGGTCACGACATCTACCTATCTACGAGGGTTCGGTTGGCGATAAATCGCCATAACACTCAAAACCCCCGACCCAGCCGGACAAACGGTGCAACCTTGTGACTGTCGCTTGATTATGCCAATGGCTTCGCCGGATCGCGGCGTATGACGATAAACAAAACCACATACTGTCAGCCAACCGCGTAACATCGAGCCCTACCGAATGGTGGTTATTCCTTTGACTATTTTTTCGGCCTCGGCCCTTGAGAGGCCAGAGATCACCGCAGATTCGGTAATTGGCTCCCGAACTACGGCGGTCGTGACGACTTGACCATCGAGGAGAATCGCCACTGGCTTGCCGATGTGTCCGGCAGTAGCCGCACGTATTTTCTCAATCCCCGAGGGATTGAATTCCACCCCCACGTTACATTGCGACGAATGATCTACCTGAATGATGTAGGCTCGCGAGATGTCGCTATTTGTGACTACGTCTTCAGCGTGGAGGTAAACCGAGCGGTCTGTTCCTGAAACCTTCGCCTCACGCAAACCAGCAGCCGGGTTCTCTTCGGCAAGCTTTACCTCAAAGCGAACGGGCGCCGCATACACATTGCTGACGAGTGGAGACCACATACGTTCGGCAAGAAATAAAACAACAATCATGACAAAACCGAGCGTAGCGAAGAGAGTGAGTCTGGACCGTGGTTCTGCCCCAGCGCGGTCACGCGCTCTGGAAGCGGCCGCAAGCACAGCCTTTCGCCGGTAATCGCGTTGTTCCGAAGATGTCACTGACTCGCGTAGAAGCGGGTCAGCATCTCGCAAAAGTTCTGTGATGCTTTTCATTTACTCCTCCGTCTGCGCTTTCAGCGCAATGGTCAAATCGCGTTTACCCATCGAGAGGTGCCACCGGACTGTGATTTGGCTGATGCCCAGCAGAGATGCGATGGCGGGAATAGCCATTCCTTCTAATTCGCGCATGACGACGATCGCGCGACGACGGGGAGACAACACGTCGAGCGCTCGCCAGACGCTGGCTCTGGCAATGACGGCCCCTTCAAGGTCCCCGTTCGTAGACGCCCAAAGGTCCTTTCCAGACGCCGTTGCCTCGAAACGGCTGCGAGTTGAGTTCTTCCGCCACTGATCGCGGCGGATGTTTATCAGCACCCGCACCAGCCACGCTTCCTCATTTGCGAAGCCGACAGGTATGGAACCTGGGTATCTAGCCGCCTTGAGAAACGTCTCCTGGACCAAGTCGAGGGCATCATCGGCGCTTGCCGTGAGCCTCCTTGCGATGCGGTAGAGACGGTCATAGTGATCGTCGAACAGGATCGCGAGTCGCTCGATTGGGTTCCCAATATCGACCACCGGCACGGCCCGAGCGAGGTTCAGTTCGTTCATATCTATCCTATTAAACGTTTGAAGGCACAATTTTGTTGGTCGCTACGAACAAAATTATCGGGTCATAACGCCCCCAGCCGCCGGCGGGGACGGGATGCCTGCGTCCGATATGCCGGACCTCGCCGGCGGTGTCCGCAAGGTCGAGTTCAAACTACTGCAGCTATCTTTATTTTTGCGCCTGATTGGCCGATAAACGCTGCGCCAGGTCCGTTTGCCCATTGCGGACGAGAAGGTCGATCAGTTCTTTCATGAATTCGGGCTTGTTTCTTCCGTACGCCGCCGCCGTTTCGGCAGTCAAGTCGGCATCTGAAACTTTCCCCAGGTGGAAGTAAGAATCGCAAAGCATGTAAAGCAACTCCGGAGTCATGGTTCGGGATTTCGCCAGTTGCTCCGCCGCATCGGCCCAGAGCCCCTGGTGGTAGCGGACTTCGCCCATCTCGGCAATCGCCGTCTGATAGTTGGGGTCGTTGGCAAGCTCCGCTTTAAACTCCTTCTCGGCGCCGCTCAGGTCGCCCAGTTTCAGCGCCAGGATTCCCTCGTAGGTATGAGCTCCGCGAACCGTCGGCTGAATTTCCAGCGCATGATGAAGACAGCGCAGGCCATCTTCTTTTTCTCCCATGGTGAGATACAGTTTCCCGATAAACACATAGGCATCCGCTAAAGTGGCCGAGGTTCCCTTGAATCGCTTCCGGTACAGTTGCAACGCATCCTCTTCGTGATGCTCCGCCAGCAATTGATAGGCGGGCGCCTCGATGGGACTTTCGCTTCCTTCTCTCTCCACGGAACGGACGAACGTCATCTGTTCCATCATCAACTGATGCAGCGCCGCCTCGTGCTGCGCGTCCTCGGTACGGCCCATTCCGGCATAAGCCCGTGACAGATAGTAATGCGCCAATAGCCGCGTGGGCGCCAGCTTTAACACCAATTGCAATTTGTCGACAGCGGCGGGATAGTTCTTCAGTTCCAGTTCGCATTGGCCAAGACCGAACAACGCGTCCACATCGTCGGTTTTGAACGTGAGGATTCGTTCAAACGCCTGCTTGGCCTCCTGCCATTTGGCGAGCTTCACATCCGCAGTAGCCAGCAGTCGCAAAGCGGGCACATCGTTGGGCTGGGATTCCACTGCGCGCGCGCCATACTGCGCGGCCCCGGCCAGATCCATCAATTTCAAGTCCGTCACAGCAATGTCGTAATCAATGCGCGGCAGCGTAGCGTCCGCGTGCTGTGCCTTGAGCAGCCACTTCAGCCCAGTGTCGCAACTTCCGGTAATGCACAGCAGTTCTCCGTACTTCTGCCACACCGGCGCGTTGTCGGGCTCAGCCTTTAAACTCAGCCGGATGGCGCGCAGCGCCAGGTCTTCCTGCCCATTCAGGTGATAGGCCTGGGCCAGATAATATTCAGCGTCGCCGTCGCCGGGAAGAATCCGGAGGCAGCGCTGCAGCAGTTTAATGGCTCCTTCCTTTTGGCCGGCGGTCAGTTTGTACTTGCCAACTTCCAGCAACACATCCGCGTCGTTGGGCGCGAGCTTCAGCGCCTGTTCAAAGGCGGCCTCCGCCTCGGAAGTGCGGCCTGTCTCCTCCAGCAACAAGCCCTTCAGCTTGATGGCGGGCTCAAAATCCGGATGCTGCGCAAGCAAACTGACGACAAGATTCATTGCACCCTTCTTGTCGCCGTGATCGGAGAGGCTGAGCGCCTGATTAAGTCGCAGCATCAGAGGAGATTCGGCGGGATGGCCCGCGCTCTGCGCCCGAACTGTGCCTCCTCCGGCAACAAAGAGCGCCGCCAAAAGCAGGACTGCGCGGAGACGCTTTGCCGGCCAGGGGGCAGACGTGCCGCGCTGGAATACAGCAAGCGACGACATTTTCCCGCAGCCGCCCCGCCCTGGATCTCGCAGTGATTTCATGGTGCAGACCCTACGCAAACTCGACAACAAGGCTCCGTACCCCGGGTGCAACAAGCCGCGCCCAGGTCGCACCGCCTTCCCTTCCAAGTAGGCATTCTACGTACCAGGGGCAAATCCGCCAACGCCTTCGGATGCCGCCACAGGCCTGCTTCTGAGTACCTCAACCCGGAAACCGGCCAACCGCCTCCCGGCCCCGGCCAGCAAAAATCTTCGCGATTGCTTTATGATGAAGTATTGCGCATTCAGCGATGGAGATACCAGACGTGGCTCAGACGGAAACCGACGGCTCAGAAGTTCTAGAAACCAGGGAATGGGTGGATTCCCTGGACTATGTTCTGGAAAAAGGCGGGCCCAACCGGGCTGGGCGCTTGCTGCAGCAGTTGGCGCTGCACGCCCGGCGCGAGGCCGGCATCAACCTGCCTTTTTCAGCCACCACGCCCTACCAGAATACGATTCCTTCGCGGCAGCAGCCTCCCTTCCCCGGCAGCCAGGAGATGGAGCGCCGCATCAAGAGTCTGGTGCGCTGGAACGCGCTGGCCATGGTGGTTCGCGCCAACAAGATTCAGGAAGGCATCGGCGGCCACATCTCCACCTACGCCTCCGCCGCAACTTTGTATGAAGTCGCGTTCAATCACTTTCTGCGGGCGCAAACCGAAACCGGCGACCGGGACGTGGTTTATTTCCAGGGCCACGCTGCGCCGGGCATGTATGCGCGGGCATACCTCGAAGGCCGCATTTCGAAGGAGAAGCTGCAAAACTTCCGCCGCGAATTGAAGCCCGGAGGCGGATTGAGTTCGTATCCGCATCCCTGGCTCATGCCCGACTTCTGGGAGTTTCCTACAGTTTCCATGGGGCTCGGCCCCATTCAGGCGATTTACCACGCCCGCTTTATCAGGTACCTGGAGAACCGCGGGCTGAAGCAGTCCACCGGCGGCAAGGTCTGGGCGTTTCTGGGCGACGGCGAAATGGACGAACCGGAATCGCTCGGCTCCATCACCCTGGCCTCGCGCGAAAAACTCGACAACCTCATCTTCGTCGTGAATTGCAACCTGCAGCGCCTCGACGGCCCGGTGCGCGGCAACGGAAAAATCATCCAGGAACTGGAAGCCATTTTCCGCGGCGCCGGATGGAACGTCATCAAGGTGGTCTGGGGCACCGACTGGGACAGCCTCATTCAAAACGATCGCGACAGCCTGCTGGTGCGCCGCTTGGGCGAGATCAGCGACGGCCAATATCAGAAGTATTTTGTGGAGAGCGGCGCCTACTTCCGCCAGAACCTGTTCGGCAGTGATCCGCGCCTGCTCAAGATGGTCGAGCATCTCTCCGACGAGCAACTGGCGCGCATGCGCCTGGGCGGGCACGATCCCATCAAGGTTCATGCGGCCTACCGCGCGGCGGTGGATCACACCGGCCAGCCCACCATCATTCTGGCCAAGACGATCAAAGGCTACGGCCTGGGCGAAGCGGGTGAAGGCAAGAACATCACCCACCAGCAAAAGAAACTGAACGACGACGAACTGCAGATGTTCCGCTCGCGTTTCGGCATTCCCATTCCTGACGACGAATTGCACGAGGCTCCGTTCTACCGCCCGTCCGACGACAGCGCCGAGATCAAATACATGCAGGCGCGCCGCCAGCAGCTGGGCGGATACATGCCGACCCGCAGAGTGCGCGCCCTGCCGATGAAGCCTTTTCCCGACTCGGTTTTCGAGGAGTTCCACAAAGGCACCGAAGGCCGCGAAGTCTCCACCACCATGGTCTTCGTGCGCCTGCTCGCGAAACTTCTGCGCGATCCTGAACAGGGCAAGTTCATCGTGCCTATCGTTCCCGACGAAGCGCGCACCTTCGGCATGGAAGCGCTCTTCCGCCAGGTGGGAATTTATTCCAACGTGGGCCAGAACTACGAGCCCGTGGATATGGACACGCTTCTCTACTACAAGGAAGCCAAGAACGGGCAGATTCTCGAGGAAGGAATCACCGAGGCTGGATCGATGTGCTCGTTCATCGCCGCCGGCACGGCGTATGCGAACCACGGGATCAACACGATTCCCTTCTTCATCTATTACTCGATGTTCGGGTTCCAGCGCATCGGCGACCTGATCTGGGCCGCGGCCGACATGCGCTGCCGCGGATTCCTCGTCGGCGGCACCGCTGGCCGCACCACGCTCGCCGGGGAAGGCCTGCAGCATCAGGACGGTCACAGCCACGTGCTCGCGCTTCCCGTGCCCAACCTGCTGGCTTACGATCCGGCATTCGCCTACGAAATCGCCATCATTATTCAGGATGGCATCCGGCGCATGTACGTGGATCAGGAGTCGATCTTTTATTATTTGACCGTTACCAACGAGCCTTTGCCCATGCCCGAAATGCCCGCGGATGGAAACGTTCGCGAGGGCGTGCTGAAGGGTCTGTACCGTTTCAAGGCGTCGGCCAAGAGCGGCGCGCAACTGCGCGCGCAACTTCTCGGCAGCGGCACCATCATGCACGAGGTGCTGAAGGCGCAGCAGATTCTGGAAGAAAAATATGGCGTGGCGGCCGATGTCTGGAGCGTCACCAGCTACAAGCAACTCTATCGTGACGCCAACGATTGCGAGCGCTGGAACATGCTGCATCCGGCCGAACCGGCGAAGGTTCCCTACGTCACCGCGAAGTTGAAGGACGCGCCTGGCCCGTTCATCGCCGCGTCGGATTACATGAAGGTGCTGCCAGAGACTCTGGCGAAGTGGGTGCCCGGACAACTGGTGGCACTCGGAACCGACGGCTTCGGCCGCAGCGAAAACCGCGCCGCTTTGCGCAACTTTTTCGAGGTGGACGCCAAGCACATAGTGCTCGCCACTCTCGGAGCGCTCGCAAAGGAGAAGAAGGTCGGCACAGACGTGCTGCAGCGCGCGATTCAGGAATTGGGAATTAATCCGGAAAAGGCGAATCCTGCGGTGAGCTGAGGTGGATTTTCGATTTCCGATTGCCAATTTACGATTTAGAACCCAATTGCGCTTTTTTAAATCGGCGATCGGAAATCGGAAATCGGAACTTTTCGTGAGGAAACGAACCTGGTGATTGAATTCAAGCTTCCCGAGTTGGGAGAAAACATCGAGCAGGGCGATCTGGTGCGCCTGATGGTCGCGCCGGGCGCCACCGTCAGTCCCGGTCAGTCCGTGATGGAGATTGAAACCGACAAGGCTGTCGTCGAAGTGCCTTCGTCGGTCGGCGGAACCGTGCAGGAGATTCGCGTCAAGGAAGGCGAAAAGATCAAAGTCGGGCAGGTCATTTTCACGGTGGATGGAGTGGATGGAGCGGAAGCCAAGACCCTCGCTACTCCCGCCACGCGAGCCGCTGCAGTCGCGTCCGTGCCCGTTCCACAAGATCCGCCCGCAATTCCGCAAACGCTCGCGCCGCCGGTACCATCTCCCGCTGTCCCCACTCCCGCAACTTCTGCCCCGATCTCCGGCCCCGGCGAATTCCGGCTCCCCGAACTCGGCGAAAATATCTCCCAGGGTGATCTCGTGCGCCTGATGATCGCGCCCGGCGCCAGGGTTTCCGAAGGTCAGCCGGTCATGGAACTGGAAACTGACAAGGCCGTCGTCGAAGTGCCGTCCTCGGTGAGCGGTATCGTCAAAGAAGTCAAAATCCAGGAGCGCGAGAAGATCAAGGTCGGCCAGGTGATTTTCACCCTTGAAGGCGGAGCGCCCGCACAATCCGAACCGGCACGCGTCCGCAACGCACCCGTGGAGCATGTTTCCGGACAGACCGGCGCTCGTCTTGCGTTTCAAGCTGCCATTCGCGCCGAGGGTAAGACCGAAGAACAGGCGCTGCCTCCCGACCAGCCCATGCCATCGTTGCCGGTATTCAGCATGCCCGTGCAACTGGGCAAGGTCGCGGGCACCGAACATCGCCAGCCGATTCCCGCTGCGCCGCACGTACGGCGGCTGGCTCGCGAAGTTGGTGTGGACATCTACGACGTGAAGGGCACTGGACCCGGCGGCCGCATCAGCGAAGACGACGTCAAGACCTACGCCAAAGCCCTGCTGCAAGCCGCATCCGCCGCCGCGCAAGCTCCACCCCGCGCCGGCCATTTCGCTACGCCGCAACTGCCCGACTTCGCCAAGTGGGGCAAGATCGAGCGCGTCTCCATGCGCGGGGTTCGCCGCAAGACGGCCGAGCATCTCGCGGAATCCTGGAACACGATCCCCCACGTCACCCAGCACGATCGCGCCGACATCACCGAACTCGAGCAGCTGCGCGCCCGCTTTGCTCCCAAGGCCGAAGAGGCCGGCGGCAAAATGACGGTCACCGCCATCGCGCTGAAAGTCTGCTCCGCTGCCCTGAAAGTTTTCCCGCAGTTCAACGCCAGCATTGACCTCGAGAAAGAAGAAATCGTTTACAAGCAGTACATCCACATCGGAGTGGCCGCCGACACTGACCGCGGCCTGCTGGTTCCCGTGATCCGCGATGTGGACAAGAAAAACATCGTCGAGCTGGCGGTCGAGTTGTCGCAGCTCTCGAAAAAAGCGCGGGAGAAAAAACTTACCCCAGCCGAAATGGAAGGCGGCACGTTCACCATCACTAATCTCGGCGGGATCGGCGGCATCGGCTTTACTCCGATCGTGAATTATCCGGAAGTCGCGATCCTTGGCCTGTCGCGGTCGCGCATGGAGCCGGAATGGGTCCCCCACAAGGGTGGAGGCAAGTTCGAGCCGCGACTGATTCTGCCGCTCTCGCTCTCCTACGATCATCGTTTGATTGACGGCGCCGATGCCGCCCGCTTCCTGCGCTGGATCGCGGAAGCGTTCGAGCAGCCGTTCCTGCTGTCGGTGCAAGGATAAGCAAAGTTTCAGAGTTTCAAAGTTTCAGAGTCTCAAGGTTCCGGTTGTCATCCTGAGCGAAGCGAAGGACCTATGCACTTTGCCTGCAGCGTACGAGCCGCAACCCTTGCCCGGATTATTCATGAGGATGGTTACTGTTTTGAAAGGGCGCGGCTTCCAGCCGCGCCGGCACGCTTTGAAACCTTGAAACTCTGAAACCTTGAAAATTTTTTCTCATGCCTGATACCCAATCGCTACACATCGCCGTCATCGGCGCCGGTCCCGGAGGCTACGCCGCCGCATTCCTTGCCGCGGACCTGGGCATGACCGTCACCCTCATCGATCCGGAAGTGAATCCCGGCGGAGTCTGCCTCTACCGCGGCTGCATTCCTTCGAAGGCGCTCCTGCACGTGGCCAAGCTGCTCGAAGAATCCGAGCAGGCCAAGGCCTGGGGAATTGACTTCGCCGCGCCGACGATTGATCTCGCGCGCCTGCGCTCGTGGAAACAGAGTGTGGTCAAGAAGCTCACAGGCGGGCTCGGTGTCCTCTCGAAACAACGCAAGGTCAACTACGTCCAGGGCCGCGCTGCTTTTGACGATTCGACCACGCTCCGCGTCACGAAATCTGACGGCTCGGAAGAAAGGCTGGCCTTCGACCGCATCGTCATCGCCACCGGGTCACGCCCCGCGATCATTCCATCTCTCAAGCTCGACACACCGCGCATGATGGATTCCACCGGCGCGCTCGATCTGGAAGATGTTCCCGGCACCCTGCTCGTAGTCGGCGGCGGATACATCGGCCTGGAGTTGGGCTCCGTCTACGCCGCGCTGGGCACGCGTGTCACCGTTGTCGAAATGCTCCCCGGCCTGCTCCCCGGCGCGGATCGCGACCTTGTCGTCCCGCTGCACAAGCGCCTGGAAAAAATGTTTGCCGGAATTCTGCTCAACACGACTGTGGCTTCGGTCAAGGACGAGGGCAGCGGCATCAAGGCGACACTCAAAGGACAAGACGGCATCACTCAGGAAAAGTTGTTCGATCGCGTGCTGGTCTCGGTCGGCCGCAAGCCGAACTCCGAAGTCCCCGGCCTCGGAAAAACGCGCGCGCAAGTTGGCCCGCGTGGCTTCATCCAGGTCGACAAGCAACTTCAAACCGGCGATCCTTCCATCTACGCCGTCGGCGACGTCGTGGGCGAACCCATGCTGGCTCACAAAGCGATGCACGAGGGCCGCACCGCCGTTGAAGCCATTGCCGGACACAAAGTCGCCTTCGAACCGAACGCCATCCCGGCCGTGGTATTCACCGATCCTGAAGTGGCCTGGTGCGGCTTGACGGAAACGCAGGCGCAACAAGAAAACCGCGAGATCAAGGTCGCCAAGTTTCCCTGGGCCGCGTCGGGCCGCGCCATCACCATCGATCGCCCCGAAGGGATGACTAAGCTCCTCTTCGATCCGCAGACCGAACGCCTGCTGGGCGCGGGCATCGTTGGCGCCGGCGCCGGGGAGATGATCGCCGAAGCTGTGCTCGCCATCGAAATGGCGGCGCTCGCCCGCGACGTGGCTATGACCATTCACCCGCATCCGACCCTGTCGGAAACGATCATGGAATCCGCCGAAGTCTTCTTCGGCACCAGCACGGACATCTACCGCCCCAGGCGCGGATGACGACCGGCGATGTGCGAGTCCTTCCGCCTAGAGCAGTTTCACGGTCACTGTAGCCCACTACGAGCGGTCATCCCGAGCGCAGCGAGGGACCTGGGGGTTCGCCGCCGCGGCGATAATGATGGTGCAAGCTGGAACCTGGATCCCTCGCGATGCTCGGCGATGACAAACCATGTCTGGTCCACGCTATAGGTGGGAATAGTTTGCGGGTGCCCCATTTCTCGCGCGTCTTTTGCGCGAGAAGCGGGGATTCCTAGTTTTTATTCGCAATCTGCTGCGAGATGGCGCGCGTTCGATACAATGATTTTTCTTGCACGCCTCGGTGCGCGCCCGCAAAAACCCGGGCGGGAGAAGATCATGTTTTCTCTTCCTAAAGCGATATTCGCTTCTGTCCTGTGTCTTTCCGCCTGTTTGCCATCTCCTGCCCAGACGCCTCTCAGCCAGGTGCTGCAACCCTCTTCGACGCCGAGTTCCCCCAGCACTCCCGCGGATCCTCTCGGTCGCACCACTCCTTCCGGCGCCGTCCTCGGATTCCTGCAGGCGGCGCAGGCCGGCAACAACACGATTGCCGCGCAATATCTGCAGATGAGCCCCGCGCATCGCCAGTCTGAAGGCGAACCACTGGCCATGCAGCTGAAGTTCGTCATGGACCGCAGCACCTTCACCGGGCGAGTGGGCAACTTTACGCAGTCCGAAGGAATTCCACAGGAAGGCGTTCCCCCGGGCCGGCAGCGGCTCGGCACGATGTCATCCGGCGACGTGGAAGTCGATCTCGATCTGGTACGCGTGTCCGATCCCAATGCCGGCAAGATCTGGCTGATTTCCTCCGAGACGTTGGCCAGGGTCCCCGAACTCTACGATCAAGTTGAGGCGCGCCAGGTCGAAACTCGCCTGCCCCAGGTTCTGGTAAAGAACCAGTTGGCGGGAATGCCGGTGTGGCAGTGGCTGGCGCTCGTCCTCGCGTTGCCTCTGGCGGCTGCCGCCGGCTGGCTGGTGCTGGCGTTGCTGGAGATTCCTGTGCGCTGGTGGGCCCGACGGCGCGGCCGGGTGGATGTCGCCAGTTGGCGCTCGGTCTCGGGCCCCGCCTGGCTCCTGGCCGGCACTCTTATCCATCAGGTCCTGGCCCGCTATCTGGGCATGCCGCTTTTGGACCGGCACTATTATTTTCAAATCACTTCGGTCGCTCTCATCATCAGCGCAACCTGGATCTTCTGGCGATTCGTTCGCTGGTCGCTGCGCCGCGTGCGCGATCGCGCCCTGGCCCACGGGCATGTGGGAACCGGATCCCTCATGCTGCTCGGCGAGCGCCTCGTCAAAGCGGCGATTTTCGTCGCCGGCTCCTTGATCGTGCTCGGCAGCCTGGGCTTCAACATGAGCACCGCGCTCGCCGGCCTCGGCATCGGCGGGCTGGCTATCGGCTTCGGCGCGCAGAAGACGATTGAGAATCTGTTCGGCGGCGTCTCTGTCCTCGGCGATGAGGTCATCCGCGTGGGCGACGTTTGCCGCTTCGGCGATCGCACCGGCACGGTTGAAGATATCGGCCTGCGTTCCACCCGGATCCGCACCGATGAACGAACCCTGGTCGCCATTCCCAACGGCACCGTCGCCAGCATTAACGTCGAAAACTTCAGCCGCCGCGACAAGATTCTTTTCAAGACAACCCTCGGCCTGCGCCCCGAGAGCAAGGCGGACCACGTCCGCTTCGTGCTCGCCGAGCTCCGCCGCCTGCTCTACAGCCATCCCAAGGTCGAAAGCAAAACCGTTCGCGTGCGCCTCACCGATATTGCCGGCACTTCTCTCAGCATCGAGGTCGTCGCCTACATCCTGACGCGGGACTTCAACGAATTCGCGGCCGTCCGCGAGGACTTGCTGCTGCGCATGATGGATATCCTGGAAGACTCCGGCGGCGGCCTGGCGCTTCCCTCACAAACTCTTTATCTCAGTCGCGACTCGGGCCTCGAAAAAGAGAAGGCCGATGCCGCCGCTCAGAAAGTCTCGGAATTGCGCGACGGAAAACAGCTGCCCTTCCCCGACTTCCACGAGGATGACATTTCTTCGTTCAAAGGCTCGATCGAATATCCGCCAAAAGAATCGGCGGTGCGTAACAAGCCGGGCGAGTCCGGGAAAGTCCGGTAGCGGGTGCCCCACCCTAACGTCGCGTCTTTTGCGACGTTAGGGTGGGGGTTTTGACTTGAGGTTAGAGGGCGATGGGATTCAAAGTCCCTACCCAGGCAAAGCGGACAGGCATGAGAGGGCACGCAGAATGACCAGTAAGAAACAACTGTCGGAGCCGAATGATGTCCTTTATCGGATCAAGCGCGGGCTGGCTGGCTATATCAGCTATCTCGCTGCGTGTGAGATGAACGAAGCGTTTAACGAATACGTCTTGTACGAACCGATCCTGCGCATCTTGACTGCGCGAAGATACTCCGTTAAATGTGAGGTTCTGTGCCCAGGCGTTCCGCAACCCAAAAAGGGGGACAAAAGGAAGCTCGATTTCATCGCGCGGCTCCAGAAACTGACCTGTGCAATCGAGGTCAAATGGGCACGGAAAACGAGAATTATGCTCGACCGCGACTTGGAAAAACTGTCAGCTTGCCTCAGCGCGGAGCCAAAGTGGAGAGCGTTCCTTTTCGTGTTCGGCAGGAAGAGCGTAATCACAGAACTGATTCTCCCCCAGAACCTTCGACAGGTGGGACACACAATAATTGCCGAATTTGAGAAAACCAGCTTCGGCTGCCGAGTGTATGAAGTTGCCAAACAAATCGCTCCACCGACCCCGAGCAAGCGGGGGACGGCGAAATCTAAGGTCAAGCGTCGCCTGAGCCAAAACACGTGAGAAGACTATGATTGTATTTATCGTTTTTGCGGTCTGCGCAGCTTATTTCTTCTACTTGAAACTGTGGGCGGAGAGTTTCCTGTCCCGAGAGTACAACTTCGGGAGTCCATCCCCGCCGGAGCCGCTTCCGCATTCTCCGACGGTTTCGGCGATGGTTGCCACCCTGTGGGGCATTTTCCTTCTGGGAGGGGTCTTCTGGGGGTTTACCTTCATTCGTTATCCTGCCCGTCTGTCAGTCCATGGCAACGATATCGAGGCCATTCTGCTTGTCCTCCTGTCGATTGCGGTGGGGCTGTCCTATTTCGCGGTTTATCGGCTGGGTGAAATCAGAGGCGTTGCGAACATGAAAAACACGCAGCTATTCATCGCTGCGGTGCACACGAAACGATGATGCCTGGCCGCGCCGCCCGAATGGCCATTTATCAGATCGGCCGACTCCTACCGTCGTGCCCGCCAGCGCCCTCTGATCCACTTCAGAAATAAGTGCGTGGGAAAATACACTCCCAGCGGCACCACGATCAAATAGCCCGCTAAATACGCCCATCCCGGTACGGCATGCTGCTGGTGAAAAAACAGGCCGCGAGCCCAGTTCACATCCATCTCTGGACGCCAGAAATAATTGATGGGCACCACAATCCACGCCGTCAGCGTCTGCAACTTCCATCCCCGCCGGTCGTAGCCCAGGCGCCGGATCGCCCACAGCAGCAGTGGCGGCGTAGCCACGTGAAACAGACTCAACAGGCGAACCCCCAGCCGCAGATGCGGATCGAACATATATTCCGTGCCGCCGACGATGTGATGGCCGGTCACGAGAGCTCCGGCAAGATCCACCGTGTAAAGCGTCTGGAACAACAGCAGCCCGCACGCCACCCAGGAAAAAATCAGCGGACTCTCCAGCCACAACCCGATTCCAATCAGCACATTCCCGATGTCGCAGAAATAAAGAAAATTCTGCAGCCCGTATTGCCGCCAATACACCGGAGCCCAGACGATCAACCAAACCGTCCATCCGATTTTGAGCCACAGCGGCAGGCGCATGGAGCGCATTGTACGCGATGCATCCCCGCAACGCGGCTCTTCTGACCGCAGAACATGGCCGCGGGAATCGTCCCGGAGGGACGACGGACAATAGCCCGGCCTTTCAAGGCCGGGTTCGCGAGAGGGAGGAGGTAACTCGTCCCGGAGGGACGGCTGAGAAGAGGGCCAAGAGCGTGCATTTCAGTCGAGCCTCCGGCACGAGGTTGCTTTTTTGGCGATTTCCCGCCCGCAAACTGGCGGGCTATTTTCGTTCGGTGCCTCCGGCGGATTAGCAGCGCCGGAGCGCTCTCACCATTCCGCTCTTACCCTCTTGCCCGATACAGTCGAGAACTCGACGGACCTCGGCTGAAACTTCAAAGTCGCGGAGATGGGGGCATCAGCAATCTGTTTTGGATCGGTAAGAAAACAAGGTGGATTTATGTCGCCGATCGCAATGGGCAAGAAACGCACGGGGTGCCAGTCTGCGCAGTCAGAGATGGTTCTGCCTTCACCGAGAGGTACGAGATACGTCTCCTTGCGCAGACCGTCGGTTCTTGTAAGCAGCAGAATTGTGCGTTCCGTGTTCGCATGCATGTAGCCGGCTGTCTTGTGCCCGTCAACCGTGACCTGGCCGTTAACCCGGAAAAACCAGGTCATGTACCCCTTCGCCGTTGAGTAGACCAGCGAGAACGCAACCAGCAAAATCCCGACCAGGATCAGCGATCCCAAAATCCGCAGCAGCCTCTTCATAATTTTCTGCCTGATAGTTACGGACACCGCAATCCTAATACTTGTTTCCTCTCGGTGGGAGCGGTTTGCTGCCGCACTGCTCGCCCCTCCCCGTCCAAAAGAAACCCCACGCACGCCCCCAACCCGAATTACTACCGTAACTTGCTGCCCCTTACGGCTGTACCTACGATGGATTTTGTATGGGTTACCAAGCGCTTCTCTTCTGTCCCGATGAAAAAACCGCTCGCTCCGTAACACAAGTTCTAAGCGAGTTAGAGTTCAACGTCGAGTCCTGCAATGAACCTTTCGCTGCAGTGAAGAAGCTGATGGGCGCACACTTCGACGCCATCGTGGTGGACTGTGATAACGAGCAGAACGCCACACTTTTGTTCAAGAGCGCACGGAATTCGACGTCCAACCAGTCGTCGCTGGCCGTCGCCGTCGTGGAAGGTCAGGCCGGGGTGGCCAAAGCATTTCGCATCGGCGCCAACCTGGTCCTGACCAAACCCATCAATATCGAACAGGCCAAGGGCACGCTGCGTGTGGCCCGCGGACTGCTGCGGAAGGGCGATCCCAAGTCGGCTGCTCCCGCAACCTCAGCTGCCGCTCCGATCAAGATGCCCGCGAGCGCGCCAGTTGCACCTGCGCGGCCAGCAGCATCGGCAGTCGCCAAGCCAACACTCAGCCCGGCTCGGCCCGTACAGGCCGCATCGGCGAGTTCGGCTCCGGTGGTGCGCGATGCTGAAGTGCCCGCCATCAAGAATTCCACTTCCACCTTTTCTCCGGCTGCTCCGCCCGCGATCCATAGGGCTGCCGCACCGGCGCAGGTGGTAAAGGCTCATCCGGCGCACCCACTTCCCACTCCGGCTGCTTCTGGTCCGTCTGTCTCGATGAGCAGCGGAGCCGCCAGCGCAGCTGCGCCGGCCAAGGAAATTCTGGACATTCCGCCGTTGGAAGCAACGCCGGCCAGTCCTCCCAGCGAAGACGACAATATCCTCGAGACCCCCACGGCCGAACCGCCGGCCGCGGCCAGCGAACCCGCGAAGGATGCGCCGCCGCCTATGTTCACCTTCGGCGGAGCCAATGCTCCGGCGAAATCGGGCCGAGGCAAGAAGGTTTTCCTGGGAATCGCAGCCGCTGCTCTCGTGGCAGCAGGCTTGTATGCTGGATGGACGTACTACCAGGGTCATATGACCCAGCAGGCTAATCCTGTCCCGTTCAACAACCCCATCAGGCCTGTGACTCCGCAGGCGCCAAAGCCGTCGGGCGCGCTGCCCGCTCCCGCTGTTCCTGCGGCAGGCACGCCCAGTTCGCAGCCCAGCGTGCAGCCGGCGGCGACTACGCCAGCGCCGGCGAAGGGCGCGGCGAGTGACGACAACGAGTCCACGCCAGATGGAGACGTGCCGCCTGCTTCTACCAAACCTTCAGCCTCCGCCTCGTCCAAAACTGCTTCGACGGAAAATGCGGCCCCGGCCCCAGCTCCTCTCGTGGTAAAGGGTGGCGCAGCGCCGGCGAAGAACGCTGCGCCCGAGGCGCCGGATGCTCCGGCCCCCAGCGTGATTGGAATCGCGGCGCCGGGTTCGAGCGGGCCTTTGCCCAACCTCGGCGGCTCCGATACCGCATCCAAACCCGTTCTCCAGAGATTGAACGTTTCCCAGGGCGTGTCGCAGGGATTGCTCATCAAAAAGGTTGACCCGGTGTATCCGGCAAATGCTCTGCGCCTGCGTGTCGAGGGCGCAGTTGAACTCCTGGCGACGATTTCCAAAGCCGGCGACATTACCCAGGTGCAAGTGCTGAGCGGCGATAAGCAACTCACCGGAGCTGCCGTGGATGCCGTCAAGCGCTGGAAATACAAGCCCTACCTGCTCAATGGCGAGCCCGTCGAGATCCAGACGCAGGTCACCATGCGCTTCAAGATGCCTCACTAGCTTTGAGCTTCTAGCTCCTAGCTCCTAGCTTCTAGCTCCTAGCTCTTAGCTCCTAATGCTCTAGTCCCTGAAATCCGCAGTCCGCAGTCTGAGGTCCGAGGTCCGAGGTCTGACGTCCGACGTTCCGCTTTTTCCACAGCTTTATTCTGCGAATGTGACGAACAACCTTCACTGAGGATTTCCACTTACTTAACCTGGCAGCGTAGGTACCGGGTGTGATGCTGCGCAGTCCCAGGAAACTCGCGGCCCCCGCAACCTCCCCATGCGAGTGAGGGACAGAGGGACACCCGTTCAGGGCGCTTCAGGTACGCTACCCCGGATAGCAAGGGGCTGACGCCCGTTGTGGGAGTGATCACTCCTGACGTTACAAAGAAACAGGCTCAGTAAAAGGAAGCAAGAAAGGAAACAAGCAGGGAAGCCAGGAAGAAGCCCAAAAGACAGGAAGCCAGGAGCAGAAGGGGCGAACCTCCGCCGGAATCGGGCAAGGAGGGTGCGCAGGCTAGTTCCGCGCGGGCTTTCTGCCTCCCCGTGCTCATTGCGGCTGCAACACCTCGTCCACCACCACTTTGTCGCCTTTCTCGGCGGTGATGACCCTGTGCAGCGGCGCATATCCAGTCAGCGTAATGTCAATCACGTAGTTTCCCGGATCAAGCGCCACATCCACCGGAGAATTCTTTTCCAGGAGGTGCTGGTTGATTGCCACCTGCGCGCCTTTGGGCTGGGTATGGATGCTCACAACACCTTGTCCAGGCTGGGCCTTGCCGCCAAACAGCTTCGACATCTTGCCCACGGTCTTGATGCTGTCCACATTGCCCAGTGGCCGCAGCGTGGGGGCAAAATTGAACGTCTGCCCCAGCGCGAACTGGCCGTTCATGGTTTCGTCGATATAGCCCATCATCCTGACCAGGACAACGTGCTGGCCCTTATCCACGCTGACCTGCGCGGGCGTCTTCGCGCCCACATCCCGCCCGTCCACGTAAATATTGGCCCCCGGAGGGTCGCTCTTGACCACCAGCGTGGCCATCAGCTGTGACAGATGGGCAATGACCGTGACCTTGTTACCGGAAATTCCCATTACCGCGCGCGTGTCGGTGGAGTAGCCGGGTTTGCTCACCGTGATGGAGTGCTGCCCGGGCTGAAGATTCGAAAACGCAAACGGCGTCAGCCAAGTCGGTTCGGTGCGCCCGTCAATCTGCACTTGCGCGCCCTGCGGCGTGGAATCCACGGACAGTTGTCCGGGGATGATCATGGGCGCCGGAGCCGGAGCCTTCTTCCTTCCACGAGCCGACCTCGCACTCGCAGCCGGTTGAGCCGCGGGAGCCTCAGGCTCCGAAGTCTCCTCCGGTTGGGGCGCGGCGGCTGGCGGCGCCGCAGCCTTAGGTGTTGGTTGAGGTGTCGGTTGGGGCGCCGGTTGGCTGGCTTCGGTTTGAGCCGGAGCCTCGGCCGCGGTGGCAGTCCGTCCCGCGCCCGCGTCGTCCTCGCTTCCCAGATTGTGAATGTAAACCGTGACCCCGATTCCAATGGCGACAATCAGTGCGCCCGCGGCGGCCAGAGCATAGAGCATCAGCTTGGGCGGAACATTCTTGATTTCCTCGATCGCCTTTTCCGCCACTTCCCGCGGCTGCACCTTGGGCTTCTCGTCGCGCCTCGAGCTGCCCCGGAATACGGTCGGCGTGGCGGGTGCTCCCGCGGCCGGCTCGAATCCAGGCGCCGGTGGAGGCGGAGGCGGCGCGATATAGACTTCTTTCAGCGGCGGCAATTCGTCGAGATCCGAGAAACTGGTGCCGCTTGCTCCGGCCGCTCCGCCCTCGGCCATCATCGGGTCTACCGTGATTTTCGAGGCTTCCTCGGCCTGCGGCTCGGCCTGCGGCTCGACCTGCGGTTCATCAGCCACGGCTGACGACGACATGTATGCCGACGGAGCCTCCGGCGACTGGGTCGCCGGCATTCCCGGAGCAGCCACGCCTGACAGATCAAGATCAACTTCTTCGCCGGAAACCTGCGCCGCGTCGCTGCTGCCGGCACCCGCCGCAGCCGCTGCCGCTTTCGGCGCAGCCAGCTTGCTGGACGGCTGGGCCAGCGTTGACTGCCACGATTCTGCGCTGCCCGGCGCTTCGGTTTTTCTTTCCGCCGGTTTTGCCAGTGCCGTTTTCAATTCCGCTGGCCGGGACTGCGGCGTTGCCAGCACGGACGGTCGAGCCAAACCTGAAGGCGTAGCAGACTGTGCTTTAGCCGCAGGCTTGTTCAGACCTGACGCCGTCGCAGCCGGCGCCACAAACTTGGATTGCGCAGCGGCCTTCACCTGCCCCGGAACCGCTGCGCCCTTGGGCGCCTGCGGCTTCTTGGCCGCGAGCGGTTTGGATTCCTTACATTTTTCGAGATCATCGAGCAGTGCCCTGCCCGTCTGGTAACGCTCGGCCGGATCCTTGGACAGCGCCTTCATGATGAGGTCGCTGAGCAACGGGTGCACCTTCGGATTCACCTGCGCCGGAGCAACCGGCGTCGCGCCCAGAATGCACTGCCGCAGCGACTCGGCGTCTTCGCGATCGAACGCCTTCCGCTCCGTCACCATTTCGTAGAACATGGCGCCCAGACTGAACAGATTCGACCGCTCGTCCATGGGCTGGCCCAGAATCTGCTCCGGCGACATGTAATACAGGACGGCAGGAACTCCCTCCGGGATGTGCTGCACAAAATTGCCCACAACGGAGACTCCGAAACTGAGTATCTTCACCGTGCCGTCCCAGCCGCACATGATCTTGGCTGGTTCCAGGCTGTAGTGAACCACGTTGTGCGCGGCCGCGTGATCCAGGCCGCTGGTGAGCTGGCGCCCGATGTCGAGCAAGTCCCAGATGGAGAAACCTTCTTTGCGCGCCAGCATGGTGGCGATGCTGTTGCCCTGGATGTAGTCCATCGCGGCGCAGAACTGGCCCTCGATTTCGCCCGCGCCGTATACACTCGTGATGTTGGGGCTGCTCAGGACTTTCGTGCTCTCCGCCTCCGCCAGCAGCGCTTGTTCCAGCGCCGTCGCGCTCTCTCCGAACGCGCTCAAACGGATCGCCTTCAAAGCAATGGTTTGCCCAGTCTCAGGATCGTTGGCTTTGTAGACCGATCCCGTGGGCGACTTCGCCAGTTCGCTGAGAATCTCAAATGGGCCGATGTTCATAGACATTTTCTTGCCGCTCCATTCCATCGCGAGCTTGTCGTTGCGCCGCGACATGGCTCGACCGGCGGAGACCCGGGGGATGGGGTATGCACAGAATATCGCTGCTCGTGCTCAGGTTCGAGTTACCAAAGTAAGGCCAGTATCCCCATCGCAGGACTGCACTTGGGGCCTGGCTGCGTCTGAAAAACGGCTGCACCCAAGGATGACGCCGCCGGAAAAAGTATCGTCAGAATTCTAGATTCGCCGGTGTCGGGAATTCCGTCCGTAACTTCTCGCCCCGGCCCACAGTTGTAATGGTTATGTTTCGCCGCGGGTGACATTTGTCATCCGGACCTGATGACGATCTCCACTGGTGAGCCGCGTCCGCGTGCGCGAGGATAAAGATGAAACAGGGATTTCTCTCCCAGGAGCGATCGAGCACGGTGAAAATCGCACCCGGCACGGTTGAACCAAGGAAGCGGCATCAGTTATTCTGGCTGGGCTGGGACGTGCCCGCCTCCCGTGTCAGGTTCCTCCTTGGTTCTGGAGTTCATTCATGACGTTGACCCGGTTCGTCACCAAGAACGCGTTCCGCAACAAGCGGCGCAGCACCCTGACCGTGCTGAGCATCGCGTTCTCTCTGCTTCTGCTCACGTTCATGATGACTCTGTGGCACGCTTTCGCGCTCGACGACGGCAGCGCCGAATCGGCGCAAAGGCTGGTGGTGCGGCACCGCGTTTCTTTAACGTTTTCCCTGCCCGGCTACTACCGGGAAAAGATCCGGGCCATTCCTGGAGTGGTTGCGGTAGTGCCGGTGTCATGGTTTCAGGGAATCTACAAGGACCAGAAGCCGGAAAACTTCTTCCCGCGGTTCGGCACCGATCCTGACGAATTCTTCAAGGTATTTCGCGACATGGAGATGCCTGAGGACCAAGTCAAGGCATGGCAGCGCGATCGCCAGGGAGCGATCGTGGATGACACGCTGGCCAAACAATATGGCTGGAAGCTGGGCGACCGGATTGTGATCGTAGGCGACATCTACCCGGTCACTCTCGAGCTCAACATCCGCGGCATCTTTCACTCGAAACCCGACAACAAATCGCTCTACTTCAATACCAAGTATGTGGAAGAGGCGGTTTCCTGGTTCAAGGGACAGGCAGGAACGTTCAGCGTTTTGGCGGATTCTCCGGCGGACGTAAGCAAGGTCGCCAGCACGATTGACGACATGTTCCACAACTCACCTCAGCCCACTAAAGCGGAAAGCGAAAAGTCGTTCGGGCTGGAGTTCGTGGCCATGATGGGCAACGTGAAAGCATTTATTCTGGGAATCTGCTCGGCGGTGGTGTTCGCGACGCTCCTGGTTTCGGCCAATACCATCGCGATGTCGATCCGCGAACGGACGCGGGAAGTCGCCGTGCTCAAGACTCTGGGCTTTACCCGGCGCGGTGTTCTTGGCTTATTTGTGAGCGAAGCCGTGGCCCTGGCCCTGGTCGGAGGACTGCTTGGCTCGAGCCTGGGAGAACTGATGGTCTTCGGATTTGGCCACGCGGTGCAGCTCACGTTCTTCCCGCTGAGAATGACGCCGGAAATCTGGGGACTCGCGCTTCTGATTTCCGCCCTGGTGGGATTGCTGAGCGCGGCGATCCCTTCCTATCACGCTTCGCAGATAAACATCGTGGACGGATTGCGCCACATCGGATGAAGTGCTTGGGTTGAAGTGCTTGAGTTGAAGTGCTTGAGACGAAGCTATGACGCTGGGAAGTTTTGTCGTACGCAATACGTTTCGCAATAAGCGCCGCAGCCTGCTGACCATGATCAGCATCAGCTTCTCGCTGCTGTTGCTGACGCTGATGATCTGCATCTGGCGTTCTTTTTATGTGGACCAGGTGGCGCCGGAAGCGTCGCGGCGATTGATCATCCGCGACAAGGTCTCCCTGGCCTTTTTCCTGCCGGGGTACTATCGCGAAAAGATTCGCAGCGTGCCTGGAGTAACCGCGGTCGTTCCCATGACCTGGTTTGAAGGCCGCTACATTGACAACCGTCCCGAACACTTCTTCGCTCGCCTGGCCACTGACCCGGACGAGTATCTCAAAGTGGCGTCGGACAAGATCACGCCGCCGGACCAGCTAAAAGCCTGGCAGCAGGATCGTGCCGGAGCCCTCGTGGATGAAACCCTGGTCAAAAAGTACGGATGGAAGATCGGCGACCACATCCATCTTCAAGGCACGATTTTCCCGGCGGATCTCGACCTCACGATCCGCGCCATCTACCACCGTGATCCGCCCCAAAACGCCCTCTACTTCAACGCCAAGTATCTGGAAGAAGCGGTCGGTTGGTTCAAGGGACAAGCGGGCTGGTACGGCGCACAGGTGGATTCGGCAGATCATGTCGCGTCGGCGTCAAAGCAAATTGACGATATGTTCCGCAACTCGCCGCTGCCCACCAAGACCGAAAGCGAGAAAGCTTTTCTGCTTGGCTTTGTAGCATCTCTGGGGAACGTGAAAGCGTTCATTCTGGGCATTTGCGGTGCCGTGGCGTTTGCCATCATGCTGGTTTCGGCCAACACCATGGCCATGTCGGTGCGCAGCCGGACCCGCGAAGTGGCTGTGCTCAAAACTCTGGGATTCACCCGCAACCGGGTGCTTTCGATTTTCGTGAGCGAGTCCATAGCCTTGTCGGTCGCGGGCGGAGTGCTGGGGATTCTGGTCGCCATTCCCGTGATCGCGGGGATGACGCAGCGTTTCATCGGTCTGGGTATTCCACTCAATATGAGAGTGACCATGCCCACGGCTGTGCTGTCGCTGCTGGCAGCACTGGGCTTGGGAATCGTGAGCGGCTCTCTGCCGGCTTATCGCGCCTCGCGCATGGGCATTGTAGATGGATTGCGCCACATAGGATGAGGTTGTGTGGGGACAGCCGCCCTCGGCTGTCCGGTCGAGCGAAGCTCGACGAGGTGTGATTTCACTTATGGCCATACCGATCAGCTATAACGTTCGCAATCTGAAGCTCCGCAAGGGCCTCACCATCATGACGGCCCTGGGCATTGCGCTCACCGTGACCACCACGATTTTCCTGATGGCGCTGCTGGCGGGGTTGAACCGCGCTTTCGTCTCGAGCGGCAGCCCGCTGAACGTGCTGGTGCTGCGCAAGGGATCGGAGTCGGAATTAACCGGCGGATTCGATGCCACGCTCTTCCCCACTCTGAAGACTCTGCCCGGCATCGCCAAGGATAGCCACGGGGAGCCCATGGCCTCGGGCGAGTGGGACGTGGTGATCGTGCTGCCGCGCAAAGACGGCACGGGCGAGGTCAACGTGACCGTGCGCGGCATGATGCCTGATGGCCTGGAGATGCGGCAGTTGCCGGGCGCGGAAGGCCGGCCCAGCGTGAAACTGGTGGAGGGACGATGGTTCCAGACTGGACAGCGCGAGGTGGTCGTCAGCAAATCCATTCGCGAACGCTTCTCGCACGCTAACATCGGCGACAGTATGGCGTTTGGCAAGGGATCATGGACCGTTGTAGGCGTGTTTGACGCCGGAGGGTCGGCGTACGAGTCGGAGATTTGGGGCGATGTGAATCAGATGGCGTCGGACTTCGATCGCCAGGGAGGCTATTCGTCAGCCTATGTGCGAGCGACCGATCCCATTGCCGCCGACGCGCTCACCAAGCGGGTCAGCGACGATCAACGGCTGAAGCTCGACGGCATGCTGGAGACCGATTACTACGCCAAGCAAACCAGTTCCGGCACGCCCATCAAATATATTGGGATGGTCGTGGCCGTCATTATGGCGATCGGCTCGATCTTCGCGGCCATGAATACGATGTATGCGGCGGTAGCGTACCGCGGGCGGGAAATCGCGACGCTGCGGGTCATCGGCTTTTCGCGTCCTGCGATTTTGACGTCTTTCGTGCTGGAGTCGTTGCTGCTGGCGCTGCTGGGAGCGCTCGTCGGCATTGTGCTGATGCTGCCCTTCAACGGAATGCAGACTGGAACGTCAAATCAGGTGACGTTCAGCGAAGTGGTATTTGCGCTGCGCATTACCTGGACAGTGGCAGGCTATGCCATTTTGTTCGCTTTGGTGATGGGATTCTTTGGCGGGCTGGCACCCGCCTGGCATGCGGCGCGGCAGAACATTCTGAACGCGCTGCGCAGCTAGATTCGGGGAGGCCGATGCGCAATGTTTTGAAAGGGCACGCCTTCAGGCGTGCCGACGAGGAGTCACAAGACTGCGGCTTTAGCCGCTGAGGGAATGCGTCCTCAGGGCCTAAAGGCCTACTTGTTTGGCCCTTTGACCGGCGTGGCTGAAGCCACGCCCTTTCAAAGCAGATCGAGAATGACAGCCGCCGGGCCTGCCCTGAGCGGTCGAAGGGACGGGCGGCGCTGCAAAGCGGCGAAACTATTTCGGACGTAGGTCGTACTTATTCTTATGGCGATGGATACTAAACACCAGGATCTGCAGAACCTGCGCATTGACCGCAGCGAGCGCGGCACCGGCGGCGGAGAGCCGCCGGCCTGGGCGCGCCGCTACATCATCGGCGGCATCGCCGTGGTCGTGCTGCTCGGCCTTGTCACTGTGGCCTACCGCCTCTTTTCGTCCGGCGTGCCGGAAGTCGAGGTAGTTCGCGCCGCCGCCGAAAGCAGCAGCGTTGGTGGAACCGTGCTTTCCGCCACCGGATACATCGTGGCCCATCACACCATCAACGTGAACTCCAAGGTTACGGGCCGTCTAGCCTGGATCGGCGTCGAAAAAGGCGACAAGGTCAAGGAAGGCCAGGTGCTGGTTCGTCTGGAAGATCAGGAATTCCGCGCCGCCTATGAACAGGCCAAGGGCATGGTGGCAAATGCACGCGCCTATCTCGACGAATTGCAGCATGGCTCGCGGCCGGAGGAAATCCAGGAGGCGCAGCACAATCTCGACGAAGCCCGCGCCACGCTGGCCAATGACAAGCTGACGCTCGACCGCACGAAAGAGTTGGCCGCGGGCGGCGTCGTGTCGCGGCAGCAACTGGACGATGCCACGGCCAAGTTCCAGGCTGACCAGGAGCGCGCCAATTCTCTCGCCAAGGCGTTTGAACTGGCGAAGATCGGGCCGCGTCCCGAGGAAATCGCCCGCGCCGAGGGCGCCCTCACTCAGGCGCAGGGCCAACTGGATTATGCCCAGTCGCAGCTGGATGCCACCGTGATCCGCGCACCGGTGACGGGGACAATTCTCGACCGCACTGCGGAAAAGGGCGAGTTGATCACGGCGCAGTTCGCCAGCGCGGCGGCGGGCGGTCCGCAGGGGTCGGTCGTGTCGCTGGCCGACTTGAACGATCTTCAGGTCGAACTCGACATCGCCCAGGCAGATTTCGCCCGGTTGGGTCCGAATCAAAAAGCCAAGGTCACGACCGACGCTTATCCCGACAAGGAATATGACGGCGAGATCGCGCAGATTTCGCCCGAGGCGAACCGGCAAAAGGCCACGGTGCAGGTCAAGGTGCAGGTGCTGCAGCCGGACAAGTATCCCGACATTCAGCTGCGCCCGGAGATGAACGCGACCGTCAAGTTCCTGGCCAATGACCCGCCGAAAGATTCGAAAGGGCCCACGGGCGTGTTCGTGCCGGCAACGGCGATTCGCGATCGCGACGGCAAGAAGATTGTGTTGATCGCCTTTGACGGCCGAGCCGTTGCGCGCGAGATTCACATACTCGGCCAGCGCAGTGACGGGGCGCTGGTGGATGGGCTGGTCGGAGGCGAGAACGTGATTACCAACGCGCCGCCCGCTCTGAAGGACGGAGACAAAATCAAAATTAAGGGGCAATCATGAGCACAGTCGCGCAACCCAACGTCGCCACGGCCGCTAAAGTAGTGCAGGCGCGCGGTGTCACCAAGGTCTTCAAACGGGATGCCTTTGAAGTCACGGCTCTCGACGACGTTTCGATTGATATTGCCAAGGGCGAATTCCTCGCCCTGATGGGGCCGTCGGGCTCGGGCAAGACTACGCTGCTCAACATGATCGCGGCCATTGACCGGCCGAGCAAAGGCGAACTGTTGGTCGAGGGGCAGGATATTTTCCGCTTCAGCGACGCGCAGATTGCGCGCTGGCGCAATGAGCACATCGGCTACGTGTTTCAAACGTTCAATCTGATCCCCGTGCTCACGGCGTTCGAAAATGTGGAATTGCCGCTGCTGTTGACCAAGCTCACCTCGCCGCAGCGCCGCGACCACGTCTTGACCGCGCTCAAGCTGGTGGGGCTGGAGGATCGCGCCGACCATCTGCCCAAGCAACTCTCTGGCGGACAAGAGCAGCGCGTGGCCATCGCGCGGGCCATCGTCAGCGATCCGACGCTGTTACTGGCCGACGAGCCGACGGGCGATCTGGACAGTCACTCGGCGACAGAAGTATTGGAGATTTTGAAGCGGTTGAACGAAGGCTTCCACAAGACGATTGTGATGGTCACGCACGATCCGCATGCCGCGTCCTACGCGCACGTTACCCGTCATCTGGAGAAAGGGATGCTGCTTCCTCCCGGATAAGCAGGAAGCAGCGTGAGAGAGTTGAGAGGGGCGTGCGCCCGCTTACGCCACGGGCGCGAGGCCGATGGCATCACCGGAGATCTGCTCCACGGCCGACTCCGCTACCCACCGCCAGGCGCGTCTGCCGTTGTGCAACGACACGGCCTGCGCTTCCCCATAATCCACCAGCCGGTTCAGAACGGTCGTGACCGAAGCCATGGGGTCTTTGTGGCGGGCCAGCATCGCCGGCATCTTCTGCTGGAAGTATTCGCAGATATCGCGCGCGCTCAGGGCGCGGCCCGCTTCCATCAGGATCATCCGGCAAGCCTTGGTAAAGCCCGGCTGGCGGCCGTTGCTCCTGCGGTCCACCAGTTCCAGCAGTTCTTCGTTCAGGACTCCGTCGCCAAACAGGTTGGCCAGCCCGGCGATGGTCTGCTTGACCGTGCCAATGCGCTTCATAATCTCGGCGCGTTGTTGCAGCAGAAGATGCAGTTCTTCCTGCGCCTGGCGCACTACTTCCTGCACATGTCCCATGTCATAGCGCTCACTCAGCTTGATCACGCTGCTTCCGTTCTGCCTATTTTCCATACAAGACTCCCCAATTGGTTGGACGTACGTTGATGTCCAGGCGCGACCAGGCTGCGCCACAGATGAGCCCGCGTTTCCCCATAACCGATGACCGCTGCAGAGCGGCCGGTTCCCACATCAAACTAACAGTTCCTCGTAGCCACATACCGCCGGGGCGGCAGAACCCCGACCTATCAGCTCTTTACGAGGAATGCTCTTCCGGCGTTCCCTTGATCCTCCTACCAGGAAGATCTTGTCGTTAGATTGTTAGATTAGACGCGACGACTCCGGGTTGGTTAACACGAAAAAATGGAATTCGCAGAACCAAGCCACGCAACTCCCATCGACCGCCATCGGCGCATGGAACCGGGCGGCCAGCGAGGGCCTATGCCACACAATACAAAAGCTTTGGCCGTGCCTGACCACGATCCGTGCAGGCGTCCGCATCGCGGGCTGAGCTCACTGCAAAAAGATCACCAGCAGCCGGCCGTCGGAGTTGTAGCCGTCTCCAGTGGCGTTCTTGGCGCCTTGGACTGGGTTGGGAGGCAGGTAGTAGGTTAACGTCTCGGCCTTGCCGGCTTTTTGCAGGCTGCTGCCGATATTGTCGCGCTCGCCGTCCACCGCGGGATCAATTTTGTGCGTGACCTCTCCGTTGCGTTTGTCTTTGGCAAAACCGATGTCGTGCGTGCCGGCTCCCACCCACACTTCCTGCCCTTTCCAGGTGAATGGAGCCTTCCAGATGCGGAAATGGTGGCGGCTGGCGACCATGGCGATCGGTTCCGCCATCTCGTAGCCGAAATCCTGCTTGCGCCCAAACAGATAGAGGGTGCTCATCGGCATCTGCAGGTAGTCCTTGTTGTCGTAGGTCTCCTCGAGGGCGTTGAAGAGAGCCTTTTTTGTGCTGCTGTCGGCGACGTGCCAATTGGCCGCATCCAGTGCGGCTTGCACATCCTTCTGCGAACCCACGATCGCGAAGTTCACCATGTCGCCCAGGTTGTTGAACTGGTCGTTGACCCGCCGCGGCAGGCTGTCCAGGCTCTTCCGCAGATCGGAGTCGAGAGGAGCGTCGGAAACCTTGAGCGGAGAGGAGGCTGCCGAAGTCCCGGCAACCGCGGTGTTCCCCGAGGAAACTGCGCTGGAAGAGTTCGCGCTGGAATCGATCTTGCTCGCGCCAAACTGTCCGGACATGAAGACTTGCGCTGCGCTGGCGAGCTGAGACTTCAGTTGCTCGCTGCGTTTTTGCGACTGGCCTCCTGTAGTGTTGGAGGGGGTGCCGGAAGAAGTTCCGGAAGAAGTCCCGGGGGAAGTCGACGACGCAGGTGTCGAACCAGTTGACGTTCTATGGACTTTGACCGCCAGGCTTCCCTGACAGGACGGAGTGCCCGCCATGTTCATCCCGAGAAACAGGTGAGACGGCTCTTGGAGGCGCAATTCGGTGAACGCGCCGACCAGAACCGGAGCGGCTCCTTGCGAGTGCAGTCGCGCGATCAGCGCGCCCGCAGGAACTGAAGGCAGCGGCAGGTCTGCGGTAGCCGCGCTCACACCACCGGGATCGCATGCGGGCGATCCTGCGACGGCGTGCCGGTCGGGCACTGCCGCGGCTACTGCGCTGGCCGAGATTTCGAGCACATCTCCGGATTGGAGGTCGAGGCCCGTGTCTGTCCAGGGCTGTGCGGTGGAAACCTGAAACGTGAAGTCTTGCGCAGATGTCTGAGCACTGGATTGCGAGGCGCAAAAAACGAGAGCTGCGAGCAGTAGAGTCCATTGCCTGGCCATGATGCACTTCCGGAAATACGGGTCGTTATTTTGCTCTGGAAACATTTCCAACATTATCCTCCAACCCTGCTTCTCTGTGGCAAGTCAGCCTGATGGGCCATCCCGCCCGGGCAGAGCTAAATTACTAGGGGAGCAATTCTGATCCCGAATTGAACCTTCTCCCCAATTGGGACGCCGCGCCGAACAGACCACGCTAACTCCACTCCCAGAGGCGACGCGAAGCTGCGTGGCTTCCGATGGTTATGGGTAATGGAGCCCGGTCCGTGGAGACAGCAGCAAAAACCGCCCCCGCGCCTCTCCGCGTCTTGCTGGTGAGCGCAAAAGAAGAGGATTTCTTCCTCATCCGCGAGATTCTGGAGCGGACTCGCGACACGCTGGCGGCGGAACTCGACCACGCGCAATCGCTGGAAGCGGCCCGGGCGATGCTTGAACTGGAAGTTCACGATCTGGTTCTGTTTGCCCATGAAACCGGAGACGCCGAAGCGGTCCATTTGCTGGCGGATGGTCCGCGCACTGGAACTCCCATCCCTTTCATTCTGCTGACCGAGGAAGCGGACGAGACCACGGTGGCGGAAATTATCGAGGCGGGTGCGTGGGATTGCCTGGCCAAATCGCAACTGACCGGCGTGAATCTGGCCCGCACTATCCGAACGACTCTGGCGCTGCATTTCCTGCGGCAGGATCAACGAGCCGCCGGGGAGTCGCTGCGCAAGCTGTCGCAGGCCGTGGAAAAATCCGCCGACCTGGTGATGATCACCAGCCGCAACGGGATCATTGAGTACGTCAACCCTGCATTTGAGGCCCTGACCGGCTACCGCCGCGAGGAAGTGTGCGGGCGATCTCCGCGGATTCTGAAGTCGGGCGAGCAGGGGCCGGAAGTCTACCAGGAAATGTGGAAGACGATTACGTCGGGCAATGTCTTTCGCGGCATTATGGTGGATCGCAAGAAGAACGGCGAATTGTTCTACCTGGAACAGAGCATCTGCCCGGTGCGGGATAGCGCGGGGCAAATCACGCACTTCATCTCCAACGGACGGGACCTGACCGAACGCCTTCGCCTGGAGGCGCAATTGATGCAGGCGCAGAAAATGGATGCGATCGGTCGCCTGGCCGGCGGCGTCGCCCACGACTTCAACAACCTGCTGACTATCATCACCAGCTACTCAGAACTAGCGCTGGACTCGGTGTCGAAAACCGGGGCGCTGGAAGCCAAGATTCAGGAGATTCTGCAGGCTGCGCGGCGGGCCGCGGAATTGACCCGGCAATTGCTGGCCTTCAGCCGCAAGCAGCCGCAGGCCTTGCGGGTGGTCGAACTCAATCCGGTCGTCGGCGAAATTATCCGGACGCTCCGCCGTTTGATCGGAGAGGACATTGAACTCAGTTTCCTGGCCGGGAAAGACCTGGGGCGAGTGCGAGTAGACCCGGTGCAGATCGAGCAGATTCTGATGAACCTGGCTGCCAACGCCCGCGACGCCATGCCCCAGGGCGGCCACCTGCGGATCGAGACCTCGAGCCTGATCCTCGATGACGAGTACATCCACGGCAAACCTGCCGTGATCCCCAGGGGGCACTACTCGCAGATCAGCGTCAGCGATGACGGGGCCGGCATTCCACCTCAGGACTTGCCACACATCTTCGAGCCTTTCTACACCACCAAACCGCTGGGCGAAGGCACCGGGCTGGGGCTGGCCACGGTGTACGGAATCGTGAAGCAGAACAAAGGATTCGTCTGGGTTTACAGCGAGGCCGGCCAGGGCAGCGTCTTCAAGATCTACCTGCCCTGCGTGACGGAGCGCAAGGCAACGGTCGAGGCGAACGAGGAGACTCTGGAGAGCCTGGCCCGCGGTTCGGAAACGATTCTGCTGGTGGAGGACGAGTCTGCGGTGCGGCGGGCGAGCGCGGAGTTTCTGGGCTTGCGGGGCTACACCGTAATCGAGGCCAAGGATGGGCTCGATGCGCTCGCCGTGGCGGGAAGCTACCATTCGACCATCCATCTGGCGATCACCGACGTGGTCATGCCCAACATGAGCGGCGGGCAACTGGCGAAGGAACTGAAACGTCTGCGGCCAGAGACCCGGCTCCTGTTTGTTTCCGGCTATGCCGGGAAAACCGTGCTGGATCATAGTGTGTTTGACCTGGAAACCGACTTCCTGCAAAAACCCTTCACCCTGAAACAGCTCTCCGCGAAGATTCGCGAGGCGCTGGGCCGCTCTTCCACGGTTTGATCTACCTCGGGCAAGTCCCTATAATCAGCCTGCGCACGCATGAATCCACCAGCAAGCCCCCAGGCTGCTTCCATCCGGCGGACCACCCTGTTATCGCTGCTGATCCTTGTCGCTCTGTGGCTGGCGATTTACGTGGCGGGCATGTTCACGCCGGCGCTGCTCGACGATGTGGACACCATCCACGCCGAGGCGGCGCGCGAGATGCTGCTGCGCCACGATTGGGTCACGCTGTATACCAACGGCCTCCACTACCTGGAGAAAGCTCCGCTGATGTACTGGAGCCTGGCCGCGAGCTACAAAATCTTCGGAATCAACGACTGGAGCACCCGCCTGCCGCTCATGCTGGGCGTTCTCGCGCTGGTGCTGGCCACCTACGGGCTGGGACGCTTTGCCTTCGGCGAGCGCGGCGGATTCTATTCCGGCTTGGCCCTGGTCACCTCGATCGGGCCTTATATTTTTACCCGCTTTCTGATTCCCGACGTCCTGGTGGGCCTGTGGCTGACGGTTTCGTATTTCTTCTTCTTGCGGTCCCTGGAGGAAGAAACGCCGTCGCGTCTCACCTGCTGGGGATTCGCCGCGGCCTGCGCCCTGAACGTGCTCACTAAAGGCCTGATCGGGCTGGTATTTCCCATCGGCACTATCGGGCTATACCTGCTGCTGACAAGGAATCTGCGCCATCTGGCGCGGCTGCGGCTCGTGTCGAGTACTGTAGTCTTCTTTGTTCTGGCCGCGCCGTGGCACGTGCTCGCGGCCATCCGCAATCCGGCGCAGGGACAGGCGCGCGGGTTTCTCTGGTTCTATTTTGTGAACGAGCACATCCGACGGTTTCTGGGCACGCGCCAACCACCCGGATTCGATACAGTTCCTCTCCTGCTCTTCTGGGCGTTCCTGGTTCTTTGGCTGATTCCTTGGGCGGTATTTCTGCCCCAGGCACTGAAGAATGTGCCGCTGGGCTGGCGAGATCTGGGCGCACCCCTGGGCGAACAGTTGGATCGGCGCGGGCGAGCGAATCTTCTTTTCTTCCTCTGGGCGTTGGTGATTCTGCTTTTCTTCAGCTTCTCCACGCGGCAGGAGTACTACACCATTCCGGCGCTGCCCGGGGTTGCGCTGCTGGCGGGAGGATGGCTGGCGCGGGAGGCGGATTCCAGCGCCAGCGAATCCGATCGCCGTGCCGGACGCGCATCTTCTTTGGTGTTCATGATCGTAGGCGTTCTCGCCGCGGCGGCCGGTCTGGCGCTTTTCTTCCACAGCCATCAGCCACCGCCCGGCGTTGACCTGGCAGACCTGTTGAAGAAAAATCCTCAGGACTACGATTTCTCGCTCGGCCACGTGCTCGACTTCACTACCGACGCTCTGGGGATGTTTCGCGTGCCGCTGCTCGGCGCTTCCCTGTCTCTGCTGTTTGGAACCGCTCTGAACTGGTGGATGCGCCGCCGCGGACAGCCTGCCTGGGGCAACGCGGCGCTCGCCCTGATGATGGTCGGCCTGCTGACCTGTGTGCACACTTCCTTTGCCACGTTTTCGCCGATTCTTTCGTCGCACGACCTTGCCGTGGCCATTCAGAAGGAATACCGGCCGGGCGATGTGATCGTGGTGGATGGCGAGTATCACCAGGCTTCGACGCTCAATTTCTATACCCATGTTCCGGTGCGCGTGCTGCATGCGCCCAGCGGAAATCTGTGGTACGGCGAGAAGTTTCCCGATGCGCCGCATGTTTTCGAGACACAGCAGTCGTTTGCCGCGCTTTGGTCGGGGCCGGCTCGCGTTTTTTTCTGGACCGATCAGGAAGAACCAAAAGAATTGGCAGGCATGCCGCATTCCCTCTTGGCGCGCAGCGGAGGAAAAGCGATCTTCACCAATCGGGAACGATAATGATCCCTGGCGTTGTCAACGCTCACGGAGTGGATCTGGTTTGGCGGGCGCTTCTGCTGGTGGCGCTGGCCGGTTCGTTTACATCCACCATCTACCTCGCCATGACTTTGGTCGCGACGGCGCGTCATTTGCGCCGGGTCGCGGGCGCGCGGGCAACTGCCCTTGCCACGCCGGCCGCTTCCCTGCCGCCGGTTACCATCTTCAAACCGGTGCATGGCATGGAAGAACAGCTGGCGGCCAATCTTGAAAGTTTCTTCCAGCAGGATTATCCCCACTACGAAGTGATTTTCGGAGTGCGCGACCTAGAGAATCCGGCGGCAAAAATTGTGGAGGAGATTCGCGCCCGGCATCCTGACATTCCGAGCCAGTTGATCGTTTCCGGGCCCCCGTCCTGGCCCAGCGCCAAAGTTTTTTCGCTCGACAAGATGATCGCGGCCTCGTCGCGCTCGCACTTCATCATCAGCGACAGCGACGTTCGGGTCGCGCCCGATTTTCTGCGCCATACGATACCGCCTCTGCTCGATCCGAAGGCTGGCCTGGTCACGTGCATGTACCGCGGAATTCCGGCTTCTGACTTCTGGTCGCGGCTGGAAGCTCTCGGGCTGTCGGTGGAGATGTCGAGCGGCGTGATGGTCGCCGACATGATGGAAGGCATGCGTTTCGCGCTGGGTCCAGCCATGGCGGTGCGCCGCGATGCGCTCGACGCGATTGGCGGCATCGCCGCGGTTGCCGACTATTATGCCGACGATTTCGAACTCGGCAACCGCATCTGGGCAAAAGGCTACAAGGTCATTCTTTCGCATTACATCGTCCAAAATGTGCTCACTCATCGTTCGCCGCTGCGCACGCTGGGGGATCAGTTGCGCTGGATGAAGAGCACACGCTACTCGCGGCCGGCAGGACATGCGGGCACGGGCCTGACCTACGCCATGCCGTTCGGCATTCTGGGATTGGTCGCCGGGGCAGCGCTGGGTCACTGGCTGCTCGGGATAAGCCTGTTTTTCCTGGCTTGCCTGAACCGGATGTTGCAGTCGGTGGTGGTGGGCGGCGGCGTGGCTCGCGATCCCCGCGCGATCTGGCTGTGCTGGCTCTATCCGCTGCGGGATTTCTTCGGCTTCATAGCCTGGGCACTGAGTTACACCAGCCGGAAATTTTATTGGCGGGGCGAAACTTACCGCTTTGGCAAGGGAGGGAAAATCGCGCCTCTGGAAAGACGGGCAGAAGGCTCGCGGTAATGGCGCCGTCGCAGCGGCTGAAGCCGCGGTGGGCCGCCGGCTTCTGTGGCACGCCTGAAGGCGTGCCCTGATACGAATCTCTCACGCGTGCCCTGATACGAATCTCTGACGGCGGGGCCTGGTACGAATCTCTCACGCGGGGGCTGATACGAGTCTCTCACGCGTGCTCTGATACGAATCTCTGACGGCGGGGCCTGATACGAGTCTCGCACGGCGTTACGGACTAATCCGGGTGAGGCGGCCCTTGTTCAGTTCGAAGCGATCGCCACGCCAGGTCACAGTGTGGCCACCAAGACTCGCGACCCAAATTACAACCGCGGCCAAGTCACGGAGCGGAAGCAGCCACAAATTCCTCAGCAAATGCCGGTCTCGCAAGACCGCGTGGCCGACCGCAAGGGCCACTGTCAGCCGCAGCAGAACCACCACACCCAGCAGATCCCAGGACCACTCTGCGCCCTGCGCCGTTAGCAGAGCGAGCAGGGCCCAGAACAAACCGAAGGTCGAGATTAAACCGAAGTAGCCTCCGGGGCGGGAATCGCGCACGCCGCGCGCCCAGCGCAGTTGATGCGCCAGGAACCCGCGCAGGTCGTATGCGGGAAGATGGGTCTCGACGACGACCTCGGAGAGCCGCACCTCCAGGCCGAGACCGGCGATCCGCCGCCCGAGTTCGTAGTCGTCGGCAAGGAGGTCAACTATGGCGTTGAATCCTCCGATGCGGTCGAGGTCGGCGCGGCGGAAGGCCAGGGTGGAACCGAGACCAAAGTGCAGGCCGTCTTCGAGTTGTTTCGCGGCCAGCACGCTGGCGCAGAAGTCGGTGCTGATGCCCAGCGCTTCCAGGCGCGAGCTGAACGTGTGGGCTGCGACTCCGCGGTAAAGACACGTAACCATGCCCACATGCTTATGGTTGACCGGAACAGTTGCGTCCGGATCAGGCGTGATCTTCTGGGCCACGAGCGGCATGATCACGCGGCGAAGATAATCTGGCTCGACGCGAATGTCGCTGTCGTTGACGATCAGGTGCTCGTACCGGGCCACCCGCAGCATCTGCTCGAGGTTGCTGACTTTCACATTGGGGCCCAGTTTCTCCGGGCACACCACTAACCGGATGGGGTAGCCGGAGAATTCCCGCTGCAACTGCTGCACGCTGGCGACGGCGGGATCGCTGGGATCGCTGACCCCGAAAATGATTTCGTACTCCGGATAGTCCTGCAGGCAGTGGCTGCGGAAACTCTCGTATATCTCAGGGTCTGTGCCCTTGAGCGGCTTAAGAATCGAAACTGGCGGCAAGGACTGTGTGGAACGGACACTGCCGTCCGCCCTGCGTTCTCGAAGAAATCCAGCCGCGCCCCACAGGCAGATCACATAGTAGATGGAACTGGTGACACAGCCGATAACGGCGACGAACTGGCACAAACTGACAAGTAGTTGGAGCATGCGTGAGCGCAGGCGAATTTATTCGTACCGCAACGACTCAATCGGATCGAGGTTCGCCGCCTTCCAGGCCGGATAAATGCCGAACACCAGCCCGACGGCGGCGGCGGAACTGAAACCGAACGTAACCCAAAACATGGACATGCGCGCCGGAAGCGACGGCCACACCGCCGGGATCGCCCAAACCAGAATCGCCCCCCCCAGAATGCCGATCACGCCCCCTACCGCGGTCAGCATGATCGCCTCCAGCGTAAATTGCAGCAGGATATCGTTCTTGCGCGCGCCGATTGCTTTGCGCACGCCAATTTCGCGGGTGCGCTCGGTGACGCTGACCAGCATGATATTCATCACGCCCACGCCGCCCACCAGCAGGGCTACGCTGGAGATGGCAAACATACCAATGAAAACCCCAGCGGTTATCGCGTTAAAAGCTTCGGTGATGGAATCGGTAGTAAAAATGGCAAAGTTGTCCGGCTTGTCGAAGGCCACTCTTCGTCTGCGCCGCATCAATTCCCGGATCTCGTCCATTGCTTTTGGCATGTCGTCATGAGAGGTCGCTTTGGCCACGATCCAAAGCTGCTTCATCTCCGGGTGCATGGATTTGAACGTCCGGAGGGGAACAATGACGCGATTGTCGATTGGGTCCTTTCCGCCGTTGAACAAGGACTGGATCTTGCCAATCGTGCCAATCACCTCGAAGAGCTGCCCTTCGATGTTCACTTCTTTGCCTAACGGATCCTCGTCTCCGAACAATTCCTCTTTTGTATCGTGGCAAAGCAGAACGACGCGAGCACGATGCTCTTCGTCGAATTCACTGATCCATCTGCCGCTGGCGAGCGGAAGATCTTCGACATCCAGCATCGAAGCTGTATTGCCCTCGAGGATGGTGTTCTTCGCTTTCCGCCCCTCATACTTGATGGCGAAGGTACCGCTTCTGGCCTCTGGGCGAAAAAGCCGAAGCATGGCCGATACGGCTGTGACATGGGGCAGGTTTTCCAGAGCTTCCGCGTCGTCGATGGTCAGCTCTTTGCGGGCCCGCATCTCGGCCGACATTCGCCCGAAAATAAACGGCTCAAGATGAAACACGAAAATGACATTCGATCCAACGCTGGCGAGGCGATCGCGGACGTTATCGTCCAACCCGCGCCCGATGGACGACACGCCGATCACCACCGCGACGCCGATTACGATGCCCAGCACGGTCAGACCCGAACGCAGCTTGTTGCTGCGGATCGTGTCCGTGGCCATCTGGACAATTTCGCCGAATTCGCTTTTTCGCATCACAGACAGACTTTTCGGTTGTCATTCCGAGCACAGCGAGGAATCTGGGTTTGTGCCGGCGCAGGCTAGAACCCAGGTCCCTCGCTGTGCTCGGGATGACAATTCAGAATAGCCGCCCTCCATTTCGAACCGCGATGCTACGGAAGGATTCCAGCCCCTCTATTCATACCGCAGCGACTCGATCGGATCGAGGTTCGCCGCCTTCCATGCCGGATAAATGCCGAAGACTAACCCGACTCCGGCGGCGGAACTGAAACCGAACGTGACCCAGAACATGGACAGGCGCGCCGGCAAGGAGGGCCATACTGCCGGGATTACCCAGACCAGAATTGCTCCGGCGAGAATGCCGATCACACCTCCTACCGCGGTTAGCATGATCGCCTCCAGCGTAAACTGCAGCAGGATATCGTTCTTGCGGGCGCCGATCGCCTTGCGAACACCGATCTCACGCGTGCGTTCGGTGACACTCACCAGCATGATGTTCATCACCCCCACGCCGCCAACGACCAATCCGACGCTCGAAATGGCGAACATCCCGATAAACAGCGCGCCCGTCAGCTGATTCCAAACGTCGGTGAGCGAGTCAGAAGTGAAGACCGCGAAATTATCGGGCTTGTCGAAGGGAACTTTCCGTCTGCGCCGCAGCAGTTCCCGAATCTCGTCGATGGCCTTGGGCACATCGTCGTGGGACGTGGCTTTCACGCTGATCCAGTGCTGCTTCATTTCGGGATGAAGCGTCTTGAAGGTTCGCAGCGGCATAATGACGCGATTGTCGTTCGGGTCTTTGCCTCCGCCGAATACCGACTTGATTTTCTGCACGGTACCAATGACCTCGAACAACCGGCCTTCGATGTTGACCTCTTTGCCGAGCGGGTCTTGGCCGCCAAATAATTCCTGCTGGGTCTCGTAGCAGATAACAATCACCGGAGAGTGGTGTTCATCGTCAGCGTCATTGAACCACCTGCCGGTGGCCATGGGCAGGTCGAACACATCCTTGGCCGATGCCATATCGCCCTCGAGAATGGTGTTCTTGACTTTGCGGTCCTGATATTTGACGGCGTAGCTGCCGATTCCAAACTCGGGGCGGAAGAGGCGTAATCCTGCCGACACAGCTTTGACGTGGGGCAGATCACGCATCGCCAGCGCATCGTCATAGGTCAGTTCCTTACGAGTGCGCATTTCCTCTGACATGCGTCCGAAGGTAAACGGTTCGATGTGAAACACGAAAACAACGTTCGACCCGATGCTGGCGACCAGGCTGCGAACGTTATCGTCGAGCCCGCGCCCGATGGAGGACACGCCGATCACCACCGCGACGCCGATCACAATGCCCAGAACGGTCAGCCCCGAACGCAGTTTGTTGTTGCGGATCGTGTCCGTGGCCATGTGGACAATTTCGCCGAATTCGCTGGTACGAACCATGAATAGCTCTTCCTTTGTCTTAGCAACAGCGTCTTAGCAACAGCGACCAATCTGGGTTTGCGCCTGCGCGGGCTAGAACCCAGGTCCCTCGCTTCGCTCGGGATGACAGGTCAAAACGTGACGCTACATTTCAAATCGCAGCGCCACGATGGGGTCCAGCCGCGCTGCTTTGCGCGCGGGATAGACTCCGAAAAACACGCCCACACTGGCCGCAACCAACAATCCAGCCGCCACCGCCCACAGCTTGATCGCCGAAGGCATCCCGATCAAAAAGGTCACACCTTCGGCAACGACGACTCCAGAGAGGACTCCGAGCGCTCCGCCGATCAGGGCCAGAACCACCGCCTCGATCAGGAACTGCAGAAGCACATCCTCGCGCCGCGCTCCCAGTGCTTTGCGAATGCCGATTTCGCGGGTTCGCTCGGTCACCGAGACCAGCATGATGTTCATGATGACGATGCCGCCTACCACCAGGGAAACGGCGGCAATGCCGATCGTCGCCATGAAGAACGTATTGCTCAACCCCGACCAGATGCTGAGCAGGCTGGCATTGGTCTCAACTTCGAAGCTGTCTTCCGCGCCGGGACGGTCGTGACGGTGAGCGCGCAGCGCCACCCGGGCTTCGTCAATGGCCTGGCTCAGCGGAGCCCCGGTCGCCGTCGCTTTGCCCCAAATCTCGATGCTGTTGTTGTGGGATCCGTATTTCTTCAGATACACGGTGATGGGAATCAGGACGTAATTGTCCTCGCTCTGCCCCAGAGTCTTGCCTTTCTTCTTGCCGACGCCGATCACCGTGTAAGTCCAGCCGTCAATCCGAATTTCCTGTCCCAGCGGGTCGGTAGCGCCGAGCACGTGTTCGACAATATCGGCGCCCACGACCGCGACCTGCGAATGGTTGTTGAGATCGGTATCGTTGACCATGCGCCCGGAGGTCAGATCCGTGTCGAGGATGGTCGCAATGGACGGGGTGATGCCCTGAATGTTGGTGTCGTCGATCGATTGCTCTTCGTGCTTCACCCGGCCGCTGCCGCCCATCAATGCGCCCACATAGTCGCAGTGGCGGCAAGCTTCAAGCGCCGCCTGGTAGTCTTCGAGATCCAAATTCTTCCGCTTTTCTGCCTCCAGGAAATGATCCACATTGGTCTCGACCGCCGACATTTTCGAGACAATGAACACGTCGGCGCCAAGGTTGAAAATCTTCTTGGCAACGTAATCGTTGATGCCGGAAACGAAGGTCACCACCGCGATGACCGCCCCCACGCCGATGACCACCCCTAATAGCGTGAGCACGGAGCGCAGCTTGTTGGCCCACAGGGAACGCAGCGCGATGCGGATGGATTCAGCGATGTTCATGGGGCAGACCTGAGCAGACCTCGGACCTCGGACTGTACAGTTTACAGCGAATTCAAGCCGCACTGCGGTGTTTACGATGGGCAGCCGGGCGCAAGCGCCCGAAGGCTGCAGTCTAAGGGCTGAAGTCTGAGGTCGGGGGTCCGAGGTCTGAGGTCTGGGGTCTGAGGTCCGCTATAATGATTGTGTAGGCAGCCGGACCGGACGGCCGCTTCCTGCGCCTTCGGGCGCGGGGAGAGGAAAGTCCGAACTCCGCAGAGCAGTGTGCCGGATAACGTCCGGGAGGATGTTGGGTGGTCCATCTTTCGCGTTGTTTGCGAAGGGCGGGGAATCTGATATTCGACGGAAAGTGCCACAGAAAACATACCGCCCCGGCGTCGTTGTGAGGGCTTTGTGAGGATGCGTGCGCGATTGATTCGTCCGCAAGAACGCGGACGTTTCGCGTGGCACGCCTAGATTCTTCGCTCCGCTCAGGATGACAAAGCCTCTGCAACGGCGCCGGGGTAAGGGTGAAAAGGTGCGGTAAGAGCGCACCGCCGCGGCAGTAATGCCGCGGGCAGGGCAAACCCCACACGGAGCAAGACCAAATAGGGAGGAAGTCCCGCCGTCGCTGGGAGCTTTGAGCGATGAGCTTTGAGCCAGGACCTTTGAGCTGCGAGCACGTCTGAGTTCAGGTTGCTCGCGGCTCGTAGTTCACGACTCGAAGCTCGCGTCTCACAGCTCAAAGCGACGGTGGGACACGTGCCGGCTCGGTGCGTCAAACCTCCGGGTAGGTCGCTAGAGCCGTGCAGTAATGCACGGCCCAGAGGAATGGCCGTCCCGCCCCGGCTTGCCGGGACCGACAGAATTCGGCTTACAGGTCCGGCTGCCACAAATAGCTCCCCGAGGCTTACGCCCTCGCTAGGGCGGTTCTGTGTAAGATGCCCGCCCTCAGCGGCTAAAGCCGCGACTCTCTTGTGGCGCTGGCGGCACGGCTGAAGCCGTGCCCTTCCACAAACCATTTATGAGACCCTAAACCGTTTACGAGACCCGCTCCTGATTCTCACGTCCGCTCGTGCAGCCTGCCTATCAATCACTTCGAGCGCCGCTTCGGGGAATACTCGCCGCAGAGATGGACCTTGATGCCCAACTCATGCATCATGGCGGCTTTGGCGGCCAGCGCTTTGTCGGCGGCATCGGCGGAGGGCGCGTAACCCACATTCACGTGGTTGGCGTGATGACGCGCCATGAACTGGTCGCGCGTGATCCCGTGCAGAACCGTGTGCATGATCGGCCACTGCTCGGTGGTCGCCTTCCACCGGCGCATGGTTTCGCCGATGGGTAACTCGATGGCGGTGGCGCGGCCGATGTCGGCGTGCAGTTTTCCGCCTTCGACAAACACCCTGCTCCAAACCACCGCACCCGGTTTGCAGATGCCTTTGAACGTGCCGCCGCCCAACCGAAAATACATGGGAGGCTGGCGAACGCTGATCGCCTTGGCATAGCCACCCTGGATGTGCGAGGCCGGAACGGCACCGGAAATCTGGAACACCCAGACGAAATCATCAATGCCCTCGCCTTTATAATGCTCGCCCCAGCGGACGTCATGCAGCGTGGTGGCGGGATCGAATCCCATGGCATTCCACACCCGATTGGTGATAAGCGCGTCGAGGCCGGCGCATTCGTCCACTTCGTTGAAGTGGGGGAGCGGCTGTCCCTGATAAAGTTCGCGTCCCGCGCCGTTGGCGGATACCGGCGGGCGTTCGACGTTGTTCAACAGCGCTTCCACCAGATCCGAGGCCGGAGCCATGTCCTTTAATCCCTGCTGGTACTGAATGCCGATGAGGTCGCATCCGAATTCGGCGGCGATGCGGACGGCCGCGATGTACATCTTGCACTGCTCGAGAATCTGGGCGTCGGTCAAGTCGTTGTCGGGATCGGGCCCGATGACAAACGTTACCCCGCGCTGATCCAGCCACTTGCGGACCGCTTGCGCTTCGCTGTCGGTGACCAGCTTCATGGCTGCAACCAGGGCCGACTGGCTGAACCGTTCCTTGTAGACTCCGCAGGGGTTCAGCAATTCGTCTTCGATGATGGCGTTGTACATGCCCATGCAGCCTTCGTCGAAGACGCCCATAATGGCCTTGCGATGCTGCAGATGCTGCGCCAGAGCTTCGCCCAACTTGCGTTCCGCGGTGGGCACCTTGGATTTATCGAAGGCGCGCACGTGGCTGGCATCGTGGGTGATGGTTCCTTTCTTCAGCCACTGGCGGAGTTTGCTTTTGAAAAAGTCATCGTCGAAATCCTTGCTCCAGATGGTGCTGAACTTGACTCCGGCTTTGTGGAGGCAGCCGTTGAGATTCAGCATGCCGACCAGCCCCGGCCATTCGCCCGACCAGTTGGCCATGGTGAGAATCGGGCCGCGGTGACTGCGCAGGCCGCCCAGCACGTTGGCGCTGTATTGCCAGACGGATTCGGCGACCACCAGCGGCGCGTCGGGATGGATGTTCATGAAGACATCCATGCCCATGCGCTGGTTCCAGATAAAGCCGTGCCCAACGTCCTCGCGGCATGGATGCGCGCGGCGTAGAGTCACACCTTCGGCTTTGAACGCCGCAGTGATCTTCTTTTCCGCTTCCGCTTGTGCCGGCCAGCAGACTTTGTTGGCCGATTGACGCAAGTCACCACTGGCAATCAGCAGTACTTCGTTGGACTTGACCCGCGCAGGGGATGCAACTTTTGGAATCGAATACGATGACATGTAGAAGTGCCTCCATTTTTCGTAAGAATCTCGTACGAACTGGACGTCGCGAAACTCAACATCGCAAATTCAGCGCCTGAAGGCGCAATGATAGCGCAGTCCTTACGGTATGCCTGAAGGCATACCCTGATACGAATCGTAACGGTCATAGGCATCGTCGAGCTCCGCGAGAAAATGCGGCTCATACGTCACAAGATCGGCCGACAAAGCAATACTCTCGCGGCCTTCCCGGATGCCGGCAAGGGCGCCAGTGGCGACGGCCTGCACCATGACGTTGCCCAGAGCGGAAGCCTCGACCGGCCCGGCGACGACAACTCTGCGGCAGACGTCGGCGGTGAGCTGGTTGAGCAATTTATTCTGGCTGCCGCCGCCTACGATGCGGATCGTCTGCAGATGTCTGCCGGTAAGCGTTTCGAGCGCTTCCAGCACAATCCGGTACTTGAGCGCGAGACTCTCCAGGCAGCAGCGTGCGATGGCAGCATCGTCGTGTGGTTCCGCCTGGTGGGTGCGGCGACAATGTTCCCGAATGGCGGCGGGCATGTCACCGGGGGCGAGAAACTCAGCGGCATCAACATCAATCAGACTGCGGAAGGGCGCCGCACCAGCCGCGAGCCGCATCACTTCGTCCCAGCTGTATTGACGGCCCTGGGTTTGCCACTGGCGAACGCATTCCTGCAGAAGCCACAGCCCCGAAATATTTCTGAGCAGACGAATGCCGCCTCCAACTCCGCCTTCATTGGTGAAGCGCAGCGACTGCGCTTCTTCCGATGTGACCGGCTCCGTGGACTCGACACCCATCAGGCTCCAGGTCCCACTGGAAAGGTAGACGCTGTGTTCATCCATGTGGGGGACAGCAGCCACTGCGCTGGCGGTATCGTGACTTCCCGCGGCAATCACCGGCACCGGGCCTTTCAGGCCACACTCCTCAAGAAGCTGCGGCTTCACTTCGCCTAAAACTGTGGCGGGATACGTGATGGGGCCAAGAATCTTCTCGGGAATACCGGCTCTGCGAAGCAGATCGCAGGCCCACAGGTGTTCGCGGCACAACAACATCTGAGTCGTGCTGGCCTCCGTATACTCGGCCGACTTCTCGCCCGACAACCAGAAGTGAAACAGGTCAGGAATCATGAGCAGATTCTGCGCGGCCGCAAGGTTCCTGTCGCCCGATTCCACCATGCTGAACAACTGGAACAGCGTGTTGATCTGCATGGTGCGGCCGCCCGTGCGCTGGAAGAGTTCGCGCTCGGGCACGCGTGAGAAGAGACGCGGTGGCACTCCATCGGTTCTGGGATCACGGTAGTGGAAGGGATCACTGAGCAACTCGCCTTTCGCGTCGAGCAGGGCAAAGTCAACGCCCCAGGCGTCCACGCTGACGCCGGCAAGAGGCGCCGGGTAGCGCGACGCATACTTGGAAAGGCCACACTTTATTTCCGACCAGAGGCGCGCAACGTCCCACTTGAGGTGTCCCTCGACATTGACAGCTCCGTTGGCAAAGCGATGCAGTTCGTGCAGCCCGAACTGCCGGCCATCCCAGCAGCCTACCGCGAGCCTGCCGCTCGATGCTCCCAGGTCAATGGCAACGAAATTGGTGGTGGACTTCACTTGACTTCAGTCGGCTTTGGATAGCAGTTCCATGACCTGATCGGTCGTCTTCGCGATCAAATCCTCAACCTGTTCCTGCGAGAGTGGTCGTTTCCCATCGCTGTGGGCGCTGGCTTCGCGGCAAACGTCAGCCGGCGCCGGGAACGGCTCGACCTGCGCGCTTCCCTGCTCCCCGAAGCGGCAGTCCGGGAGGCCGAGCTTTTTCTTGATCTCCAGCAAATCGGCGATTTTGTCGGCGGCAATGTTCTTGATCGGGCCGCTCAGCGATTGTGCCAGCATGATTGTCCGGCAGTAGGTATCAACAATCTCTGCCAGCCATTCGGCGTGGGTCAGCGTGTCGGCCCAGCAGACGATTCCATGATTCCCCAAGAGAATGGTGTTGTGTTTCCGGGCGTAGGGCAGCACGGTCTCAGCGAACTTTTTCGTTCCTGGCGTCTCGTAAGGAGTGACGGCAAGCGGTCCCACAAATACCTCCTGCTCGGGAATGACGTTCCCCGGCGGCCGCAGCCCGGTTATCGCGTAGGCGGTCGCGTGCGGAGGATGGCAATGGATGACTGCACGCGCCTGCGGTACTGCCTTGTAAATCTCGAGATGAAGCAGGACTTCGCTGGTGTGCGGGCGGTCGCCGCATACCCGCGCATTCTCCATGTTGATCAACGATAAGTCCGCGGGCGTGAGGTCGCCCTTGCTGCACATGGTAGGGGTGCAGACGACGTATTCTTGCGAGATGCGGTAAGAAATGTTGCCGCCGTTGCCGTCCACATACTGCCGCTCCCACAGTTTCTTGCCGACGCGGATCATCTCTTCTTTTATGCGTGCCGCTGCGGGCGAGTTGTAGATCACCTCGGCGGTCGGGTTGAGGGTCGCCGTGGCGGACTGCGGCAGACAGCGCAGGATCGCTTCCCGCATGATCTGTTGAACCAGAATTCTATTAACCGGAGTCACTTTCGGAGCCTCAGGGAGCAGAAAGAAAAGTCTAACTCCACTTTATGGATTGGGATTACCTGCACAGAAAATAGGGTCCCGCAGCATGCTAGCATGCGTGGTATGAGCATGCGCGATATTGTTTTCTTCCTCATCCTACTTTCTCTTGCCCGAGCAAACGGACAGAGTCTCCCCGACATGCGGCCTTCCCCGCAACAGGTGGAGTGGCAAGAGCTGGAGGTCGGCGCCATCATCCATTTTGGCCCGAATACGTTTCTTGATCAGGAATGGGGCGACGGCTCCGCCGATCCGAAGGTTTTCAATCCAAGCCAGTTTGATCCCGAACAGTGGATGGCCGCACTGAAAGAAGCCGGCGTCAAGTATGTCGTCTTTGTCGCCAAACATCACGACGGGTTTTGCCTGTGGCCGACCGCCCAAACCGATTACAGCGTGAAGAGCAGTCCATGGGAAAACGGCAAAGGCGATGTGGTTCGGCGGGTTGAGGAAGCGGCAAGAAAATACGGCCTCACATTTGGCGTTTACCTGTCACCCTGGGACCGTCACGAGCCTCGATACAGTAACTCCTCGGAATACGATAAATACTACCGGGACGAACTGGATGAACTGGCGCAGGGATATGGGAACCTGGAAGAATTCTGGCTGGATGGCGCGGGGAGCGGGGGACATGTCTATAACTTCCCCCGCATCATTGAGGAATTGCGCACCTACCAGCCGAACACGCTTGTCTTTGCGGATGTGGGGCTGTTCGAATATGGCGACATCCGCTGGGTGGGAAACGAAGAGGGGGTTATTCCCTACGAAAACTGGAACGTAATTGATCGCCACGGCTACCTGCGCTGGCGCCCCGTCGAGGCAGACACACCGCTGCACAAGGAACACTGGTTCTGGCATCCGAATGACGAAGCAACGCTCAAGAGTGTTTCAGAGCTGGTTTCGACTTATGAGCAAACGGTCGGCCACGGCGGTCAATTGATGCTGGGGATCGCGCCGGATCGTCGCGGGCTTCTTCCCGAAGCGGATGTGCGGCGGCTGAAGGAATTCGGCGCGGCCCTGCGAGCGCGATATGGGAGGAACCTCGCGCTCCAGCGCGTCCGCACAAATCCGGAAACTGAGGCGGCGCTCGATGGTAATCCGGACACTTTCTGGTCAGCGCCCGCGGACGCGCGCCATGCGGTTCTGGAGGTCACGTTCCCGAGGCCGATCAGTTTTGATCGCGCTCTCACCATGGAGTGGCTCAACGACGGCCAACATGTGGAACGCTATTCGATTGATGCCTGGACGAAGGGGAAGTGGATCACGGTTGTCGAAGGGCACGCCGTGGGACATAAGAAGATCGATGCATTCGCTTCCGTAACCGCGTCGCGTGTGCGGTTGAACATCCTCAGCGCGTCGGGAAGGATACACATTCGGGAATTCCAGTTATATAGCGCCGGGAGTGAACGCTAGCAGGCTGCGGAAACTCTCTTCGCTGATCGACATTCCCCTCAGCGACTAAAGTCGCTATCGAATTTGCGGCACTTCTGGCGCGGCTGGAAGCCGCGCCCTTTCAAAACACGGCCGCAGATCGAGGTGTTCACCACGCCGTCAGGGCAACACGGGCTTGATGCCGGTGAGCTGGCAAAAATCAATCAGTGTGGGATACAGATCGGCTCCGTAGCCCAGGCACGCATATTCGTTCGTCCAGCTGTCCAGCATCTTTTCTATGTCGCAATGAGCGGTGACAAAGCCGTGCGGCCAGAAAGGAATGCCACACTCGTGCAAGCGCCGCTGAACTTGCTGCTTGGGCGGTTCGAAGATTGTGGCGCGTGTGATCACCATCTGAAATTCGCCATTCACCCGGCCGAGGCGCGCCAGAACTCCTTCGCCCACTTTGCAGATGAGCTTGACGGAAAGCCCGCCGGCCTCGCCTTCGGTCGGAATGCCGTGTTCGGAAAAACCTGCCGGCCCCAGCTTACTGGCCAGCGACGGAGGACAAGCTCCATCCCCGATGATCTTGATTTCCTTTTTCTTCTTATCAATGTGCTGCAGGTCGCCGTAATACACCGGTTCTTTGCTGAGCCTGGTTAACAGCAGCACCGTGAGCGCCGTGTTGAAATCACCCAGCGTGGAGGTGCCATGGCCATCTTCCAGCATCATGCTTTGCGCAAAACAGGTAGCGGAATAGTGGTCGCCCAGGCCGGGGAACGACTGGATGGTGTAGAAATCGAACTTTTCTTTTTCAACCAGCTTCTTAAGCGCGAGGTAAAGACGGATGGAACGTTCATTGACGATGCCTGGCTCCGGCGCGGCGCCGAAGAGTTTCTTCAGGCGGGGCTGAAAAGCAGAAATTTCCGTCGCAGTGACCGACTCGGCGGCGCGAATGAGTTCCGTCGTATCCCGCGAATCGATGTCCACTCCAAACATGCGCATCCATTGCGAAGGATCGGCAACACCGCAAGTCTGACCCATACCCCGGCCTCCAAACGTGCCCATCGTGGACATATTCAGGAGATTCTTGCAATGAGCGGCACGGGCATAGCTCGAAATCTTGACGATGGTGTCGGCATCAGCGGCTTCGCCGTAGACGAACTTATGAGGCACGCCGATTTCGAGGAGGCCGCCATGCATCACCAGCCCGCCGACGGGCCGCCAGCCTTGCGAACCGGGGTGCGTCCACAGAAGGACCGCTTTGCCGGTAGCCGCGAAATCGCGGATCGCCGCGACCAGGTGCGCCGCCCACACCCATGTCCCGGAGAAGAGGACAACCATGTCAACCCGGTCGTCCTCTTTCATCTGCTTGAGAGCGGTGCGGGCTTCGTCTTTCGACGCGATCACCACGTCGTGCTCAATGAGGTTCAGGCCCGCCTTCTTGAGGGCCGCTTTGGATCGATTGACGATGGCATCGTCAATGAAGGGAGTTCCCATGGGATCTTTGAGCCCGTCTTTATGAACTCCGTACACAATGAAACCTACTGTCGGTTGAATCACGCTTCCTCCTCGTTTGTCACAAAAAATCGTTCAGTCTGCTGGACCGCTGCGGATCGGACCTGCCGGTAGCTTTTGACCTGGTGGCGATAACTGGCGGTGATCGCGCTATCGGGATCGAGCACTGCCTTCTCCTCAACAACCGCGGCGATGGCCTGATTAATACTGGCGTATTCGCCGATTGCGACGCCGGCCAGGATGGCGGTGCCGAGACAAACGGCCTCCTGCCGCTTCATGATGTGCAAGCGGCGGCCGGTGAGGGCGGCACGCAACTGCAAGCCCAGCGCGGAGCGCGTGCCGCCGCCGGTAACGTAAATATCCTCGAAGTTTCCGACGGCGTCGGCCAGCACTTCGGCCACGATCGCCAACTCACAGGCTAATCCTTCGAGGATGCCCTTATAAATGTCAGTGCGATCGGTCGCGGGCGCGAGGCCGGTGATCAGGCCGCGAGCGCGCGGGTTGAACTCGGGATTGCAGGTTCCGATCAGGTGCGGCGTGATGCAGAGGCCGGTTGGACCCTGCGGAGCATGCGCTTCAAGAAACGCGTAGTGGCTGGCCTCAGCGTCTTCAGCGTCCGGGGCGAGCGCCTCGGAACGGACTTCGCATGCTCCGTTGCCATACAACAAGTCATGAAACCACTTGACCATGATCCCGGATGGGAAGTAAGCGAGGGTTACAAATGCGCCGGGAACAACATGACAATAAGAGTTCAGCGAAGCCGCGAGCGCCTTGTCATTCAGGCTGGGTGTGGCAGAGGCAGCGAGCAGACACTCGTAAGTGCCGATCGAATCGGAAACCCGGCCCCCGCCGATGACGCCAGCGCCCAGGGCGTTGCACGGCTGATCGTGACCTCCCAGAACGACGGGAGTTCCGAACGCGAGGCCAAGCTGATTTGCTGCTCCAGAATTCAGCCTTCCCGTGATCGTGCCCGCGGGGACGGGAACGGGGAGTCGCGCCTTGTCCAAGTCTACGGCTGCGAGAATTTCGTCCGACCACGAACGCTTCTGGATATCGAAGGCAAGGAAGCGCGAAGCCAGGGAGTAGTCCACGCAGGGCGGGTGCCCCATCTTCTGCAAAAGATAACCGATCAGAGTGAGAAAAGACCGGGTTGCGGCGAAAACCTCGGGCTGGTGCTTTCGCAGCCACAGAATCTTGGGGATGGGGTACATGGGATGCGCAAAGTGCCCGGTGATTTGAAACAGACGCTGGCGTCCGAGCGTTGCTTCGCATTGCGCGGATTCGTGAATCGCGCGGCTGTCCTGGTTCAGAATTGCAGCCGTCAGCGGACGGCCTTCGGAATCAACCGCCACAAAAGTTTCGCCATGCGAACTCAAGCACAGAGCGCGCACCGGGTCCTTCTGATCTTTATCTCTCCGGTCCTGCGCGACGGCGCGGCAGCAAACGCAGACAGCATCCCAGAATTTTTCCGGATTGATTTCGGCGAAGCCGGGGCGAGGGAAGTCCGGCACGTAGCTGGCGGAGTGCCGCGCCAGGATCGCGCCGCTGGCGGTAAACACTACAGCTTTACAGCTGCTTGATCCGATATCAATTGCCAGCAGGCTCACGTTTCGAGAACTCCCTCGCGGCTTGGAGCGAGACGTGCAACGTCACAGTGGAGCGGGGACTCGTGATCGTGCCCGCCACACGCTGATGTCATGATTTGGGGTGAAGCATTTCCGTGCCGTCCAGGACGGCGCGGGCTCGCTGGAGGAATAATCCCATGTCCGCGGCCTGGAACACATTGCGGCCAAAGAACACTCCGGCCGCTCCAGCCAGCATTGCGTCGCGAACCACCCCTAAGGCTTCGTCATCGGAGCCCTGGCGGCTGCCGCCCAGCACGAGAATGGGGATGGGACAACCTTCGACGACGGACTGCATGGAAACCGGGTCGCCGGCGTAATCGGTTTTGACGGCGTCGGCCCCGAGTTCGGCCGCCATGCGAGTGTGCAGGTTCAGCCATTTCGGGTCGCCCGGATTCTGCACATTCTTGCCGCGCGCCAGAGACTCGACGATCAGCGGGATGCCGACGCGCTCACATTCCCGCGCAACTTCGGCAGTGCGTGCGATTTCCTTGCTCTCAAAATCGGTGTCGCCCGTGCCCACGACCATGTAGGTCAAGACGGCGTCGGCGCCATGACGCAGCGCGTCTTCGGGGTGAGCCAGCAGGGCACTGCGCAGGTCAGCACCTCCGTTGCTGGAGACTGCCGACCAGACTGTGGTCCAGTCAAGGCGGGCGATCAGAGCCGGCAAGGGGCCGGCAGGGGATGAGTTGGCGAACTGGCGGATGAGACCGAGATTCAACAGGATCGCATCCACTCTGGCTTCGGCGAAGCGTTGAATCTGGCCGAGCGGATCCTCCGTGCCGGGAATCGGCCCCAAAACGAGCGCATGATCGAAGGCGACGACTAAAGCGCGATGATCCGCGCCACCCAGGACCCGGCAGAGCCGCACTTTCTTACCGCAATCGCTCAAAGAATCCTCCTCTTTCCTGATGTCCGGCCTGATGTCCGGCCTGATGTCCGGGCTGAAGTCCGGCGATAAAACTAGTCCGTATCTGAGCGATTGTCAACGTTTTTTGTTCGAATGTTTGTGATTGGTTGTCTTTGCAGCCGACGGTCCGCCGTCGGCAACCACCACTTGCAGACCGGCGTCGCGTAGTTCTTTGATGTGCTTGGGATCGGTGCCGGAGTCGGTGACGAGAATATTAATGTCGGTGACTGGGCCGACGTAGGCGAAGCATTGCATGCCGAATTTTCCGTGGTCGGCGAGGGCGATCCGGGTCTTGGCCGCCCTGGTGACCATCTTCTTGATTTGCGCTTCGGCGTGGTTGGCGGTGGAGACACCGTACTGCGGGTCAATCGCGCTGACGCCCAGGATGGCCTTATCCAGTCGTATTTCGGTTAAGGCGCGTTGCGCCCACTCACCCGAGAGATAGAACGTATCTTTCTGAAGGTCGCCCCCGGTGCACAGCACGGTAACGCCGGGACTGCGCTGCAACTCGCAAACAATGGTGGGAGAATTGGTTACGACGGTCAGACGATGGCGGTGAACCAGGTGACGGGCTAGTTCAAAAACGGTGGTGCTGCCCTCGAGAAAAACCGTGTCGCCATCGAGCACAAACTGCTCCGCAGCACGCGCAATCTGACGTTTTTCCTCGCTGTGACTTCGCGATAGCGCGTCGTAGGATGGCTGGAAGTTGGTGCTCGACATGCGAGACACCGCCCCGCCATGCGACCGGACCAATACGCCGTCCTTTTCCAACGTTGCCAGGTCGCGGCGGATGGTCGCGGCGGTGACTTTCAACCGGCCGCACAGGTCGGAAGCGGTCACGGTGCGCTGCGCGGCAAGAATTTCGCGAATTTGAAAACGCCGTTCTTCTGCCAGCATGGTAGACGAAACACTGCATTCTACCCGAAACAAAACCGGGATGGGCGGGAAAAACGGCGTGTTACGAACAAAATGGTTGACAAACGAGCACAATATTAATACAGTCGCGCAAATTGGGACCTGCGGGCGCGATCAGTGAGGAACCGCTGGCGGTCGAATTCGGCACCCCGCAGTTTGGGCAGGCTGTCGCCGGCGCGCTATCCTCGGTTCATTCAGTTTGCGATGAAGTTCTATTTCCAGCTTTCGCGGGCGACAGAGACGCAAATCGGATTTCGGCAGCGCCCGAGTGCCTCCTTCGAACTTTGGTTGCGAAATCAGTTCTAATCAGGCTTGTAGCGGCTGGGAGGCGCGATGGTGATCTCTCCGCTCACAGAAACGGAACCCTGTTTTTCCGCCGGAATCCCGTCGACGCCATCCACCACGAGTCGGACGTTAAAGTCGCCGGCCTTGGTGTAAGCGTGGCTTACCTGCCTGCCGTCCTGATGAGTGCCGTCGCCAAAGTCCCAGTGGTAGCCAAGGGCTGGCACTCCCTGGGGATCGGCTGTGCTGGAGAATTTCAAGTCCTCATACATTTTCACGTGCTCCGGAATTGCGGTCACGATTTTGGGAGCCGCGGCCGCGATTGAAGTATCGATGATCTTGACGAGCTTCACCGAATGGGCAGGCTGCTCCAGTTGAATGGAATTTTCGTCTGCGGACAAATGATGCGTGGGATCAAAAACATCTTCCAGATCGTAAGCGCGGCCGCCGGCAAGACCCAGTTCAGAAAGCGAGAAGTGGTGGGACGTGGGCTTTTCGGTCCAGTTGAAAACCGCGAGGATGGTCTGGCGAGGGTCTTCGTGCAGCAGAAACACGCTGGGCTGCTCATCCTCGGAACGATACGTAAGAAGATCGAGGGGAATCGCCGCGCGCCCCAGCTTGGCCATCTGTAGGAGGTCAGCGTTCTTGAGCAGCGCGACGCGATCGGCGTCGGCTCCCAAGGTCGGCAGGTCATCGCCGATTTCGTACATTCCTCCAGAAACGGCCGAGAGCGTTATCGAAACCTGCGCCTCATTCAATGTGAGCGGAGCCTGGATTTCGCGCTCCTCCATCAGTTGCCGTGACACGGTGAATGCGTCCGGATCGTCAACGAAAAAGTTCCGGTGCATGTAGTAACGGGCAGCAATGCCGGGAGCCGCTTCCTTGCTGCGCGAGAAGGTGTGGCCGGTGTCCTGCGATACGCGCCCGTCGTCGACGATGCCGACCGGATTCAGCATGGGGCTGCCGTCTTTATCCAGCAGACAATCCTTGCCCACGGCTTCGCGGATGACCTGCAACCCCATGCGCTGCGCTTCGAGTGCGGTAGCGTGGGGCCGGTAGTAGTAGCCCTCGATCGCGGTGTTGTCCATGAAATCGAGTTTGATGTACTTCACGCCCCACTCACGGACCAGTGTGCGGTAGGTCTGGCGGAGAAACTCCTGCGCTCCGGGATGGGTCGCGTCCAGCACAAACACCCGCTCGGTGGGAACTTCTTCATCGGTTGTGACCGGAATCGGATCGCCCTTCGCATTGTGGACCAGCCAGTCTTTGTGGTTCTCATAGACCGAACTGCGCTCTCCGACTTCGAACGGTGCGGTCCAGATGCCAATGTTCAGGCCTAGTTGCTGAATCCGCTGGGTGAGAACCCGCATGCCATGAGGAAATTTGGAAGCGTTCGGAACGGCGTAGTCGGTTCGCGCATATCCATATCCGAAGTCGAAATGAAACCAGTCATAGCCGAGGGACTTTAAACGTTCCGCTTGCCACAGCGCGTTGGTGAAGGTGTTTCCTTCTGTGATCTTCATGTAGAAAGCGGTCCAACTCCACCATCCCAGCATGTTGTTTTCCGGGATGCGGCTGTGGTGCAGGTCCCGGATCGCCGCTCCGTAGTTTTCGAGCTGAGCGTGATAATCGGACCCGACTGCGAACATGAGCCGCTCCGAAGACAGGCTCGCGCCGTTGGCCAGCGGCAGGCTCAATCCGATCAGGTTTTCCGCCGGCCCCTTGCGCATCCCCGATTCTTCGTCGGTTGCCTGAATCTCCGTCGTGCCGGTGGAATCTACGGTGAAACCGGCAATGTGTGGGCCGGCGGCGGTGGGCTGGGTTTGCAAATGCTGGGTTTGCAAATGAAAAATCGTCAGCAGGCGATCCGACGTGAGCGCTCCGAAAAACACGCTCTCCTTGCTTTGCTGGTTGTAAACCAACTGGCTCCCAACCGCCCGGTGCATGCCGTTGGGCGCTTTGCCGAGATCGTAGATTTGCATCGGCGGCCAGTCTTCGCTGTAGCTGTCGGACAGCACGCGATCGGAGGCAGGGTTCGCATGCAGATCGAGCAGCACCTTGCCTTCGCCTTCCACACTGCGAATACTCTCGACCTCAACCGATCGGCCGGAGTGGTTCTGGATTTCGACCTGAACTTCGCCGAACGGGTGCGTCTCATAGACACGAATCGTATAGATCATATCGGGACGGTCCGGCAGTCCGGTCGCCGTCACCTTCGCTTCGCGCCCGCGGCCCAGCGTATCTTCGAAATCCGAAGCGGCGATTTCATGCTTTGGATATTCGGCGGACTTGATCCAGTGATGATCCACCTCGGCCGCGACGCCCGCGCGAATTACCGGAGATGCGGCGCCCTTCGCTGAGATCGTGTAGGAGCCGTCGGCGGAATCAATCCTGACCACAAGGGCATCGTTCTTCAGTTCGGTGTCGGCAGCGTAGGCGAAAGCCGTGAACAAGGATGCGACCGCCGCGCAAAGGACCAAGGTTCGAACACAGAATCGGAACGTGGAGGACGAACGAGTCAGGAGACCGCCAAGAGCTTGCCGGGAAATCACATTGCACCTCGATTGGGGAGCGGGGATTCGATTGTATTCGATCTCAAACGAAAATAAATGAAACTTAAAGCGTAACAAATGTATTGATGCCGCCGGACGTTGTCAACTTGTTCGACGAAGATTTGCAGAGGGCCATGCGCCCTCAGGGGCTAAAGCCCATTTCTGTGGGCTGGAGACGGCGCGGCTTGAAGCCGCGCCCTTTCAAAGCGGGTCTATGAGATGGCCTGTAATTTCGCTTGCTCTGGAGCAGTCTTCGCTGACAGAGCCCGGCCAAGGGAATCGCAGGTTCCCCACTCATTAATCCCTATGCAAAATCCTGATCGATCGCATGCAAAAAATGATTTCTGATCGCGCGTAAACTTGTTGACCGGCACACACAGCTCCCCGTAGTCTTTTCCTAACATGTTGTCTCATTTGCATCACCGCCATCACCACCATGCGCATCGCGTGGCGGCGGGGGTGCAGACCTAAGTTAAGCGGCACTCTTTGGAACCCCGGCCCGCTGACGCGATCCACGCTCAGCGGGCTTTTCATTTTTCCGGGAAAGGAAGTACGCAAATGAATGCAGAACTTGATTTCGACAAGATGAGTGGACTCGTTCCCGCCGTGGTGCAGGACTCGTCCGATGGCCAGGTCCTGATGGTGGGATTCATGAATCGCCCGGCTCTGGACCGCACTGTGCAAGAGGGCTACGTTACGTTCTTCAGCCGCACCCGCAACCGGCTGTGGACCAAGGGAGAAAGCTCCGGCAACCGCCTGCGAGTGGTTTCAGCCCACACCGACTGCGACCGCGACACGCTGCTGTTCCGCGTGGAGGTGGAGGGAGCGGGAATCGTTTGCCATCGCGGCACCCGCTCTTGTTTTACGGAACCGGTTGTCCAACTTTCGTCCGAACCGGCAGCGGCGGCGGCGAAGGAGAAACTGTGATGAAGCTGCGCATCGGAATTCCGAAGGGCAGCCTGCAGGAGGCCACCTTGCAGCTTTTCGCGCAGGCCGGGCTTCCGGCATACACCAATGGCCGATCCTATTTCGCCAGCACCTCCGACCCCGAGATTGATTGCATGCTGATCCGGGCGCAGGAGATGGCCCGCTACGTGGAGCACGGGGCCATTGACGCCGGCCTGACCGGACTGGACTGGATCATCGAAAGTGGACTCGAGGTGGTCACGGTCAGCGATTTGATCTATGCCAAGCGCAGCCGGGGCAAGGTGCGGTGGGTGCTGGCGGTTCCCGAGGATGCTCCTTTCCAGAGCGCGGAAGAACTCTCCGGACGCATCGTCGCCACCGAACTGGTGAACGTCACCCGCGAGTACTTCAAAAAGAAGCGCGTGGAAGTGCGGGTGGAATTTTCCTGGGGCGCCACGGAAGTCAAGCCGCCCATGCTGGCGGATGCGATTGTCGAGGTAACCGAGACGGGAAGTTCGCTCAAAGCTAATCGCCTCCGCATCCTGGAAACGGTGCTGGAATCGAACACACAACTGATCGCCAACAAAAGTTCGTTTGCCGATCGCGACAAACGGCGCAAGATCGAAAACCTTGCCCTCATGCTGCGCGGCGCCATGCAGGCGCAAGACCGGGTCGGGCTGATGCTGAACGTGCGCAAGGAAAACCTGGCGGCCGTGCTGGCCGTGCTGCCGGCGCTTCAGAAGCCGACGATTTCTTATCTCAGTGACGAACACTGGCTGGCAGTCAACACCGTGATTGACGAGGCGGCGGCGTGGGAGGTCATCCCGCGGCTCAAAGAAGCGCAGGCTGAGGGCATTGTCGAGTATCCGCTGAATAAGGTGGTGCTGTGATGCGGATCCTCTCTGGCCGCGATGCTGAGGCAGCGGTGAAACGCCTCGCCGCGCGCGGCTCGCAGCTTGCCCTGCTGGAGCCGCGAGTGCGGCGCATCGTGAACAGTGTGCGGCGCGATGGGGACCGCGCGGTTCGCCGCTATGCCGAGCGCTGGGACCGACTGGCGCGGAATCAGCCGCTGCGCGTGCCTGCTGCTGAACTCGAAGATGCATGGCGAGAGCTCGATCCGCGCCTGCGGAAACCGTTGCAACAGGCAGCCGAGAACATCCGCCGTTTCTGCGAATGGCAGAAGCCGTCCACCTGGAGCCGCGCTCGCGGCGGGATTTCCCTTGGGCAACTGGTGCGACCGCTGGAGTCAGTCGGCTGCTACGTTCCTGCAGGCCGCTATCCGCTGGTTTCGACTCTGCTGATGACGGTGATTCCTGCGAAGGTCGCTGGAGTAGAGCAAATCCGCGTGGTCTCGCCCAAGCCGTCTCGCGAAGTCCTGGCCGCGGCTGCGATGCTCGGTGTGCGCGAGTTCTATCGGGTTGGCGGGGCGCAGGCAGTGGCCGCGCTGGCCTATGGAACCAGAACGATTCCGCGGGTGGACAAGATTGTCGGGCCGGGAAACGCTTATGTGACGGTTGCGAAAAAGTTGGTCGCCTTTGAGTGCGCGATTGATTTTCTCGCCGGACCCACCGAAGCCGTCGTCGTGAGCGACTCGGGCGTTCCCGAATTCATCGCGGCGGACTTGGTTTCTCAGGCCGAGCACGATCCGGATGCGCTGGCCGTGTTCATTACAACGTCGCGCAGATTGGCGAAGTCCGTGGCTTCGAGCGTGGAGGACCGGGCGCAAGGGAATTCCACCGCACAGGAATCGCTGCGCCGGCGCGGCGCAGTCCTGCTGGCCGCTTCGCGCGCACAAGCGCGGGACTGGGCTAATCGGATCGCCCCTGAACACATCACCGTCGCCGCTGAAGATTTGCGTTTCATCCGGAATGCCGGCTCGATCTTCGTCGGGGATTACTCACCGCAGGCGGCCGGCGATTACGCTTCCGGGCCCAACCACGTGTTGCCCACGTCGGGGCAAGCTCGATTTCGCGGAGGTTTGAGCGTGCTGGATTTTGTGAAACTTATCACCGTGCAGGAGCTTTCTTCTGCGGGGTTGCGGCGCATCGCGAAGACGGTCGAATGTCTGGCCGGAATGGAAGGCCTGCAGGCGCATGCTGATTCCATCCGCGCGAGGAGCAGTCATGCTTAGTCCGCGGGAGGCTGTGCGCACGCTGCCGTCGTACCATCCGCCGCTGGCCGGGCGGGATGGCTTGCGCCTGGATTTCAACGAGAACACCGTCGGGTGCTCGCCTCGCGTGCTGGAACGCCTGCGCCAGTTGGGGCCGGAGGATCTCGCGCGCTATCCCGAGCGCGAACCGGTGGAAAAGATCGTGGCCGACTTTCTGGGAATCGAGGCTGCGGAACTATTGCTGACGAATGGGGTGGACGAGGCGATTCACTTGCTCTGCCAAACCTACCTCGAAGCCGGTGACGAGGCTTTGATCCTCGTGCCGACGTATTCCATGTACCGGATTTACATGATGGCGGCTGGGGCAGCGGTCACGAGCGTGGCTGCGGGCAAAGATTTCCGCTTTCCTTTCGAGCAACTGCAACGTCGCATCACCGAGCGCACGCGGCTGATCGCCATCGCTAACCCGAACAATCCTACGGGAACGGTTGCATCGCCGGAGGAACTGCTTACAATCGCTCGCTCTGCCCCGGCCGCAGCCGTGCTGGCCGACGAAGCGTATTTTGAATTTTGCGGGCAGACGCTGCTGACCAAGTTTCGCGAACTCCCCAACCTGTTCGTGGCGCGCACTTTTTCCAAAGCCTACGGGATGGCGGGGCTGCGTGTGGGAGTTCTGGCCGGCGATGCCGGGCAGATGCGCGCAGTGCGGCGGGTCAGTTCGCCCTACAACGTGAATGCGGCGGCGCTGGCTTGCCTTCCGGCAGCGCTCGCCGATCAAGACTACGTCCAGCAGTATGGGAAAGATGTCCGTGAGGCTCGCACACGTCTCGAGCGCACTCTGGAGACCACTGGAATTGTCTTCTGGCCCAGTGCGGCAAACTTCGTTCTGGCGCGCATCGGTTCGACTGAAACAGCTGCAAGATTCGTGGAGCGCATGCGGCGGCGCGGCATCCTGGTTCGCGACCGGTCGGGCGATCACGGTTGCGAAGGCTGTGTGCGCATCACCGTCGGTCCGCGCGATCACGCCGATCGCTTGCTGGCCGCGCTCCAGGAGACGATCGAAGAACTTGGCGTTGCTCAGGGAGCGTCCCGGCCATGAGAAAAGGCAGCATCCAACGCGTCAGCAAAGAAACCCGGATTCAGGCCTCGCTCACCATTGAAGGCCGCGGGCACTACAAGATCTCGACCGGCATTCGCTTCTTCGACCACATGCTCGAGCTTTTTGCGCACCATGGAGGATTTGACCTCAAGCTCAAGGCCCGTGGCGACCTCGACGTGGATCAGCACCACACGGTGGAAGATGTGGGGATTGTGCTGGGTCAGGCTTTCGACAAGGCATTGGGGAGCAAGCGCGGCATTCTTCGCGCCGGATATTTCCTCATGCCGATGGATGAAACCATGGGCATGGCGGCCGTGGATTTTTGCGGGCGGACCGCTTGCGTCGTTGACACGAAGGTGCGCACGCGCCTGGTCGGCGATCTGCAGGCCGAACTGGTCCACGATTTCTTCGAGGGCTTTGCCCGCGGCGCGCGGGCCAATGTTCACGTCCGCGTCCTTTATGGCCGGTCCAACCATCACAAAATTGAAGCGCTCTTCAAAGCTTTTGCTCGTGCCCTGCGTGCCGCGTGCTGGCGCGACCGGCAGATGCTGCGTCTTTTGCCCAGTACCAAGGGGATGCTGTGATGATCGCCATCGTGGATTACGGCGCCGGCAATCTGGTTTCAGTGAAGAAGGCGTTGGATTGGCTGGGTCAGGACTGCCTTATTACTTCCGATCCCGGAAGGATTGCAGAAGCGGCAAAAGTCGTTCTTCCCGGTGTGGGTCACTTCGCCTCGACCGCGGCTCTGGCGCGCTCCGGATTGCAGTCCGCTATCGCGGATGCCATCGGGCGTGGAGTTCCCTTCCTGGGCATCTGTGTCGGGATGCAGTGGATGTTTGAGCGCAGCCAGGAATCGCCGGAGACGCCCGGTTTGGGCCTGTTGCCGGGCGAATGCGAGCGCTTCCCGGCAAGCGTGAAATCTCCACACGTGGGGTGGAACCAACTGGAGGCTTCGCCGTCCTCACGACTGTTTCGTGGACTTCCGCAGTCATCTTACGTTTACTTCACGCATTCCTATCGCGTTCCTGTTGTGGAGACGACCACGGCGAACTGTGAATACGGCGGCAGGTTTTCGGCGGCGGTGGAACGCGATCATGTATTCGGGGTGCAGTTTCATCCGGAAAAATCAGGTGACGTTGGGTTAGCGCTGCTGCGCAATTTCTGTGCCCTCTGACATGCTCACCAAACGCATCATCGCCTGCCTGGACGTGGACGGAGGCCGCGTGGTCAAAGGTGTGCAGTTTGAGAACCTGCGCGACGCGGGCGATCCCGCGCAACTGGCCAAGGCGCACAGCGAGTCGGGAGCAGACGAGATTGTGCTGCTCGATATTTCAGCGGCGCACCAGCAGCGCGCCACGCTGCTCGACACCGTGCGCCGCACCGCAAGCCAGCTGTTCATTCCCTTCACGGTGGGGGGCGGCATTCGCACCCTGGAAGACGCGGCCGCGGTTTTTTCCGCCGGCGCAGACAAGATCAGCATCAACTCGGCGGCCCTTGCCGATTCGGCTTTGATCACGCGGATCGGGGAGCGCTTCGGATCGCAGGCGGTGGTGGTGGCGATAGACGCCAAGCGCCGCGACAACGGGTCGCACTGGGAAGCATTCACGCACGGAGGGCGATCAGGAAGCGGACGGGACGCCGTCGCCTGGGCCCGGGAAGCGGAGTCGCGCGGCGCGGGCGAAATCCTGCTGACTTCGATGGACAGCGACGGCATGGCCATGGGCTTCGATTGCGAGCTGACACGAGCTGTTGCCGACTCGGTGCGAATTCCCGTCATCGCCTCCGGAGGCGCGGGTGGCGCACCGCATTTTGTGGAGGTGTTTCGCGACGGCCACGCCGACGCCGCGCTGGCTGCTTCGATTTTTCACTACGGTTTCAGCCGCCTTCGCGATCTCAAGCAGCAACTTGGCGCAGCGGGAATCGCCGTGAGGTGGCCATGCTGATCCCCTCCATTGATTTGATGGGCGGCAAGATAGTGCAGCTCGTGCAGGGCAGCAAGAAAGCGCTGGAGTTCGACAAGGTGGACGAGTGGGTCGCCCGCTTTGCGAAGTATCCGCTGGTGCAGCTCATTGATCTCGACGCGGCGATGGGCCGCGGCGACAATGGCAATCTGGTGCGAGAGTTAGCGTGCCAGCTTCCCTGCCAGGTCGGTGGAGGAATCCGCTCCATTGAGGCGGCGCTGGCCACCTTAGAGCTGGGAGCGCTGCGAGTCATCCTCGGATCATCCCTGATTTCTGACGGTACGATCAACACCGCTTTCGCGCAGCGCGCCGAGGCCAGCATTGGCACGGAAAAGCTGGTTTTTGCAGTGGACTCCCGCGGCGGGCACGTTGCCATCAAAGGCTGGCAGGAGACGACCGGCATCACGCCGATCGAGATGATGCGTGCCCTCGAGCCGTACTGCAGCGCGTTTCTCTACACGCACATTGACACCGAGGGCTTGCTGCAAGGAATCCCGTTCGAGGTTGTGCGTGAGTTGCGAGGCGCGACCTCGCGCCAGCTCATCGCCGCCGGCGGCATTCGGTCTCAGAGGGAAGTCGCCAACCTCCACGCCCTGGGCGTAGACGCGGTTGTCGGCATGGCAATCTATCGAGGATTGGTGCCTGCCTGAAGTTGAGCCTGTGGAATGATCCCGATCCGGCCGGCATGGAAAAAACCCCGTCATCCCGAGCGTAGCGAGGGATCCAGGTTCTAGCTTGTCAGCTCGTCTTCATTTTCAGCCCCCGGCGCGGCGGCGGTGGTTTGCAGGCTCGCTCCCGGCCAAACTATAATCGGTGCAGCCGTTGAAACCTGGCTCACCGGTTCAGTTACCATCAATTTTCGAAAATTCATCTTAAGGAGCACTGCATGTCCGCACCCAGCCGCCGGCCGGAGATTCGCCGGCGCCGTACCCGCAAAGAAAAGATTGTCCAGTTGCGCAAGCGTCTGGCCGCTGCCAAGACCGACGCCGATCGCACCCGCCTCACCGCCAAGCTGCACAAACTCGCAGTCACGTCCCCCGGCCAGCCGCTGTTGAAGTAGGACCGCATGGTTGCGGCGCCGAATCCGACGCGTGTCATTCGTGACGCGTGTCATCCCGTGACGTTTGTCATCCCGTGACGTTTATCATCGGTGACATTTTTCACCCCTGACGTTTGTCATCGGTCAAGTTTTGTCATCCCGAGCGAAGCGAGGGACCTAGGTTTCGCATACGCCACGATAGCTTCCGGAGAAACACCAAGGTCCCTCGCTTCGCTCGGGATGACATTAAAGCCCAGGACAAAACACCAAAGCCCTCGATAGAACTTTAGAAGCACAATAAGACTTTCAATCCCACGCTGTGAGAAGCGCGCCTTTTCGCTCGGCCGACTAGTCGGCGGCGGGCTGACCGGCGTGCGGCTGGTCGCCGTCTGCGACCTGGCGATAGATGTCGAGAATCCGGCGCACTGATTTCTCCCAGGAAAACTTAGCCGCCTGCTCGTAGCCGCGGCGCCTCATACGCTCCCGCAGCGCCTGATCGGTAAGCACGCGATGCAGGGCGCGCATGATCTCGAAGACGTTTTCGGGATTGACCAGCACCGCCGCCTGGTCCACGACCTCGGGCAGGGAGGAAACGTTGGAAGTGACGACTGGCGTACCGTGCGCCATCGCTTCCAGCGGGGGCAGCCCGAAACCCTCATAGAGCGACGGAAAGACGAAGATCCTCGCCTCATCATAAAAAATCCGCAGCACTTCGATGGGGACAAATCCCAGAAAGCGCACGTCGTTCTGCACTCCGCTGCGCACCACCGTGCGCCGCAGGTCCGGATTGCCGGAGAGGTCGTCTCCAATAATGATGAGCTTGAGATCGGGATAGGCGTGATCTCGTTCCAGTTCCGTCTTCAGCGCCGAGAACGCCTCGATCATGCGCACCACGTTTTTGTGCGGGCTGATCCGCCCCGCATATAGCAGGAAGGGATACGTCACCTGATAGCGCTGGGCGATCAGTTCGCGGTCCGCCGCGCTGGCGTGTCCGCGCAGAAAGCGTTCGTCAATCGCGTTGTAGACGACTTCGATCCGCTCGGGGGAAATTCCAAAGAGCTTTTCGATTTCCGCCTTGGTGAAGTTCGATACCGCAAAGATGCGGGCCGCGTTCTCCAGCACGCGCCGGGTTAACAGCAGGCGCAGCGAGCGCCAGAACCCGCTCTGCTCGCGGGGCCGCGACATGTGTTCAACCATGTCGTGCACGGTCATGACGTAGGGGCAGGGGATAGCGCGGGGAATGGAAAAAAGGTTGGGAACGTGCAGCAGATCGCATTCCAGCCGCGTCAGCGCCGCGCGGAACTCGCGGTACCCCTGCACCGACCTCTCCGGCGAAGTCAGCGCGACGGTATGAAAGTTGGGCGGCAAGGCGCCGATTTCCTGCACCTTCGGAGGAGGCCCGATCAAAAAGTACGTATTCTCATGGTCAAGCCGGCCGAGGGTGCGAACCACGTTGCGGATGTACGTACCCACGCCGAACTCGGTCATCCGCCGGATATCGATGGCGATCTTCACCGATGGCAATTTAACCACAGAGGACACGGGAGAACACAGAGGAATTACGGTGGGTTCCCGGCTACCTTGGCCGGGCGCGCCCCCGGATCAGCAGGACGGCAATGACAACAACGATGACGATACCCACCAGGAGATGCTTCAGGCTGATCCAATAGCCTACGGGATCACCTGAGCTCAACATTGCGCTAGCTCCCCCAAAATACCTATGCCCGCACTTCCGCCTGCGCCTTCGCTCTGCGCTCCGCGTACAGCGGGAACGCCTCGCACAGATCGAGCACCTGCTTGCGGACTTTGGCCAGCACGGCTGCGTCCGTGCGATGCAGCAGCGCTTCCGCGATCCAGCGGCCGATCTGGCGCATCTCTGTCTCTTTCATGCCGCGCGTGGTCATGGCGGGTGATCCGATGCGGATGCCGCTCGGCTTGAACGGCGGGTTGGTGTCGAAGGGAATGGCGTTCTTGTTCACTGTGATTCCGGCCTCGCCCAGGACCTTCTCGGCTTCGCTGCCCAGCATGCCCTTGGAGAAAACGTCCACCAGCATGAGGTGCGTGTCAGTGCCGCCGGAGATGATGCGGAAGCCTTCGCCGGCGATGGTCTGCGCGAGCACCTTCGCGTTGGCCACGATTTGGCGCGCGTAGTCGCGGAATTCCGGTTGCATAGCTTCGTGGAAGCACACTGCCTTGGCCGCCATGATGTGCACCAGCGGTCCGCCCTGCATGCCGGGGAAAACCGTTTTATCAATCGCCTGCGCGAATTCGGCCTTGGAAAGGATCATCCCCGAACGCGGCCCACGCAGCGTTTTATGGGTTGTTGAAGTAACGATCTGCGCGTGCGGTACCGGTGACGGATGGACGCCTCCGGCCACCAGACCGGCGAAGTGCGCCATGTCCACCAGGTAGAGCGCACCGACTTTGTCGGCGATCTGGCGCATGCGGGCAAAATCAATGATGCGCGGGTACGCGCTGCCGCCGCCGATAATCAGCTTAGGGCGCTCTTTCTCGGCGAGCTTTTCCAGTTCGTCGTAGTCAATGGTCTCGGTTTCTTTGGTGACGCCGTAGGGCACGATCTTGTAGGTCTTGCCCGAAAAATTCAGGTGATGGCCGTGCGTAAGGTGTCCGCCATGCGCCAGGTTTAGGCCGAGAATCGTGTCGCCTGGCTGCAGCACGGCCGCATAGGCCTCCATGTTGGCCTGCGATCCGGCATGAGGCTGGACGTTGGCGTGTTCGGCGCCAAACAACTGCTTGGCACGGTCGCGTGCCAGATTCTCCACGACGTCGGTAAACTCGCAGCCGCCGTAGTAGCGCTTGCCGGGATATCCCTCGGCATACTTATTCGTAAACACCGAGCCCGCGGCTTCCAGCACGGCTTCGCTGACGAAGTTCTCCGAGGCAATCAGTTCCAGACCTTCGTGCTGGCGGCGAGTCTCGTTGTCGATGGCAGCGGCAATCTGCGGATCGGTTTCGTACAGCGGGCGGTACATCGAGGCAGAAGTTTTCATGTCGTTTTCCTGATCTCGTATGATGACATCTCGTATATCTCAGGCCGGTGCAGTTCCATATACCGCTCGGGTGCTTTCACCGGCGTGAATCCAAATTGCGCGTACAGCCCATGCGCGTCGCGGGTCAGCAGAATCCATCGCCGCAGACCTTGCAGCGCGGGATGCTGCATGATGCATTCCATCAGCCACTTGCTCAGCCCGCGTCCGCGATGCGATTCGAGAATGAACACATCGCCGAGATAAGCGACCGTGGCAAAGTCGCTGACCACGCGGGCAAAGCCGACCTGGGGTGCCCCATGGCCTGCCCTGAGCTTGCCGAAGGGTCTCGCCTCTTTTGCGGGACGTGGGGATCCGATGGAATCATCATATACGCCAAAGCACAGAGAGTGCTGGATAGATCGCGCCACGACCTCCCGCGGAATGCCCTTGGCCCAGTAGCAGTTCGTCAGGAATCCGTGGATGACATCCAGATCGAGCCGGGCCGGGTCGGTGCTGATCAAGTACTCACCGCGCCGGTACTCCAGATCGGGAAGGGCACCTAGGCTCATTGTCCAATTTTAAATCGTCTCCGGTGTGCGCGTTCTCTTTGCGTCCTTCGCGAATCCTTGGTGTCCTTCGCGGTCTGCTGTCCGGCCTGATCCGCCGGGGATCTCTAACCGCGAAGTACGCGAAGGTCGCGCGAAGGACGCGAAGAAAAAATGCCTTCTACCACGCCGTCCGCAAGAACGATGCCAGCCGCCAGCCGTCCATATATTTGTAGGGCGTTTCGCCGGTCGTGTAGTGGCCGCAGGGCAGCACGGCCACTTCGTGATCCAGGCCGTGCCGCTCGAATTCTTCCACCACTTGGCGCGAGAATTCCGGCAGAAAGGTCAGGTCGTATTTCGCATAAACGATCAGCGACTTCTTCGGCCAGCGAGAGAATTGTTCGAAGAACGACATGGGACTGATCGCCAGCCAGGCTTGCCGCAATTCTTCCAAATCGATCTTCTGCTCGATTCCCTGCCGGATGTGCCGGGTAGACTGCCCGTGCCAGACGACATCGGCAAAATACGTGGACGCGTGATTGAACGCCGCCACGCGAATGCGCGGGTCATGCGCCGCGGCCAGAAACGCGTAGCAAGATCCTAAACTCGTGCCCACGATGCCGAGCCGCGTGTAGCCCTGCTGTTCCAGCCAGTCAAGGCAGCAGCGGATGTCAATCACGCCCTGGCGCGCGGCGTCGAGCGTGCGCCCGATGTTGGCCGACACCGCGTAGTCGGCGCGGCTGATCTCGGCGGGCATGCGAATGTCGTGATACGGCATGCTCAGCCGCAACACGGCAACGCCCAGCAGGTTGAAGATTCGGCAGAGGCTGACGTAGGAGATCGCATCGGAATTCCAGTGCGGCAGCAGCACGATAGCGCGGCGGCCCGGCACCGGAAACCAGCGCGCATTCACCAGATTGTTTTCGGGATAGGGCGTCTTGACTGGCGAAGTGAAGCGCAGAAAATCGCCGACCGTTCCCTTGACCTTGGCCTCCAGCCTCGGATCAGGCACTTCGCGTGTAGAGAAGACGCGGACTTCGCGGTTCTCCAGGCGATAGTCGCTCGGACGCGAGTAAGAATAGAATTCGTCGCTCGCCCGGAGAATGTGCCGGTTCAAATCGAGGAAGAACTTCTCCGGATCATCGGCGGCCTGCGTGGGACGAAAGCCGTTGCGGCAAGGCCAGTCGCGCGCCCATTCCACGCCCCACTCCAGCGGGCGGACCACACGGTTGTTGTCCACCGACGTGAGCCGGTGTTCCCAGTCGTACATCCACTGTGCGTAGCGCGAAGGCATGGCGAACCTTGTAGTGTAGCAAGCGAGGGTGGCGGGTTCCGGGGGCAAGCAGTCAATGGTCGCATTTAGCAGTTCGCACTTGGCATTTGGCCGCTGAGCGGGACAAACCAAACGCCTTTGTCATCCCGAGCGAAGCGAGGGACCTAGGTTCTTGCCTGCGTCCCCGCGGGCGCATGCCAACACCCTGGTCCCTCGCTTCGCTCGGGATGACAGTGATAAGGGGAGACACGGGTCTGCTCTAGCTGCTGTACCTTCTCGGCACGCGTTTCGAAATATTGCAGAGAATTTCGTAGGGAGAGCTGTTGGCCAGCCGGGCGTGATCAAGCGCGTCCACACTCAATCCTTCCGAGGCGCCAAGCAGGATGACTTCATCCCCTACGGAGATCCCGGGAATTCCGGTTACATCCACCAACGTCAAATCCATGGAAATGCTGCCCAGGATCGGCGCGTAGTGTTCGCGGACGATCACGCGCCCGCGATTGGAGAGTTGGCGGTTGTATCCGTCGGCGTAGCCCACGGGCAGCACGGCCACGTGCGCGGGAGCCCTGGTCACGTAAGTGCCGCCGTATCCTAAAGCCTGGTTGGCTCCGAAATCGCGCAGCGAAAGAATGCGCGTCTTCCAGGTGAGAATCGGTTTCACGGGCAAACGCAAAGTTCCGCCGCTGACTTCGCGTCCCGCGCGCTGAAACGGCAGGTAATACCCGTAGAGCGCGACGCCGGGCCGCACCATTGCAGTCACCACGGCGCTCACCGGGGCGCTCCCTTTCACATTGGACTTATTCACATTGGCCCAGTTCACATTGGCCCAGGTCTCGCGCCGCGCGATGACTGCGTTGGTATTGGCCAGATGCACGAGCGCCGGTTCCAGGCCCGCCTCGCGCACCATGCTGCGGGCAAGGTCAAAGCTGCGCTCCTGCTCGCCGACAGAAGGAGCGTCCATGATTTCCGAAGATGCGAGATGCGTGGATACCCCTTCCAGCCCCAGATGCTGCGCCGCTTTGAACGCGGCCAGCAGCGCGGGAAGTTCCTCTACCGAAACCCCCAGGCGGCCCGTGCCGGTATCTACCTTCAAGTGCACCGGATGCCGCGCCACGCCCAGCGCTGCCGCGGCGGCCTCCAGGGAATCGATATGCCACGGCTCCCACACCGTCGGGGTAAGGCTCAGGCGGACGATTTCACTTTCTTCTCCGCGCCAGAAACCCGTCATCAGCAGAATGCGCGAGCGGATGCCGGCTTCGCGCAGAGGAATGGCCTCGTCCAGCGAAGTCACGCCCAGCCAGCGCGCGCCTTCCGCTTCGAGCGCGCGCGAGCACTCGACCGCACCGTGGCCGTAGGCGTCGGCTTTTACCACGGCGCACACGGTCACATTCGCTCCCACGTGCTTCTGCACAGTGCGGAAGTTCTGGCGCAAGGCGGTGAGAGAAACATCGGCCCAGGTGGGACGCGTCGCCACGCGGCTCAGGATTTCTGCTGTAGTTGCCACTTCCGCGATTATAGCGGGAGCAGCCCGAGCGCCGAGGTTACGCTCGGGCTACTCCCGCCTTGCATCCCGACCCCCGTTGTCATCCCGAGCGAAGCGAGGGATCTAGGTTCTTGCCTATGGCACCGCCGCGCAAGCGAACACCCAGGTCCCTCGCTCCGCTTGATTACATAACGACGTTGGCTCGTCGCAGCGAGTAGATTGGTTGCGATGAACAAGACCAAGGCTCGAGAGAGGAGCCAACGTCATGCTGATTATAGGCTGTGATTTTCATTCGGGTTTTCAGCAGGTCGCGATCTTTGACAATCAAACAGGGGAGGAGCAAGAACGGTGGCTGGGACACCGCGCCGAGGCGGAACAGTTTTACCGCTCGCTGGCGGGCCAGGAAGTGTTGGTGGGGATGGAAGCCTGCGGGCACTATCCGTGGTTCGAGCGGTTGCTGGCGGAGATGGGGCACGAATTGTGGCTGTGAGATGCGGCCGCGATCCGGGCCATGGTGGTGCGCAAGCAGAAGACGGACCGGCGGGACGCGAAACATGTGCTCACGCTGCTGCGGGGGAATCGGTTTCCCAAGATCTGGGTACCGAGTCTGGAAGAGCGGGACGTGCGGCAGTTGCTGGTGCATCGGCACAAGCAGGTACAGGCCCGGACGCGAGTAAAGAACCAGCTGCAGGCCGTGGCGTTGAGCCAGGGAGTGCAGAAGAAGCGCAAGCTGTGGACGGCCGTGGGGCGAGCGGAGTTGGAGAAGTTGGAGTTGCTGCCCTACGCGGCCCAGCGGCGGAAGCAACTGCTGCAGTGGTTGGACGGGCTGGAAGCGGAGATCGAGCAACTGAACCGGCGGGTGGACGAGGAAGCGCAGAAACGGCCGGCGGCGGTGAGGTTGCAGACGCATCCAGGAGTGGGGCCGGTGACGGCGCTGGCGATGGTGTTGACGCTGGGACCGGCGGAGCGGTTCGCTTCGGGCAAGCAGGTGGGCAGCTACTTGGGACTGATTCCCAGCGAATACTCCAGCGGCGGCCAGCAACGGCTGGGGCATATCAGCAAACAAGGCAGTTCGTTTCTGCGCTTTTTGCTGGTGGAAGCGGGCCAGTCGGCGGTGCGCTACGACGCCGAGTTGGGCCGTTTCTATCGTCGCCTGGCGGTGCGCAAACATCGCGCTCTGGCCAAAGTGGCGGTGGCGCGCAAGCTGGCAGTGAGGTTGTACCTGATGTTGCGCGAGGACTGGACGTACGCGCAACTGTGCAGGGCGGTCGTGCAGGCGAGCCCGAGTCATTCCGTGGTGGGACGACAGAACCGAACGCTTGAGTAGGCAGCCTGCCTCCCCGAAAAGCGGGGAGTTCGAAGCACGAATCATGGCAGCACGAGCCGAAGAGATGGATGGTGGGACCCTGTCCCCCGCGAGATTTAAAGGAACACGGCCTTGGTCTGGACATCAAAACCTTTTCCGCTAGAGCGAAATGGCGCCCTCCACGGCGCTCCCGGAGAAGTGTCCTCAAAATATGCTTGACACCGGCCTGCGTCGTTAGAGACGGAATGACAATTCTTTATGGGCCCCACTTCTTAGTGGGCTTCACCAAGTAGTGGCTTCACCAAGTAGTGGGCTTCACCAACCTGAAGAAATATTAACCTGCCTTTCATCACCCAGTTACAAGGCATTCCTAAAATCATCAGTCACGCGATCAGTGGAAGGTTCTGTTTTCGGGGAGACGCCTGTGGCTTGCGTGAATTTGCTCTCACCGGCAAGAGGGGTAGGTTCTCCCTGCTAGCGACCGCCGTCCTAAGGAGCTGACGTCATGAAACGGAATTCCCTATCTCCTATCCTTTCGCTCTTCACCGGATTGATCTGCGTGCTGGCCGTCATGTTGCTTCTGGGAATCACCGCCGCCGCGCAACATGCTACGGGCACCATCAGCGGACGTGCGGCAGACCGTGCGGGCGCGGTGTTGCCCGGTGCCCTTGTCGAGTTGCAGCCGCAAGGGATGTCGATGGCGACCAACTCGCATGGGGAGTTCGACGTCACCGATCTCGCGCCCGGTGATTATACGGTGAAGATCTCTTATGTCGGTTTTCAGACCTTCAGCACGAGAGTGGTGGTCAAGGCGGGCCAGGATTCCCGAGTTGACGCGATGCTCAAAGTCGCGGCCGCCAGCGAAGAAATCACGGTGACTGCGGACCGTCCCCACGGCGAAGCCGAAGCCATCAATCGCGAGCGGACCTCCGACAACATTCTCAACGTGCTGCCTGCGGACGTGATCACGAGCCTTCCCAATGCCAACATTGCCGACGCCGTGGGCCGCCTGCCCAGCGTCACACTGGAGCGCGACGAGGGCGAAGGCAAGTACGTGCAGATTCGCGGAACCGAGCCGCGGTTGAACAATGTCACCATCGACGGCATCAACGTTCCATCGCCGGAAGCAGGCGTCCGTCAGGTAAAACTCGACACGGTCCCGGCTGACATCGTCGAATCCGTCGAAATCAATAAGACACTTTCGGCGAACCAGGATGGCGACGCCATCGGCGGATCGGTCAACCTGCGCACGAAGACCGCCGGGGACCTGCCGACGCTAAGTCTGGAAGGTATCGGCGGATGGACGCCAATCGTGGACACCCGCTATACGGGCCACCTCGACGGAACGGCTGGGGAGCGATTCGGACACGAGAAACGCTTTGGCGCACTTTTTTCCGGGAGCTACGACTACAACGGCCGGGGAATCGACGATATAGAGCCCTCACCTGACCTGGGCCAGGCCGCGCCTTTTTATGACAGCATGGACGTGCGCGAGTACCGGTATAAACGCTATCGCTGGGGCTTCGCCGGTTCGCTCGACTATAAGCTTCCAGACCCGGCCTCTGGAGTTTACTTGCACTATTTTCTGTCCGACTTCAAAGACTACGGCGACAAGTGGGTTTACACGCTGAACAGCGGCGGCAGCCCCAACTTCTCAACCTCGAACCGTTTACCCGACTACGGCATCGGAGACCTGGCCATTGGCGGGAAGCATATTTTCGAAAAATCTTGGCTGAGTTGGGAACTGTCGGCTGCGAGAGCGCGCCAGACAGCGGCAGCCGGCAATCCTGGCGTCGACTTCCAGCCAGTGACCAACAGTGCCCTCAGCAATCTGACTACTTGTGTCAACTTGCCAAGTTCGAATATTCACCTGCCGAAATGGGATCCATCTTGCTTTGGATCCCCGACCTTCGACCCGTCCCAGTGGAGTTTAGAGGACGTCGGGACAACTTCCGGAATCACTTCGCAGGTGAACCTGCAGGGAGCTGTTTCTTACGCAAGAAACTACCACCTCGGCTCGCACGCCTCGACATTCGAGTTCGGGTTCAAAGTGCGCAATGCACACAAGGGACAGGACGCCTACTCGCCGGAGTATGACCAGTCTGTGCTGGCAACAGTCCCTCCAGCGTGCACTGGACCGAATCAAACGGCATGCACGCCATTGATGACCCAATATCTGAGCGGATTCGCGAACCCGAACTACTACTTCAAGGCCTACACTTTCGGGCCCGTGACCGACTTCAATAAGATCACCAGCGATTTGAACAACCTGGTCAGCCAGGGCGTCCTCGCGTTGGACGTAGCTGCGACTCACCTTGGCTCCGACGCGAGTAACTACGACCTGACCGAGCGCGTCTCAGCAGGCTACGCAATGAATACGATCGAGTTCGGCCGCTTCCGTTTACAGACCGGCCTTCGTATCGAAGCAACACAACTGAACACTCTCGGTTTCCTTGTAACCCAGGATGTAAACGGCAACTACACCGGGACGCTGCCTCAGCCGGCGAATGCCTGGTACTGGGACCCGCTGCCCAGCGTGCAGTTACGCTACCGCATCAGCGATAATTCCGATATCCGCGCAGTCTATGGGCGGGGCATCTCCCGACCCGACCCATACGACACGATTCCTTACGTCCAGCTCAGTCAGAGCGGCTCGCCGCCCAGCGTCAGTATTGGGAACCCGAACCTCAAGCCAGAACACGCCAACAGCTATGACTTGCTGTATCAGCGGTATCTGAAACCGTTCGGGGAGTTGCAGGCCGGCTTCTTTTACAAGCAGCTAAGTTCCCCGATCTACTACGTGGATAATCCATTCCTGAGTCCGGGAGATCCTTTCTACAACCAGTATCCGTCTTACCAGCTCGACTACATTATCAATGGCCACAACGCGAAGCTGTATGGCTTCGAAGCTGCCTACATTCAGCACCTGGGATTCCTTCCCGGCCCGCTGAGCGGATTCGGACTGTCCGCCAACTATAGCTGGACGGGTTCCAACTCCGGCTCTCTGCCGCTACGCAACGATACTCCCGCGCTCCAGCGCCAGGCTCCCGTGACGTGGAACTTCAGCCCGACCTACGACAAGGGACGATTTTCGTCACGACTCGGCGTCAGCTATAACGGCGCCAGCATCTACCAGTACCAGTGGCAACAATGTACTGCGACGCAAAGCGCACAAGGCGTTTGTGAGGATCCGTCCAGTCTGGGTACCAAGGGTCCCGCAGGCGACATCTACTTCTTCCCGCACACACAAGTGGACGCGCAAGTCAGCTACCGCGTAATGAAGAGTCTCACCGTGCTCTGCCAGGGCCTGAACCTCACCAACGAGGTCTTCGGCTTTTACAACGGCAGCCCGTGGTACATGATTCAGCGCGAATACTACAACCGCACCTACTCGTTCGGCCTGCGCTCGCAGCCGCGGCGAGAGGATTAATCCACAGGACTCTGAAGGTCTTCTCGCTGTTTCAGGAGACCTTCAGATTCGCCGTCTATAATTGCGGTTTCGGTTGTAGCGGAAAAACTGCTTCCGAGAAGGAAAAACTGGAAATGCCCAAAGGACTGCGCATGCCTGCAAAGAGCTCGTCGATCCTCGCCGTGGTTGTGTTGACTTTTGTTCTGGCCGGAGTTTCGGCGGCCGCCGGCGGCTATTCCGTCGTTAAAAAGATCTCCGTCTCCGGCCAGGGCGGTTGGGATTACCTCACCGTGGACGAAGCGGCCCGCCGGCTGTACGTTTCGCACGGAACCCAGGTGGAGATTCTCAACCTCGATTCGGGCGAGTCGCTGGGCTCGATTCCGACCATAGGAGTGCACGGCATTGCGCTGGCGCCGGAGTTCAACCACGGCTTCATCAGCGACGGCAAAGCCGACAAGGTCCTCATGTTCGATCTGAAGACGATGAAGGTGCTGGCCGAGATCGCGAGCCCCAAGAATCCGGACGGAATCATCTACGACGACGCCACAAAACGAGTGTTCGCCTTCAACGGCGAAAGCAACAGCGCGACCGCCATTGACGCCGCCACGGGCAAGGTGGCGGGCACGGTGGATCTGGGAGGCGGGCCGGAATTCGCGGCCGCCGACGGCAACGGCTATGTCTTCGACAATCTGGAGGATGAAAGCCAGGTTCTGAAGATCAATGCCCGCGAACTCAAAGTCGAGCAGCGCTGGCCGACCGCGCCGTGTGCCTCGCCGAGCAGCATGGCGATGGACCGCGCCAACCGGCGCCTGTTCGTGGGCTGCCGCAGCAAGGTCATGGCGGTGATTGACGCGGACAGCGGGCAGGTCATCACCACGCTGCCCATCGGCGATCATGTGGACGCGACCGCGTTCGATCCCGAATCCAGTCTGATTTTCAACTCCAACGGCGAAGGCACGATCACCGTGATTCACCAGGACAGCCCGGATAAGTACTCCGTGGTCGAGACGGTGAAGACTGCGCCGCGGGCCAAGACCATGACGCTCGATCCCAAGACGCACCGGCTTTTCCTTTCCACGGCGGAGAATGGGCAGTTCGAAGTGCTGGTCGTGGGAAAATAAAAGCAGGTTCCTCGACTCCGCGGCCGCTAATTCAGCGCCTGAAGGCGCAATGATGATGTGGTGCTTGCGGTATGCCTGAAGGCATACCCTGATACGAATCGTGCTTGCGCATGAGTTGCCAATCCGAGCTGGCCTTGATTCCGAAGTGGGGTTCTTACCTATGAATTCGCGACGCTATACGCCCGTCCGTGCCGCATCGTTGCTTGTCGCCGTGGCAATGCTGCTCGCTCTCCTCGGTTGCACGAAGAAGTCGAGCGCACAGACTTTCACGCCGGTTGGTCTGCAAGTCGGTGTCAAGGCTCCCTTTCGCTTCGTTGCCTATGGAGACACGCGCTTCCACGATCCCAAAGATACGGACGCGGCCAATCCTGCGGTACGGGTCGCGCTGATCGAGGCGATCGCGCAGGCCGGTCCCGCATTCATTTGCTTCACCGGCGACATCGTCTACAACGGCTATGACGCCGATGACTGGAAGGTCTGGGACACGGAGACCAGCGTCTGGCGCGAAAAGAGAATCCCGGTTTATCCGGCGCTGGGCAACCACGATCTGCACGGGAAGGAAGAAGTCGCGCTGGGCAACTACTTTCAGCGCTTCCCCGATCTGAAGAACAGCCTCTACTACTCGGTGCGCGCGGCCAACACGCTGATACTCGTGCTCGACAGCTCACTCGACGAAGTCACTGGAGCGCAGGGCCAGTGGCTGGCGGACAAACTCGATCACGTTCCTGCCGACGTGGATTTCGTCTTCGTCATGGACCACCACCCGCCGTACACCAGTTCGTCGGACGACAAAAAATTTGGCGGTGGACACTCGGCCCGGCCCCAGGAACAGGCGCTGGCGAAAATGCTGGAGGCGCGCCAGGCGCAGGCCCCCTACCGCATGGTGGTTTTCTCCGGGCATGTCCACAACTACGAGCGGCATGAGCATGGCGGCGTGACCTATTTCGTGAGCGGGGGAGGAGCGGCGCACGCCTATCCCATCGAGCGGGCGGCCGACGATCCTTTTCAGAGCAAGGAAGTGAACTACCACTACCTGATGGTCGAAGTGGACCGCAAGCAACTGAAGATCACGATGAATCGCCTGGACCTGACCAGCGGCAAGGCGGTCTGGACGCAGCCTGACTCGGTGACGATTGGGGTTCCGGCGGCGGCGAAGGCGGCGGGAGAGTAGAGCTGGGGCTCGCTCTGCGGACATGATCGAAATCGCACCGATTGCCTAGTCCCGCAGAGGCTGCCCTGAGCAAGCGAAGCGCGCCGAGGGGGACGGCTGAAAGTAGCCCGGCGCTTCAGCGCCGGGGCATCGGGCCTTTAAGGCGAACCAGTCCCGCTAGGGACGACTGAAGTGGAAAGGTGGCGCCTACGGTTCAGTCGTGCCTACGGCACGCGGAGGTCGTTTTCCACGCATATCCCGCCAGTGAACTGGCGGGCTATTTTCGGAGGTCCCTACGGGACCGACTGTCCTCCAGCACCGGGGGATATCAAGAGGGCCGACTTGCAATCGGAAGTAAGCCAGACGGGGCGTTGGCTAGGCAGTCAGACAGTTTCCCGCGGCCTGGTTCTTTTGCCACGATACGCCCAGGGCGTGCAGGATGAGCCTGTCGGTCAGCGACAGCTTTTCGGGATTCAGCACCGCTCCGTAGGCATACTGCACCAGCGCATCGCGCGTGATGCACCAGCGTTCGTGGCGAATGATCCCTCCACAATGTTCACACGCGGATTTGGAGTCGTAAAGGTTTCTGTGATACCAGCTGGCTGCGGGATTGGTGAACATGCGCCACCTCCGGGCATGAACTTCAGCAAATTCCCCCGGCCTGGCCGGACAGCTGGGTGGAACTTCATCTGGTTGGAGCTTACTGGGAGGGGGGCAGGAGTCCTGTTTAGGGGGTCACTTTTCTGTGTGACTGGAATCACAGACAGCACTCACCGCGTCCATCAAATCTTGCGCGTCACCCCGCGATAGGAACTCGCTCCACGGATCACCTTTGTGGATTAGCTGGGTTGGTGGGATTATTGGGGCGGAAGACACCCGGGGGTGCAGCGTGATAGGGCTATTCATCATCGCCGGAATCACGATGGTCGGTATCATCCTAGTTGTGCATGGCACCTATTTTAGGACGCGATGGGGAATCAACACTGCCGGGCAGATTGAGTGCCCACGTTGCGGCAAAGTGCGTGGGCAGATTCGCGTTCCCCGCAATTTTCGTCAAGCTCTCTGGGGTGGTTGGACGTGTCAGCAATGCGGTCTTGAAGTCGATAAATGGAATCGTCCTATTCCGAGTTGAATTTCAAAACAGTCCACTCCCCCCTTCTTTGGGCAATCCGCAACGCTATGGTTTATTCTAAAAGGCTGCTCGACGCTGGCTGCACGCCTATGTCAGTTCCAGGATTCGTAAGAGCTATGAGCTATGAGCTAAGAGCTAGGAGCTAGGAGCTAGAAGCTTTCCTATGAAAACCGGCATCATTGGCCTGCCCCAGGTAGGCAAGACATCGCTGTTCCGCATTTTGACTAAGGCGAATCTATCCGCGCCCGCATTCGCCAATCCGCGCGAGGCGCACATCGGCGTGGCCAAGGTTCCTGACGACCGCCTCGACCGGCTGGCCGCCCTCTACAATCCGAAAAAACTGACCCACACCTCGGTCGAATACGTGGACGTCGGGGCCATTGGCCAGGACGCGCTGAAGGAAACCGCGTACCTCGGCCACCTGCGCCAGGTGGACGCCCTGGCCCACGTGGTGCGGGTTTTCGAGGATCCGGCGATCCCGCATGTGGGCGAGATCGATCCCCTGCGCGACATCAGGAACGTGGAATTTGACCTCATGGTCAGCGATCTGGGGCAGATCGAAAAACGGCTGGAGCGGCTGGAAAAAGATCTCAAGAAGATGAAAACGGCTGAGCTCGAAAAAGAGTTCGAGTTGCTGCAGCGCGCCAATGCGCATCTGGGGCAGGACAAGCCGCTGCGGGAACTGGAAATGTCGCCCGAGGATAAGAAGCGGATTCGCGGCTTCATGTTTCTGAGCGAGAAGCCGATCCTCTACGTGCTGAACATCGGCGAGTCGGGCGAACTGGGAAGGGAACTGGAGGAGGCGGTCGGCAAGTACAAACTCACGGACATTGCCGCGCGGCCCAATTCCGCCGCCACCGCGATCTGCGGGAAGGTCGAGGCTGAGCTTTCCGAGATGAGCGACGAAGATGCCGCCGAGTTTCTGTCAAGCTACGGGCTGAAAGAAAGCGGGCTGACGCGCCTGATCCGGACGACTTACCGATTGCTGGGACTGATTTCTTTTTTCACGTCGGGCGAGGATGAATGCCGCGCCTGGCAAATCCCGGCTCACACCCGCGCGCAGGAAGCGGCGGGAGCCATCCACTCCGATCTGGAAAAACATTTCATCCGCGCCGAAACCATCCGCTGGGACCAGCTCCTGGAAGCTGGATCGGAAGCCAACGCGCGGGCCAAGGGCACCCTGCGCCTGGAGGGCAAGGATTACATCGTGCAGGACGGCGACGTGATGCATATCAGGCACAGCGGGTAGGGCGGGGGCAGTTGCCAGTTGCCAGTGGCGCATTGGAGTGCCGAGAGGCTGCGCCCGACCATCCCCGGCTTTGCGGACTTCGCGGTTTTTCTTTGCGTGCTTTGCGGTGGAAGATCTTAAACCGCGAAGGGCGCGAAGGATTCGCGAAGGACGCAAAGTGGGCTGGTCACGGATCATTCGCATCGCCTTGAATAGGGGTGTACTGGCGCATCCTGAGAGTCCCGGCCGCCGCTTGCTTTGCGGACTTTGCGGCTTGCTTTGCGTGCTTTGCGGCGAAAAACCTTAAACCGCGAAGGGCGCGAAGGATTCGCGAAGGACGCGAAGGAGTCAAAAACAAACTCGAAGCGGCTTCACTTCCCGGCCCGTTTTCGTTTCTCTGCAACGGCGGCCCTCGTGTATAATCTAACTAACTGGTTAATTAAGTATGGCCCGGCTGTTTCACTCCCGTCATATCTCGCCTCGGCGCATGGGCTCGCGGGGCCAGCCGGAGGAGAGCCGTGCCGCCATCCTGGAAGCGGCGGCGCATGAGTTTGCCGAGTTCGGGATTGCCGGCGCCCGCACCGACGCCATCGCCCGCGAAGCCCGGGTCAATAAGGCCCTGCTCTACTACTACTTCAAAGATAAAGAGACGCTGTATTCGGCGGTCCTCGACGAGGCATTTTCCGGCCTGAAGCAGACGGTTTTTCGCGCGCTCGACAGCGATTTGCCGCCGCGCGAGAAGGTGATGGCGTATGTGGGCGCGTATTTCGACTTTGTGGCCTCGAACCAGATGTACCCGCGGCTGATGCAGCGCGAAATGATGCGGGCGCGCGAGGGCCACTCGCCTCATCTGGACCGGATCATCAAGAATTATTTTCAGCCGATCTTTGTCCGGGTCGGCGAGCTGCTGCGGAAGGGCATTGCCGAGGGCGAGTTCCGGCCGGTCAATCCAGCTCACTTCGTTCCTTCCATGGTGGCGATGGTGGTTTTTTATTTCAGTGGAGCGCCCATGATGCAGAAGATCGTCGGTTTTAATCCCCTGACCCCGGAGCGGATCGCCGAACGGCGGGCCGCGGTGCTGGATTTCATTTCCGCGGGCTTGTTCGTTCCGAAAAATCACGCTGCGCAAGGAGGGCGCTCATGAGCCCACGCAACCGCTTCTTCATCGTGCTCGGAATCATCTTCGTGATTGCCGCCGCGTACTACTATTTTTCCGCCGATCATTCCCGCGATCTGATTCTGATCGGCACGGTGGATGCGAACCAGGTGATCGTGAGCGCGCAGGTCGAAGGCCGGATACAGAAGCTGCTGGTGGATGAGGGCACGCCGGTCAAGGCGGGCGATCTCATCGCGGTGCTCGATCCGTCGGAGTTGCAGACGCAGGAGGCGGCGGCCGCGGCCACGATCGCCAGCGTGAAGCACAAAGTCGCCGAGACGCAGCACACCGAGGCCTCCACCTCGGGATCGACCTCGAGCGACGTGGCGAACGCGCGAGCGAAGCTGGCATCGGCGAGAGCACAACTGTTGCAGGCGAAGGCGGCCCTGGAGCGCACCGAAAGCGACAGCCGCCGCACCATCGAACTGGCCAAGGTGGGAGTGGCTTCCGATCAGGACCGGGTGCAGGCCGAGACCAATCTGCAGGCGGCGCAGGCCACGGTGCAGGCGCAGCAGGATATGGTCAGCGCGGCCGAGGCCGATTTGAATTCCGCGATTGCGCGCACGAATCAGGCCAATGCGGCCAAGAGCACCGTGGCGGAGACGGAAGCTGATCTCAAAACCGCGATTGCACAGAAGAATCAGGCCGCGGTGCGGCTGGGTTATACGAATATTTATGCGCCGGTGAACGGAACGGTTTCGGTGCGCGCGGCGCGGCAGGGAGAAGTGGTCAATATCGGAGCGCCCATCGTTACTATCGTGGATTTGAGCGACACCTGGGTGCGGGCGGCGATCCCGGAAACCTACGCCGATCACATTGGATATGGCGACGTGCTGCGCGTGCGGCTGCCGGGAGGAACGCTCACCAGCGGCAAAGTGTTTTTCAAGGGAGTGGAAGGCGACTACGCCACGCAGCGCGATGTGAGCCGGCGCAAGCGCGACATCAAAACCATTGTGTTGAAAGTGCGTCTGGACAATCCGCGGGGCGCATACGTGCCCGGAATGACGGCCGAGGTGCTGGTTTCACCCGATCAGATCAAAAGCAACGCCGCACAGAACGCGGCGACGGCAGAGCAGCGATGATGGGGGAATCCGATTCCAAAACGAACGGCGCAGCGGCGAGCGGCACGGTGGCGATCAAACCGGTCTACGATCCGGCGGCGCCCGCGGCCATCGAAGTGGAGCACATCGTCAAGAAGTACGGCGATTTCACCGCCGTGGACGATGTTTCCTTCAGCGTGAAGGAAGGCGAAATCTTCGGGCTGCTGGGACCGAATGGCGCGGGGAAATCCACGCTGATCCGCATGATGACGACGCTGATTCCGATCACGGCCGGCAAAGCGCGGATCGGCGGCCACGATGTGGCGCATGATCCCAATGCCGTGCGGCATTTGATCGGAGTGATTCCGCAGGCGCTGACCAGCGACCTCGACCTGACTGTCGAAGAGAACATGCAGATCTACGCCAAGCTCTACGACGTTCCCGCCAAGGAGCGGAACCGGTCCATCAATGAACTTCTGCAACTGGTGGACCTCACCAAATGGCGGGAGGCGCAGACCAAGACGCTTTCCGGGGGCATGCGGCGGCGGCTGGAGATTGCGCGTGGCCTGGTGCACCATCCGCGAATTTTTTTTCTGGACGAGCCGACCACCGGGCTGGACCCGGTTTCGCGGGTCGCGGTTTGGGAGATGCTGGGCAACATCAAAGAGCAGCGGCAACTGACCATCCTGCTCACCACCCATTACATGGATGAAGCCGACCGGCTGTGCGACCGGGTGGCGATCGTGGATCACGGCAAACTGGTGGCGCTCGATGCTCCCATAGCGCTGAAGGCGAGCGTGCCGGGATCGAATGTGATCGAGGCGCAGTTCGAGAATCCTCCTGCCGATTGGGAGCAGCGGCTGCACACGCTCGACGATGTGACTTCGGTGCAGCACGAGGGCGCAGGCATGTATCGCGTGCTGACGGGCAATGGCTCGCGCACCACGACGGAACTGGTGGAGATGGCGGTAACCGCCGGAGTGCCGGTGAAGTCGCTCACGGTGCAGAACACGACGCTGGACGACGTTTTCGTGCACTACACCGGGCGGCAGCTGCGCGACGAGTTGCAGAAAGCGTATGCCTTCGTTATGCCGCAGCGGCCGGGGGTGCAGCCGTGACGGAGTCGCGAGTTGCGAGTCGTGAGTCGTGAGTTGTGAGATATCTAGTTTCCGCCTGACCGGGGAATACTGGTGGCGTGGGCAAGAACCTAGGTCCCTCGCTGCGCTCGGGATGACAGTTCGTAATGCGCTACAGCAATCACTGCCGCGGGCGAACACCCAGGTCCCTCGCTGCGCTCGGGATGACAATCTTGGGATGACAATCATGGAGTTCATTGTATGAATCGAATGATGGCGATTGTCGAGCGCGAGATGCGCAAGTTCTTTCGCTCGCCCACACTGATGCTGGCCTCGATGATCTTCCCGCTGGTGCAACTGATCATTCTGGGCAACGCATTCGGCGGGAAAATCCACGACGCCAAGATTGCCATCGTGGACCAGGATGGCGGGCCGCAGGCGCTGAAAGTCCGCCAAGCCTTCGACGCCGTGCGCGCCAACATTCGCACCTTTGTTCCGATTCCTTACGACAGCGACCGGCAAGCCATGGAGGACGTGCGCGACGGCAGGCTGCAGGGCGCGGTGATCATCCCGCCGGAATTTTCCCGGCGCGTATACGAGCAGAACCACCCGCGCATCGCGCTGGTCGTGGACAACAGCGACCAGTTCATGAGCGGGGCGATCGAAAACGAGCTCACCGACCTTACCAATGCCCTCAACCAGCCCGACATTTCGCCGCGCATTTTGCAGCAGAGGGCGCTGGATACTGTGGAACTCTATCCTTACGTCGAGTACATGAAGTACCTGCTGCCGGGATCGCTGGTGCTGGCCATGTTCGTGTCGGTGATGATCGGCGGCGGCATGCTCTACATTGACGACAAGGCGCGCGGCGTGCACGAAGGCTATCTGGTCACGCCCATCACCAAGCTCGAACTGGTGCTGGGGCTGAACCTGGCGGGCGCCATCAAGGCGGTGATGAGCGGGGTGGTGATCGTGGGCATCGGGTCGATGCTGGCGGGCGTGGGGACGATTTTCAATCCTGTCGCGGCGTTCGGCTTACTGATCATGATCGTGCTGACTTCGCTGGCCTTTAACACCATGATGTTTCTGATGATGGTGCGCATCGAAGACCCGCTGGTGCCCCGCGCCATGTTCGGCATTCTCAACACGCTGCTGTTTTTTCCCAGCGGTGCGGTATATCCGATCCAGGCGTTTCCGCCCTGGCTGCGGGCCATCGCGAGAGTGGATCCGTTTACTTATGCGGTGGATGGTTTCAAGTGCCTGCTGCTGAAGGAGACTTCGCTGACGGCGGTCTGGGGCGATATGCTGTTCCTGACGCTGTTCGCCGCGGCCACGCTGGGGATTGCGATTCCGCTGTTCAAGAGAACGCTGTAAAGCATTCACCGCCGAGAACGCAGAGGACGCCGAGAAAGTCGCAACGGGACCAAATCAATGGCCAATAACTTTCTCTGCGATCTCGGCGTGCTCGGCGGTGAAATCGATTCTTCGGGAACTTTCCCATCGCCTGCCGTGTCCGTTATGCTAGAGAGGTATGACACTTCTGGACGCCCAAGAACTTGACCCGAGAATAGCCCGGAGACGGAAGAGGCGACTCGTTGCCGCGACCGTTGCCGCAGTCATCGTGCTTGGTATCGGCCTGCTGGGCTTCCTGCTTGGCCACGGCTGGTGGTTTCGCTACTGGCCGGAAGAACGGGTTGCCGGGAAGTTTTTCGACGCGCTGCAGAAACAGGATTACAACACGGCCTACGGCGTCTGGATGCAGGATCCGGATTGGCGCCAGCATCCCGACCGGCATCCTAAATATCCGTTCGGCGATTTCTATCGCGACTGGGGGCCGGGCGGAGAGTGGGGACTGATCAAGACGCAGAAAGTCTTCGGCGCGAGCACCTGCCCGGGCGGCGGCAGTGGAATCGTCGTGGATGTGGTGGTGAACGACCGCGCCGAACACGCGCAGGTGTGGGTGGAAAAATCGGATCACACCATGAGCTATCCTCCGTGTGAACTGATGTTTCACTGAACGGGCGTGGGGACGGCCGACCCGTTTTCGACAGGCTCAGGGCGGGGCCCGGCTGTCCGGCCGGGCGTTGTAGCGCGGACCAGAGACGCTTGTCAACGCTTGTCATCCCGAGCGTAGCGAGGGATCCAGGTTCTAGCTTGCACCACCAGTATCACTGCCGCTGGCGAACCCCGAGGTCCCTCGCTGGCGCTCGGGATGACAGTTCGTAATGCGCCACAGCGATCACTGCCGCGGGCAAACCCCAGGTCCCTCGCTGGCGCTCGGGATGACAGTTCGTAATGCGGTACAGTGATCACTGCCGCGGGCGAACCCCCAGGTCCCTCGCTGGCGCTCGGGATGACAATCCCAAATGCGCTACAGCGACGGTGAAAATGCTTTGGAGCATCCAGGAAATTCCTAAGCCGCTCTACGCGGGCGTTTTCGCAAGCGACTCCAGCGTTTTCGTTAGCGTCGCATCATCTCCGACCGTCAGGCAGGTCTTGGAGCGGTCGACCTGGCGCATCAATCCCCAGAGAACTTTTCCCGGACCAACTTCGATGAAAGTTTCGACGCCCAGCCCGATGAGAAGGCGCATGCATTGATCCCACTTCACTGAACCGGTGACCTGGCGGACGAGCGTATTGCAGGCGCGCTGTTCGTCGGCGACCAGTTCGGCGTCCACGTTGCAGGCGACGGGGTAAACCGGCTTGTGCATCGGGAGGACATCGAGATCACCTTGCAGACGGTCCTGCGCCGGCTTCATGAGCGAACAATGGAAAGGAGCGCTCACCGGCAGCAGGCGGGCCTTCTTGGCGCCGCGCTGGTCGGCGAGTTTGGCGGCGCGCTCGACCGCGGCGGTGTTGCCGGAAATCACAATCTGTTCGGGCGAGTTGATGTTGGCGGGCTGGCATACTTCGCCCTGCGCCGCGTCGTGGCAGACGGCGGTGACTTTTTCGAGATCCAGGCCCAGAATTGCGGCCATCGCGCCTACGCCCACCGGCACGGCCTCCTGCATGTACTTGCCGCGGTTGCGGACGGTGCGGACGGCGTCGGCAAACGCAAATGTCCCGGAGGCGACGTGCGCGGAATATTCGCCGAGGCTGTGGCCGGCGACGTAGGCGGGCTTGGGAATGCGTGATTCGAGCACGCGCAGGGCGGCGACCGATACGGTAAGAATGGCCGGCTGCGTGATCTCGGTCAGACGAAGCTGGTCTTCCGGGCCCTCGAAGCACAGTTGCGAAAGTTTGTAGCCGAGAGCGTCATCGGCCTCTTCAAATGTTTGCCGAGCGATGGGATATTTTTCGGCCAGGTCTTTGCCCATGCCAACAGCTTGTGAGCCTTGGCCGGGGAACAGGAGTGCGATGGTGTTCGGGGAATCAGTCATTGTTTATCTAGCGCTGGTAAATCGATCGATTGAAGAATCTTCTTGTGCTAGATCCGCTGCCTCTTCGGGATCGCTCGGAGGATAAAGATCTAAAACGAGCGGGAGGTCTAACTTTGACAGGCGCCCTAATGTCTGGCTATCGAGGGAAAAGCCACCCTGTCCGCTGCCCGACGAAAAACCGCAGAACAACCTGATGAGAGTGCACTCGGGGGACAGTGACTTAATATCATCGCGTATTGGCTCGAGGATATCGAGAAGCGACTTGATATGCTCCGCGAGATCCTGATCCCCCTTCAAGGGAGCATTCAGATGCCATGCAGAATCTTTCCAAAGAATCAGTGGGCTGATCGAGCCATCTTTGCGACGGAATCCCTTTGGCTGGCCCTTCTCGTGCGTTCGTGTTGGTTGGAGCCCGAGTCGCTGAGTAATCTCTTGAGGCGTTAGCGTAACGCTGAAAATACTGAAGGCGGCGCGTGACCACTTGTCATCATCTTTCAAGTGTGAGGAGGCACGCTTTTCGCAGGTCGAGTCAGTCATTGGAATGCGCGACTTCTGGCTGAATCGCTTCGGGCGGTTTCAACGCGGCCAGTCCGCGCTCGATCGATTGGTTGATGCCGCGCTCGGCGAACTCGGCGGCCACGCGCACCGCATTCTTCATGGCGTTGGCATTGGAAGAACCGTGGGTGATGATGCAGACGCCTTTCACGCCCAACAGCGGGGCGCCGCCGTATTCCGTATGATCGAGGCGCTTTTTGAAATCCGTAAATGCGCTGCGCGAAAGCAGCGCTCCGACCTGCCGCGTGATCGTGGCCTTGAGCGATTCTTTCAGCGCGGTGCGCACCAGGTTGGCCACGCCTTCGGAAATTTTCAGGGCCACGTTGCCGACAAAACCGTCGGCGACGATGACGTCCACGTTCCCGTTGTAAAGATCGCGGCCTTCCACGTTGCCGACGAAATTCAGCGGAAGCTGCTTGAGCAACTGAAAGGCTTCGCGCGTGAGTTCGTTGCCCTTAGTTTCTTCTTCGCCGATAGAGAGCAGCCCGACGCGCGGCCTCGGCGCGCCCGGCCCTTTACCAAACATATCTCCAAACATGGCGCGGAAATAAACGTCACCCATCACGGCGAACTGTTCGAGATTTTCCGGCTTGCAGTCGACGTTGGCTCCTACATCAAGCAGCATCGCGGGATTTCCCGGCGCAGTGGGGAAGACCGCAGCCAGCGCGGGGCGGTCGACGCCGGGAACCGCGCCCAGCACGATCTTGGCTGTGGCCATAGCGGCGCCGGTGTTGCCGGCCGTGACGAAGCCAGCGGCCTGGCCTTCGCGCGCCAGGCGGAGGCCCACGCGCATGGAGGAGTCGCGCTTGGCGCGGATCGCCTCCACTTTGTCCTCCATGGTGATGACTTCGCTGGCGTGGACGATTTCGATGGGCAGTTTTCGGGCCGCGCGGTGACGGTCCAGTTCGGTCTTGATCGTGGTTTCAGGGCCGACCAGCAGCACGCGCACGCCGAACTGGCGTGCCGCCAGTATCGCGCCCTCAATCTCAGGCTTGGGCGCTCGGTCCGAACCCATCGCATCCAGCGCGATCACGCTAGGCATGGTGTCTGTCGGTTAGCTGGCTTCCTTTACGTCGAGGACTTCGCGTCCCTTATAGTACCCGCACTTGGGGCAGGCGCGGTGAGGCATTTTCTTCTCGTGACAGTTGGGGCATTCAGAAAGTGAATGGGCTTTGAGGGCGTCGTGGGCCCGCCGGGTGGAAGTGCGCTTCTGGGAGTGTCGCCGTTTCGGATTAGGCATGGTAGTGAGTTCCTCTCGCGGGGCCTTTGGGCCGGCCGCCAACTTTAGTTCTTCTCGATAACTTCTGGAGAGCAGCCGGCACTCAGTCAAAATCCCCGCCCTGTCGCCAAGAACGCGACAAGGACGGGGCACCCGCTGATAGCTGACAGCTTCTACTGCTCCAGCTTGCTGCGAATTTCTTTCAGCGCGGCCCAGCGCGGATCGTCCGCCGCAACCACGCAGGAACATTGTTCCTGGTTCAGATTCTTGCCGCAATGCGGGCACAAGCCCTTGCAATCTTCGCGGCAGGTGATCTTCAAAGGCAGCGCCAGCAGCACCTGCTCGCGCAACACGTCTTCGAGCAGAATGCCTTCGCCCTGATAATAGCCGATCTCGGCTTCCGCGTCGGTGACGGAAAGCTCGTCGCGTCCGGCGTCGACGCCGAGCGGCCGGTAAAGCAATTCAAACTCGCGGGCGATGTCCTGCCGCACCGGCTCGAGACAACGCGCACACTGCAATTCGAGGCCCGCCGACAACCGTCCACGCAGGCGTATGTCCTTAATAATCTTATGCTTGCCGTGGTGTTCCTCGACCAGTTCGGCGCGCCCCGCGGTTTTCAGCGGCGTGCGCTGCCGGACTCCGTCGCCCAAATCAATGACATCGGGCTGCAACTCCTCCTCAAAGTCGAGAGGATGACGTTCCAGTTCTTTGATGTCGAGGAACATCGGAGAAACCTCCGCGGCAATCGTGCCGGACCGGCCCGCGGAGCACGCCAAGAGGCGTAAGTACCGCAAGGAGCAAGACTTAGGATAAAGGGCGGGAGGCGGGAGTGTCAAGAAAAGGGGGGCCGTTTACCTAGGGACATGCTATGATATTCCTAGGGGAACCATATGGCAACACTTTATGTGGAAAACGTTCCGGATGAGATCTACAAAGCCCTGCGCAAGCGGGCCCGCGCCAACCGCAAGTCGATTGCGGGAGAAGTAATTGAGCTGTTGAAGCAGTTCATCCCCACGGAAGCAGAACTGAAGCGACGGCGGGAGTTTTACGACCGATTGGCCGAGCTCCGGGCTAAACCGCCGCTAACCCCCGGTCCATTTCCCTCGGCGGAGGAAATGATTCGTGAGGATCGAGAAAGGTGATCACGTTTGTTCTCGACGCCAGTGTTGCGGTGAAGTGGGCGATGCCCCTGGCGAAGGAGCCGCTGATTGACGAATCCCTGAGGCTCTTCAAGCGTTATGCCGACGGGGAAATCGATTTTGTCGTTCCAGATGTGTTCTGGGCCGAGGTTGGCGGCGTTTTGTGGAAGGGTGTGCGCCGGGGACGATGGGGCCGCGACGACGCGGAAAACGTAGCCGCAGACTTCAAGGCACGTGACTTCGTGACGGTTCCGTCTCAGTTTCTGCTGCCTGAGGCTCTGCGGATTGCATTCGCCTACGACCGAAGCGTCTACGACTGTCTTTACGCCGCACTGGCGGTCGAGTCTAAAACGGATTTGATCACAGCCGACGAACGGCTGGCCAACGCGCTGGCGGCGCGCTTGCCGGTGAAATGGCTGGGCGCATTCTGAGCCGGGCCGGAATTCTTCCGCGTCCGAGGCCGTAGAATGGCTGGAGTTCAGATCCGAACGAGAAATGATGAAGCCGCCGGCCTACGCGCCGATCGAAACTTCCGCCGAAAAATGGTTTGCGGACCGCGCCACCGTGATCGCGGCGGCGGTGATCGTGGCCGGATTTCTAGCGCGGATGTGGACTGCCTCGGGAACATTTCTCAATGCCGATGAGGCGCTGCATTTTCGGATTGCGAATCAGGTTTCGTTGGCCGCGGTTTACCGCGCCAGCCTGACCGAATCTCACCCTCCGCTTCTTTACTGGTTATTGTATTTTGTGCGCGGGCTGGGTGAGTCGGAGCTCTGGCTTCGTTTGCCGTCGGTGATCGCGGGCACGGTTTTCTGCTGGGCCTTTTTCCGATGGCTGACGCAGGTGATGGGCCGTCTTTCCGGCTTCATTGGACTGATTCTGGTGGCTTTCCTGCCGCCCGCGGTTCGGTTATCGGCGGAAGTGCGGCAGTATGCGCTGTTGCTGGCGTTTCTGGGCGGCGCGCTCTATTTCCTGGAGCGGGCGCTGGCGGAAAACTCTTCCTGGCGGATGATGGCGTCGGCGGTCTGCGTTTATCTGGCAATGTTATCGCATTACTCAGCACTGTTTTTTGTGGCCGGGCTGGGCGGCTACGCGCTACTGAAAATTCTCTTCCCCGGGCCGACGAAGGCGCGCTCGGGGAAAGTGGTTGCCGTCTGGATCGCAGGCCAACTCGGAGCCGTGGCGCTGCTAGTGATCTTGTACAAGACGCATCTCTCACACCTGGGGCAGGGCGAGTCACGGACCGTGCTGCAAGGCTGGATGAGCGAGTTTTACCTGCGCCGCTCCTACTTCGAGGCCGGACGCGATAACCCGCTGCTGTTTGCGATCGGGCACAGCTTTGGAGTTTTTCAGTTTGTATTCGGCCAGCTCGCGGTGGGCGACATCGCTGGCCTGATGTTTTTGGAGGCGATGGTCCTGCTCTGGCGAGCACGAGGCGAGAGGAAAACCGCAGCGCGGCAACTGGCGCTGATTCTGGTGTTCTTGTTTGTGCTGGCATGCGTAGCGAGCTTCGCGCATGTATATCCCTATGGAGGGACGCGCCACACTTCGTATCTCATCATCCCAGCTGTGTCTGGCGTGAGTTTTGCGATCGCCCGGCTGGCACGCGAGAACTGGACGCGGGGAGTGGCCCTGGCTCTGGTGATGGTTGTGGCCTGCGCCGTCTTCGGCAAGCAGCACCAGCCCTACATGACGCGCGCCGATCAGAGCCGGGCGCACATGGGCGAGGCCATGACGTTTCTGCGGGAGAATGTTGCTCCCGGAGGCGTGATTTTCACGGACTTCGAGAGCAGCATGATTCTTGGCCATTACTTGTGCGAGCAGAAGCCGATCTCGGTGCAGGACCTCGGCGCGCAGTTCGAAGGATTTTCTTGCGGCGGATACAGAGTCGTCGCTGCCAATCGGAGGACAGCGACGAACTTCACTCCGGAAGTTTTTCTGGGACTCGGGGAAAGTCTGATTGAGGCCTGCGGGCTGAAGCCGGGCGCGCCGGTCTGGATTTTTCAAGCGGGATGGGGAGCAGACTTGCCGGAACGATTGCGGAGCGAGGGGGCCGGGTTTCGCGATCTGCCGTTCCGCGCGTTCGGGAACGATATTAAAGTTTTTTCCATGCAGGGAGAAATCTCGCCGTCAGGTGGCTAAAGGGTTCCAGTGTTTGCTGCGGGAAAACTGCTGACGGGGATCAAAAGCTCACCTCAGGCGCTAAAGCGCCGTTCCTTCTTCAACGCTTAACGGCACGAGTAAACTCGTGTCCTTCCCTTTCCAGTAAGATGCTGTTTTTTTCGCAACCTGTAGAGCCACGACGAAATCGGTGACGGCGGCGCGACTGGACGCCGCACCCTTTCAAAGCAGGACTTGTGCTGAAAAGCTATCGCGGGCCCGCGGGCATGGTGAGGCCCAATGCCCGCATGGTGACTTCATCGAGCACGGCCTTGCCGTCTTTCCTGGTGGCCACGCCGAAGTCGCTGGAGTAGTCCCACATGGCCCAGCCGATGTTGTGGCGCTCGAGCGAGGTGCGCACGTCCGTGAGCCAGCGGGCGCGATCCTGGGGATCGGAAAAGCGGCGGTACACGCCGAACTCATTGCAGACCAGCGGCACGCCATTGTGCGTTGCCCAGTCGGCGGCCTGGTTGATCTCGGATTCGATGCGGGACGCGTCCCAGTGATCCTGGCCGTAGCGGATCACATACAAACGGTCGCGAGCCTCTGGAACCAGAGTCGCAACCTGCGCGGCATTTTCCGGCTGGGAGGGGTAATCCAACCCCTTCAGCCAGCGCCAGAAATACTCTCCCCAGGTCGCTCCCTGATGGGTGAAAATGTGCGGCTCGTAAAAATGGAAAACATAGATCACGTTGGGATCGCGGAGGGGTTCGAGAAAAAGCATGTCGTCATCGTCGTCCCAGCGCGCGCCGGGGGCGATGATGGTGTGGGCGGGCGCACCCTGGCGGATTGCCGCGGCCAGCTTGGCTTCGACGCCATACCAGCGATAGGGGTCGTGAAACTCCGGCTCATTCAGGATCTCGAAAAACACGCGTTCCGGATCCCACGAAGCATAGTGCTGCGCCAGCATGCGCCAGAAACCGGAGAAGCGCTCGACGGATTCGTCGTCTTTGGCCAGGCTCGCTTTGAAGCTGGAGTCCGGATGCATGTCAATTTCGACGGCGAGGCCGGCATCCAGAATCATTTTGACTGCGGCGTCGAGATAGCCAAGATATTCCGCTGCGCCGTCGCGGCGCTCGCCCGCCTGCATCATGGGCTGGGGATTCACGCTGAGCCGCACATGATCGAAGCCGGCGGATTTGATTAGCGCGATGTCAGCGGAAGTGGTCCAGCTCTGGAAATGCTCTTTCGTGTATCCCCTGGGATCGTAAACCTGAGCAAACCACTCGCTGAGGTTGATGCCGCGGCGAAGGTGAGCGAGGCGAGGGGCGGGAACGGCAGAAGTTGGAGCGCTCTGTGAAACGGAAACGGATGAGAGAAGCAGGACAAGTGCAATGCATCTGACGAACATGAATCCTCCCGAAAAACAAAGTCCTAACAATCAGGGCCGCCGGTCCGACCTCGGCGGCTAAAGCCGCGGAGGTTGCGGCGTCTTGATCGCAGCGCTGAAGCGCTGCGCCACCCAAAAGCAAAGCACAGGAGCCAGTTTTTTCAGCAGCCTGCCTGAGCGCTCGGCGCGGTGACAGCCGGCAAAACAACAGCGCTACTACCGGAGCATTTCTAGCGATGGTGTGGAGTGCGCACCCTCAGCGCCTAAAGCCGAAACGAGTCGCAGCCCTTAGCGGCACGGCTGAAGCCGTGCCCTTCCCGTCCCTGCCTTTTCCCATAAGGCACGTCGAGAAAAACTCTAGCCCATCACCGGCAACGATCGAATTCGTTTCCTCGTGGCTGCGTAGATGGCGTTGCACAGCGCCGGAGCGAGCGGTGGAACGGACGGCTCGCCGATCCCGGTCGGAGCTTCCCCGCTGGGAACGGCGCAGACCTCGACGACTGGCGTTTCGTCCATGCGCAGAGGAGCGTAATCGTCGAAGTTGCCCTCTACCACGCGGCCCTTCTCGATCGTAATCTTGGCGCGCAGCGCGTTGGCGAGCGCGTAGACGATTCCACCTTGAATCTGCTGCTCCAGAATGCTGGGATTGATGACCTGCCCGCAGTCCACGGCTGCCACGACCCGGTGCACGCGGGGCTGGGCATTCTCCATGGTGATCTCAACCACTTCAGCCAGGTACGAAGCGAAGCAGCCGAAGCAGGCGATCCCGCGATAGCGCCCGGCGGGCAGGGGTTTGTCCCATCCTGCTTTTTCGGCCGCAAGCTGGAGCACGCCGCGCATGCGCGCCGTGTGCCACGTCGTGGTGAAAAGCTGCAGGTCCTGATCTTTGGCCAGCAGATGAAGCCGGTATTCGAGCGAATCTTTGCCGGCCGCGGCCGCGAGTTCATCAATGAAACTCTCCAGCGCAAACGCCGCTTGCAGCGCGTAAACCGACCGCATCCAACCGAGAGGGACGGGAGTTTCGGTCATCACATATTCGATCGAGTAGTTGGGGATGCCGTAGACCGGACCAGCCTCGTCGGGCAGATCGGGGTCGAGGTTGTTCGGGCCGGGCTGTCCCTTCTGCCCGCTGATCGAAGGCGCGACGATGCGATGCGTCAGCGCTGTTGGATATCCCGAGGCGTCGAGCGCGGCGCTGAGTTGGTGAAGACTGGCAGGACGGTAGGTGGAGAAGCGCATGTCGTCTTCGCGCGTCCAGATGACTTTCACCGGGGCTTTGATGGCCTTCGACACCAGCGCGGCTTCGACCGCGTAATCGTGCTCGAGGCGGCGGCCAAAGCCTCCGCCCATCAGGGTCACGTTGACTTTGACTTGATCGGGATCGAGGCCAGTCGCGGTCGCGACTGAATCGCGACAATCCTGCGGTACTTGCGTAGGCGCCCACAGTTCGCATTTGGAGCCTTGAAAATGGGCGGTGCAGTTGCCCGGCTCCATGGGAGCGTGGGCCATGAAGGGCGACAGGTATTCGGCGGAGATTTTCCGGCCCGCAGCTTTCGCCGGATCACCGGACAGATAGACGCTCGCCGCTTTCCTGGACGCTGCCTGCTTCAACGACGCGATGACGGCTGCGGTATTCAAATCCTGGTTCGGACCATCATCCCAGGAGACGTTCAGCACCCGCCGGCCCTCCATTGCGCCCCACACGCTGTCAGCAACCACAGCGACGGCGGAATCGCCGATCTTGCCGACGTAGCTCACGCCGGAAATTTTCTTGGATTCCTTATCGTCGAAGCCCGAGACTTTCCCGCCAATCACCGGGCAACGCGAGAGCACGGCATGTTTCATTCCCGGCAAGCGGACGTCAATGCCGAAGACTGCCTCGCCCTTCACTTTGGCGGGCGAGTCGAGGCGCCGCAGGCGCTGTCCGACGATCTTGTAATCTTTGCTCTGCTTCAACGGCGGGTCGGTGGGAACGGGCAGCGGCGCAGCCTTGATGGCGAGTTCGCCGTAGCTTGCGCTGCGTCCGGAAGCGGCATGTTTGATGCGTCCGTTCTCAGCGGTGCAGGCGGATCGTGGAACGCCCCAGGCCAAGGCCGCGGCCGTGATCAGCATTTCGCGCGCCGCGGCCCCGGCTTTGCGCATGGGATCCCAGCAGGTGCGGATGCTGGCGCTTCCGCCGGTCGTCTGATCGCCGAAGAGCGTGCTGGCTCCGGCCTGCTCGATTTCAATCTGCTTCCAATCGGCCTCGAGTTCCTCAGCGAGAATCATGGGCAGCGCGGTGCGAACGCCTTGCCCCATCTCAGAGCGCGCGACCACAATCGTGACTTTGTTATCAGGCGTGATGCGCAGGTAGGCGTTGGGCGAGAAGGACTGCCGGTTCGAAAAAGCCCCGTGCGGCAGGTAGAAGCCGATGACGAGGCCGGCGCCAGCGGCGACTCCGGCGGCGACAAATTCGCGGCGGGAAAGCGGGCTCATCGCGCACCTCCGTTCGCGGGCGCTTCGTTGTGGTATGCGTTCTGCGCGATTACCCTTCTTGCGTTGTTGGCAGCGTCGGCGGCCCGGTGGATCGCCTTGCGAATCCGCTCATAGGTTCCACAACGGCAGAGATTGCCGTTCATGGCCTGTGTGATCTGGTCGTCAGTGGGATGCGGCGTCTTGCGGAGTAATGCCGCGGCGGACATGATCTGCCCCGTCTGGCAGTAGCCGCATTGCGGAACTTCTTCCGCGATCCAGGCCGACTGCAAGATGTGCAACCCGCTGGCGGAGAGGCCTTCGCTGGCAGAGAGGCCTTCAATCGTCGTGACGCTCTTACCCGCGACTTGCGACACGGGAGTCGAGCAGGAGCGAATGGCGTCTCCGTCCACGTGAACGGTGCAGGTGCCGCACAGTCCGGCGCCGCAGCCGAATTTGGTTCCGGTGAGTTCGAGGGTGTCGCGCAAAACCCAGAGAAGCGGCGTGTCAGGAGCGACGCTGACTTTCTTTTCACTGCCGTTAACGCGGAGTGTGATGTCGGTCATGTTGGTCCAGTTGCAGGGTTTGAGAGCCGCACAACATGGTACTCAACCGGCGGGAAAAGGGAAATGGCTGCGAATTATCTTGAGAAAGTAATGCCGGAGAAGGAAATGCCAGCGGGAATGGCGGATGGACCGGAAAGCTGCAGGCGGCGAAGCCGATATCTTACTTCAGTTCCGCCAGCTTCTGCGTGGCCAGTTGTCCGGCTTCGTTGCCCGGATTCTCTTTCTTGACCTGTTCGTAGATCCGCTTGGCGTCGAGGGGCTGGTTGGAGCTCTGGTAGAGTTCGGCCAACTGCAACTGCGCCGTCACCTTGCTGACCGAGGCGGTGGGCTTGTTGATGAGTTCCTGGTAAAGCGCGACCGCTTCCCTGGTGCGATTGTTCTGCCCGTAGAACGAGGCCAGGGCAAACTTGGCGACCGCGGCCAAATCGCGGTTGCCGGTGGAAGAGACCGCTTTGAAATTGCGCTCGGCGGCGGTTTTGTCGGACAGATCCGCAGCCGTCACGCCCAGGAAATAATGGGCCATGTCGGCGGTGCGGGTGTGGGGATACTTATCCACAATCGCCTGCAACTGTTTGCGCGCGGCCTCGGTGCGCTCCTTTGCGGAGGTGAAACTGGGAAAGTCGGGCTGCTCGGGCATGCTTGCGGGGCGGAGAGGCGTATCCATGGTGCGAACTGCCTGCGTAAGCTCCAGGCTGGCGGCTTCGTCCTGCACGCTCAGGTAATACCAGCCGCCAAAACCGGCGGCCAGCACCAGTGCGACTACGATTCCGACAATGATGAGGGTGGTTTGGTGCTCCACCGTCCAGTGGGCCGTTTTCTCGGCGGCCTCGATGGTGACACGGCTGAATGCGTCCTGTTTCAGTTGATGGCGGGTTTCTGCGCGCACGGACTTCCCTCGGGTAACGAACGATGGCTGGACAAACTAGCAGTCTAACAGGTCGCAAAACGGGGCGTCAAAAGGAGGGGGGTGGCTCGGACAGACTGCGCTGTCAAGCTTCGCTCGACTGGGCGGCCCCGTTCGACTCGCTGCGCTGGCTCAGGGCAAGCTTGGGATGGCCGTCCCCACATGGTTGTTTCCACAAACTTAAGACTGTCACTCGCTGTGAGTGGCGGCCCAATCTCCGATACCGCCTGGAACACAAACGCCGCCGATCCCTCGGCGGCGTGGATTACGAAGGCCGGTTCTTACCGCGAAGCTTCCTCCAGCATGCCGTTTTCGAGTTTCTCCTGGCAGGCGATGCAGTGGCGGGTCCAGGGCACGGCTTCCAGGCGCTTGGCGTTAATCTCTTTGCCGCAGTGGATGCATTCGCCGAAGCTGCCTTCGCGGATGCGCAGCAAAGCCTTCTCCACCATCTGCAGCAACTGGCGCTCGTTGTTGCTCTGGCTGAACAGAAATTCCTTGTTGTAGGAACTGGCCGCGCGGTCGGCAATATCCTGCGCCGTGTCCTCATCGGCGGAGCGGCCGTCGGCCTGCGTGCGGTTCACAATGCGGCGCAACTCGTGCTGCCGTGTCTCCAGACGTTTCTTAAATGCATCCAGTTTCTTCTTATCCATAGGTCACTTCAATCGGCCAAAGCCGCCACAAGAAAAGTCTTGGGACGCCTCCTCCCGGAGGCGTCCCGACACTTAAGGCCAAACGAAGATGATAAGCGCCGAAATTGAGATGCGTCAACCGCACCGGAAGGTAGGCACTGGCTGAATTCAGTTCTTTCACCACGGAGTCACAGAGAAACAGAGAAACCCAACTGCTTGGCAAACCCTTCCCTTCTGGTTCTTACAGGCTCAAGGTCTTCTCTGGGACTCCGTGCCTCTGTGAAAAAAGGCAAATTGGGAAACGACCAAAAGGTAGGCAGCATCCCAGACGCCCCTCGCCGCCTGAGGTGTACAATTCCTTCCGCTCGCAAAGTCGATTAAATGCGCGGGAACAAATCTATGAAAACCATTTGCTGCACGATCCTTGCCGTGGTGATCCTCGTGAGCACCGGCTTCGCCCAACAGCCTGACTCTTCCAAGCCGCAAGCCGGAAAGAAGCCGGCGCCGACGCAATCCGCCGAAAAGCCCGCGGAGAGCGCTGCCAAGCCGGAGGCTCCTGCCGAGCCGAAGCCCGCGTCGCGCGAGGCTGCCGGCGACCGGGACAGGGATAAAGATAAAGAAGAGCACTACGACATGACCGAGGCGGCGCCGGTGGTGACTCACCATCAGATTACGGTTGACGGAAAAGCGCTGAAGTACACCGCGACCGCGGGACGGCTGCCCATCAAGCGCGGCGATGGAAAGATTGAAGCGGAAATGTTCTACGTCGCCTACACGCTCGACGGCCAGGATGCCGCGAAGCGCCCCCTGACGTTCGCCTTCAACGGCGGTCCGGGCTCGGCTTCGCTGTGGCTGCACATGGGAGCGCTGGGGCCGCGCAAAGTGGTGCTGCAGCCCGATGGCTTCATGCCTCCGGCGCCGTACCACGTGGAAGACAATCCCTACACGCTGCTCGACAAGAGCGATCTGGTGCTGATTGATGCGATCGGCACCGGCTTCAGCCGCGCCGCCGATGCCGAGCTGATGAAGAAATTCTGGGGCATGAAGGGAGACATCGAAGCTTTCAGCGAATTCATACGGCTCTACATCAGCCGCAACGAGCGCTGGTCGTCGCCACTGTTCATTCTGGGCGAAAGCTACGGGACCACGCGCGCGGCCGGCATCGCGGGATATCTTGCCGACCGCGGCATTTCGTTCAACGGCATCACCCTGCTTTCGACCGTGCTGAATTTCGAGACGCTCGAAGATAATTTCACCAACGATCAGCCTTACGTTTTTCTGATTCCTTCGTTCACCATGATCGCGGGATATCACCACAAACTGACGCCCGATCTTGCGCAGGACATGACCCGCGCCCGGCAGGAAGCGGAGCAATGGACCGCGACCGAGTACGAGCATGCTCTCGACAAAGGTGATGCGCTTACGCCCGAGGAGCGGCAGAAAGTGATTGACCAACTGGCGCGCTTCACCGGCCTGAGCAAAGAAGTGATCGACGAGGCCAACCTGCGCATCAACGTGCAGAAGTTCACGCATTATCTGCTGATCGATCAGAAGGTGCGCGTGGGGCGGCTCGACGGGCGCTATACCGGTCCCGATCCGAATGGACTGCTCGATACGCCGTTCTACGATCCCACGGGATCGGCCACGCAGCCCCCGTTCACATCGGTGTTCAACAACTACCTGCGAACGGAACTGGGATACAAGGTGGACATGCCCTATAACGTGCGCGCGCCGCGAGGCGGCCCCGGCGGTGATACGTGGGACTGGGGATCGGCAGGCCAGGGATTTCCAGACACGGCTTCGGCGATGCGGCAGGCGATCGTGAAAAATCCGTATCTGAAGATTCTGGTGATGGAAGGTTATTACGACCTGGCGACTCCGTATTTCGCGGCCAACTACACGGTTGACCATCTGAACCTGCCTCCGAAATATCGCGCGAACATTTCGTTTGCGACGTACGAATCGGGGCACATGGTTTACTTGCCGATGGAAGGGCTGAAGAAAATGAAAGCGGATCAGGCGGCGTTCATGGATAAGGCGGGAGGGCAATAAGGGCGATTGAGTAATTGGGGAATTGAGTAATTGGGTAATTTAGTAATTGAAGAGGGCCGGCCACCCGGTTCTTCAATTCCTCAATTACTCAATTTCTCGATTACTCAATTACTTTCATCGGTTGTACTGATTCTTCTTTTTATCCTCGTGGCGCTCGATGCCGAGTTGAATCAGGCGGTCGATCAAGTCGGAATACTCCAGCCCGGACGCCGCCCACAGCTTGGGATACATGCTGATCGAGGTGAAGCCGGGCATGGTGTTGATCTCGTTCAGGTAGATCTTTTTTGTTTTGGGGTCCATCAGGAAATCAACGCGCGCCAGGCCCGAGCAATCCACTGCCTTGAATGCCGCCACCGCGAGCTGCTGAACTTTCTTCGTCTGCGCCTTGGTCAGCCGCGCAGGAATGATCAGCTCTGAACCTTCGTCGAGATATTTTGCGTTGTAGTCGTAGAATTCCTTCACCGGAACAACTTCTCCGGGAACCGATGCTTCCGGATCGTCGTTGCCCAGCACCGAGCACTCGACCTCGCGGGCCTTTTCTTTCTTGCCGCCCACGCCCTGCTCGATAACAATCTTACGGTCGAACTTTGCCGCCTCTTCGATCGCCGGGCCGAGTTCCTTGCGGTTGTGGGCCTTGCTGATGCCGACCGATGATCCCAGATTCGCCGGCTTCACGAATACGGGATACTTCAGCTTGCTTCCGACCAGTTTCTCGACTCTCTTTGCATCTTTTTCCCAATCGCTGCGCAGAATTGTGACGTGCTTCACGATGGGAATACCGGCGGCAATGAACAGCGACTTCATGATGTCTTTGTCCATGCCGGCGGCCGATCCGAGAACGCCCGCTCCCACGTAAGCGATGTCAGCCAGTTCGAGCAAGCCCTGGATGGTGCCGTCCTCGCCGAAGGTGCCGTGCAGCACGGGAAAGATGACGTCCACGTTGATGGCACGGTCGCTGGAGCGGCGCAAGTGCGCGGCATCGGTCTGAAAGGGGACGAGGCCGTTCTCCCGGTGCGCAGGTTCGGGCGGCACGATCACCGATTCGCCCTGGGCCAGAACGGCCGCGGCGGGCGTGGTCTCAGGATCGCCGGCGCGCAGGTGGCGCGGTTCGAGCATCAACTTGCCCTGCAACAGATTTTCGGCGTGCTCGGACGTCAGCCAGCGGCCGTCTTTGGTGATGCCGATGGGCACGACCTCGTATTTTTCTTTATCAATGGCGTTAAGAACCGATGCGGCTGAGAGCAGCGAAACTTCATGCTCGCCGCTGCGCCCGCCGAACAGGATGCCGACTCGGAGCTTTTTCATGACCTCTCAGTGTGGACGCGAGCCGAGTTCCGCGTCAATCGCAGGATTGGTTCGGCGGGCGTGCTGTTTGGGAGCAGGGTTCGTATCAGGGCATGCCTTTCAGGCATGCCGCCCCACCGCCCGTGGACGGCTTTAGCCGCCGCGAGTGCGACGGGGAAAATCCAGCGGCTAAAGCCGCTGGAATCTCAGCTCGATGACGGCATCGCTAAAGCGATGCCCTGATACGAATCATTCTTCACAAGAAACTGCACCATTACCGTTAGTTTCGAGCTGTCCAAGAATACCCAGCCGGAAACGAGGAGGTTACTTCGCCGGGGGAGTAGTCCAATTGTCGAGGCGCTTCTGGGCCTCGGACGACTGTTCGGGAGTCATTTCGGCTGCGAGGATTTCTGCCTTGGCCCGGCCGTGCTCAAAGCCGCCGTGCTGGGCGAGCACGTACCACACGTAGGCTGAGACGTAAGTTTCGGGATCGCTTCCGTTGCCATAGGTGCGTTCTCCCATCTGGAATTGGGCTTCGGGGAGACCGTCGCGCGCAGCCCGTTCCAGCAGTGCCAGTCCGCGGGCTTCATCCTTGGGGATATCGCGGCCGGCAAAGAAGGCGTTCGCCAGTTCGAATTCCGCAGCCGCGTCGCCGGTCTTGGCCTTCTCGGACAGCCGAAGAATCTTGTCGTTGTCGCCAAACAACTTGAACTCCACACTCAACGTGAGGTGGGTGGGCACCAGTCGGCCGTTTCTGCGGCCCGGTTCAAATCTCCACCGGCTGACCGCTTCGACGGCTTTCTCGTCGAGTCCCATGCCTAGTTTTTTGGTGACGATGATGTTGCTTGTCCTACCGTCAACACCGACGATGAGGGAGAGCACGCACACGCCCTCACGCCTGGCTTCACGAGCCTCTTCCGTATAGTCGGGTTGCGGGGTGTAAATGCCGCGGGCGTCAGTCACTCCCGGATTGTTCTGCGCCCCTCGTTTGCCGCTGCCCTGCGCGCCTTCGGACACGGTGAGGCCCTGACGTTGCAGTCTGGCTTGTTCCGCTTCGAGTTTGCGTATGGTCTGCAGCACGTTTTCCACGGCAACGGTTTGCTCAGGGGTGTGGGCCATCTTCAAGGCGAGTTCGAGGGCATCGACCGCGTCTTGGTTTTTCTTCATCCGACTCAGGAGGTTGGCATAGTCAATGCGGAACTCCACGTTGCCGGGATCCATCTCGATGGCTTTCTCGATCCACCGGCGGGCTTCTTCATAGTTCTTACCCTGCATCGTGAACAGCAATCCCAACCCGTAGTAGGCGGGAGCAAAGGAGGGATTGAGTTTGATGGCGGTTCGCAAGCTGTTCTCGACGCGGGCCTGCGTGGCTGCGTCGGGCAATCCTTTCCGGATGACTGCTCCTGCGAAGTAATAATTTGCGAGCAAATTCTGGGGATCGAGTTTGAGGGCTTGCTCAAACCACTGGCGCGCCTCGTCGAAGTTCAGCTGGCGAAACGCCATATATCCCATGGTTTCGAGCGCCTGGACGTTGGCGGGATCGTCGTGCAGCACAGCCCCCGCCAGAGTTCGAGCTTCGGCGTCGCGCTGGTCGTAGGCCATGAGGTCGGCGCGAACAGTGTCGGCCTGAGTCTGGGTCAGGGTTTGAACGGTGAAGTGGGAATCATCCACATCCGTGAAGCCCGGAATGTGCAGGAGATCGAAGTCCGGGTTCGCAATGTATCTCCGGAGATCCGACTGCAGTTGCGCCAGGTCGCCGAAGGCCTGGGTGGCGGCCGCGACCGCGTCCGCATTCTTGTGCACAAGGTCGAGATAGTCCTGGATCCGGTGCGTGTTCTCGCGGGCATCCTTCATTTTGATGTAGTGCGTGAGCGCCCAGGACTCGGCGTAGAACATCGAGGTTTTTTCTTCCTCGTGGTAGTAAGGCGAGTGCATGTCTACGGCGAACAGCGTGGGCAGCGGCAGAAGGCGATTGCTCTCAAGCACCTGCCAGGTGCCGACGTCAAACTTGCCAAGGACGACTTCGTTGGCAAGAATTTCAGCGGTCTGGTAGAACTCGGCCCATCCTTCGGAGAGCCATAAGGGCATCCACTCGCCGGTGCGGCTTTGGACGAAGTGCGCGTACTCGTGGTAGATGGGCGCGTAAGGATGCTGTCCGGGGGCATTCAGCAGGATCAAGACATAGTTCTTCTCGGGCGCGTGCAGGAACCAGCCCACGAGGAACGCCTGCCCCTTGCCCAGATAGGCCGAGGGTTCGATCGCCTGGAGATTGCGCTTGTCCTGCACGGCGAGGACGACGATGGGGGTTGGTGTGTCGATGTTCTGATCCGGAAAAACTCGGGCAAAGACGGAACGCATCCGCTCGAACTGGAGGGCGGTGTGGCGAGCCTCCTGCTCGGTGGAGTTGCTGATGACCACAAAATGGGGCGTGGTTACCTGAAGCCAGGCATCGGCCTGGGCACCTGCGGACGGGACGAAGGCGGCGAGCAGAAACAGGAGAAGAAACTTCCGGGACATGGCGGCGATATAGAGATATACCGGGAAGGAGGCGGAGTCAATCGCGGATTGGTACACTGCACGGAGAGGAGTATCCGCTCACATGTTGAACAACCGATGCCGAGTCTCTTGCGCGCTTCTGGCCGCAGGGATGGTTTTCTTTTTCTCTAGTGGATGCCGCAAGTCTCCGGAGACGAACGCAACTGCGACGCCGCAGGCGGAAAATGCTCCAGCCCAGGCCGCGCCCGCTCCTGCAACTCCCGGGCCCGCAACCAAGGAACGGCATCACCGCATCTTCATGAACGAGGTCTCGCCACTCATTGTGAGCATGTCGCCGGACACAATCGTCGTCCACGATGGCCACGCGCCCATGCAACATTTTTCGCTGACCTATGAGATTGACCACGCGGAAAAAGCCACCAAGGCGTATATCGCAGTCTATGCCCGGGGAATCGGTGAGGTGCAGAGGTTCGACGTGGACGTGCAGCCGCGCGCGCAGATTGAGTTTCTTCTCGATGCTTCGAACTTCGATCTGGGTCCGACGGTGCGCTTCCGCGTGCACTGTCCATACGGCGACACCGATTGGTACGTGATGGGCAGCGATCCTCCGGAATTTCCGCAACGGCCGACCAGCAAGGAGATCGGACTCGTGGGCCCGGGGTTTATCGAAAAGCGAAGCCTTGCGCCAGGGGTGGATGTTTCCATTTCGATCGATGGCGCGCAGTTCACGCGCGAGTGTACGGCAGAAGCGCAGGTGGATGGCACGGCTGTGGAGTTGACTAACGTTAAAGCAGGCGACCGGCGAATCACCGCACAGCTTCCGGCTGACGCCTTGCAGCGGCGTCCGGTAGCGGTCCGACACTTCGAAGTGCAACTCGTGGTCTACGGGCCGGGCATGCCGGCCGAAGACGTGTACGAGCTGAATTTTGCGGAGTAGAGCAGTTCTAGCGGTGGTGAGTGGTGCCCCGGCGGCTAAACAGTTTTCCGAAAAACTCGGCTCAGACGCCTCAGGGGCTAAAGCCCTCGGACAAAAGGAATGCTTTATCGCAGCGCTTAAAGCGCTGCGCCACCCAAAACCTGGTTCTTGGGGAAACTGGTTAGCCGAGACTCTTTTGTGGCGCTGGCGGCACCTCCGGCTCGTATGCTCGCTCAGCGCAGGCCGGAAACCGAAGGCAGTGCCATTCCCGGTGCTACAGAATCTTCTTTCCAAACGCTGACAGCGCCAGTTCCACCGCCAGGTCGGCGGTCCGATTGTGCTCGTCAATCACGGGATTGACTTCCACAATCTCGAAGCTCAGCATGCGGCCGTGGTCGGCGATGATTTCCATGGCCAGGTGAGCCTCGCGGTAAGTTGCGCCGCCGCGCACGGGAGTGCCCACGCCGGGCGCATCTTCGGGATCGACCCAGTCCATGTCGAGCGAGATGTGATAGCCGGCGGTGCCGCGTCCAGCCAGGCGCAGGGCCTCTTCCATCACAGTGCGCATGCCGCGCTCGTCAATGTCGCGCATGGTAAAGACGCCGATGCCGGTGCGCCGGACATTTTCTTTTTCGACGGCATCAATGTCGCGCACGCCGACCAGCACGCAGTTCTCCGGCTTTACCTTGGGAGAAAAGTCATAGATGCGCGCCAACTCCGATGGCCACAAACCCATGATCGCCGCGAGGGGCATTCCGTGGACGTTGCCGCTGGGCGACGAGTCCGGCGTGTTGATGTCGGTATGGGCGTCAATCCAGATCAGACCGATGCGCTGGTTCTGGCGGCGATAGAATTCCGCTACGCCGGAGACGGTGCCCGCCGCCATGGAATGATCTCCGCCGAGCGCCAGCGGAACTTTGCCGGCCTCGAGCGTTTTGAGAACCAGTTCGGCGTGCTTGGTGCAGGTGGCCGTAATTTCTTTCAGATACTTGGCGTGGGCGTCGCCTTCCTTTTTCTGTTCGGGGATGGCCACGGCCACGTTGCCGCCGTCTTCCACCTGATGTCCGAGAGCTTCCAGGCGCGCTTCCAGACCGGCGACGCGGACGGCGGACGGCCCCATGTCCACGCCACGCCGCGACTGGCCGAGGTCCAGAGGTACGCCGATGACGCGAATCTTCCGCGGAACGATGTTGGTTGAACTTGTAGCCATCATCATAGGTGGTTAGTGACCGAGCCCATTCACCGCCGAGCACGCCGAGAGCGCCGAGAAAGCACAAGTGAAATGCTTTGTGTTTTCCTTCAGCCCTCGGCGTCCTCTGCGATCTCGGCGGTAAATAGGTAACTGGTTCAATTCCTGCTCTCCTGATCTTCCGACGAGACCGCCGAGTCAGGGAAGTCATTTACGATTCTCTTCAGTCCGTTCTTGAGCACGCGGACGTGAAAGTTGATAAGCAGGCCGACTCTCTTTTGCGAAAGGCGCAGGTAGGAAAGCAACTGCGCATCATGAATCGGTGCCAGCTGATCAACAGCCTTAACCTCCACCACTACGGAATCTTCTACAACCAAATCGAGGCGTTATCCGCAGTCGAGTTTCACATCTTTGTACACGACCGGAAGCGGCTTCTGTTGGTCAATCTTGAAGCCGAGCTGCCGCAACTCAAAGGCTAGACACGTCTCATACGCCGACTCCAGCAGGCCAGGCCCCAAGCGGCGATGTACTTCGATCGCGGCGCCAATGATCCGCCGCGTGATCAAGTCGAGCCTTTCTTTTTCCTGCATTCTCGGCGTCCTCGGCGTGCTCGGCGGTGAAAGCCTACGGATAGAGCCGGTACAGCATCCTGGGGAAGGGAATGGTCTCGCGCACGTGTTCCAGGCCGCAGATCCATGCCACCGCGCGCTCGATGCCCATGCCAAAGCCGCCGTGCGGCACGCTGCCGAACTTGCGCAGATCGAGGTACCACTTGAAGGCTTCTTCCGGCAAGCCGTGCTCGTGAATGCGTTGCAGCAGCAATTCGTGCGAGGCCGTGCGCTGCGATCCGCCGATAATTTCGCCGTAGCCTTCCGGCGCGAGCACGTCCACGCAGAGCGCCAGTTCCGGCCGCTGCGGATCGGGCTCCATGTAGAACGCCTTCACTTTCGCCGGATAGCGATGCACCATGACCGGCTTGTCGAACTGCGCGGAAAGATAGGTCTCATCGGGCGAGCCCAGGTCGCCGCCCCACTCGAAGTTCGATTCCAGCGCGCCCTTGGCGTGGCCTTCCTGCAGATTCTTCACCGCATCGTCATAGCTGATCCGCGGAAACGGCGGCACGATCTTTTCGAGCCTGGAAATATCGCGGCCGATGGTTTTCAGGTCGGCCTGCCGCCGGTCCAGGCAGCGCTTTACGATGAAGCTGATGAGTCCCTCGGCGAGTTCCATGACGTCGTCGAGCGTCGCGTAAGCGACTTCCGGCTCGACCATCCAGAACTCGGTGAGATGGCGGCGCGTCTTTGACTTCTCCGCGCGAAACGTCGGGCCGAACGAGTACACCTTGCCCAGCGCCATGGCGGTCGCCTCGATGTAAAGCTGTCCCGACTGAGTCAGGTAGGCCTGTTCCTCGAAGTAATCGACGGGGAAGAGAGTGGTTGTGCCCTCGCAGGCGGCCGGAGTGATGATGGGAGGATCGGTCAGCGTGAAGCCGCGCTCGTCGAGAAAGTCGCGCACGGCCTTAATGATTTCAGCGCGCACGCGCAGAATCGCCGCCTGCCGCTGCGAGCGCACCCATAGATGGCGGTGCTCCATCAGGAAATCTGTGCCGTGCTCCTTGGGCGTGATGGGATACGGGTCCGACTCAGGCACGCGCTGCACGACTTGAACGCCGGCCACATCGAGTTCGTAGCCGCCGGGCGCGCGCTTGTCGGCGCGGACTTTGCCTTCGACGATCACGCTCGATTCCTGGGTGAGCGTCTTGATTGCCTCGAACACTTCGGGCGGGACCGCGCTTTTCGGCACGATGCCTTGAATGATGCCCGAGCCGTCGCGAAACTGCGGAAACAGCAGCTTTCCGCTCTCGCGCAGGTTGTAGAGCCAGCCCCGGATGGTGACGGACTGGCCTTCGTGCTGGCCGACTTCTGCGATGGTGGTGACGGGTGATGGCATTGTTGGAATTTCCGATTTTCGATTGCCGATTTCCGATCGTTCACATTTCACCGCTGCCGCTCGATCTCAATCGCAAATCGACAATCGGAAATCGAAAATGCTAGGCCGTTTCCAGCTTTGCGAACGCGTCGCCCAGCTTCTCCAGCGGATTCACCTTCTCGTCGCTTTCGAGTTCCAGCAGCACGGGCGGTGTCTGCGGGGCGGAGCGCAGCAAATCCATCGCTTCTTTCCAGTCGATCGTGCCTTGTCCCGGCCACAGGTGCGAATCTTTGTCTTTGGAATTGTCGTGCACGTGCGTCGAGTGGATGTGGTTGCGCAAAATCTCGAACGCCTCGCGCACCGAACCCATAATGTGCGCATGCCCGAAGTCGAAACACACGCCCACGTCGTCGAAATGCCCACTGCGGATCAACTCCACCAGCTTGTCCGGTGTGGAAAGCTCGTTGGGGATGTTCTCCAGCAGAATCCGCACCCCGAGAGGCTTGGCGAACGCCCGCAGGTGTTCGATGGAAGTCATGGCATCTTCGACCTTCTTTTCGGAGCAGGTCTCGTTGCCCGTGCCGACATGCTGCACCAGAAAGCGGAAGGGAATCTGCTCGGCGATTTCGAGGGCGCGCTTGATCTCGTCCATGGCCTCGACGCGCGCGGCGCGATCGGTGGCCGCCACGTTCAACGGCGGAGCTCCGGCGCGGCCCCACTCGTAGTCGGCGTAGAGCGGGGAATGAACCGAATGAAGCGGAACGCCGCTGCCGCGGAACCAGTCAGCGATTTCCTTGACGTGGGCCTTGCGGTTGGCATAGTCAAGATGCTGGCGGGCCGCGAAAATCTCAATCGCCTCGACGCCGCTGCGGGCCAGCCCGTCCAGAATGCCCGGGTGCAGCCGCTCTTTCACGAACAGATAGGTTGAGACTGCCTTTCGCATGCAAGTCCTTCGGAATTTACGATTTGTGATTTTCGATTGCCGATTGCAAACCTCGCGCTGCCGCTCCCAATCGGCCATCGACAATCGGCAATCGACATTCCTCAGTATCCCACAGCTTTGCCGTTATGCCGGCTGTCGCTCGCTCCCAGCCGGTCACCGGTCTTCTCATCAATGGCGATGCACTCGGCATCACCCCAATATGGGGAGACGCGATCGCCGTTGTGAAGTCCGATCTCGACTGTGTATCCCATCTGGAGCAGGGCGGCGACGGTGTCGGGCGAAAACCATTTTTCCACGTTTACCACGTCGGGCATCCACTGATCGTGAAAACGCGGGGCGTTCACAGCTTCCTGGATGTTCATTCCGTAGTCCACGGTGCCCATCAAAACGTTGGCTACGATGGTGACGATCTGCGAACCGCCCGGCGAGCCCAGCACCATGACCGGCTTGCCGTCGCGCAGCACGATGGTCGGGGTCATGGACGATAGCGGCCGCTTCCCCGGCCCGATCGCGTTGGGGGCGCCCTGAATCAACCCATAGGCATTGGGTACGCCGGGCTTCGCCGAGAAGTCATCCATCTCGTCGTTCAGCAGGAAGCCAAGCCCGTCGGCGGTGACCCGCGATCCGAACCAATCGTTGATCGTCGTGGTGACGGCGACCGCATTGCCCTCGGCGTCCACCACCGAATAGTGGGTGGTGTGATACGAGTCGCGCGGCGGTGCGGGGGGATGCTCCGCGGCATATTGTTGCAGTTCGCTGAAGACCGCCGGCCGCTTCAAGTCTTTGCTTGGACTGGCATGTGCGGGATCAATCGTTTCGCGCCAGGCCGCCGCGTACTTCTTGTCAATCAACTGCGCTACCGGAATCCGGGCGAAGTCCGGATCTCCCAAAAACTCGGCGCGATCGAAAAATGCCCGCCGGAAGGCCTCAGAGATGAAATGAATCGACAGCGCCGAACGATCTCCCAGCTTGGCCAGATCGTAACCCTCGACGATGTTAAGCGATTCAATCAGCGCGGCCCCGCCCGACGACGGCGGAGGCGCGCTGATGATCTCGTATCCGCGATAGGTGCCGCGCACGGGCCCGCGATCTTTCACTTCGTAATGCGCGAGATCGTCCGCCGTGATCAGGCCTCCGCCCTTCTGCAGGGCCGCAGCCAGTTCTCGCGCCAGGGCACCGTGATAGAAGTCGTCCGGATTCGCGGCAATTCTCTCCAGCGTCCGGGCCAGATCGGGCTGGCGGAAAATCTCTCCCGGCTTGTAGTAATCGCCATTCCGCTGAAAGACCCGTCGAGACTCGGGGAACTGGGCCAGGAACCTGTCATGCAGGTCGTCAGCCGCGTCCCAACTCAGCGCATATCCCTCGCGCGCCAGCTTGATGGCGGGCGCCATCACTTGCTTCAGCGTCAGTTTGCCCCATTTTTGCTCGGCGTAAACCATGCCGGCGACCGATCCCGGCACACCCATTGCCTTGTAGCCAATCTTGCTGGCGACCTCGATCACGTTGCCCTGGGCGTCCAGGTACATATCGCGCGTGGCCGCCGCGGGGGCCTTTTCGCGGTAGTCGAGAAAATGCGTCTTGCCGTCAGCCATGCGGACGAGCATGAACCCCCCGCCGCCAATATTTCCTGCCGCCGGATGCACCACGGCCAGCGCGAATCCCGCGGCCACGGCGGCATCTACAGCGTTGCCTCCGGCCTGCATGATATCCACGCCCGCTTGCGACGCCAGTTCGTTTGCGCTCACCACCATGCCGTGCTGGGCTCGAACCGGGCGCGTGGAAGCCGCGGCAGAAAGCGCCAGAGCCGCGATCAGCAGCAAAATCAGGGTTTTGTGCGGGGATGGCATGCGGGTTGAAGGTGTCCCGAGTTGCGGGGACACTTGAGGCTAGCCGACGGCGGCAAGCAGAGTCAAATCCGGCCGGAGAGTTAATGTCCTATTCTGCTTTTTCATCCCAGAGTCACAGAGAAAGCCAACTGCCTGGCGAACCCTTGCTGTTTTTTCCTGGTTTGAAGTTTTCTCTGTGAGCCTGTGACTCTGAGGTAAGAAAAGCGAATGGAAACGATACCCGCGGTCGTGGTTTCTGGATTGAGGTGCCGCGCGGATTCGATTTGGGTCAGGTATCCTGGCCAGCTCGCTCCCCGGCGAGCCAAGCCTCCGCCTCAGTCTCCCCACGGAATACCTGGATGGCCCGAAAATACCTGCCGGCAAAAACCTCGAATATCCGCATCATGCCGAACATGGCGTCGCGGTTGGCAACGATGGCGCAAAACCGGAACTCAACCTTTGCGCGAACCAAGCTCACGGCCGCGGTGACATTCGTTAGCTGGGTGGTTTGCGGCAATGATTCCACATCGCTCAGGTTCAACAGAACATCGAGTTGTCCCGTGCAGGCGGGATCGTCCTGCAGCGTTCTGAAGTGATCCAGCACCTCCGCCAGCTTCACGGGACCGCGGCAGGTGGTGCGAATCGTCCTCGCCGGAGCATCGATACTGTAGGTCACTGGCATGACCCAACTCCGACCAAGGCTAACATGCTGTCAAAGCCGGATGTCAAGCCGGAGCAGGACGGAATCTTCTCAGCGCCCGAGCGTCAGCGTCTGGTTGGACGGTCGTTTGGGCTCGATCCTCGCCTCACTTCGGCTTTCTCACATCAGCTTTCTTCTTCCGCTTTGGCTTTCGAGTCTTCGCTTTGGGAGCCTTGGCCTCGGCCATCTCATACGACTGCCGGATCAGATCCTTCACCTCGTCATTGCGCAGCGCGTCCAGCCGCTCCACGAGCACCCATTTGAACCGGCCCACGTAGGGCGAAGGACGAATGTGCTCACGCTCAATCAGCTCAGCAAACGTGTCGGGCGTGCACTTGAAGGTCAGTCGCACCTGATCCAGTCCCAACACCGCGAACATCTTCTCCCGAACTTTGAAACACAGGGCATCGCCCCACTGCAGCTTCTCCGTCGCCTCGCGGAACGCCAGACAGTACTTCCGAATTTCATCCGCATTCATCGGATATCCTCATTCTGAACCTGAGCGACTTCCCGCGAACTACATATAAGGGTCCTCAGCTTACCGCGCCGGGCCGAGTGCGTCCAATCGTCAAAGGAGTCTAAATTTTGATATATTCTCCCGCCAAGCAAGGAGGGTGGTACGCGCATGGACATTCACGGTGTCGCTCCACTGCTGCAGGTTTTCGACATGCCGACCGCAATTCGCTTCTACCGCGACGTGCTGGGGTTCACGGTTTGGGCCACATCTCAGCCGGGGGACGACTGCAATTGGGCGGGACTGCGGTTAAATGGCGCAGAGCTGATGCTCAATACCGCCTACGAACCAGACCAGCGGCCGCCTGCTCCCGATCCGGCGCGTGTCGCTGGTCATGAGGATACCTGCCTGTTCTTCGGCTGCGAGGATCTCGACGCGGCTTACAAACACCTGCGCGCGCACGGCGTCAACGTGAAAGAGCCGAAAGTCGCGCCCTATGGCATGAAGCAGTTATGGTTCACCGATCCCGATGGCTACGGCCTCTGCTTGCAATGGCCCGCCACGCAGCAGACCCACGATCAGTGGGTGAAGGACTATGGGATCGAACCGAAAAAGATCGAATGAAACAGCTTCAAACCTGAGCGTCCACCTGCTTGATCACCGTTACCTTGCTATAAGCCACGCGGAAGCCCAGCCGTTCTGCATTGCGCTGCGAGGTCGTGCCGCCCTGCGTGACTACTACTGCATACTCGCATCCGGCCTCGACGGCGGCCGCCATGCGGGCCCGCAGCAGGGCAGTCTGCAGGCCGCGTCCGCGATAATCGGCCAGCGTGCCCGCGCCGCATAAGGCAAACATTCTGTGCTCAGGGATCACCAACCCGGTCCCGCACGCTACCAGCTTGCCCCCCATGCTCGCGACGAAACCCAGCGCGCCGTCCATCCGATAGAGCGGCGCAACCAGTCCGCGAAACGCCTCCGGCGCGCCGTCGGGAAAGAACGCACTCTCGACGATCGCGCCCGTCACGCCGGCTTCCTCCATCTGAACGCGGCGAATCTCGCATCCCGGCGGAGGGGAAGGGAATTCCTCGTCGGCGTCCAGCTTTCGGTACAGCACATTATTCAGCTCCGCGATGGCATAGCCTCGTTCCTTGAACATCTCAAACACAGCCGGCTCGTGCATGGGACACAGATCGACCTGCGCGGGAGCGCCGTGCGCGCGATAGAACGTTTCGACGTGGTCGAGATCAGCGGCGGTAAAGGGACGATCCAGGCCGAGGCCGACCGCCCGTCCCACGGGCGATCCGAGGCCGCAGAAACTCATGTGACCGCCGCAGACAGCTTCCTCGGCCGCACTCACGTCTGGCCGCGTCTTCTGAAATACGCGCGCGTAAAACACCTGCGGCATCTCCTCGCCGGATTCAAGTCGGCGAGCGAACGCCTTATCGAGGAATTGCATGTGAGAAATCCTTTCTGGTGGTGGACAACAGGGACAGGGGAGCGACGGCGCACGCGCACGGCGGCGCAGGTTTCGCTCAGAAAATGCAGGCGGCGGAGTTAAAGGACGGCGGTCATAGGCGAGGGGTTATCTTACCTTAAGTTGCGCGTTTTGTGTCGCAGAACTGCCAGCCGTGCGCGGTCACACGTGAATCAACTGGTCCAGCAGCAAGAACAATCCCGCGCCGACGATGACCAGCAGGGCCATCTTCATGGAGGGTTCCTTGTTGACTTCGGGAACCAGGTCGGAAGCCGCGACGTAGATGGTGACCCCGGCGGCCAAGGGCAAGCCCGCGCCCACGTGATGGCGAAACAGCGCCATGGTCAGAACTCCGGCCAGGGTTGAACCGCCCAGAACTACCGACGCTCCCCAGGCGATGCCCCGGCTGCGGCCGCTGGCCAGCATGACCGAACTCACGGTAAATCCTTCGGGAATCTTGTGCAGAAAGATTGCGAAAAAAATCAGCCAGCCCAGCCAACTCGAAACCAGGAATCCGGACGCGATGGCGATTCCGTCGAAGAAGGTATGAATCACCAGCCCGAGCAGCACCGAGTAACTCTTATGGGAGTGAATGAACTCGTCGCGATGCGTTTCTTCGCCGAAATGGAAGTGCGGCGTGAGCGTGTGCTCAAAAAAATGAATGATCAGGTAACCCAGCAGCACCAGCCATGCCGCGGGCTTTCCCCGCAGTGCGATGCTCTGCGGGATCATCTCGACCATCGCGGTGGCCAGCATGAAGCCCGCGCCCAGCGCGACAAAATAGCGCAGGTAGCGGCGCTCCCAGTGGCGCTGCACGATGATCGCTCCGCCGAAGATGTTGGCCGCGGCCGCGGTCAGGCCTAACAGGATGCTGGTGAAGATGGCGCTCATGAGCAGCTGTGTTTAATCAGTCTATTCGTTTCCTATCCAACCGTTGCGCGAGCAGTGTCGGGCAACGGGTCCAGCGCCGCTCGCGGACGAATATGGGCTCCGGCAAAGGCGTAAGCCGCGACGAAAACATAGGCGACGAGCGGGACCAGATACGCCCGGGCGATGCCATAGGTCTGGGACATCAGCCCCATGGCGGGAGTGAGTACGGCTCCTCCGACGATCGCCATCACCAGCAGCGAGCCGCCGATTTTTGTGTTCGGGCCCAGTCTTTTCAGGCCCAGGGCGAAGATGGTCGGAAACATCACCGACATAAAAAAGCTGGTGAGAAACAGCGCCCACAAACCGGTCCACCCGGGCATCAGGACACCGATCGCGACTAACGCCACGTTCACCACCGCATACGCGCCCAGCAATTTGCTGGGCGCCACGAAGCGCATCAGGTAAGCCGATAGAAACCGTCCGATTCCGAACGCGGCCAGCGTGCCGGTCAGGAAATATCCTGCGAACTTTTCCGGCCGGTGCGTCGCCTCCTGCACATATTGGATGAAATAACTCCAGGTGCCCACCTGGGCGCCGACATACATAAACTGGGCCAGGACGGCCAGCAGGAAATGCGGGTAGCCGAGGAGGTCCCGGAATCTCCCGTGATCTTCTTTGCTGGCCTCATGCTCGCTCTGGATGGCGGGAAACTTGGTGCGCAGAATCAAGAGTGCCCAAAATACGGTAAACGCTCCCAGAAACAAGTAGGGCTTGACCACGCGCAGGGTCTCGGATCGCAGATAGGCGTCATAGACGTGCTGGGTTTTGAGCGCATCAATCTGCGGCGCAGTCAGTTCCACGCCGGAGAAAATGAATACGGTGCCGATCAGGACTCCGGTGATCGAGCCCAGAGGATTGAATGCCTGGGAAAAATTGAGACGTCTTTCCGAACTCTGCGGATCGCCGAGCTGCGCAATAAAAGGATTGGCGGCGGTCTCCAGGAACGATAGACCGCTGGCAATCACGAAGAGTGCCATGAGGAAAAACAGGTACTTTCCGCTCAGCGCTGCCGGCCAGAACAGAAAACATCCCAATCCGTACAAGAGCAGCCCAGTCACAAATCCTGCTTTGTACGCCAGCCGGCGCATCAGCAGGGCTGCGGGGATGGCGAGCAGAAAGTACCCCAGATAGAAGGCCGACTGCACCAGCCCCGCCTCAAACCGATTAATCGCAAACGACTTCATGAACTGCCGGATCAGGACGTCGTTCAGGTTGTTCGGAATTCCCCACAGAAAGAACAGCGCCGTCACCAGAATAAAAGGGAAGATGTGTCCCGCTGGAAAGAGTCCGTGTTCTTCTTTTTTTACTGCCGTAAGATTTGCCGCTCCCATCGTCAGGGGTCTCCTTGGATTAGGCCGCCGGAATCTGCGCCCGGCTTCGACTGCATTACAAGTGAGCCATCATATACGTTGCGAACTCCCGCACAAGCGCGGGTTTCCCCTCCGCGAGACCGGAATGGGGAAGGGCATGAAAATGGGGTGGACATGGGAGAAGATCAGAGCGGCCGGCGACGCAACGATCAGCGTTCGCCAGGCGGACCGGGCTCCTTCTGGTGAAGTGCAGTTTGGTCAGCAGCCGGTCATCACAGTAAACCATTTGTTATCAATCGGATGTCGGAGCAGCAGAGGAATTTACAAGAAAAGGCTTGACATGTGACATGGTGTTATAGTTAAGTATAACAGTACACTATGCGGCGGTGGTTATTCGAGCTGATTCCCGGAAGTGACCAGCCAATAGCCCTGGCCCGAGAGCAAACAAGAAATTCAAGGAGAATACACATGAAATCCCTTCGCTTGCTGTTGCCCGTGATTCTGATGTCGCTCTGCACCGTGGCTTTTGCCCAGACCGACGCGCAAAAGACTGACGCCCAAAAATCTGACGCGCAAAAGTCGTTCGACCAACTAAAAACCCTGGCGGGTACGTGGCAAGGCGTCGTGACAACCGACCCGCCGGATGCCATGGGCGGCAACAATGCGCACGTGCAGGTCTCGCTGCGCGTGACTTCCAGGGGAAACGCGCTCGTGCACGAGATGCAGGAAGCGGGAACGCCGCTGGATGCAACCAAGTACGACCATCCGGTCACCATGTTCTACGTGGACGGCGATCACCTGAACCTGGTTCACTATTGTGACGCCGGCAATCGGCCGCACATGGTTGCTCGGACCTCGCCGGATGGGAAGAAGGTGGAATTCGATTTTGTCGATCTTTCCGGCGGCAATGACTACGGGCATATGTATCATTCCGTGTTCACCAGCATCGATGCAAACCATCACATCGAGGACTGGATTTACATGATGCCAGGGGACAAACCCATGCACGCGCACTTCGACCTGAAGCGTGTGCAGTGACGGGCGGCATCTGTTAATGGCGACTGGATAACCCGATGGACCGTGAATGGAACGACAGTCAACCGATTTACCGCCAGCTTCGTGACCGCGTGGTCGCGATGATCCTCGACGACGTGCTCAAGGAAGGCGATCCGTTGCCGTCGGTGCGCAACGTGGCGGCGGAATATCGGGTGAATCCGCTCACGGTCCTGAAGGGCTACCAGCAATTGGTGGACGAGGAACTGGTCGAGAAGAGGCGAGGTCTGGGCATGTTCGTCCGACCGGGCGCACGCAAGCTGCTGCTGCGGGGCGAGCGCCAGAAGTTTCTTGCGGAAGAATGGCCGCGGGTCCACGCCACGATTCAGCGGCTCGGCCTGACGGCGGAAGAACTCCTGAACGGCGCAAGCTCCGGGACATCTCCCGATGCCGCGCCGTCGAAAACCGCCGAGTCGAGCCGCCGCCCTGATTCGAATCTTCCTGATTCAGATCCCGCTGATTCAAATCCCCCTGATTCAAGCCCCAAGGAGGAGCGCTGAAGACATGGCATGCATAGAAGCACGCGGCCTGCGCAAGGCTTTCGGCACCACCGTCGCGCTCGACGGCATCAATCTGCGGGTCGAAGACGGGCGCATCCTTGGGCTGATCGGTCCCAATGGCGCGGGGAAGACCACCGCGCTCAACTCCATTCTCGGCCTCACTCCGTATGAGGGAGAGCTGCGGGTGCTGGGGCGCGATCCCTGGAGGGAGCGCGACCGGCTCATGCGCGATGTGTCGTTCATTGCCGATGTCGCCGTGTTGCCGCGCTGGATACGGGTTTCGGAGGCGCTCGACTACGTCGCCGGGGTGCATCCGCGCTTCGATCGCCCCAAGGCGGAGGGTTTTCTGGCCAAGACCACCATCCGGCGCACAAGCAAAGTCAGGGAGTTGTCGAAGGGCATGGTGGTGCAGCTGCATCTCGCTCTGGTGATGGCGATTGACGCGAGATTGCTGGTGCTGGACGAGCCCACGCTGGGGCTGGACATCCTTTTTCGCAAGACGTTCTACGATTCGCTGCTGAACGACTATTTCGATCGCAGCCGCACCATCGTAGTGACCACGCATCAGGTGGACGAGATCCAGGACATCCTCACCGATGTGATGTTCATCGACCGCGGCCGCATCGTATTCGGCTGCAGCATGGAAGAATTCGAGGCGCGCTATCTGGAAGTGATGGTGAATCCCGAGCGTGTCGCGGCGGCGCGGGCGCTCAGGCCGATTCATGAACGCCAACTGCTCGGCCGCAGCATGCTGATCTTTGATCTCAAGCCTGATCTCAAGCCCGGTCTGAAGCCCGATCTGAAGCCTGATCATGCCGATCGCCAGCAACTGGCGGCACTGGGCGAGGTACGCACGCCCAGCATCGCCGACCTGTTTGTTGCCGTCCTGGGCAATCAGCCGGGAGACAAGCCGGGCACTCAGGCCGGAGAGCCACAAGGAGCCGCTCGATGAATATTCCAACGAACGCCATGAAGGAGTCCTTCGATTCGCAGGCAAGCGGGTCCGCCGCCATGTCGGCGACCCGGCCTCTCTACTGGTCGGTGCGACGCGAATTGTGGGGGAACCGCTGGATCTATCTCGCGCCCGTGGGCGTTGCCGGCGTATTTCTATTGGGATTTCTGATCAGCTCTGTTCATCTGCCGTCCAGGATGCGTGCCCTGTCGGCACTCGGACCGATGGAGCAGCGCGATGCGATTGCCATGCCGTACGACATCGTGGCAGGGCTGATGATGTTCACCCTTATGATCATCGGGGCGTTCTATTGTCTGGAGGCGTTGCAGAGCGAGCGCCGCGATCGCAGCATCCTGTTCTGGAAGTCGCTGCCGGTCTCCGATCTCACCACCGTGCTCTCGAAGGCAAGCGTTCCATTCGTCATTCTGCCCCTGCTCACCTTCGCGATCACCGTTGCCACGCAGCTGATCATGTTACTGCTGAGCAGCGCGATACTGCTGGGGAGCGGCCAGAGTGTCGCGACGCTGTGGACACAGTTGTCGTTCGCGCAGATGTCGATGCTGCTGCTTTACCACCTTATCACCGTGCATACGCTCTGGCCTGCGCCGGTGTATGGCTGGCTGCTGTTAGTCTCAGCCTGGGCGCGGCGCGCGGCGTTTCTGTGGGCGGCTTTACCGGTGCTGGCCATTGCCGGCCTCGAGAAAATCATATTCCATACTTCGCATTTCGTTGCCCTGCTAGGGTTCCTCTTGACGGGCAGCGGCACCGAGGCCCACACGGCGCCGGGTAGTTTCCCTACGGATCCGATGACACACGTCACGCCCGGTAATTTCCTGAGCACTCCGGGCCTGTGGATCGGGCTGGCAGTCACGGTGGCATTTCTGGCTGCCGCCGTGCGGCTGCGCCGCTACCGGGAGCCGGTCTGATGGGAATTACTTGATTCAATTCCTCGCGTATGAGGAAACGAGTATGAACACAACTGTGAAAATGGAACGGATTACGGAATCGTCGCCGGGCTGGTCTGCGTCAATTTTGGAATCTACCGCAGTCTAATTGTCGGGAACAAAGCCGAGACCCGGGAGCATGTAGTTCTTCGAACAAAAAGCGAAGACTGCTGGCTCAGTTCGCTGCTCCACCAGGTTGGTCGGCGGCGCACAAGTACACCCTTTCAAAGGCATGACAGCCGTCTAAACCATTGCCCAACCACCCTTTCAACTCTACAAGAATAGACCTGTTTGAGGCGTCAATGAGATATGCCTTGCGAACGTGTTTGCTTAGCCCTTCCGAGGTTGGTCCCTCGTTGTCGACAAGCTCAGATCGAAAATCCCCTACAACAGCGAGCGCGATATAGGTCTTGTACAGGTACTCCTTCGCATCTTTAGCGGACTCTGCGTGATCATAGCTGCCAACCTCAGCGACGGCATGCTGATAAGCAAGCTCTTCGTCACGCTGATACTCTGCGTTATGGTCTTGTATTATCAGTGTGAAAGCCTTGTCCATTTCCTCTGGTGTCACCTTTGCCCCGAGGGTGTCAGTGGCGTGGGCCGCGAGAGGAGGATACGGTTCATCTCGATGACCTTCGCAACATCCCAAAGTGAGTTGCCCAGCCGCCCAATTTGCAAAGTAGCCAAGCAAAAAACCCGCATCCGGGTGTTGCTGCAGATACGCGAGTTTCTGATTCTTGATATTGGCACGCCCCTCTTCTTCGTAGCGGATCTCCTGCACTGACTTGTACGCCGTTGAGATAACCTCGCTGCGGGCTTGAGCCTTCATCTCGTCCGAGCTGAATCCGGATGCTTTGGCATCTGCATCGGCCAGCACCTTCTTCCAACCCTCGCTATACGAAAGGGCCTGGTCGTCATTTTCGCTATTTACGCTGAAGATCGCTTCCCTAACGATCTCTATGCGAGGGCGGTTATTCGCAGGAGCTTGCGTTACGGGAGCTTGCGCTACAGACGTTTGAGTATTCGGCGATACGGGCGCTGCAGAGTTCGTCGATTTTGTACATCCGGTGGTCGTTAGCGCGAGTAACAGAAGCCCGAAACTCAGACGTCGCATACTTTCTCCTTGAAGACGCCACAAAATGTTTCCGTCGAGCTATTGTCGCCGTATTCGATCCCGGTTCGTACGTGACCAAAGTCATGGGTGGAGGGCTCGGACGGCGGCGCGAAACCTAAGGCGTGGGGTTAAGGAAACAAGATAGCTGGCGAAATCGCAACGTATCGCTCATCGGGCCGTGTCAGATGAGAACTTGGCATTCAGTCGTTGGGTTTGCTGCTTGGTGCCGGGAGGGGGAATCGAACCCCCAAGGTACTAAGTACCGGCGGATTTTGAGTCCGCTGCGTCTGCCAGTTCCGCCATCCCGGCGTTACGTGGAAGTGCTTGATTACAAAATGTATATTCTACTCTGTTCGTTTGTCACTCACGACAACGAATGTGGAACTGTGCAAGAAAGTGTGAAAGTATTCGAGGATTTACACAGGTCATTGTCATTTGCCATGAAGTGCTTTTTCCGCCCTTCTCGGGCTAAGATGCCCCTCGGCACAAGGCCAAAGAGGGCACCTGTGCGATATTTTACCACCCATCGCACTCACAACCCCATCCTTAAATTATGGCCTCTCTCCGGTTCCGGAGATGTTCGCTCCGCGCGGAAGCGCGGTTGTGCATGCGTGGGCTTGGCCCGCCACGCATCAAAATCGACCGGCAGGGGTTTTGAGCGCTAACGCCTGTGGGTGTTGAAAAAGTCCATTTTCTTCAAAACAGCCAAATTTTAGGGGATGGAAAATGTCTAGGAAAACCGAGAAAGTCGTTTGTAGGGCTTCCTATTGCAAAGTTTTTTCGGCCATTTTCTGGTGAGTGAGTTTTTCAACAGCCACGCCTGATAGCGTCAACCATGCCCCGACACGCGAAATCGCCTGTGCTCGACAACAATCCTCAGCTGCGCGGTGGCACTCGTGCTTGCCTTCGCTTGCACCACTCCAACAAAAACGACCCAAGAACTAAAAGCGATCCAACGGCTGCAATCGATAGGCAGATAAGCCTGAGCAGACCAGAAATGAACAGTGAGGACTCGCCATGAAAGTCAGACACCGCTACCATCAAACGCGGATTTGTAATTCTTGGGTCGCGGTTATCGAACAATACGTTCAGATCAAACTTGTAACGACGCCCCGCCACGGTTTGAAATTCACCTATCTCACGGGAGATGCCTATAACGGAGTTAATCCGACCTTGCCTAATTGTCTCGTCGGAATCTCCTTGAAGCGTGCCGCCGTCGCCGGTTAGCGTCCAGTGGAACTTCCATACAGGAGGGTTGGGGCATCGCTCCTTCTCGGGGTCGTTTACCCCGACTTGGCAGGCTAACTCTTTCTCGGCTTCGGTCGGTTGGAAGTCATCGATTCCTTTCGGAACATCAGCATCGATATAGATGGAATAGAGCGCGCTCAAATTCGTTTTGACCACGCCGGTGGTGTAGTGGCTTCCCTTCGAGAGGGTTATTGGAACATCGTTTGCAAGAGACCAGGTGCGTGTGGAGTCGAAGAGCGTCCACAAGCCCCACGGCACAAGTCCAAGGGCAATGAGAAAGAATCCCGCTCTTCTTACCCATTTCATACGTTGTGATGCTGCTCCCATTACCATCGTAAACACAAGAAATGACGAGAGAAAGAGTTAATCACACCTCTATATCTGGCGTAAAATCGCCATGGCACTCATTGACCCCCAAGAGAGTCTAGAATGAGGCGGTGGAGAAGAATCTGTGACTGGTCATCTCTCGAAGGGTCTTTTCGCGGCTGCTTTCCTGTCGATCACCATCGTTGCTCTGGCGGGAGGCTGTAACCATCCGCGCTCGACGCCAGAAGATGCTGCTGCAGTCTCCCATGAGGTTTCGCAGACACTTGTCGGAAGGCAGATCACCATTCGAGGGAAATTTGCATCACTGGTCAAGGGCGACCCGTGTGTCGTGCTCGACAATCAGCAAGAAGTCTGGATCGGACCCAGAGAATCTACGTTGGAAGACACCTACTCTAGAATGGACGGCAAACTCGTCGAAGCGACTGGCACTCTCAGGTTTTCTCACAACCCCGCACCAGTAGACGAAACAAGACAGCGAGCAAGACAGCGAGAGCCTGATCATTTTTACTTTGAGGCGAAGACCACTCAACTGCGGCTTGTTAGCCGTTGACGCTAATTACTTCCAAATAGCCCGTAGGGTTCGGAGTCTGAAGTCCAAGTTCTCAAATACGGGTTTCTGGGAAATAGCGGATGTAAGGTCGGCATCACGAACGCCATCGCTCAGTTGGTGCAAAATCCCGATAGCGCTCAATGACCGGGGGTTTTGAGCGTAACCGCCTTGGTTACGTCAGTCATCTGCGCTGAGTGCCAGTCCCGACTGATAATTGAGGCAATGTCCGCAATCCTCGACTACCAAAACACAGTGAAGGCAAAGAACGCGGGTCTGGCTGGGACGGTTGTTCGTGGGATCGTACTACTCGTGGCGCTGTCTGCCTACATCGCAAGTATCGCAAGTTTCTTATATACAGGAAGCTGGGCGGTGCACGCACTTGCCTTCGCAGTTGCCGCATTTTTTCTGATAGCGCTAGTCCCTGAGCCAGAGACATTACCTGCAATCGAAGGCGAAGGAGCCGCAACGGAAAAGCTGCTGAGGCTGCCGGACTGGTTCCTCCTAAGCTACTGTCTCATTGTGGGCGTGAGCGAAAACTGGATTTGCGCATTTCTATGGTTCTCTCGGCGATGCGCCTTTTTCTCTGCTCCGGTCGTTGGTGTGACCGCTGTGGTGATCGCGTCATACGGGGCGATTGCACTTCTTGTAGCTCTCCTAACCGGAGGTAAATGGCGGAACGGCCTGCTGGTCTTCGTAGTTGCTCCATTCTTCGTGGCTGGCGTTGTGTTGAGGTTGCATTTGCTCCAGTAAAACAGTTGGCAAAAAATCTCGATTACGCTCAAAACCCCAGCTGACGGGCGAAGGGTCGGCGCAAGCTTGTGACATCGCCATCTGGTTTCGACAGTTGTCGCCATCAAAGCAGCCTCCGATTAGAATTTTTCTGAGCTTAGCTTCTGATCGGGGAGGGCATCGCATGGGATTCGCTATTAGCTGGGCGGCTGTTCGCGACAGCAAAGAAAACACGTTGCTTGATGTACTTGGTCTCGAAAAGACAGGCGAGACGGAGGAAATCCCAGAACGCGAGTGGTCCACAACGCGGATAGGCGACTGGACAGTTGTCTGGTCCAATCGCTTTGAACCTAAGAAGTTCCGCGATGCAAGATCGAAACTCAAAGGGGAGGTCATCATCTGCGACGTGGAGGAGCACGTTATGTATGCCTCAGTCGCTGCATTTAAGGACGGCAACCTGAGCTGGCGTATAGTGCACGATGCACAGCAGGCAAGCGATCACCTGTCGCTTGAAGGAGCGCCGCCGAAATCGCTCCCAAAGATTCAAACGGAGCAATTTGCGCGTGTCAGCGAGGATCGCGAAGTTGACTTTATCTTCGACATTCCCATTCGCGTCGCACAAGAACTAGTGGGCTTCCGACACGATGAAGTCGTAGAGCGGACCTTCGAAGTATTGCGGTCCGCTGCGGGAAGCAAGCCCAAATGGAAATTGTGGTAGCTGAATCTATTAACTGCTTTTGCGAAGTTGGGACACGCTCCGTCAATTGATGATAAATCCTGGTTACAACAACTGACTAGGGCTATCCTTAAGGACATGCGCCGTTTTGCCCTGTGCCTGCAAATACCCGTTCTTGCTCTTGTTTGAGCATCTTCAATCGTGCGCGCTCAACAACAGTCACCCGAGACGCTCAAGCGGCTTGCGACTTCAGTTTCTCGACGTCGAAGTTTTCTCCTTTCTTCCATACCGTCAAGGTAATGGCAGCTATCTTGCGCGCCAGCGTCAGGCGCACCATGGTCGGCTTGATGCCTTTGGCTAGCGAGCGCTGGTAGAACTCCTGAAACGGTCCGGGCTGTATGCTGGCCCGCATGGCGGCGGCTTTAAACAGGACCTTTCAGATCATGGTTGTAATCCTTGTTCAAGCCCCGAATCCATACCGGCTTCTTGCGCTGCACCTGGCCTTTTACAAAGTGATATTCCCCACTGTCGCGAGTCTCCAATCCCAGCCCGCTGTAGGTCCACAACTGGCGCTTGCTGCGGAAACGATGCGGGGTTTGGATCAGCGCCACCGCCAATGCAGAGCGAATCGGTCCCAGGGACGGAATCTGCCTTAGCTTGGCCGTGATGGTATGTTTGCGACTTTCCGCCAGCAGCTCGCGTCGCGCTTGTTGGCGCAAGTGCTGCAGCATGTCTAGTTGCTGATAGAGTTGCTCGGCTCGCCGGCGGGTGCCGGCCTCGGGGATTTTCTCCAGCCACTGACTGCGATGGCGGGTGTAGTAGACGTCCCGGCCCGCGCAGGGAATCGCCCAGCTGCGATACAGCGCTTTGAGACGATTCATGACTCGGGAAAGATCTTTGACCACGGTCAGATAACTTCGGGCCAGTTCCCGCAGCATGCGTACGCCGGTCTCGCCGTGGTAGACCGACTTGAGGTCATTGAGGCGTAAGCGATCGGCGAGTTGGCGAGCATCGATCTTGTCGCTTTTGTTGCCCCGTTTGAGGAGCGCGTTCTTGCGCGGATTGCACACCACCAACTTGGCCACATGCGGCTTGAGCAAATCGTAGAGCCATGCTGCCCAGGTTCCTTCTTCGAAGGTCAGCGATAGAGTTCCACGCAGGCCCGCCAAGAACTCGAGAATGGTTGACGCTTTGGTTTCCAGAATGGATTCCATGATCAACTTGCCCTGGGAATCCATTGCCGCGACCGAGATCGTTGCTTGATGAACGTCCAGCCCAATATACTTTTCACCGCTCATCGAGGGTGCTCCTTTCGTAGGTGATCATGCGAACGATGACAACCTACTCCATAAGGGGCGCCCTCTTATAATGCGATTACGACAGTCAACGGCGACTCTCCCGAAAGTTACTTGCACTCCAACGCGCTGGGGATTTCAAATCTAGAACATGCAACCATGCCAGTTCGGATCGTGGCTATCACGCCCCCAACTTTCTTACCTCATGCTGTTGTCGTTGGCTTCCATGTTCCTGTCCGGTTCGGCTAGAGCCACTGACAGGTGTGGGTCGGTCGACCGTATCAGAATCGCACTTCGTTTGACCGAGGTTATTTATCCAGAGACAAAGGGTCGAGAACTCGATATTTCTCTCGGCAACGGATACAGCGGCCCACCCGCATGCCCGACTGACGCTCGGGCCGTCATGATTACGGTCGGTAAGGACAGTTGGCTGGTTTATGGCAAGCCAGCGCCGGAGAAAGAAAAGTATTTCAACGAGAAGGGACTTGAGCTTCCCTTTCACCTGCGATTTGACTTCATTGAAGGGCCGAAGCAGTTTCCCGATTGTTTACCAGATGTCCTGAATGATCATCCGAGCGATGAACGCTTCAACGCGGAACGGCTGATGCAGTCTCATCCCGAATGGAGCGCTGAGGATGCACTTGCGGCTGTTAGAGAGACTGGACTGCGCTTTGGCCCAAACGAAAAACAGAAGCTGTTACAAGGTTTGCCACTCAAGGCACTCGAAGAGATTTACGGGCCTCTCCGAATTCAGCACGCCAAATTCGATCTGATGCGAGAGCATGAGAAAGATGCGGAGTGGTGGTTCACCGGGCTGCAATGGGACATCAGTGCCGAAGTGGTGGGTACGAGCAGGACTGTACAAATCACTGTCGACCCTTTCACTGGAAGAATATTCGCAATTCACAGTTTCGGACGATAAAGCCGTTGTGATGGTCAACTGGCGAAACATCCCCATCTCTAACAATGTCGGCGGTGTCAAGCAATATCCGAGCACACCACTGCATGCACTCGTAAAAGAGCGCCATTTCGCTCTCGTCGATGGTTTGCGCTGTCCAACCTTGGGCCCGCTTCTAATCGTTCGGGGTCAGGACTCAGTCCGACCCAGCCATCTCTTCGATCCCCAACTGCGATCATGATTACTTGTTCGAACTCCCCTGGTTTGGGGAGCGGGATGCCCAATCATTACGGCGGTGATTTACTGCACACCATGGGGATGTCCGGGCTCTCCCGCGTGCGAACCGAGCTTGTGCATCTGGCCGTAGTCCAACCCCTGACGCCACATCCAGTACAGATGCACCGCCAGCTTGCGAGCCATGGCTACCTTCGCGATCTTCCGTCCTCGTCGCATGGCGAGATGGAAGAATGTGCTGCGCCACTCGGGATGGCTGCGCACCGTGACCTGCGCTGCTTCCACCAGCAGAAACCGAAGCAGCACGTTGCCTTGTTTGCTGATATGTCCCAGTCGCCGACGATCCCCGCTGGACTCCTCTGTCGGAACCAGACCCACATAGCTGGCAATCTGTTTGCCGCAGTGAAAACGTTCGGGCGTTCCGATCACTAACTCGAAAGCCAGGGCCGTCAGCGGGCCGACTCCGGGATGCGTCATCAGCCGCCGCGTCACCGGTCGCCTCTCCACTTCCTGTTCCAGCTGGCGCGTCAGATCCTGTATCTTCGGCGTCAGTTGATCCAGTAAGTCGAGCAAGTCTTGGCGTCGTCGACTGGCCCAGGGAGCCAGTTTCAACGACTCCAGTTCGTTGCGCCCCGCCGGCCGCCACAGCGCCTTCTTACGCCGCAGGCCCTCGTTGAGCGCCACCACATGCAGTTGATTCATGATGCGGGTGCGCATCTGCACCAAGCGATGTCGATGCCACAGCAGCTGCCGCAGGTCCCGGTTGCCTGCGTCAGGAACCCAGATTCGGGGAAAGCGGTCTTCCATCATCAGCCGCAGCAACAGTTGTGCATCCTGACGATCCGTCTTCTGCTTGCGTACCCGCTTGGTTCGAATCTCAGCCGCATCCCCGATCCACAACTCAAACTGCAAGTCACGCAGTAAACGCTCAAACCAGCGCGCGTGTCCGCTCGATTCCATTCCCACCCGCACCGCTGCATTTCGCTGCTGGAGGTCTTGGTAGAACTGTTCGGCTTCTTCGCGGTGCGTTAGCCGCCGTTCGCCGCACTCCCCGGTCTCTTTGTCCAAAAAGGCAATTTGCTGGAAGCCCGGATGATAGTCACAACCTATAATCAGCATGTTCGGCTCCTTTCCTCCGAGCTCTTCGGTTGGTTTGCGCCTCCAAAGTTTACTCGGGCCAGGGAGCCGACATTGTTATGGAATCATTACGCTCAAAACCCCACAACGAGTTGTAAACGGCCTGATTGTAAACAGTCATGCGGGGCGGACGCCTCGGTCAGGCTTTAGAATCAGCTTGGGTGTATTCGGGATGCCATCGTTCTCGCCTTTTTCGTCGTACTTGTCCGCGAAGGGCACCAGTACTCGGGGATCATCTTCTCTTTTTTCCCGGCCGCTCGGCCGACGACGAAGAGTACTCGCGCTCGTTGTCATCGGAATGGGGCTCGTGACGTTTTTCGTCCCTCTCATTGCGATCAACCCGCCTGTTTTGGAAACAACCCATTGGTCTGCTTTCCGCACGGTGTATCGCATGTATGAGGGGAGACTGCCGGAACCTGTGTGTGAGCGCTGCGGAGAGCCGCTGGTCCGTTCGCTATTAGCGCTACCATTCGAAGTGACCGTGGCTTACCTGCTGCTCATATGTGCTCTCGCTGCCCTTTTCTTTCCAGAATCGCCAAAGATCCTGACTGTGGTAGGCACAATCGGAAGCCTTCTCTGTTTGCACATGGGCATCGCAACGGATTGGGCCTTCGAAGAGACATTCTACGGAGCATTCTTCCACGCGAGACGGGTCCACGACTTCTGGCTTGTGACCACGATGCTCGCCGTAATGCTGTCTCTCGTCTACATTTCACTGACGGTCAGTTTGGGATCGCACACACGTGAAAGCTAAGCACGAAACTGTTGTTACATCCCATTTCACTCATTACCGCCTTCGATTATGATCTGCCCATGCCCGGCTTTGGACGGCAGCCTTTCAGCAAGTTGCGGATGATCGTGATCGTTCTTCTTTTTGTGCTCGTTTTCGTTCTCGTCCGCCTGGGTTTGTTCCGCTAGTACCGCAACTGTTGAAAAATCCCGATTACGCTCAGAACCCCACAATGAGCGAAACGGCCTGTTCTTAACAGTTATCAGCTAAAGCGTCGTCCTGCTGCGTGTACTATTTCTCTTTTGACGGCCCCGCAAGTGCAGGCTGTTGCGCGAGCGACCATGCAAATAATCTATGCTGCTCCCTTTATCCTGCTGTCATTAGTTGCTTTCGTACTGGCGCTTGCCATTCCTCGATTGCGGCAATACGCATTTCGTGCTCTAGTCGCTCCGGTCGCCTTCGGATTCTGTTCAATAGTGGCCATGGTGCTTATTTTGGTCGCATCACATGGATTAAACCTTCAATTCGCGAATGCCCCGCTCACTGGAGCGAGAGGACTTTTTGAGGGGATTGCAATTTACTTTGTTCCGGGTTTGGTCGGGGCTTGGGTCGCGGTTGAGATCGTCAGGCAGGTCGAAGTCAGAGCCCTGAAGACGCGCGCCAGACGAGAGTTTGCAACTCGAACCATCATCGCGCTGATCGTTTTCGGACCCGTCTTCATTGTGTGTACGGGCGTTCAGTTTAATATTTTTTCCAAAGCCGATGCGTGGTGGCCTGCATTCTTGGCTGTTTCATTCGCTGCTGCCGGGTTCGCTTCAGCACTGACGTATCTCCTCGTACGTAACTTACAGCAGCGCACTCATGGCGAACCGCGCTGAATGGCGCCTCAATTGGCGAAAAATCCCCATCTCTGACAATGTCGTTCCCGTCAAGCACTTTTTGAGCGTACTAGCCCGTGCACTCCGAAGAGCGCGCCATTTCGCTCTCGTTGAAGGTTCTGCCATACCAACCCAAGGCCCGCTCGTAATCGTTTCAGGTCAGGAAACTCGGTCCGACCCATCCATCTCTTCGGTCACACTTTCGATCATGATTACTACTTCGAACTCCCCTGCAAAGGGGAGCGGGACGCCCAATCGTTACGACGGTGATCTACTGCACACCATGGGGATTTCCGGGCTGTCCCGCGTGCGAACCGAACTTTGTAAGTTGTTCGTAGTTCCATGTCTTGCGCCACATCCAGTACAGACGAACGGCGAGTCTACGAGCCATCGCTACCTTGGCGATCTTCCGTCCTCGGCGCATCGCCAAGTGGAAAAACTTGCGGCGCCATTCCTGGTTGCTGCGCACCGTGACTTGCGCGGCTTCCACCAACAGGAAACGCAGCAGAGAGTTCCCTTGTTTGCTGATATGTCCCAGCCGACGACGCTCCCCACTGGAGTCCTCCGACGGTACCAGCCCCAGATAGCTCGCAATCTGCTTGCCGCAGCGAAACCGCTCCGCCGTTCCGATCACGAGCACGAAGGCCAGTGCGGTCAGGGGACCGACCCCGGGATGCGTCATCAGTCGCTGGGCCTCGGGACATTTCTCCGCTTCCTGCTCCACCGCTTCCGTCAGCTCCGCGATGATCGGGTTCAGTCGGTCCAGCAACTCCAGCAGATCATGCCGTCGCCGGCTCGCCCACGGCGCTAACCGGATCGCTGCCAGCTGTTCCCGTCCCGCTTCCCGCCACAACCTCTTCTTCGACCGTAGACCTTCGTTCAGGGCTACCGCTTGCAGCTGGTTCATGATCCGGGTGCGCGCCTGTACCATCCTGTGTCGATGCCACAGCAGTTGCCGCAGATCCCGATTCTCCCAGCTCGCTACCCAGATCCGCGGAAAGTCCTCTTTGAGCATCAACCTCAAAATGAGCTGCGCATCCTGGCGATCCGTCTTCTGTTTGCGTACCCGCCTCGTGCGGATCTCGGCGGCGTCTCCGATCCACAACTCAAATTGCAACTCCCCCAGCAATCGTTCAAACCACCGCGCATGCCCGCTCGCCTCCATCCCAACACGTACCTTCATTCCCTCAACCGCGAGCTCACGGTAGAACTTTTCCGCTTCCTCACGGTGCTGCAGTCGGCGTTCCTGCAGTTCCCCAGTCTCGGTGTCCACAGATGCGATCTGTTGAAAGCCCGGATGGTAATCTGCTCCTATAATGATCATTGTTCGGCTCCTTTCTCCCGGGCCTTTTGGTTGGTTGGCACCACCAAAGTTTACTCGGGTCCAGGGAGCCGACATTGTCATGGAATCATTGCACTCAAAATCCCCCCGTCAGGGGTAGCGAGCTTGTTCGCGGCCTCAATTGCGAACGCCGGGCGTGGTGTTGCCGAACCGTCAGAGACTAGTGGGAGGAAACGGGCGAAGACCAGTGAGCGTCGCGGAACTGCCAGCGTCCCTCGCGATACTCTGCAAGTCCGGTAAAGTATCCCGTTTCGGTAACGCTGTGCCCGGCGGTGTCGACTTGAATCTCGCGCCATGAGACCGCGACCACGGCGAACTCGTTGGTGAGCGGATCGACGCGCAAATCATCTCCCCACTTCAATTCAATGTGACGGATGGTTTGGGCGAACTTGCGAGTACCTTCTTGTGCGGTGGCAGTATTCGGGAAGGCCATCTGGCCGTTGACGGCCATAAAGAATGCGGGACTCGCATCGAAATACTTGATCCAAGCCACGGGGCCATCCTGAGTGACGGAATGGGAGACGGTTTGCATGAACGCGCGCACGGTTTGTTCGACCGAAGCAGCTCCGTCCGGCGTCACGGAGCGGGAATGGCTCGCGCCAGCTCCAGAAGGAATGCAGACCGCCAGCGTGATCGCCAGCAGCAGAGAACGGATGCGCAACTTGCGCGAAAGGAACAGAACAGGAAGAACGCGAGTCGAAGACGACATAGAAAACCTCCATCGACCAACGAGCCGGAATAGCAGGTATAACAAAGGGAATCTAGTGCGTCAATTGGCGAAACATCCCCATATCGCTGACTGAAAATCTTGAATAAAAGGTGTGTTCCTCCCTGCGACTGGTGTTAGGCTTCTCTCGGCCCACCTGATGTTACAAGACCTTGCGACCGTGTAACGGAGCGCAGAAGGGTAAACCATGGCAAACAGATTCGGTTCAGACATTCTGATTCAAGCGCGGGATCCACGCAAGGCGGCACTTTTCTACGTCGAGCATCTGGGATTTGAGATCACCGACGACAACCCGAACATGATCGGCCTCCACGGCAAGCACATCAATTTATTCATTGAGCCCGGCCCGGCACTCGGGCCTGTTTTGGAGGTAACGGTGGACAGCGTGGAAAAAGCCAAGGCGCGGCTCCTGAAGAATGGTTGTGAGATCGTCAAGGACGAGCCAGAGTTCCCGAGATGCTACGTGAAAGATCCGTACGGCCTGATTTACAACCTTACGAGCTAACCCGACCACATGCACAGACTCTCACCTCTGCTCTTCGTGCTTTTTAGTACGCTTTCAAATGGTGAAAAATCTCGATTACGCTCAAAACCCTCAATAACACGGCCACTCTCACGCGAGTGCACAGAAGGTGGTGATCCTTTGACGGCTGCGCGAGTCGTGAGCCGTTCACATCGCAATCTCATGGCTGATGCTGTGAACTTGATCGTTTTCCTGTGCTTGGGCTGACCGCTGAACGGCCACTGGCTCGACCTTCTGCGCGGTTGGTTCTTGCTGCTGGCCAGGTATTGCCGTGCGCTGCGTCAAGTCGCGACTCAGATCGCGTGCGAGCTCGCTTCTGTCGTTCGTGTAGACTTGCGCGTCATATTGTCCACGCGACACAGACACATACGCAAAGCGGTTGTTGACTAAGAACTCGCTTTTGTCCGTGTCCACGTGGATCAGCACGCGGTCAGCAGTCTGGCCTTGGCTGCTGTGGCTCGTCACCGCGTAACCGTGATCGAGATGCGGATGCTCGCGGATGTTGAACGCGACCTCGCGCCCTGAGTCCATGCGGATTTGCAAGTCGCCGGTGTCGTAGATTTTCTCGACGGTGGCCAACTCGCGATTGGCAACGTGCAAGTCCTTCGATGGCGCTGTGAACTGGATGCGGTCCCCTTCCGAGAACGCGCGCTCGGTCTCGTGATACACGGTCACTCCTGCCAGTCGGCGCGGATCATAAGTCTGATGCTCTCCGTTTTCGAGCTCGATTGTGACCCGGTTCTCTCGCGTATCCACATGCTCCACGCGCGCGTACTCGCCTGGCTCGATGCCCAGCACTTTGCTGCCGCGCGTGTAGCGCACCACATCGCCCTCCTCGTACTGCCCCGCCCACTGGCGATCCGCTCCCGTCATCTCCTGCCGCGAATCGAGCACGCGCAGTTTGTGTTCATTTTGGCTCACGTCGCCGCGCTCCTGCATTTCCCGATGGATTAGGGTGTTCAACTCGCGTCGCGATTCATTATCGGGTGAGATCACCAGCGTGCCATGCGGTTCGCGTGCATACTCGCGCGCGATTTCCGTTAGCCGCTCGTCGCGGCCCACGATCTCATGCACCCGGCCCTGGCGATCGAGATTGTCTATCGCTCCGAACACATCACCGTGGGCAAGTTGCTCCACGGCTTCCTTGAGTGCCGGTTCTTTCTGCCGCACGATTTCATCTAGCCGTGCGGTTTGCATTCCCGCTTCTCGCAACTGATGGTAGGGCCGTCCGGCTTCAACCGATTCGTGCTGGCGAGTGTCACCCACGAGGAGCACGCGGTCCTCGCCCTGCAGGCGATATAGGAATTGATTCATCTGTTTCGTACTCGCCAAGCTCGATTCGTCTAGGATGTAGAGCCGCTTTTCTCCATATTCAGGCTGCTCCTCGCGGCGAAGATGCCGCTGCAAGGTTTCTGACTCGATGCCCGATTCTGCCAGCTTGTGCGCTGCGCGCGACGTGGGCGCAAGCCCGCGCACTTTGTAACCTTCCTGCTCTGCCGCATCGCGCACGGCAGCTAATGAAGTAGTTTTCCCCGCACCTGCTACGCCCTCTAGGCCCATGATCTTGTCCTGGCTCGATACGATCTGCTCAACCGCTGCGCGTTGGCTTGTGCTGAGATGTGCGTGTTTTTGTTCCACCTCGCACCATGTTTCCGAACCCACCATCGGCCCATGCCGGTTCTGTCCCGCTCGCATCTCAGCGATGTTGTTCCGTTCATAGCCGATCATCTCTTCCGTAGTAAACGCCCGGCTCGGCGATCTGCTTTCCACCTCAACCAAATCATGCGATTGGATACGATTCTCGAACTGGTTGTGCACTTCGGCGAAACTGGCGTCGCCCATCGAACGCTTCAACGCATCGCGCATGAGTTCGCGTTCGTCCGTCACCGCGTGGCGCTCCAGATTTTTCTCCCGCGCGTAGGTCAGCGACGATTCGATGTGCTGCTGCCTCTGCTCCGGGTTTTGTTGTTCCACCTGGCGGGCCTGTGCCTCACGCACTACGTGCTCGGGTTGCTGGCCGAACTGCGCGGCCATTTCCCGGTGCCGCTGTTGCATCTCTTCATGCGTGATCGCAGGCAGTTTCTCGTCGCGTGTTTGGTGCGCGGCGATCTGCGCCGCGCCTGCGCCTCTCACACCCTGCTCGGCGAGATGCTCCTGGATTTGGCGGCTGCGCGGACTCGACGCCTCCAGATATTCACGACTGTATCCCGTGATCTCCGGGTGTCCGCTCTTGCCCGTCTCGATCTCGTAGCCGTGCTCCTTCAAGCGTAGCGCCAGCTCCGAGCGATAGATCGCCGTCGCATACTGCTGCGAGCGATAAAGCTCGTGCGGTTGCAGGGCGCGCGTCTCACCGTTCTCTGTTTCCGTGAGATTGAAGAACACGACATGTGTATGCAGTTGCGGCGCCGCATAGCCGTCCACGGGCCGTGCGCTGTCGTGCTCGAAGCTGCCCGCCACCCATTTGCCTGTCGTCTCTGCCGGATGATTGCCGCCGATCCGCGCCTGCACATATTTTTCGAGTTCATCCAGCGCAACCTTCACGCTCTCTCGATGTGCCTCGCGCACCGCGTTGTCACCGCCAACGAGTGCGGTTAAACTCACACTTTTGGGTGCAGAGAACGTGGCATCCCAGCCTGCGCGGTGTTCCATCGTGCTCACCGTTCCCCCGCTTGCATTAACGTATTCACGCGCTGTTTGGTGGCGCACTAGTTGTTCGCCCGTCATCGGGTGTTGCCCGTTCGCGAGTCGTGCGAAGTGTTCCTCCCGCACTTCACCAGTCAGGCCCCACTCCTTGGCAAGCTTGCCGTGCCACTCGCCGCGTATCCGGTCGTCCTCGGAGTAGTAGTTCTCCTTTGCATTCGCGAACTCCTCTTTGTGATACGTCTGCGCCTGGCCTGCACTCAGCGGTTTCGATATGGTCAGCATGATTCACTCACTCGTGATTCACCTACTCAAAGTAGGGTTCTTGTCCGGCGGCAATGCCCTTCGATCTTTGCGGCTCGCGTGGCGTGCTCTCCTGTGACGGCCGTTTCCCGATTTCGATCACGCGCGCCGTATTTTCGCGCGCAAGGAAGCTCGGTTGTTTCTGCGGCAGTTCGATGTAAGGGAAGCTCATGGGCACTACTAGATTGCCGCTTTTCAGATACCCATGCAGATCGGGCAGGCCCGCGATTTCTGACGGCATCACCAGTGGCTCGGTCTGGCGGTCAAGCTGATAGTTGCGCGAGTTGCGGCCTTTGTGCGGAAAGTGGCCTTCCGTGCGGCTCTCGCGTAATCGCTCGATCTCCACCTCGCCGATGGTCTGGCTGATCCACTTCGCGGAGTTGGCTTCATCTGTCCGTAAAAAGATTTTCGTTGCAGGCTGCGAGAGCATCGCTTCCGCCTTCCGTCCGTACAACTCCTCAAGCTGGCTGCGCCCTTGGAAGCCCAGCACTACGGGATTTTTTACTTTCCGGCCCTCGGTGATCGCCGTGTGCAACTGCGGCAGAGCGTGCAAGCTTTGCAGCTCATCCAGAATGAACCACACCGGGCGCACTCCCGGCCTGCCCTGGTTCATCAAACGCAGCACCAGCATGTCCAGCCACATGCTGATCAGGGGCCGCAGTCGTTCGCGGAACTCGGGCGGGCTGGTGACGAAGAGCCATCCTTGCCGCTGCCGCGACCACTCGGCTGCCGTCCAACTGGCCTTCGCTTCTTCCTGGCGTGGCAATAGCTTCAGCGCATTCGACACGCTGTTGAGCGTTGCGATCATGCCGCCCCGCTGGGGTCCGGCGTCGGGATAAATGGCCGCTGCGTGCTCGGTGTCCTTGAGCCGTTTCGACAGCTCGCGCTCATCGCGCAAGATCGCCAGCAGCTCTTGCGGCGTCCGCTTCGGTTGCTCGATTAGCAAGTGCGCGAAGATTTGGCGCGGCACCATCACGAAAAAGGGATTGGTCCGCGGATCGTCCTTGAACAGCGCCGCCGCCAGGCCCTCGGCTTCGGCGTCGTGCCGCACTTCGTCGCACGGCGACCAATACGGCATTCGCTCGTCCAGCGGATTTAGGATCACGTCGCCGCGCCCCGGCTCGTAAAATTGCGGCGTGTATTCGAGCGCCGGATCGTAGACAATCGCGGTGTCTCCCCGCTCTTCTACCTGCATGAGGATCTGCCGGATCAAGCTCGATTTACCTGCGCCCGTATCACCGATCATCAGGAAGTGCGAGCTTTCCCGGTCGCGCGGGACGCGCACCATCTTGCCCTCGCGCTGCAACAAAAACTCGATCAGCGTGCGCCGTTCGTTGGCAATAAGGCCGATGCCGTTCGATTGCTGACAGTGATTAAACTGCGCTGCCGTCGCCAGTTCTGGGCCTTTCGTCCTGCGCCCGTACTTCCGCATCCGCCGCCGCTGGCGGTCGCGCGGAAGCGCCAAGGCCAAGCCCACCACCAGCACGCCCGCTCCAACCCTCCACGTCGCTACCCACAGCAGCAGCCACGGCGATTGCCCTCCATAGATCGCCTGCTCGAACCACTGACGCAGCTCCGCGTTGTTGTACGTCCCGCGCTCCCATTCCAGCTTCGCCTTCCCCTGGCTCTCTTTGCCAACGCTCACCGCCGGATCGCTCAGGTCCCGGTCCACCGCCAGCCGCTTTTGTTTGCCCTCGATTCGATACGCAACCAGACACGGCGTGGTCTTCGACCACAGCCGCACTTCGCTGCCGATGTACATCCCCAGATACGCTTGCTGAAAGTACGTCCATTTCCGCAAGTACTCATGTGTTGCCATCGCCAGCACTGCCACAACCGTCAGCGCCAGTGCCGTGATCGTCCACACCGGCTTGCCGCTCGGCCAGCGATATGTTTCCTCCCGTCCCCACACCTTGCTCATGGACACACCTCCGCCTGGACTGGTCCCCTATCTACTTAGGAACCCGGAAACCGAAAAAATGATCAAAATATTTTTAGGGTTGTTTTTCAGGTCCCTCGGGGCCTGCCGCCTGCGCCAGCCGCTCTTGCGCCTTCTTCAGCTTGTCCGAGTCGGCCCGGTCGATCAGCCGTTGCATGTCCTCTGCCGTCGGCTTCTCCCCATTCGCTAACTTGAAGAGCACGTTGAGCAAGATCGCCCGCAGCGCCAGCAGCTCGGCCATAAGCGCCTGGGCTTCGGCGGTGCCCGGCCCCGCCTTCGGCGGCTGGCCGTTCGCGCTCGCCAGCACCACCTCGCGGCACCACTCGCCGACCGTCCGCCCGCTCATCTGCGCCGACGTTTCCAGCTGCGAGTACTCTTCCTCGGTCACTTTGAAACCAATGGATTTTGTGCGGAGAGACGGTTTCACCATGTCTGAGCTTCCTATTGGGATTAGAAGCCGAGACTAACAGGTGCTATAAAAATCAACAAGTTCGCCTGCGCTAACCTCCGGCTGGCGCGCAGCAAACGAACGGCGGGATTGCCTCTCTAGGTGCTCTGGTTTCAACAAGTTCGCGCACGCTAACGCGCCGTTCGCGCGCAGCACCCTTTCAGGGGTGACGTGTCATCCCTCCACCCGCTGCGAAGCAGCGCGAGTTTTTTACCATCCATGATATGAGCAGTGAGCCCTGCGAACCGACCGCCAGGTTCCCCGAAAATGCCCTTCCCCAGACCCGACAGCTCTGATTACCAGCAGGAATCGGGAGCGGAAAGCGCTACTAAAGTTGGAACAGGATCACGGTCGCGAATCGACGGCTCCTAACGTCCTGATCAGTGCAGACAGCGGCTCCTCGACTCCCCAAAGTCGTCGATGATTCGAGTCTTACCGCTTGCGGAATTCGAAATGGCGCGGTAGCGCCAACACACTTGTGACCTCAGTCACATCCGGTTCCAGATCTCGGAGGGAGAATACGCGCATGTCAAGTTCAATCCTCGGATTCATACTCTGGAGTTCCCTTGGCTCGGTGCTGGCGCAGAGCGGCTTCTGGGCGCCGGTTATTCCGCCGCATGCTCAATACCAGATTCAATGCAGCTTCGATACTGTAACGGTGCAATTGCGTGGCAACGAAACGATTCGTTTCCGGAATACCACGAGGCGGGCCATGGATCGTTTGGCGCTGGCATGGAGTCTAGGTCCGAACAAGACCGTGAGTGCCACCGCAAACGGGAAGGCCGTGCTTTTTCTTGTTCCTCCCGGCGAAAAAGAAAGTAATGGCCCTCTCTTACTGCAGTTGCCCGAAGCACTAAAACCGGGGGCAGAACTTGAACTGAAGGTGGAATTCCGTAACTCTTATGAAGGCGACTTTGATAGTAAGCGCGGTTTGCTCTGGCAGAGCTGGTATCCACAGTTGTGGTGGGGCTTCGGAACGCCGGACGACTATGAGGTGCAAATCGCCGTGCCTTCAGGTTGGGGCGTGGTGACCAGCGGCGTCTTGGACCCAGGGGCAGGGATCTGGAAGGCGAAAGACGTACGAGACTTCGCCGCGTGGATTTTCGATGAGAAGCAATATGTGGTGGATCGGGCAGAGGCCGACGATGTGCTGGTTACCGCAGTCCACACCGCGGCGGGTACGAAATGCGCGCAGTTGGTCCTTCAGACTGCTGTCGATGTGATCGGATTTTATCGCGAACGATTCGGGTTTTACCCGCACCGTTCCCTCACCATAATTCCCGGCATGGATTATCCGGCAGGTGGGTATCCGGTTGCGACCGCGATGGTCGCCATTCACGGCGAAGAGCAGATGGAGAAAAAACCTGAGGCACATTTCCGCTGGATCACGGCGCACGAGATCGGACACATGTATTGGTCGCAATACGTGCTTGCCGAAGGGGAAGATGATCTGAATTGGTTGATGATAGGCTTGGGTATTTTTGCTGACCGCGAATACCGGCGGGCGCGAGGGATTGAGCCGCCGGTAGGCAACCTGCCTGCGGGATACGTGGGTAGCAGGAAGGATGGAGTCGATACCACGATGGATCTGTCCGACGAGCAGGAGGAGCTCATCGAATGGGATTTTAACAATATCGTGGAGCACGGCAAAAGCAGCGCGATGATGGATGCGCTGGAATCGACCATTGGGGCGGAGGTGTTTGACCATGCGTACCGCCGTTCTCTGCGAGAGTTTCACGGCAGGCGGATGAATTGGCACGATTTTGAAAAGGTTTGTGAAGAGGAGAGCGGCGAAGACCTGGGCTGGTTTTTTGAGAGCTGGGTCCGCACAAATGAGTTCGCTTTCTATCGGATTGCAAGGCAGGAGTCGACTCGGACAGGGAGCGGCTGGCGTACAGGTGTAGAGGTTGAGTCCAGGGGTACACGACTCGCGAGGGTGCCCGTGGTCGCGACCTTTATGGACAACTCGCAACAGACACAACACACGGACCGACTGGCTGCCTTGAGCGTCCTGGTTTTCGAAAGCAAATCGCCTTTAAAAGACGTGAAACTCGATCCAACAAATAGCTTGTGGATGCTTGCTTCCGAGCCCGCGCTATCCGCAACCGATTTGGAGCGACGGGTTCTTCGAATGAAACTCACTGATTCGGGAGAAGAAGCACTTCAGCTCATGCCTAGGGCACGGGAACTTCACCTGACGCATTCACAGGCATGGCGCCATCTGGGACTGATGCTTTACGATGCGAGGCATTATCCGGAATCGCTCGAATGTTTCCAGAAGGCGTTCGAGACTACAACAGACAAGGATTATCAGTTCATGGCTCTGGCCTGGCAAGGGTTATTGCTCGATCTCATGGGGCGGCGTGAAGCTGCAATCGAGGCGTACAAGGCGGCGCAGGCTAACGGTTCCGAGCAACTCTTTCGGCATGATCAATATAAGTTGAGCATTGACCAGAAGTGGATAGAAGAGCGTCTCCGTACTCCCTTCAAAAGGGAATAGCCCGGCTGTGGGTTGGCTGCTCGCAAATGTCAATGTGTGGATCAGGCCACGCCAGTAGGACCAAGGCTGCGCATGATTTTTGGAGCTTGAAGGGAACCTGTTCGTAGTCAATTGCGTAGTCTACAGTTGGGAGGCTGACATGCGCGGAATGGTGAGAATGGTGTTCGCCCTTCTTCTTACGATGCCTGCACTTGCTGGACAGAAAAAACCGACAACATTACCCTTCACAACGAACGATGATGGACTGGTAATTCTACCCGTAGTTCTGGGAGGGGAGATTCACACCAACGTGTTTCTTGATACAGGCGCTGGCCTTGACGGACTTGCGCCCAGCATCGTTCGAAAGCTACATGGAAAGCCTGCCGGAGTATTCACCGTGTTTCGTATGGGTGGTGAACGGCTCGATCTCCCGCTCTTCATCATCCCAGAACTCAGAATTGGCCCAATCGTGAAAAGGAATGCGCTCGTAAATACTTGGGCGGTGTTTGACCAGTGGCATTTCGGCGGCGTAATCTCTATGAACGATTTTCGACAGCAGGCATTTACATTTGATTTCCCCCACAAGCAGATCATCCTTGAGACGAGTCGATCTCTTCGTGATCGCTTAAATTCGGGAACACCCATACCTCTGAAGTTCGATGATGAGCGTGGAATTGCATTGGACTTGTTCCCCGAAGTTGTAATCGGAGGCCAAGCGGGTGAATGTGAAATGGACTCGGGTTCGCCGGATTCGACCTTCAGCACTCGGTATATGGAGCCGCTCGGAATCAGTAAGGATGGCGCGGATGTCACGAAGCGAGTATCCGAGGGCGTGACGACGGGCTGGTATACGACCGTTCCACAGATTGCTCTCGGAGCTGATCCCAGCATACGGCAAACGCAACCAAAGGTTGAGTTCTCCAACATCATTTACGACTGTGTGCTGGGAATCCATTTTTGGTCGGGCAGGTCAGTTACGGTTGATATTCCAAACAAGCGACTAATTGTAAGCAAGGCACAAGTGGCGCATTAGGAAGAAAAACGATGCTCGCTCAATTAAGTGAGCAGTGAGCAGAGTATCAATCGGCTCCGTGCCCTTGTCCGGTTTGTTTTCGGCGTCGGTGTTGTTCCAGTCGCATTCGCTGCGACGATTGTTCATGGGTATTGTCCCACGCTCGGAGATTTGGTTCTTGGCAAATCTTGGCTTTTGGAACGCAGGCCTCGGCATTTATCTGCTTTCAAGACTTGAGGGCCAAGAGGGAAGCGTCTACGAGTAGTACATCATAATGATGTGCATCAGGCCGCGCAGGTTTGGGGAACCTGCGCGGCGGCATTCTGGTTGAGGTAGTCGGCTGCTCGTTGGGCATGGGCGGCTGCCGTAAAGATGGCACGGTTGTCGTTCTTGAGAACCTCCAACCAAGTTGCGATATAGGAGGCGTTTTCTTCCCGTGGCTCCTGGAGTAGTTCGAGATCAGCGCACAGGAAAGCAGATCCCAGCTCGGCAACCAGTTCTTCGCGGCTGTAACCTTCATCGCCCCAGCTCTTGCGACCGAAGTCACGGTTAAGACGCTGCGCGTGCTTCGTCCAATGAGTTAATTCATGAGCGAGCGTGGCGTAATAGCTCTCGGCGTCGCGGAAGGCTTCGAATGGCGGCATCTGCACGTAATCCAGTTCCTGCGCGTAGTAGGCGCGGTTCCCACCGTGTCTGATCGTTGCGCCCAGACTGCCGAAAAATTCCTCGGCATGGTTGATGCGCGCCACAGGATCGCGCGTCGGAACGGCCTTGGCGTAGTAGATTTCCGGCAAGCCTTCGATCTGTTCGACGTTGAACACGGTATAGCCCTTCATGTAAGGGATTTCGCGCTCGACATCCTCGCCGGTCTTTTCGTCGCGCTCGGTGCGTGTGATGGCGTTCGCGTAGACCACGAGCGTGCCTTTTTCGCCCTCGCGGACATGAGCCTCCAATTCGCTGGCCTGGCGGAAGGTCATCCAAATCGGCGCGGCAAAATTCTGACTGAGAGCGGAGATCCACAGGGACAGGATGTTGATTCCGGAATAGGGCTGGCCGTTATAACGCAGAGGACGGGTAATCCGGCCGGCGGCGTGCTCAGCATTCCACGGACGAGTCCACGGGCGGACACCTTTTTCCAGATACTCCACGATCTGGGCGGTGATGCGGCTGTAAACGTCTTTTCTTTCGGTGGTGTTTCGCATGGTGTTGTTCTCCTTCAAAACGAATTTTTTCTTCGCGAAAACCCGCGACGGTTTTGAAGGCGTTCAGCGGCGCGGACCTGTCAAGGGCGCGGTCCGTCCGCGTTCATCGGAGACCCTTGACAGGGAGCACCGCTGGAGTAACGCCGGTTTTCAAAGGCGCGGGTTGAGTGGAGAAAAAATGGAGAGAGAAAAGACTTCGGCCAAGAACACCGAAATAGATGGTTTTTCATTGTCTGCTGCGCGGCGGACACCTTTTAAACGCCCCTCTTTCGACGGTTCGACAGCGGTATTCTCTTGTCCTTTGCCATCAAGGGATTAGACTTTGCGCTAGCACAGTTATGCGAATAGGAGGACGAACCTGAAATGGGCGGACTAGCCCAAGATTTTCGTTACGCGTTGCGGCAGCTGCGCAAGAATCCGGCATTCTCGGCAGTCGCAGTGCTGACTCTGGCGCTGGGAATCGGGTGTGCCTTGACGATGTTCAGCGTGTATGAGGGCACAATCCTGAATCGACCTCCGGTGCGGGATTTGGATCGGCTCGCGAACGTCTGGGTGGTCACCTACCAGACAGGAGCCGACCGCGGTTCTTTCTCCATTCCTGATTTCCTCAACCTTAGGAGCCATATGACGACGTTTGAGGAACTCGCAGCGTTTGCCGAGTCGGACCCAGTTCTCACCGGCGTTGGGGAACCACGCCGAGTCGAGACACTGATGGTGTCCTCTAATTTCTTTCATATGCTTGGTGCTTACCCGAAGTTTGGGCGGGTGTTCACCGAGAACGAGGATCAGCCAGGAGCATCTCCCGTCGCTGTAATCAGCGAGGGAATGTGGCGCAGAGACTTTGGGAAGAAGACGGACATTCTCGGCCAGATCGTGCATTTCGACGGCGTGCCATACACCATCATTGGCGTCATGCCCGACAGCTTCTGGTATCAAGCGCACGGCACGGAAGTGTGGATGCCACTGGCCCTTGGTTCCCCACCGAATCGCGCCGCGGGTGCGGTCGTGGTCGTTGGCCGCCGACGCAAAGCGGTCACCATCGAGCAAGCCAACGCGGAAGCCACGGTTCTTGCCCGGACCATTAGTGCTTCATCCTCTGCAACTGGCCAGTTGGGAATGCGCGTGGTCAGCTACGACAGCGAGCAAAACAAGAGGATCGGGCTGGTTCTTGCATTCGGGATTGGTCCACCCATACTTGTCCTCTTGATCGGATGTTCGAACATTACGAACCTTCTCCTGGCCCGTGGACTCGGCCGCCGAATGGAATTTGCAACGCGGGCAGCACTGGGCGCGGGGCGGCGCCGAATTGTTCAGCAATTGCTGACAGAGTACATGATGCTCGCATTCGCAGGTGCATCCGCCGGAGTGCTGGTTGCGTACATAGGCGTCAAGGCTTTGCAGCGCCTGTTTGAATCTCGGATCTCTGCCGCCGCTGCCATCCATCTGAACTGGCATACACTGGCGTTTGCAACCGCAAGCGCATTGCTCATCCCTGCTCTTTTCGGCTTGAGTCCGGCACTGCGCGCATCAAAAGCAAATCTGAATGAGGCCCTTTGGCAGGTTGGGACAGCCTCCGGCGCGCGAATCACTCTGAAGCGGTTGCCACTCGTCGTATTTGAGATTGCGATGGCAATGCTCCTGCTCGTGGTTTGCGGTCTCTTCATACGGACGCTCTTAGGCATCGAGCGGAATGCGCCTCCAAAAATTGATGCGGCCAAGTTAGTGACGTTCACAGTTTCGGTTCAGAACGGGCACGATTGGAATCGGCTGTTGACGGATTTAGCCGCTCTGCCTGGCGTTACTGCCGTCGGAGCAACGTCGGATTTGCCGCTGTTAGTAACTGGCAGAAGTGAGCTTCCTCTGGAATTGGATGATAACGCGAGACACAAGCAGACCTCAGCGATCCAGATGGACGCGAACGCTGGATTCTTCGGCGTGTTTCAACTTGCGGCGCTTCAAGGCCGCCTTCCGCTCAACGGCGAAGTGTCGGTCGCAATCGTGTCCGAAGCATTTGCACGGCAGTATGGCGGCAATGTGATTGGGATGACAGTCCGCCAAGGGAAGGATCGCCCATCTGCTGTAATTGGGGGCGTGGTCCGGGACTGGCTGGTTGATGCAAAGAACGGCCAGTCATTACCCACAGTCTACTTTCCGGTCTCGAAGACCGAAAGCACGTTAGAGATCGTGGCGCGCACAGAAAGCGGCGCATCTGTGATCCCTTCGTTGACACACGCCGTTCATGCTTGGAATCCAGACGAGCCTGTGGCGAATTGCAAAACCGTTGCTGAGGCGCTAAACGACGAACTAGCAGAGCCGAAACTCGTTATTTACTTGTTCGAAGTGTTTGCACTAATCGCTCTCGTTCTGGCCTTGATCGGGCAGTACGGCGTCATGCACCATTCCACGGCGCGCCGGATCCACGAAATGGGCGTCCGCATTGCTCTTGGCGCCACCCGGCGCGACATTTTCGCGCTGGTTCTGGGAGAGGCGGCGATCATGATGGCTGTCGGGATTGCGTTGGGCTGGCTCGTGGGGATTGGTGCTGGAAGGATTGTCAGCCATGAACTAGTCGTTAAGCCAGCCGATCCTGTGACGGCACTCGTTTGCGCCTCAGTCATGCTCGTCACCGGCTTTGGCGCAACTTATTTTCCCGCCCGCCGTGCCGCCAAGGTCGATCCCATCGTCGCGCTGCGCTACGAGTAACCGCTCATAAATACTTGAGCAAGATTTGCATGCACCCTAAGCGGACCATGTCGCAGAAGTTCTCGACAGGTACTCCCAGCGAGTCACCCTCTGGGGCGGAAAATACGACTGAATCCCAAGTTGCAGGTCTCCCGAATCGAGTCTGGAGTTAAGATCCTGCCCTGGACGATCCGGGACGCGGCACGAATCGGATCAGTGACTGCTCCGAAGAGCGTGGTGGCTGCGCTCTGTACCGTCCGTACATTGTTTGCGTGCAACTCGTGCCGGACGTTCCTGATCCATTCCGCGCCTAAATCATCGATTCTCGTTGCGAAAGTGTCGATCGTGTCATGCATGTAGAGAATGTCCTTCGCGCGCTCGTCGCGATTGCGTCTACGATGGATAAGTATTTTTTGTGCGAGGAAACTGACCGGATTTGCAATCTGCACTCGCGTTTCATTTGCGAACGGGAAGCCATTGGCCGCTGATAGGGCAGCGCTCCAAGGTGCCGCTAAAAGGACTTCGATGTAGCGCAGGTTTTGCGAAGAAACGCCGCCCACCCTCTGTGTTACATTCTGTTTCCCCCTCCTGCCCACGGCACCACCTACGAGCGGTGTAAGAAATTCCGCGTAGAAATGAATGCCGGGATCGGTCAGTCGATAGTGGGCAGCGGGAGGTCGGTGATGTCCTAGAAACTCGGCTTCAAATCCGTTCGCAACGAGCCGCTGGTAAATTTCGTCTCCGGCGACTCTGATTCGCCTCGGAAGAGCTACATCCGCATCAAGTGTTGCCAGCGGTTCGTATTGGAGTGGGTGGGCTAAAGGATGCAATCGGTGCAGGCGGTGCGCCCAACCCCCAATGATGACCACCTGGTCTAGCCAGGGCGTCAAAGATTCCACGAGCCTCGCGAAGGACGCAAACTCGGGATTCGCATTCATGCATTTGCCTTATTAAGAATTTGGGGAAATACTCGCCTACGGAGAAGATCGGCTTGATCTTTCCCGCGTGCCGGATGGTTTGAGACATCAAGCCACACCTGCAAAATATCGGTGGCCGGCACACCATCGCGTTCTACTGCCGCGCGGAACACTGCCTCAGGACTTTTCGGCACCCTCACGAATACATCTGCCTGATGGTCTGCCACTTCAAGTGACAAGCCGAGTTCTCGGAGAACCTTCCTATCGAGCCGCTCTATATAGAGATGTGGCTGGATTCCGTGCACGAACTTGAAGCCCAAAGCTTCTGCAGCGGCAAATAGTGCAAGGCAGAGCCGGGGCTTCCCTCTGCGCGGCTGGTCAGTCTTAGAGTGTGGAGCATTGGATCGCGGCGTTCTACTTGCATAAGATCGAAGAGCGGCATGAAACGTATCCTTTTCGCCGCTTAAGATCCAACGGGCCGGAGTTTCATGCATACGGGAATGACTCGCTCTCAGCCATCGTTCCAGCAGTTCCTCGGTTCGGACTAGCCTCATCCCGCCTGCTTCGTCCAGAAACCCTTCCTCAGAAAGCTGACGCACAAACCGGAACGCAGTCATCGTGGAAACGCCCGCTGCGTCGGCGAGCTGAGAGACATTTTCATAATGTCCACGCGGAGCAGAGAGCAAGGAATCCGGGATGCTTCTTGATAAGAGAATTTTCAGCATCCACTGATTTAGGTCAGAGAATAGGTTGCCCGGCGAAACCTCTTTGGGCGGGCCTTCGATGACGCGCGACCTCTCCGCATTGAGAACTTCCAAGCCGTGGCCCGCAAAACGTCGGAAGCCTGCGGCGTCAATGATTCCGACCCCGACATCGGGAGCATTGCGTAAGGCGAAGTCTTTGACGTGTTCCGACAGGGAATCCGAAACATGGTCGGAGGCCAGCACAGCGACGGGGGTTGCGCTGCCGGTAATCCGGGCAGCTGCTCTTTGGGCTTCCAGAATGGCCTGTGAAATCAAGGGAATAGCTCTGTCTTTCCTTGATTCCGATAACGCCTTGAGCTGGAAGACATAGATATTCTTGCCGTTGCGAGCCACGATGTCGGCGCCGTAGTCTGCGGGTCGGGGCGACTGCTTTACGTGCCATCCTGCCTTCTGAAGCGTCTTGGTCAGGAGATTGTCAAATTCTGCTACGCGATTTTGCTGATGCGATTGCATAACGAAGGTCTGCTAACATGGCCGCGATATATATCATGGCCACGGTAATTAACACGGCCATGATAATTGTGTTAAGCTAGCGTTGTCAAGCTCGGTCAACTCGTCGACAGCCCTGTGGGCAGGAAAGCTTCTAGCATTGTCCAATTGTGTTGGACTGTCGATGTCAGAGACAGGAAATGGACGGGCGGGATGCCTACAAGGTTGCGTACAGTTGTTGAGGTGTGTGACACATGTCCATACATGAAGGGTTAGCCGCTCTTCGCGTCCGCCAGGATGCCGACCCGATCTACATTCACGACGTATGCAGGCAGGTATTGAAAGAACATCTCGGAATGGGTGACCCCGAGGCGCGGCTCCTGAAGAGTGCGATGCGTGCGACCAAGTTATCGGAGAGTGGGGTTCCGAAGCCGACATGCGGATGGAACCCTTCCCGAAAGATGCTTTCATGTACATAAGCGCGCACTCGCATCGGCTGTTCCAGAGCTTGCGAAATGAAGGCTGCAATCGCGATCTCTTGCTCAACCCAAACGGAACCCCTCACCCACGATTGCCCGCTGGCGCTGTTCGGATTCGTAACATTTCCGCGAGGGTGCATGATCGCGATGAAACCGGCCGCGATGCGAAGGCGCTTCAGGATGTTTTCAGTTACACCCTCAAGTGTGTTTTGATTCTCGGCAAAATACGCTCGACAACCCGTCTCCTTTTCGACCAATTTCGCGATTGCCTGTCCAAGTTGCCGCTCTGCGGGCGTGCTTTGACCGCAACTCACAAAGATCAGGGGTTCGGACGGCGGGGAAGGAACGGCCTTGCGAGCCTCATCTTCGGCGCGTTGCTCAAGCTCTTCAAAGTATTTTCTGCCGCGTGGAGCGATCTCGGTAAAAAACGATGCGGTATGGAAGAAGGTCCGGTCTGGCGAATCGCCACGAGGCCAGCGCTGACCGCCAGAGTATTTCGATAGAAGTATCCGACCATTGTCTTCCAAGTCCTTGAGACGTTCTGCAATCGCGCCGTGATCCATCTCCCCGGTGATCTGCGACAGCAGCGGCATGGACGTGTCGAAACCTTGAGCAGGGCCGCGTTTGACAGCTTGGTAGATCGCAAGTTCAAGTCGCTCGGAGGGCAGCATTCTCGACATAATAGTCGAAAACAATCCTGTGATCTGTCCTCTGCTGGTTCCTCCCAGAGGTAGAATTGGCCAATCATGGCAATTACTCCCGCCGATCTGATCGAGGACGCCTCAATGATCACTTCAAAAGCGGCCAACGGTTATCACTTCAAAACCGGCCAGCGGGATTGGCCGTCCGGGACTGAGAATCTTCTATCCTGCCGGCTGCTGTTCTGGCAAGTCTAATTAAATTTTAGAGCTTGACCTTGGCGTGGCAGCAATTGTCTGATATTTGTCATTGCTGCCAAGGAGACGGCATCAGTAGCATGACTACATGCGCCTCAGCTCCCCGTGCGTTTCGATTCCCAAGAAGATCGTGTTTCTCGCTGCCCCCGATACACAGATCGTCGACGTCGCGGGTCCTTTTCAAGTTTTTGTCCGTGCTGCAGAACTGTTCTTGCGTGAGCATCCATCGGCGACGTGCCCTTATACCGTCGTGCTGACAAGTACTAGTTCGAGCCGTATGATCCGCACCAATTGTGGACTGTCGCTGCAGGCACACCAGACCTACCGCTCCCTGCGCGGGAGCATCGACACACTGCTCGTAGCGGGAGGTTCTGGGCTGGATGAGGCGGCGAAAAATAAGGACCTGTTACGGTGGCTACGCTCTAGGGCCGTTGACGTCAGACGATTCGGGTCCATCTGCACTGGCGCATTTCTACTTGCGGCTGCAGGGTTACTCGACGGCAAAAGAGCTACGACCCACTGGAAATGGGCCGCCGAGTTGGCCACTCGATGCAAACACGCAAAAATCGATCCAGATCCGATCTTTGTGCGCGACGGCAAGCTGTACACCAGCGCGGGAATCACGGCCGGAATGGATCTAGCGCTGGCGTTAGTGGAAGAGGACTTGGGGTCCCCCATCGCGGTCGGGGTTGCCCAGGAAATGGTTCTCTACCTCAGGCGGCCGGGAGGCCAGTCGCAGTTCAGCGCCGCGCTCACTCTACAATCCTCGGATCGATGGCCCCTTGCAGACTTGCAAACCTGGATTCTTGAACACCTATCGAGTGATCTGTCGGTTGCAAGACTTGCAGATCGATGCAGCATGAGTCCGAGGAATTTCGCTCGCGTATTCGTTAGAGAAACGGGATTAACTCCATATAAGTTCATTGAAAGGGTTCGGGTGGAGGCCGTTCGCCGGCGACTCGAAGAGAGCGATGCCAAGCTCGATCAGATTGCAGACGAGTGTGGTTTTGGAAGCCCCGATTCACTACGAAGAAGCTTCATGCGTACATTGCACGTCTCGCCCAGGGATTATGCGTCGAGATTTTCCCGCGACAGGGGAGTTGCGTGATGCGCATTCCACGAACGCGCATCATCGTACAGATAATTAACTTTGCCAACAACAACGCTCGTTGGCTTTGGTTCTATATCCTGATGCTGCTCCCTACGCCGCTGTCTCCCAACCTGATTCTGGAGGCTTGCGGCGAGACGACTCCGCAACTTCCTGCAGAGCTCCAACAAATGAAAGCAGCCACTGGCGGACAGAAATGGGATCTGGTATCGGTCCTTACGGGCGACGGAGAAAAGACGAGTTTCGGTCTCACCGGTAAGTTTCGTCTGGCCGAGGAACTCAAAACCGGCTTTTTCGACGCCAGAGCGGATTACGGGTTGTTCGCCAATGGTGAGGGCTTGGATCGATACGGGCGCTGGCGGCAAGATAACTCCGGCCAAGTGCATCCCCTTGACTCTGAGGAAGCCCAGGAGGTCGCGGTAAGTGAGTCTTACTTGGCTCGTCGTGGCTATTTCTTTCCAGAGAGAGTGCCTGCAACATTTCGCTTCCTGGACGCGATAACCGAAGGTACGAGACGCTTCAATCGAATCGAGGTTACACCTGCCCAGGGCCGTGCGCTCACTTTGTGGATCGATACCGCCACCGACCTGCTCGACCGCGCCGTCATAGAACTATCGGTCGGGAGCAAGCTAATTCGCTATAGCGATTATCGAGTCACGAGCTCAGTGAGGCTGCCCTTCTATATCTCAGTCGAAAATCGCGACGAGAATGAAACCGGAGTGGCCAGCATCCGCGAGTACCAAATCACCACGGCAGCTCCAGCGCACGATCTAGCGCGACCCACTGCCCCGGTTTCGGACCTAGCCCTGGCAGGCAACGTGAGAACAACCACGGCCAGAGGTTACCTCGACGGGGATACAGGTTTCTTCATCGTGGAGGCCAGCATCGACGGAAAAGGCCCTTATCCTTTCATTCTCGATACCGGGGGCCACGACATCTTAACGCCGCAAATGGTTCGACAGCTCGGTCTGACGACCGCGGGAAAGGGATTCAGCACGGGCGCCGGAGCGGGGTCGACCGCCACCGAATTCACCAAGGTCAAGACGGTTGCCATAGGCGCGGCGGTGCTGTCTGCGCAACCCTTCACCGTCTTGCACCTTGATCTCGGAATGACGCATGACGGACAGCGACAACTACCGATCGCAGGCATCCTCGGGCTCGAACTCTTCGAACGCTTCGCAATAACCATGGACTTCAAAGGCCGAAGCGTGACTCTGCAGCCGCTCTCGCAATTTACTTATACGGGTGCCGGCGTACGAGTGCCGATTCGCTTTACCAGCGACATGCCTCTGGTTGCGGCAACATTGGACGGCCATGCCGGCTGGTTTGGAGTAGACACCGGCAACAACATCGATTTGATTGTCTTCCATAAATGGGCCGAGTCGAATGGATTGGCTGCCGCTTATTCGAACCGACAGAAGATGGAAGCCAGCTCTGTAGGCGGAAACCTTGAGTTTCTCAAGGCTCGGGCAAAGGATTTTAGAATCGGTGGCAGGGAACTCGGCGGCACGAACATACTGCTCTCGTCAGAAGATTCTGGCTCTCTTTCAGCACGCTCCGAGGCGGGCAGTTTCGGCAGCGCCATTCTCTCCCATTTCAATGTTACGTTTGATTATCGTTCAGAGACTATGTACCTGGAACCCTAACAGCCTGTGGCGCAAGTCTGTTGTCCCGGCGGAAAGCAGTCCTCAGGCATCCCAGTTTCTGAAATTTTGCTTTATCCTGAGCTTGAGCTAACCGCTGAGTGCGAGGCTGTCCGTGAATGTAGGGGAGGTGGTCGGATGGGGGAGGCAATTCGAATTGGGATCATCGGAGACTTCGAGCCAGCGTATCACTCACACTTTGCGACCAATGCCGCGCTCTATGACGCAGCCACAAAGCTGAAGGTTCCGCTTGAACTACGCTGGCTTCCGACTCCATCCTTGGAGGGCCCGGATGCCAAGAAACTCCTGGCGCGTTGGGACGGTCTTATCGCGTCCCCCGGGAGTCCGTACAAGAGCTTCAACGGAATGTTGCGCGGGATCGAATTTGCGCGAACGCGAAATTGGCCATTCGTGGGAACTTGAGGGGGGTTCCAATATACTCTGTTAGAGTATGCGCGCAATGTTTTGAAGATCGCCGATGCCGACACAGCCGAAAACAATTCAGGATCGTCGCACTACGTCGTCACGCCGCTTTCATGCGCCCTGCCGAACCGGCGTGATGGCGGTCCCAAAGGCTCGGGCGACGAGCGGCTGAAGATTGTGCCAGGGACGCTCCTTCATTCGATTTGCGGGAGCGAAGATGACTCCGAGCAATACTACTGTAATTACGGCGTGAATGAAGAGTACGAAAAGCAGTTTCAAGCCGCCGGTCTGCGTGTCAGCGCACGGGGACTGCTAGGGGAAGCGCGGGCCGTAGAATTACCCAATCAGCGATTCTTCATCGCCACCCTGTTCCAACCCCAGCTTTCGTCGCGCCCCGAAATGCCACACCGCTTTCTGCTGGCATTTCTGCGAGCCGCGGTGCATTTCCGGAGGGTTCGCGCGAAAACAAGAGCCAGCCTAGACTAGCTGGATTTCGGCGCGAAAAAGATTGCGTAATTCACAAGGATCATTCGTAAGATTTGCGCATGGCGATGGGGACGCGCAAGCAGCGGGAGAAGCAAGAAGATTTGTGGATCGCACACGCGGAGTTGGCAGCAGCTCCGGGGCACGTGTATTGCTGCTGGGTTTTGAATGGTCCGTGGGAGGAGCTCGTTGCTGCCATCTTGATCGGTTCAGTGGTGGGCATTGCTAACGTATCAGCCAGGGTTAGTATCTACGTATGAGAATCGGCGAACTTGCAAAACGTGGTGGTGTGAGCGTGCAGGCGATACGCTTCTACGAACGGCGACGCCTCATGCTTACCAGCCGCGTTTTTGTCGCACATGTTCGCGCAACAGCTGACCGGTTCTAGGATCGAGTAGGCGGACATACAGCGAGTCCCACTGCACCTTCACCACTCGTCCGATCCAGCCTGGCGGCGCACCGTAGTAGGCCGCCTCAACTTCGACGCAGCCATCGAGATGCACGACGCGCTCATCGTGCAGGTAATAGCGGAAAGGTTCGACAGGCAGGGAAAGTAGGAATGGTTTCTCCTCCGCAAACATCGCAGCGACTTGCCGTTTGGTAGTGCCGTGGATGCGCGTGTCTGCCCAGCGTTCTTCCCAGTGGTCGAGGTAAGCTTGGGCCTCGTCCAAGCTTTCGAAGCGCAGGCCTTTGAGTGGTGTTCTCTTGGCATGGCCGACACCTGACTCAACTTTCCCTTTGCGGTCCGGATCTTGAATCCGACACGGCATGGCGACCGCGCCGTAGTGGGCGAGCACATCGCGGTAGAGGGGATTGAGTGTGGGATCGTAAATATCAGGGACGAGCACGCCTTCGCGCAGATTGTCGAGCACGACGATGCGAGTGGCACCGCCCAGCCGACGAAAAGCCTTCTCATGCAGTTCGGCCCAGATACGGGCGCTGGAACGGAACGTCAGTAGGCGTACCGACTTGCGGCTACAGCCCAGCGTCATCACGAATAGGCGGGTCCGCAGGTACTTGCCGCTTTGCGGATCGCGCACCATGGGGCCGGTGCCGTAATCGACTTGCGCCTCATGGCCGGGTGCAGTGACGATCACCACGCGGGCTTCGGGCACTTGGGTTCCGCGCCGCTTGCGCACGAAGCGCTGCTCACTCTGATAGCTGCTCGCGAAGCCGTACTCGGAGACCAAGTCCTGCCAGATCGCCCGCGCGTGCCGGCCTCGGCTGAGTGATCACTTCGTTGGCCGGTTTTGGTGCGCGCCGCCCCCAGCCACTGGGCGGACGCACCGCAATCCCTGCCGATTTCAGGTAGGCGCTGGCGGTTTCGCGACGGATTCTGGTCGCTTGCTGGATGCGCCGCAGCGACCAGCCCAGCCGTCCCAGAGCTAAGACTTGTTGTTTCTTCTCTTCGTTCAAGACATTGGCCATGCCCCCGGAGCCTACAAGCCTCCGCGGGAATCAATGTCCCGGACGCTGCTTTCGTTGGCCTGTTTTCAGGCGATACTCGCTGGCCGCTTTTGGGTGATCACTGAGGGAGGACGTAACCGAAGATGGATTTCGGATATGCAGAGAAAACAAACGCGACATGCTACTTGAGGCGTATTACACGATCTACAACCGCCAGTGCTTTGGCGGCAGCCTGCCGACGTGTCAGTGTGCTGGGCAAAGAGTATCACCCTCCCTGACGGACATCGCGCCAATGCGATTTACGTGCCGGGAGACTCTTTGGTCAAGCACCCCTATATCGCAATTGATGACCAACTCAGCGGTATGTTTCCGCTGGAACGACTCTGCCTGCTACATGAAATGGTCCACGTCAGAGTTGGTCCCGACAATGGTCATGGGCAAGAATTCATCGCCGAATTCAGGTGCGTGCTTGACGCAAACAAGTGGGAAGTTATGGGGTGCATGGACAGTTCGCCCCAGACACCGAAGACCAGCGAAGGCACAAGCTAGAGGGCTGTCGCTGTCATTTCTGTCTTTCTTTTGCGAGGCGAGCGATGACTTCTAGCATCGCGATGATCTGCTTGCGAACTACTCTTTTCTTCCGTCATCTGGAGGTTGCGGTGAAGCCTGAGTCTTCGTGATGGCTTTCTTGCCTTTCTTGTTCTTCTTGGGCCGCATGACATTGATTGCAGCGGCATCGAGCGAGGTCTTGATGTGCGCTGCGTAGTATTTCTCGATCATCTCGACACTCGTGCGGCAGTTCTTGGCGATTTGGTAGATGTCGGCGCCCTCCATCAAACGGAGGCAGATGTATGTATGCCGTAGACTGTAAGCTGTACGAGGTCTGCCTTCGCGGTCGAAACGAAGCTTCTGTTCGTCGAGAATAGTTTTGAAAAGCTCGCGCTGCCACTTCGGAAAAATGAGATCGGTGGGTCCGGGCGTGCGCCATTGTTCCCCAAGGACATCGGAATTGACGGAAGTTTCTGTGGGCGTGTTCACGCCATAAATGCGCGCCGGGCGAAGCCGGCTTCGAAGTCGCTCAAAAGGCCTCACTGCACCGGGCATACTCTTGCAGTATCCGACACCGCGCTTTCCGCGTACTTCGATCTCCAGGATCGTCTTACCCAAATCCTCGTCATCAACGATCGTGACATCCCTGAACTGAAGACACCATGCCTCGTCGGGCCGCAGTCCGGTATTGACGGCCAATAGCACAAAGTCGTGCAGCTGTTCCGCTTCCCAGTTGAAGCCCTTCTTCTTTGGCTCCTGCGCGCGCTTTCGTGTCGCTTCGTAGAGCTTCTTGTATTCCTCTGGTGAGAACCACGCCCGGTGGGAGATTTTTGGAGATGACCTGTACGGCTCGGAGAAATCGGGGAGGCGGTCGAGCCATCCATGACGCAGCGCCGTTTTTAGAGTCTGGCGAAGCGTCACAATTTCTTGATGCAGGGTGCTGTGACCCGGTGGCTTGCCCCGTTTCGTAATTGCTTCTTGGTATCTGTGAATTCGGTATTCCTGGATCTTTCCTGCGGTGATCTCTGAGATGCCCAGGTTCCCGAAGAATGGGACCAAGTGAACGCTCGATCGCCAGTGCTGGCCGTCCACATAGCGCTGGTTGCGTTGCCCCTGGGTGATGATGTCGTACTCGTGCAGGTAGCGTTCAGATACGTCGCGAAAGGTCTTTTCGCTCTTGATCTCGCCACCACGGAGTTTTCCGCGAAGCTGTAGGTACCAGTCCTCGGCAACTTCCTTGGCTTTAGAGAGGCTCTCTTCCTTCGTGCTGGTCCGGCGGTTTTTGCCCGCGAAATAGCTTGAGCACTGCCAAAGGGTGCTGTTTGGACGCTTGTAGACGTGAACCTTGCCGCCAAGGATGGTGTGTTGTTCCGGCATCTTCGTTCCTCGTTCGAAGCGGCGCGAGAACGCGAAAATGTGTAATTAATGTGTAAGTTATACCTAGTCTGGCATTTTGTCAATAACCTTATTTATTTCAGTTATATATAGGATGAATCGTTATTTTAGATAGGATTTTGAGTCCGCTGCGTCTGCCAGTTCCGCCATCCCGGCCTGGATGGTTGCTGGTGAAGAGAGTTCAAGACTAAATGGACCAGCCAAGGCTTTGCAACCGTCTGGGCTTCGTCGGAAGCGGCCACCGGTAAGGGTTGGGAAACGAACGGGGCAGACCGAGAATTGGAAGCCAACCTGCAACTGACCACTGGCTACCGGCAACTGCTCTCCTACCCCTTCACGCTGATCTTCGAGAATGACAGCACGGCGCGGCTGGGCGTGGGGCGTCCCATGGACAACGCAGGCCGATAGGTCGTGAAGGTCATGAAGTCCAGCAGCATGGTTTTGACGTGCGGCGGCAGTTCCTTGGTTCCGCTGGGATCGGAAAGTACCCGGTAATCCTGCACGCGCCCGTTCGCACCCACGTACGCCTCAATCACCAGCGAGTCGTCATCGATCGTATCCATGGTCACGCCAAACGAACTGGGCTGCAACTGGGGTGCGGTATTCACCATCACCAGCGGCACATCGTTATCGGCTTGGAGCGACGCGGGCGCAACAAAGTACGCCATCGCGATGCCAAAAATTACCAGCGCGCTCAGGAAACCAGCCGTCGCCGGGACCATGAATGCCTGGAAACTGTTCTCCAGCCGTACCAGCAACCCCTGGAACGGAGCCCGGGCCGCGGCGGCTTCGCGCGAAATCGCCACGCGCAGTCTCAACCCCAAGTCCTCAGGAGCCTGTGGACGCCTCACCCTGGCCAGCAACTGCTGGGTGCGGCGCAGCGCCTGGTATTCGCTCTGGCAAGCGGCGCAATCCGACAAGTGGTCCTGCAGCGCGAGCATCTCCGTGCCCCTTACTACCCCATCCAAATATGGCGAGAGCAACCGCTTCGCCTGGGGGCACCGCAGTTCCCTGATTTTCTCTGTGCCCTTCATGGGATCACCTCAACCCTTCTACCCCCTCCAGCTACCTGCGACCGCAGATTGTGCTCCGGTTCCGGAGTGGCCAATCCCAGTTCGTCGCCCACCTCGCGCACGTATGGCGTCAGGCGTTGCCGCAAGGCATCCCGGCCGCGAGTCAGGCGCGACTTCACGGTTCCCAGCGAGACCTCCAGAACTTCGGCAATCTCTTCGTAGGACATGTCTTCCAGATCGCGCAAAATCAGAGTCGTGCGATACGGCTCAGCCAGCTTGCGCAACTCCTCTTCGACGCGCTGCTGCACCTCGTGGTGCGCCACGTTGTCGAAGGGAGAATCGGCCCGATCGGTCAACGCCGCCTGCATGGCCTTTTCCCCGATGTTCGGGCCTTCCGACTCCACCGGTTCGATGGAAGTCTCGCGGGCCTTGTGCCGGAACCACCAGCGGCGGCGGTTCGCCGCCTCGTGCAGGGCGATGCGGTAAATCCACGTCTTCAGGCTGGACTGGCCGTGAAAATGTTTCATGCCGCGAAACACTTTCAGGAAGACGTCCTGGGTGGTGTCGGCCGCGTCCGCCGTGTCATTCACGATGCGGTAGACCAGCCCAAACACCGGCTGCTGGAACTCGCCAATCAACCAGGCATAGGCCGCTTCGGAACCGGCTTTCAGCTCGGCCACGATCGCCGCTTCTTCGTGCGTCCGTGCTCCGATGGCACTTGCCAGATCACCCAAGGTGGTTGCTCCCGCCATAACGGCGTCCCCTTGATTATAGGATTTTCCACCCCGCCACGCTTTGAAAATTCACTCTCTGGCCCGGTCCCGCCAACCGCCAGCGGAACCGACGCCTTCACTATCCATAGACTCCGCCGGCCCCTTCCGGGTTCCCATCATAAGTGATTTATTTTCATGGGATCAGGGGATGGACGCCTAGAGGAGAAGCAGCAGGTTGCCTGCCGAGGGGCAGTCAGGAACGGAGAGTCACCGCCGGCCCGTTACCATTGATTCTGTAGCGGACCAGCCCCATCGGGGTCCGGAACATCACCGCTCGGGTAGCGCTGCGATTTTCAGCCTTGGGCGACCGTGTGGCCCCGAATAACTTCCGAGTTGCCCGTAACTCGGAGGTTTCAAGAGACCTCACGCTTCTTGGGGCAGCCACAAGCTGATCACTCTAAGAGGTCAGGAACTGCGAACTGCTCGTCATTGGATTAAGGCTATTCCTCCGGAAGATCGATCATGACCACCTGCGAGTTTTCGCGTATGCGGTCGAAGACGATTTGTCTCCCGTCGGCTGTGACGTCGAAGGTCCGCATTTCGGCGAGGTTTTGCAGCCGGGTGAGAAGGCGCGACTTCATCGAGGCGAGATCGAGCAGCCAGAAGTCCTGTGATGCGAGCAGTCCCCCCATGTAGATCAGACCCTTGCCATCAGGGGAGAAGCGCAGGCGTTCGCCCAAGCGGCGCAAAATGATATGGGGCAATTCGATGCTGGTTCCGTCCGGGCGTACGGCCAGAAGCGGAGCGAAGGTGCGCACATTCGTACCCGCATATACGATCAGGCTTCCATCCGGCGACCAGACTGGATTGAGCGCTTCCCCGGCCGCCAAGCGGACTGGCGATCCGCCATCCAACGGGATTTTGAAAAGCCCCGCGCCGCTGGCATCGCTGCCACCAGTGACGATCCATCTGCCATCCGGCGACCAGCAGCTCGAACCCTGAGGGACCATTCCCTCCGCGATAGGCTGGAGTTCGGCGCCGTCTGAAGAGAGGACGTGCAGTTGGTGTTTCCCGCTCCGCCGTAGCACAATGGCCACGCGACCTCCATCGGGCGAAACGGCGGGCGTCTCCAGCAGCGCACCATCGGCGCCCTTCCATATCTCAGTCACCTTTCCGTCCCGAAGGCGCCACAGTCCGTCGCCCGTCCCGAGGGAAGATAAATAAAACAGCGACGAGCCGCTAAAACGAGGTGCCAGAGCGCGCACGGTCGGCACTGTAAACGGTTTCACGTCGTGTTCTTCGGCGACGCGATCAAGAATGGGAACAGTCCAAAGACCGGCGATGGGATTGCTGATGGTGGCCACCAGCTTACGGCCGTCCGCGCTGGCCTGCACGGACGTATATTGCTCGAGGCCGACGCTCACCCGCCGCGAATCCCTGCGTTTCAGATCAAACGCCCACAACCAAGGTCCGGAACCGTCCTCGTCCCGCGCCACGTAGAACACTGTGCGGTTGCCGACCGGCGTGGGATAGGCAATGTCTGTATTGCGTTGCGTGAGGCGCTCTGGGTTGCCGCCGACTGGGTCGATGCGCCATAAATCCATCTCCTTCGTCGCCGGTGTCCCATGAACGAAGTAGATCCAACGACCGTCAGGCGACCAGGCTGGAAAGTGGTTGTGAAGTCCCGGCCGGTCCCCCAATATCCGTCGCGCATTGGCGCCCGTGCGGTCCGCCACGAACATAGGGTCGCCATTACCGAAGGTATGATAGACAATCCGCTCGCCATCCGGTGACCAAGCCAGGTTGACGGTCTCTTCACCGAGAAAATTACGCGGCGTACCTCCGGTCAGGGGCATCAGCCGCAGCCGCATACCGACATCACCACCGCCGATCCAAATTTCCGAGCCATCTCCTGAAAAACCTACGCTTCGTAAGGGCCCCGGTAATGGGCCTGCCTTCCCTTGTGTCAGATTAACCGAGCGTCCGCTACCTACTTGGGTGAGCCATACATCGAAGGGGCCGTCTTGATCGGAGATAAAAGCCACGAATTTGCCATCCGGCGAGATCGCCGCTTCCACGCTCACGAAGTCGGTTACGCGCGCGAAATGCGCTTTTTCGAGCGGGTTGGCCGGTGCTGCTGCCGGCCGAACCGTTTCCCAGACCGCAGTTCCCATCAGCAGTGCAGCGGCCATGGCCCACGGGAGCCACGCTCGCCTTGATTTCGGCTGCGACACTCTCTTCGCGGCCGGGGTTCCGGTCGACGTTCCGCTCAGCGATTCAATGGCAAACGCCAGATCACTGGCCGACTGAAATCGTCGCGCGACATTCTTTTCCAGGCATCGTGCAAGAATCCGTTGCAGTTCCAGCGGCCCTTGCCAGCCGGTATCGTTCAGCGCCGGTGGCTCCTCGCGCAAAATTGCGGTCATCGTTTCTGCGGACGTCTCGCGCTTGAAAGCGCGTTTGCCGGTGAGCATCTCGTACAACACCGCACCGAAGCTGAAAATGTCCGATCGCGGGTCGATCGTTTCGCCCCGCACCTGCTCCGGCGACATGTAACCTACGGTACCCATCACCATACCCGGCAAAGTTGCCGGGCTCGTTAGCGTCGCTGCAGTTTCGTGGTTTTCCTCCGGCCTGACCAGCTTCGCCAGGCCGAAATCCAGCACTTTAATCCGTCCGTCACGAGTGACAAACACGTTCTCCGGTTTCAGATCCCGATGCACGATTCCTTTCTCGTGTGCGGCCGCGAGTCCCTCCGCGATGCCGAGCGCGTATTCGATCGCACGCCGCACCGGCAGCGGCCCCGATATGAGCGTGTCACGCAGTGTTACTCCTTCAAGAAATTCGCTGACCAGAAACGGCGCACCGTCGTGCACACCAATGTCATGGATTCCCAGGATGTTCGGATGGTTCAGCGCTGCAATCGTGCGCGCTTCCTGTTCGAAACGCCGCAGTCGGTCGGCATCATGAGCCAGCGCCTCTGGCAGCACTTTGATCGCGACGTCGCGGTTGAGCCGCGTATCACGCGCCCGATACACCTCACCCATGCCGCCCGCTCCTACTGGCGATACGATCTCGTACGGCCCGAGTTTGGTGCCCGAGGTAAGCGCCATCGATGCGCGCAATTATAGCCCGTACGCGGTGCAGAGGATGCGTACCGATTCCGGGCGGTTGGTCGCTAGGCTTGATCGGAAACGCCTCGGGCAAGAACTCTGATAACGAAGTAGAACTCGATCTGAGGCGTTTTCGATAAGCAGACTAGGAGGAAGCCGCTGGCGTTTGCGGCGGACGC
>JBKQRC010000063.1:0-3483 GCA_052326105.1 Candidatus Sulfotelmatobacter sp. | reverse complement strand
CTCCGGTCACGCTGACTGCGGGACAGAGCGCCGGGTTCACCGTCACGTTTACGCCCACTGCGGCCGGGAGCGCCAGTGGCGATGTAACCGTCACCTCCAACGCCTCGAATCCGACCCTGACGATTCCCCTGTCGGGCACGGGAGTCACGGCGCCTGGGCAACTTACCGTTACTCCCACCACCCTGCCTCTGGGCAGCGTAGTTGTCGGGACCAGCGGAACGGCATCCGGAAGCCTGACAGCCAGCGGCACGAGTGTGACGGTCACGGCTGCGAGTTCGAACAATTCCGTATTCAGCGTGGGCGGACTGTCACTGCCGGTGACGATTCCGGCAGGGCAGAGCGCTCCCTTCACGGTGACCTTCAGCCCTGTGGTAACCGGAGCGGCGAGCGGCACGCTCACCTTCACCAGCAATGCTCAGCCTTCTACGACAACGGAAGCGTTGACCGGCACGGGCACACCGGAGCCGACATACACGGTCAACCTGTCGTGGACCGCGAGCACATCGCCGAACATATCCGGCTATAACATCTATCGTGCGGTGTATACAAGCTCGTGCGGATCTTTCTCCAAGATCAACCCGGCGCTGAATACGAGCACGCTGTACACAGATTCCGTTGTCTCGGACGGCACGTACTACTGCTATGCCACGACGGCGGTGAATTCGAGTGACGAAGAGAGCGGCTACTCGAACATCGTTTCAAACGTTCAGATTCCGGCCCCGTAAGCAAATATTGCGCGCGGCCCCGGTTGCAGTTACGCCGCATCATCAAGCGTACGATGCGACGTCTTTCTTGCGGCGGCCGCGCTCGCGGGCGGCGCGCTCCGTGTATCCACTCTCCCGGAAAGCGCGCAGAGGATCGGGCGGAAGTCCGCGTCGTTCACGCCACTCGCCTAGAAGCGGACGCACATCGGTTTCGAAGGCGTCCTTCAGCGAGTTCTCCGCATCAATGAGGTGGTGTTGGTTGCGGGCGGCCTCCAGAGCTTCGTGATCGATCAGGACCGCCTTGGCGAAGAGTTGCTGCGCGGTCATCACTGTCTGAATCATCGCCTCCACTTTGTTCTTCAGGTTATGGCTTTGATCCACCATGTAGGCAATGTCGGCGGCGTGCCCGGATTCCCACTCGTAGTGCCGGATTTCGGCGAAGATGCGGAAGACCTGATAGGGATCAATCGAGCCCAGGGTCAAATCGTCGTCGGCATAACGGCGGTCATTGAAATGAAACCCGCCGAGCATGCTCTCGCTGAGCAGCCAGGCAACGATCTGTTCGATGTTCTGCGCCTGATAGTGATGGCCGGTATCGACCAAAACCCGCGCCTGTGGCCCGGCGGCCCGCGCCAGCAGCAACGCCATGCCCCAGTCGCCGACATCGGTGTGATAGAAGGCCGGTTCAAAAGGTTTGTATTCGATCAGCAGCCGCTGGTCCGAGGCCAGCGCCTGGTGCACGGTGCGCAGGCCCTCCTGCAACCACTGCTTGCGCCGGCGAATGTTCGCCGTCCCCGGATAATTGGATCCGTCCGCGAACCAGGGCGCCACATCGCGTGATCCCAGCTTCTTCGCCAGTTCTACCGAGTCCAGGATGTGCTGCAACGCTTTCTGGCGGATTTCCGGCTGCTCGTTGGCCAGCGAGCCGTGTTTGTAATCCTGATCCTGAAACACGTTGGGATTGATGGAACCGGGCCGCACGCCGAATTGATCACTCAGCTTCCGGACCTCTTGCAGGTCGGTTCCCGCCGGCAGATCCCACAAAACGTGCAGGGCAACCGTGGGACACACGCCGGTGAGAGCGTGCACTTGTCCCGCGTCGGCGAACTTCTCGGCGAGCGTGCTGGCGGCGCTATCCTGCAGGAACTTTCCGAAACGCGTGCCGGTATCGGCGAAACCCCACGAAGGAAGTTCAATGCGAAATGTATTCAGGGCGGAATGAACTAATTCGGTCCGAGTCATGCGGGTCCTCCGCAATGCGGTACTGATTGTATCTGGCCGGCGCCGGTTTCCACCAACCGTTCGCTTATCGCGGCGCGGCGACCGCGCCACCCAAAATCGACTTTCTTCCGCAGCAATCAGGGATTCTTTTCGTCTTTGAGCCTTTCCCCCGTCTTGCTGTCGAAGACCGCGTTGCGCAGGAATTGTTCTGTGGTCCAGGGAGGTTCTCCGCCGCCGAGGTATTTATGAAACCATTCCAGGTGGGCGGTGTAATAGAGCGTCATTTCGTACCAGCTCGGCCAATGACCGGAGTTGGAATAGACGATCAATCGCGACGGCACGTCCATTTTCTGCAGAGCGCTGTAGAACTCGAGCGACTGCGTGTAGGGGCTGCGGTAATCGCGTTCGCCGGTAATCACCAAGGTCGGTGTCTTGAAACTCTTGACGTAATTCAGGGGCGAAAACTTTTCATAATCGGCCGACGTCCAGGGCGTTCCCCGCAAGTCCCACTCCGGAAACCAGAGCTCCTCGGTTGCTCCCCAGAAAGAGCGCAGATCGTAAATGCCCATCATGCTGGCAATGGCCTTGAACCGGTCAGTGTGGCCCTCAAACCATCCCATCATGTAGCCGCCGTAGGACCAGCCCATGGCGCCCATCCGGTTCTTGTCCACGTACGGCAGCTTTTCCAGGGCATCGGTCACTTTCATCAGGTCGTCGAAGACCGCGCCGCCGAAGTCACCCGAAATCTCGGCGGTAAACGCCTGCCCGGCTCCGGTCGAGCCGTGCGGATTGGCGAACGCCACCACATAGCCTGCTCCGGGATAGACCTGCCAGTCGCCGCGGAACGCGTCCGCCCATTGCGATTGCGGTCCGCCGTGCACATTCAGGATCAGGGGATATTTCTTGTTTGGATCGAAATCGTGAGGTTTGACGATAAAGACCTGAACTTTCGCTCCCAGCGCGCCGTCCACCCACATTTCCTCTGCCGGCCGGATATCCACTTCTTTCGCCAACTCGTCGTTGAGGTGGGTCAGCCGGACCGGAGCCGAGGCCGTGGCTCCGTTCAGCTGCGACGCATAAAGCTCCTGCGGCGCACCGACGGATCGTGCTGTGAATACGATGGCCTTGCCATCTTTGGTGATCTGGAAGTCGTCGATCGACCTGGCTTCGAGGACCTTGGCGATTTTGCCATCCAGCGCTACCCGGAAGATCGGATTGATCCCCTTCACGGGAGCGGTGAAGTAAATGGACTGCGAGTCCGGCGCCCAATGGAAATCCGTGACCCAGTTATCAAAATCCTGGGTCAGGATGCGCGTCGTTCCAGCTTTCCGGTCATAGAGTGCAATCTGGAATAAATCCGATTCGTACGCGGGCTTTGACTGCCGGAGATAGGCAATGAACCGGCCATCGGGAGAATACTGGGGATTGCCGTCATAAGCGTGATTGGCAGCAGTAATGTTGCGCGCAGGCTGTGAGCCGTCCAGCGGCACAAGCCAGAGATCGGCGTTGGTCGAATTGGCCTGGTCTTCGTCATGATTGGAGGCAAATACCAGTTCCT
>JBKQRC010000062.1:0-3273 GCA_052326105.1 Candidatus Sulfotelmatobacter sp. | reverse complement strand
GACAAGTCCCACCGCGGCCGAGGCGGCGAAGGCGAAGATCGACCAGTACATCGACATGGTGGCCGGAAGCGATGGAAACGCAACCGGGACGATCGCAGTGATGAGGGCACCCAGCAACAGGCCGATCACTCCGCCGACGGCCGTGAGCATGACGGCTTCGAGCGTGAACTGCACGAGGATGTCGCGCTTGCGGGCGCCCATGGCTTTGCGCACTCCGATTTCGCGCGTGCGCTCGGTCACGGAAACCAGCATGATGTTCATCACGCCCACACCGCCTACGATCAAGCCGACGCTCGAGACCGCAAACATGAAGATGAAGATCATACCCGTGATCTGATTCCACACATCGGAAATCGAGTCTTGCGTGAAGATGGCGAAGTTATCCGGCTTCTCGGCCGGGACCTTTCGGCGGCGGCGCAGCAGCTCGCGCATTTCGTCGATTGCTTTGGGGATGTCGGCGTGCGAGGTGGCCTTGACGCTGATCCAGTACTGCTTCAGCTCGGGGTGTAACTTGCGGAACGTGCTCAGCGGGAAGAAAACGACGTTGTCATCGGGATTCTTTCCTCCACCGAACACGCTCTTGCGGAGCTTCGCCACACCGATCACGGTAAACAGCTGCCCCTCGATGTCCAGCTCTTTGCCCAGCGGCTGCTCACTCGGGAAAAGCTCTTCCGCGGTATCGTGGCCGATGATAATGACCGGGGCGCGGCGCTCTTCATCGATATCGCTGACCCATCGGCCGGAGTCAAGGGAGACGTCGATGACATCTTTGTAGGAACTGGTGTCGCCTTCGAGAATAGTCCGCTTGGCCTTGCGGTCTTTGTACTTGACCGTGTAGGCGCCGGTGCCGAGTTCCGGCCGGGCATACTGCACCCCGACCGTAACCGCTTTCACGTGCGGGAGATCCTGCATCGCCATGGCATCGTCGAAGGTCAGCTCCTTGCGGGTGCGCATCTCTTCCGTCGGGCGTCCGAAGGTGAAGGGTTCCAAGTGAAACGCGAAAATAATATTGGAGCCCATGCTGCTGATGACCTGGCTCACGTTGTCGTTGAGGCCGCGCACGATCGAGGAAATCCCAATGACGACGGCAACCCCGATCACGATGCCCAGCACGGTCAGCGACGAACGCAGCTTGTTGCCGCGGATGGTGTCGACCGCCATGTTCAGGCCTTCGCCGAGTTCGCCTTTGAATTGCATGGCCTTAGAACCTCTTCACCGCCGAGCCGCGAAGGGCGCCGAGAAAACCTATTATTTTAGGTTTCAAAGCGCAGCGCCACGATTGGATCCAGTACCGCCGCGCGGCGCGCGGGATACACGCCGAAAAAGATACCAACACTCGCCGCCACCAGCAACCCGGCTGCTACCGCCCAAAGTTTGATCTCCGAGGGCATGCCGATGGCAAGGGTGATGACCTTGGCAAAAGAAACGCCGCACAGAACGCCGATCGCGCCGCCGAGCAGGGCCAAGGCGACGGACTCGATTAGAAACTGCAGCAGGATGTCGTTGCTGCGCGCGCCCAGGGCCTTGCGGATGCCGATCTCGCGCGTCCGTTCGGTCACCGAAACCAGCATGATGTTCATGATCACGATGCCGCCGACCACCAGCGAGATGGCGGCGATGCCGATCATGGCGTAGAAGAAGGTGCTGCTGAAGTTGGACCAGATACTGAGCAGGCTGTCGTTGGTCTCGATATCGAAATTGTCGTCGTCGCCGGGGCGGACATGGCGGCGGGCGCGGAGTATGGCGCGCGTTTCATCCATGGCTTCGTCGAATCCGGCGCCACTGGATGCGGCCTTGCCGGAGATGCGGATGGTTTGGTGGGTGCCATTCTGTTTCTGAAACGCGGTGATCGGCATGAGCGCGTAGTTATCCATGCTCTGGCCGAGCGTCTTGCCTTTCGGTTTGCCGACGCCGACCACCCGATAGACCCAGCCGTCGATGCGGACCTCCTTGTCAATGGGATCCACTCCGGGCATCAGGTTGTCGACGATGTCGGAGCCGACGACGACAACGGCGGAGTTGTTCCTCACATCGACGTCGTTGATCATGCGCCCGGCGGTGAGGTCGATATCGAGAATGGGCACCATGGAAGGCGTCAGGCCGCGGACCAGCGTATCGCTGATGGATTGCTCGCCGTACTTAACATTCCCACTGGTGTTATTGATTGAGGCTCCCACCCATTCGCAGTCCCGGCAGGCTTCGAGGACGGCTTCGTAATCCTCCATGGTGAGGTCTTTGCGCTTCTCACCCTCGAGAAATTTGTCGATGTTGGTGACGACAGGAGAATTCTTGAAGACGATGAAAACGTCAGCGCCGAGATTGAAAATTTTCGTCGCGACGTAGCCGTTGATGCCATTGACGAAGGTGACCACGGCAATCACGGCGGCGACTCCGATGACCACGCCGAGCAAGGTGAGGGCGGAGCGCAGCTTGTTCGCCCACAACGACTGGAACGCAATCTTGATGGCTTCGGAAATGTTCATCGGTCAGGTCGCGGGTTTTAGGTGTCGGGTCTCAGGCTTCTGGGTGGCGGCTTGCCGCCCCGAGCCGTGATTCGTTATCAGTTTAACAGGCCAGAGCGGGACTTCTGCGATTTGCGACACACTAAGGAGCCTCGGGCGTTTCGAGAGCCTGCCGTAGGCGGAGTCGAACGGTCCAGTCGTTTGCAGTTTGGCGGCCGGGCGGGGCCGCCCGGCACTCCACTGGTGAACTTCAAAAGAGTTTCACATCCTGTCGGAAGCCAGGAGCATCGAGAGCTTCACCGACGCCCACGTCGCCAGCAGCGCCAACACGGCCCAAAGCGCCGCAGATTCTACACCTCTATTGAGTGCGGACGACAGCACGGATGGTAGTGCCAGGGAATACTGTGCGGCCGTTGAAGTTGATGCTCTCGCCAACTGCGCGATCTCCACCACGCCCGCGACCAGAACCAGAATCAGTGTCAGGCCCGCAACCACCAAGCCGGGCAGAGCGCGAATCCAGGGGAACGGGATCGGCGGTGGCGCGGCAGCAGCGGCAGCCTCCTGGCGGACCGCGTTCATGACCGAGGCGGCAAAGCCCGACGACGGAAGGATTTCATCCTCACGGAAAAGAATGCGGTCAATTTCGTCTTCGTCGTGACGAATCGAGCGAGTCATAAAGCCTCTTTCAGGCGCGGCAGAGCCAGCAGTTGCGGGAGTTTCCCGCGCAGGATTTCACGTCCGCGAGAGAGCCGGGCCTTGACGGTGCCCTCGGGCAAGTTGAGGCTCCGCGCGGCAGTGGCGACATCCATGT
>JBKQRC010000061.1:0-22863 GCA_052326105.1 Candidatus Sulfotelmatobacter sp. | reverse complement strand
ATTCCAACACCGTCCGTTGCTCCGGACTCAACGTAATAGCTGGGGCGATTCGCATTCGCAAGCGTCTCCTCTATCATAAGACGCTCGCCGATGGATAAAGGTTGTTACTTGTGACGCACTACACTAGCAGGGGCCGGACACATTCCGGGCCATCCTATCGGATACGGACAACGCAAGAAATGGCTCTTCTACATTTCGGAACTGGACGAATGGTTGCGGGCTCAGATATGCTCCGACTCATCCCGGCGTCGTCAAGGCAAGGGAGGGAAAGTTGCCTAGACGAAACCGTTATCAATTCGGAAGTCTCGAACTTCGCAAAAGAACCAAGGGCCCGGACGTATGGCTATTCCGTTACTGGGATCGAAAGAATCCATCATCGACGCGCCCCTCGATAACTTTGGGGACAGTCGAGGATTATCCGACCCAGGCCGATGCCAGACGAGCAGCCGAAGGTCTCCGACTAGAAATCAACGATGGTTTACCGGTGCGCGAGGCTGTTACTTTTCAAGGTCTGATCGATCGCTACATCAGCGAAGAGATCGAGAGGGGCGATCTTGCGCACACAACAAAGGAACCCGATCTAAATCGCATCAACAAGCACATTTCTCCCAAGTGGGGCCGTCACCTGCTACGGGAGGTCAAACCGTATCCTGTTCAGGATTGGCTCCGACAATTGCCTATGGCCCCAAAGACCAGAGGCCATATTCGGAGTCTCATGTACCGCCTCTTCGAGAAGGCCATGCTGTGGGAACTGATTCCGTTGGAGCGCAACCCAATGGGATTGGTCGAACTCAAAGGAGTCAGCAAGCGCTTGAAGCCTCCTCGCATTTTGACCGAAGAGGAGTTTGGGGCTCTGCTCGATCAACTGGACCATCCCTATCGCTGTATGGTCCTTTTAGCGGGGTGCACGGGCCTTCGTATCAGCGAGGTAATGGGCCTACGCTGGAGTCTGATCGACTTCGAAAGCTTGGTCATGCAAGTCAGGGAAGGGTACGCTCGCAGCCAGGTCACGAAGTTGAAATCAGAGTGCTCCCAGGACGAATTGCCGTTGGATCCAGACGTCGCAACCATTCTTCTCGAATGGAAGCGCCTCTGCCCAACGACGCAAGGGGACTGGGTTTTCCCCAGCCCACGGACAAACAAACCGTACGATTCCGGTTCACTGCGGAAGAAGGTGCTCAAGACTGCGGCGTTGCGGGCCAAAATTCAGGGACGACCCATCGGCTGGCACACGTTGCGTCACAGTTACCGCGCTTGGCTCGACGAGACTGGTGCGCCGCTCGGCGTACAACAGAAACTCATGCGCCACGCCAACATCTCGACCACAATGAACGTCTATGGGGGAGCCTTCATGGAAGCGAAGCGCAAAGCCAATACATCCGTGGTGCAGCGAGTGCTGCTTCAAGACCGTACCAAATAGCAAAAGGCCGTCACGTGGACGGCCTCTGTTCTAACGCTTCAAACCTTATTGGACCATTTCAGACCACAATCGAAAATCCAAATTCCTCGTAACCTTATGATTGCGTTGGTTGCGGGGGGTGGATTTGAACCACCGACCTTTGGGTTATGAGCCCAACGAGCTACCAGACTGCTCCACCCCGCAGACTGATCATAGCAACCGCGCCGGAGGCCGTCAAACCGCGAGGGCCCCGAATAGCACTGCCCTCTGACAGCGAGGCGAGCCTGACACTCGATTGTCGCGTCGCAATAAAACCGATGCCGCGCTGCGGGGGGGGAGGGGCTCCAGTCTGATTGCGGTCATACCACCGCATGCGATGGCCGGCTGAAGACACCACTTTCCTTGCCGCCTCCCACGGCGCTGTTGTTGTTGGGATTTCGGCAGCGGGCTCGGACGCCCGCTGAACGCCCCAAGTTCGATTCCTGCCGGGCTTACCGGGGCCTATCGCGGACCACTCAATTCTGCACGTTTGACGCACCAGACACCGCTGGCTTGTTTCGATTAGATATATCGCCGCACGATACACCTCTGCAACCGGCAGGCATTATTTCGCATCAGTCATAAGGACACTCCGCTTCAACTTCTGCCCACGAACAGCCTTGCTGGACCAGCAAGGGTGAGACCCGTATTACATCGGAGGTACACAAACAAATGAAGCATGTAAAGTACCTGGCATTTCTTTCGACTCTGGCTCTGCTGTTTCCGGCAGGCGCTCTCGCAGGGGACAAGAATGAACGTAAGGTAGACATTCCCGACTCTGTCCAGGTCGGTGCCACACAATTGAAGCCCGGTAACTACAAGGTGGAGTGGCAGGGAGACGGCCCCGCGGTGCAGGTAAGCTTCTACCAGGGTCGGACGCTTATAGCGACGGTGCCCGGCACTCTCAAGATCAACGACCGGGAAGTTACTCAAGATGACGTCGTTATTACCAACACGAGCGCGAAGAGCAAGGTGCTGGTGGAGATCGATTTCAGTCGCGGGAAAGATGCCCTTCTCCTTGGACAGGGATAAGGCTGAGGCAGCCGACAAACCGGGTGCCGCAAGCCGGATGATCGAATACCGGTGCAAGTAAAGAAAATCTATCTCGGCGCGGGCCACCGATGTGGCCTGCGTCAGCTTTCCTTATCTGGTGTTCTGGTTTCGCGACGGTGTTCGCAGTGCGGCGTGTTGAGGCAGGAATCCGGCAAACGAAGTCTTTCGACGGGCTTGCCGCCTACGATGTGTGATTGAATGATCTCGTCCACGTCGGCCTCGGTAACCTTCCCGTACCAGACCGCGTCCGGGTAAACCACGATGTTCGGCCCGTGCTCGCACTGGTCGAGGCATCCAGACTGATTGGCGCGCACTTTGCCTTTGAGGCCAAGCTCGGCTAGTTTCTGCTTGAAGCGCTTCTGCAGGCGGGCTTCCGCCTTGGGATCGCAGCACCCTCGCGGATGGCCCTCCGGGCGCTGGTTTCCGCAGACGAAAATGTGTCTCTCGAATGTGGGCATCAGGCCACCGTCGGCACTCGCGACTCTTCTGGAAGGCTGATCTCCGCATCCCAGATCCCCTCGAAATCGACGAAATATCCCTGGACCTCGAGGCCGGGAATCGCGGTGCGAAGATTCGCGGCAGCGCGTTGCAGATCGCCTTCGTGATGCGCCGCCTCGGCCGCAGCGTCTCCGGCGAATCCGCCGTCCAGCCCGCCATAGGCGCCGCAATCGGAGTGCAGCATCAGGATCACGCGCCGCGTGCCGTGCAGCCGCATGGATTTCCGGATCTGCTCCAAAACAAACTCGCGGTCGGCTTCATGGTCGGGCGAGACCAGAACCTTGGCGCCTCCGGCAATTTTGATGGGATCGGAATTGGTCACTCCAATCCGCTTCAGGAACTTGCGAAATCCCAGCTCAAAGCGGTTGTCGAAGCACCAGAGGATGGCCGCGTCGCAATGATACTTGTCGCGTGGAGCGTCGAAGTGGAATACTTTTTTCACGGAGCCTCCTGGGCGAAGAATCTTCAGTCTCTGATCTTACCCGAGATCCAAATTCTTACACCGCAAAGGACACGAAGTTTCACGAAGGCGATCATGTCGGTTCCTTCGTGCACCTTCGTGCCCTTCGTGGTTAATGTCCTTAGCACCCTGACGCGTTGCTATTGGCGACGCAGGCACGATAAGATGATGCGTACACGTCTTCTCCGCCGTTTATCCCAGTAACCCTTTGTGCAGTCATTCTCGCGGGCGAGGAGTGTGCGACCCCGGGTGCAGCGTAGCCATCCGCCTGCTGGACTTTTCCGTGATGGAGCTGGAATTGAAAAAAGGTAAAAGCGCGGTGATCGTAGGCGCCCAGTGGGGCGATGAGGGCAAAGGAAAGATCGTTGACGTGCTGTCGGAGAACTTCTCGGTCGTCGCCCGCTATGCCGGCGGACACAATGCCGGCCACACCGTCGTCATCAACAACAAGAAATTCATTCTCCAACTGGTTCCCTGCGGCGTGCTGCGCGCCGGCTGCCGCAGCGTCATCGGCAACGGCGTTGTGCTCGATCCTTTGGCCTTTCTGAAGGAGGCGGGCGGCCTGCGCGATGCCGGGGTGAAAGTGGACGGCACGCTGTTCGTTTCCAACCGGGCTCACGTAATCCTGCCCTATCACCGCATGATCGAGCTGGCTTCGGAAAACGCCCCCGGACGGGTCAAGATCGGCACCACCTCGCGCGGCATCGGTCCGGCTTACGAAGACAAGATGGGCCGCCGCGGCCTGCGCGTGGCCGATCTGCTCGACCTGCAGCTGCTCAAGAAGCATATCGAGAACACGGTGCGCGAAAAGAACATGATCGTGCACGCACTGTTCAACACCGAACCGCTCGATGCCGACAAGATGTACGCGGAATACGCCCAGGCGGCGGAGAAAATTGCGCCCTTTGTCTGCGACACGGCCGTCCTGCTGAACCAGGCGCTGGCCAGTGGGGAATCAATTCTGTTTGAGGGTGCGCAGGGAACCATGCTCGACATCGATCATGGCACCTATCCGTTCGTGACGTCTTCGAGCGCGACTTCGGGGGGCGCGGTTATCGGGACCGGCGTCGCTCCAACCGCCATCAACTCCGTCATCGGCATCACCAAGGCCTACTGCACGCGAGTCGGCGGAGGTCCGTTTCCCAGCGAAGAAAAAGGTCCATTCGGCGAGAACCTGCGCCAGCGCGGCAACGAATATGGCGCGGTCACCGGGCGTCCCCGCCGCACCGGATGGCTCGATCTGCCGCTCCTGCGCTACTCCGGCATGATCAACGGCACTTCCTGGCTGGTGGTCACGAAACTCGACGTGCTCGACGATCTGGCGGAAATCCCGGTCTGCGTGGGCTACAAGATCGACGGGAAGGTTACCGTCGAGGTGCCGGCCCAGGATAGCGGCTTCGACAAGATTGAGTGCATTTACCAGAAATTGCCGGGCTGGCGGACTCCGACGGCAGGCATCACGGAATACGAGAAACTGCCCCGTCCTGCGCAGGACTATCTGGCATTTCTGGAGAAGGAAGCGGGCGCGAAAATCGGCATGATCTCGACCGGCCCCGACCGCGACCATACCATCCTGCTCGACGAATTCGTTACGGAGTTGAAGACCGCCGCGAAGAAAGCCTAGAATGACTTCCCCGGCTCGGCCGCGGGGAAGGAGCGAACGATGGTGGTGCTGGCGGTTACCTGGATGGCGAAAGTTGGGCACGAAACCGAAGTTGCCGCACTCTTTGAAAAACTGACCGAACAATCCCGCAAGGAACCGGGTTGCGCCATGTACCAGGTGCATCGTCACAAGACCGAACCGCGCCGCTTCTTCATTTACGAGCAGTACAAAGACGACGCCGCGCTCGAAGCGCACCGCTCCGCCCCCTACTTTCTGCAGTTCGCGCGAAAAGATCTCCCCAAAGTCGCTGACCGCGTGGAAGGACACCTGTTCGAACCGCTGGGATAGTGTAGCGGCGGACGCCTTCGTCCGCCGCGCGAGCGAAGCGAGCGTGCGAACGCGTGCCGAAGTGTTGTGCTGACCCGGAGCGCTGTCATTGCGCGCTTCGCGCGCAACCCCGGACGAGGGCGTCCGGGGCTACGTCTTCTCCGCTGGCAATCTTACTGCGGCTTCTTCTCTTCCGCAGGCTTCGCTTCAGAAGCCGCTCCGCCGCGCGTATAGACGATGTTCTTGGTCCCACCGTCGCAGCTGCCGACGACCTTTCCTTCGCCTTCTTTGCCCTTGTCAACGGCATCGAGCGTATAGCCAACAACGCCCTTGGCATCCAGTTTCTTGGCGATCTCAGCCTTCAGGTCGTCGCAGGCTTTTCTTGCCGTCGGCGCCGTCGGCGCGGCGGGCGCCGTTTGTGCGGTTTGTGCAACGCCGCAGGTAGCAACAAGAAGCAGAGCAGCGGCCAGTGTCCACATTTTCATAGCGTGTCTCCTCGCCTTTCGAGCGAAGTATAACAAGCCGCCGGTAGGAGAGATATTACGAAAGTGATGCGGCGAGTATTGGCCCTTCCCTATTTGGGAGACTTGTCGATCATCAGTTCGCCGCCAGAGGCGTAGCTTTCCTTCGACACCTCATGGAAAGCGACGATAATAGCCTCCCGCCGCGCCCCGGCTTCTTCGACCAGGGCATCCGTAATCCGCTTCGCGATCTTGCGCTTCTGATCGGCGGTGCGGCCTTGCAGCATCGTGATTTGAACAAGAGGCATAGATAAAGTACTCAGTACCCAGTACTCAGTTAAACCCAGGCGCTCGAACAACTGAGTACTGGGTACTTACTTCGCCAGTTCGTACCCGGCAAAGAAAAAGCTCAGTTCGAAGCGCGCGGTGTCTTCGCCGTCCGAGCCGTGGACCGCGTTGCGCTCGATGTTGGTGGCCCACTTCTTCCGGATCGTGCCTTCCTCGGCATTGGCCGGGTTGGTGGCGCCCATGAGCTTGCGCAGGTCGGCAATGGCATTCTCTTTCTCCAGTGCCAGCACGACAATGGGACCGCTCGACATGAAGTCAGTCAGCGAATTGTAAAATGGTTTGCCCGCATGCACCGCGTAGAATTGTTCGGCCTGATATTTGGAAATTTCCAGCATCTTCATAGACAGGATGCGGAATCCATTCTTCTCAAATTGCTCAATGATGTCGCCGATCGCATTCTTGCGCACGGCGTCCGGTTTGACGATGGTAAAAGTGCGTTGCAGAGTTTTCATAAGTTAGGTCGTTGGTCCTTGACTCGCCGTTGGTCGTTCGTCGTTGGTCGTTGGCGTCGTCGACGCGTGGCTTACTGGCAACTGGGTGCTGGCAACTGGCAACTGGTCTTAAACGCTCACCCCGATGGCCGCGGCCAGCGTCTCCCCGATCACGGCAGGAGATTTCGCCACGCGAATCCCGGCTGCCTCCAGCGCTTTGATTTTCTCCGCGGCCGTGCCTTTGCCGCCGGAGATGATGGCTCCCGCGTGGCCCATGCGGCGTCCCGGAGGCGCGGTCTGCCCGGCAATGAATCCCACGACCGGCTTCTTCATGTGAGCCTTCACAAATTCGGCTGCGGTCTCCTCGGCATTGCCCCCGATTTCGCCGATCATCACGACCGCTTCGGTCTCGGGATCGCGATTGAACAGGTCGAGCGCATCCAGAAAGTTCGTTCCGATGATCGGATCGCCGCCGATGCCGATCGCGGTGGATTGTCCAATGCCGCGCTGGGTGAGCTGATGAACCGCTTCGTAGGTCAGCGTGCCTGAGCGCGAGACGATGCCGATCGGCCCTTCTTTGTGGATCGAAGCCGGCATGATGCCGATCTTGCACTTGCCGGGCGAGATGATTCCCGGGCAGTTGGGCCCGATCAGACGCGAGCGCCGGTTCTGCAGGAATTCCCATGCCTTCACCATGTCGAGCGTAGGAATGCCCTCGGTGATGCAGACGATCAAGTCGATCTCCGCGTCGGCCGCTTCCATGATGGCGTCGGCGGCGAACGGCGGCGGCACGAAAATGACGGTGGCATTGGCGCCGGTTTTGTCGGCGGCTTCGCGCACCGTGTTGAAGATCGGCCAGCCCTCATGCATGGTGCCGCCCTTGCCCGGCGTGACGCCGCCGACGATCTGCGTGCCGTAAGCGGCGGCGGCTTTCGCATGAAACGTTCCTTCGCGGCCGGTCAGGCCCTGCACCAGGACCCGCGTGTTTTTATTAACTAAGATTGCCATATGAATTACCTCACTTCTTCTAATCGATACAGCGTGATCCCCTATGCATTGTCATCCAAATGCATTGTCATCCAGACGCACTGTCATCCAGATTCATTGTCATCCCGAGCGAAGCGAGGGACCTGGGTCTTTGCCTGCACCATTCTGGTCGCTGCGAGCGAACACCCAGATCCCTCGCTACGCTCGGTATGACAACCGGAAGGCGCATAGCAACTTCTACCGCCATTCCGTAACGCCCAGCGTCCCTTTGGCTGCTGCCACGACCTTGTCGGCCGCGTTCTTCATGCTGTCGGCGACAATGAAGTTCAATCCCGAGTCGGTCAGGATCTTCTTGCCTTCTTCCACGTTCGTGCCTTCCAGCCGCAGCACGATGGGCAGCTTGATGTTGGTCTTGCGCGCGGCCTCGACCACGCCCGTCGCCAGCATGTCCACGCGCAGGATGCCGCCAAAAATATTGATCAGCACGGCTTTCACGTTCTGGTCGCTGAGCAGAATTTCGAACGCGTGCGCCACCTGCTCGGAATTCGCGCTTCCGCCCACGTCCAAAAAGTTCGCGGGCAGGCCGCCGGCGTACTTGATGATGTCCATCGTCGCCATGGCCAGCCCGGCCCCATTGACCATGCAGCCCACATTCCCGTCGAGCTTGATGTAGTTCAGGCTGTACTTCGAGGCCTCGACTTCCAGCGGATCCTCTTCCGTAATGTCGCGCAACTCCCGCAGGTCGGGATGGCGGAACAGCGCGTTATCGTCGAAGTTAATCTTGGCGTCGAGCGCGAACAGGCGGCCGTCGGTGGTAGTGATGAAGGGATTGATCTCGAGCAGAGAGGCGTCAGTGTCGAGAAAAGCCCGGTAAAGGCTGGTCAGAAACTGCACCGCGGGATTGATCTGCTGCGCCTTCAGCCCCAGTTTGAACGCGATCTTGCGCGCCTGAAAGGCCTCCAGGCCCATGCCCGGATCGATGTGCTGTTTCAGAATCGCGTCCGGATTCTCGGCCGCCACCTGCTCGATCTCCATTCCGCCCGCAGCCGAGGCCATGAATACCGGCTTACCCTCGGCGCGGTCCACCAGAATGCCCAGGTAGAGTTCCTTTTCGATGGGCAGCGTTTCTTCGATCAACAGACGCCGGACGATGCGGCCCTCCGGCCCCGTCTGGTGCGTGACCAGCTTCATGCCCAGCATTTTGGCGGCGAGGTCGCCGGCCTCATTGACTGATTTGGCGATCTTGACGCCGCCGCCCTTGCCGCGGCCCCCAGCGTGTATCTGGGCTTTGACCACGACCCCGGTCGCGCCGGCACTGAAAAGTTCCCGGGCGGCAGATTCGGCCTCTTCGCGCGAGCCGGCCATCGCCCCGCGCGGAACAGACACGCCGTACTTCTTTAGGATTGCTTTTGCCTGATACTCATGGATTTTCATATATGAAACTCTCAGTAAGAATCGGAAGGACCCTGCTTGCGGCGTCGCACTGCGGGCAGCAAACCTTTAATTTTATAGAAGGGCAGCACCTTAGGCAAACGCCACCCCGCGGTTGGCGGAGCTTACCAGCTCTACTTCAACCTCTTCTGTCCCAACTCCCACAAGCAAAACTTCAGCCTCCGGCAGATCGTCGAGGCGGCTCGCTCCTCGCTCGCCGTTCGCTTTGTGCTTGCTTCCACCCGTCTTCCTGGATTATTACCTCAATGATGCACAGGGATCGATCTCCCTGGCATCCCTGACAGAAAAGGGGGGCCGTAGAGGTGGGGGTTGAGGGATTCGTATCAGGGCATGCCTTCAGGAACGATCTGTATCAGGAACGATCTGTAAAGGATGTGGTGGAACTTTACAGCTAAAGCGATGCCCTGATACGAATCCTTCTTCTCCAACCGCGCCATCACCCGAGACGCGGCGGTTCGAATGTGACGGCTTCAACTATGGCAGACGGACTCAATCGCCTGAAAGTGCTCATTAACTCCTCGACTCCCATCGTGGTGATGGAGACGTCGGAAGAGGTGCATGCCATCAACATGGTGCGGGCCGCATGCTCGGAGCTGAACATGGCGACCTTCGAGTGGAGCATCGCCGATGGCTTGCTGCGCTCCGGCACGAACGCTCCGCCGGAGGGCCAGAAAATGTCGCTACAGGCCCGCATCGACCAGACCACGGTCTGGAATCAGAACAGCCGCAACCAGGCGCGATCCGTGCTCAGCCCCGGCGGCGGAGAAGCCGACCGACTGGCCAGGGCAATGATGTCATCACTGGGAGCCGATGCGGCCACCGCTGCCGGCGGCGGATCCATCTACAACACCCGCGAACCGGTGCAGGCGCTGGCTAACATGGAATCCATGACGGTCGAGGCGGTCTTCATCCTCAAGGATTTTCACCGCCACATGGAGGATCCGGTCGTGGTGCGCCGGCTGCGCGATGTCGGGCAGAAATTCTCCAACAACCGGCGGACGGTGGTCATCACCGCCCCGGAAATTACCGTCCCGGCAGAACTGGCGACGCTGGTGGAATATTTTGATCTTCCCCTGCCCGACCCCGATCGGCTGCACGAAATCGTCCACGAAACCTTTAGCCGCCTCTCCAAGAGCTACACGCTGAAGTTGCAACTCGATGCGGCGGGCGTAGATGCGATGGCGGCCAACCTGCGCGGCCTGAGCGAAGAGGAGGCGGAGCGCGCCGTTTCGCAGGCGCTGGTGACCCGATACGCGCTGTGTCCTGAGACCATCACCGATGTGCTCGAAGCCAAGAAACAGCTTTTGCGGCATTCCGGCATGCTGGAGTTCATCGAGGCCTCCGACAACATGGCCAGCGTGGGCGGGCTGGAAAACTTGAAGCACTGGCTCGGGCAGCGCCGCGGCGCGTGGGAAGACTCGGCGCGCGAATTCGGCTTGGAACCGCCGCGGGGGATGATCATCCTCGGAGTGCAGGGATGCGGCAAGTCGCTGTGCGCGCGCTCCGTCGCCGGGGAGTGGAAGCTGCCGCTGGTCAAGTTCGACACCTCGGCGGTCTACGACAAATACATTGGAGAAACCGAAAAGCGCATTCGCAAAGTGTTTCAGGTCGCCGAAGGACTCGCGCCCTGCGTGCTCTGGATTGACGAGCTGGAAAAAGTTTTTGCGGGCAGCGGGCCCGATTCCGCGTCGGCCGACGCTGGAGTTTCCTCCCGCCTGCTGGCTTCGTTTCTGTCATGGATGCAGGACCGCAAGGCGGCTGTGTTCGTCGCCGCGACCTGCAACAACGTAACCGTGCTGCCGCCGGAACTGATTCGCAAGGGCCGCTTCGATGAGCTGTTCTTCGTTGATCTGCCCAACCAGGCAGAGCGCAAGCAGATATTCTCCATTCAGTTGGCGAAACGGAAGCGCAAAGCGGCCGAATTTGATCTCGAAAAGGCAGCCACCGCTGCGAAGGGATACTCTGGCGCGGAAATCGACGCGGCCGTGCAGGGCGCGCTCTATGCCGCCTATTCGGAAAAGAAGCCGCTGACCACGCAATCGCTGGTGGACGCACTGGGCCAGACCGTGCCGCTTTCGACCACACGGGCGGAAGAGATCGCAGCCCTGCGCGAGTGGGCGAGGACAAGGGCAGTGCCGGCAACGGCCAGGAGCGATAGTCCCGGCTCGTGATCTTGCATAATGTCTTAGTTGCGAAAAAACCATGTGGGGACAGCCGCCCCCGGCTGTCCGGTCGAGCGAAGCTCGACGGCGCTGTCCGTCGGTAGTGGGCCAGACTGACCCCAGTACCCGATTTTCCCGGCCATTGACTCCCTCTTCGCCTGGGGGTAGGCTTTTACCAATGGTAGTTGCTCGCCCTATGGGCGCGAACATTCCGGTCATTCCCGTCTCTGAGCAAAATTCTGCTTTGTCTATGATGAACAGGCGCATGTGTGCTCGACCAGCACAAGCCGCCAAGCGTTGCTCGGCCCGTCCGGGTCAGAGACCCGGACCCACACAAGCATGAACACACAAGCATGAAAAAGAGCATCGGGATCAGTCCCAACATCGAGACCCTGTTCGGCCCACGCGACGAAAATGTGCGGCTGCTGGAAGACGGACTCAACATCGCCATTAATCTGCGGGCGAACGCCATCGAACTGGAGGGCGCGGCGCGCGACGTGGCCCGCGCCGAGCAGGTCTTTGCCGACTACGAAAGCCTGCAACGCTCCGGCTACAGTTTCAATAACGGCGATCTCAACAGCATGCTGCGCGTGCTGACTTCCGATCCCAACAGCACGCTGCGCGGGCTGGCCGATGCCGGGCGCCAGCGCTCCTTTGGACGCCGCACCGTCCAGCCCAAGAGCAGCAACCAGCGCCGCTATCTGGAAGCCATCGAAAAGTACGACATGGTGTTTGGCGTTGGCCCGGCCGGCACGGGCAAGACTTACCTCGCCGTGGCCATGGCCATCTCCGCGCTGCTGGCCAAGCGTGTGAACCGCATCATTCTGGCGCGTCCGGCGGTGGAAGCGGGCGAGCGTCTCGGCTTTCTGCCCGGCACCCTGCAGGACAAGATTGATCCCTACCTGCGCCCGCTCTATGACGCCTTATATGACATGCTCGATCCTGAAAAAGTGGATCGCTACCTGGAGAAGAACGTCATCGAGATTGCTCCCATCGCGTTCATGCGCGGGCGCACGCTGAACGATTCGTTCGTCATTCTCGACGAGGCCCAGAACACCACTTCCGAGCAGATGAAGATGTTCGTCACGCGTCTGGGCTTCAACTCGAAAGCCGTGATTACCGGCGACATCACGCAGATTGATTTGCCCAACGCGCGCCGCAGCGGCTTGCTCGAGGCGATCGACGTTCTCAAGAGCGTAGAAGGGTTGGCCTTCGCCTACTTCGATGAAAGCGACGTGGTGCGGCATCATCTGGTGCAGCGCATCGTGCGCGCCTACGACGAACACAAGACCCGCGTCGCCGAGCAGATGCTCTTACTGAGCGAGTCCAAGAGCAGCGAAGCGGCGAGCTCAAATGAAAAGCCGGCGGCTGTGAACGGGGAGAAAGCGGCCTCCGTCGAAGCCCAGGGATAAAGAATCAGATACCAGCGGGAGGGCTGCAAGCGAGCCCTCCCATTTGTCTAGGAGAGATCAGTCAAAATAGGTTTCTTGGAGCGGAGCGCGTTGATCATTTTGCAGAAGAAAGTTGCCGCACTGAGCCAGGCGTCGCTCGAGCGCTTTGTACTGAGAGCGCGGCGCGCCACTGGACTGCGCGGTCGCGCCAACGTGCTGGTGACCAGCAGCGCAGCGCTGCGTTCGTTGAATCGCCAGTTTCGCGGCAAGAACCAGGCCACCGACGTGCTCTCGTTTCCCGCCCCGGCTCCGCTTTCGAAACGCCGGAAGAGCGTCGCATTGGCCGGCGAAATTGCGATCTCCGCCGATATTGCGGCGCAGAACGCGGCTCGTTTCGGGCATTCTCCCGCCGCGGAAGTAAAGGTCCTGACGCTCCACGGAATCCTTCATCTGGCGGGCTTTGACCATGAGCGCGATAATGATGAAATGGCGCGCAAGGAAATAAAGCTGCGCCGCCTGCTGAAGTTGCCCGTAGCCTTGATCGAGCGAGCCTTGATCGAGCGCGCGCAACCCGGCCAGCGAGAGCCCGTGAACGAGAAACGCAAGACACAGCGGCCGGGAGCGCGGAGGAAGGTATGAGTTTCTCCGTCATGGTCGTGCTGTTCCTCCTGATGGGACTGCTGACTCTGGTCTCCTACGTGGATCGTGTCTATCAGGAAGCCGGAAGATTTCTGTCGCGCGAGTTTCAGGACAACATCGATGTCTTCGAGCAGAAGGTCGAGCCGGCGCTGGGCGTGAGCCGCACCCGGGCGTCGCTCTCGATGGCCGTGCTCACGCAGTTGACCATGGCGGCAATTGCCTTGCTGATAGGCTTCATCGTCTTCAACGAGCAACTCTGGAGCATTTATGAGATCCTCCAGGCAACCATCACCTTGGTTCTGATAGTGATCCTGTGCAACCGGTTTCTGCCTTTCGTTTTCTTCTCCCGCACGAAAGGTGAGTGGCTGGTGCGATGGACTTTGGTTTTGAAAGTCCTCATCTACCTGGCCTTGCCGGTAACCATCGTGCTGGGCTTCATGCAGTCGGTTGCCTCTTTGACCAGGCAAAGCACGCCCGAGCAGCAGGAGACCTCGGCCGAGGCCGTGGACGCTCTGATCGAGGCCGGGCAGGAAGAGGGAATCATTCAGGAGGGCGATCGCGATCTGATCCAGTCGGTGGTGGAGTTCAGCGGCAAGACGGTGCGCGAAGCCATGAAGCCGCGTCCGGCCATGTTCGCGGTTCCCGCGGACACTACGGTCGAGCGCTTCATCGAAATGCTGCGCACCAAGCATTATTCGCGCGTGCCGGTGTACGAAGGCAGCATCCACAACATCAAGGGGATCGTCTACGCGCAGGACGTGCTGCAGGTCCCGGATAGCGAAGCGCATGTGCGTAGGCTCGACTCGCTGATGCGCCGCGACGTCTACTTCGTCCCCGAAAGCAAGCTGGGCAGCGACCTGCTGCGCGAGATGCAGAAGCAGAACATCCGCATGGCGATTGTGGTGGATGAATACGGCGGCGTAGCGGGACTGGTCACGATCGAGGATCTGGTGGAAGAGATCGTGGGCGAAATCCGCGACGAGCACGACAAACCGGAGATTGTTCGGGAAGGCGACCGCTCGTTTATCGTTTCCGGCGCCATGGACGTGGACCGCCTGGATGAACTCTTTGGCAGCAAGCCGGAAGGCAAAGAATCCGCTACGATTGCCGGCCTGGTCAGCGAGCTTGCCGGACGAATTCCGCGCAAGGGCGAAGTTGTGGAAGAAGACGGCCTGCGCTTCGAAGTGCTCGATTCCACCGACCGCAAAGTGGAGCGAGTCCGAGTGACGGCAGTGCAGCCGCAGCAGTTGAAACTGATCTGAAGCTGCGAGCTACGAGCCGTGAGCCGCGAGTTAGGAGCACGTCCGTTCCCCTACGAAGGCGTCACCATCGACCGTCAGTTTTGAGGAAAACGCGTCACGACTGGTAAGAACCTAGTAAGCTCATAGCTCATAGCTCATAGCTCAAAGCTCGCAGCTCTCATGCCTTTCCGTTCCGGTTTCGTGTGCATCCTCGGCCGCCCCAACGCGGGCAAGTCCACGCTGCTCAATGCGCTCGTGGGCGAAAAAGTGGCCATCGTCTCGCCTAAGCCGCAAACCACGCGCAATCGCATTCAGGGCGTCGTCCACGTTCCCAAGGGCAAGAGCGAGAGTAAAGACGGCGGGCAAATCGTGCTCATTGATACTCCCGGCGTGCACAAGCCGGACAGTTCTCTGGGCCGCAAAATGATGGTCGAAGTGCGTGAGGCGCTGGAAGGCTGCGACTTGGTGCTCGTGATCATGGACGTCACCCACCGGTTCGATCCGCGCGACCGGTTCGCGCTCGACTTGGTGAAGCAATCGGGGACCAAGGCATTCCTTCTGCTGAATAAGATCGACTTAATTCAGGACAAAGCCAGGCTGCTGCCTCTGATTGAGGACTACCGCAAGCTTTACGACTTCAGTGAAGTGATCCCGATTTCAGCGCTCCGGCGCAAGGGGCTGGACATCCTGCTGCAATTGGTGATCGCGGCGCTGCCTGCGGGCCCCGCGTATTTTCCTGAGGATCAGGTTACCGATCAACCGGCGCGTTTCATGGCAGCGGAAATCGTTCGCGAACAAGTGCTCCTCAATACCAAGGAAGAGATCCCCTATGCCACCACGGTGATCGTAGACAGCTTTGAGGAAGGTGCGAGGCTGACGCGGATCGCGGCCACGATCTACTGCGAACGCGAAGGGCAGAAGGGAATCCTGGTGGGGAAAGGCGGCCAGATGCTCAAGAAGATCGGCACCGCAGCCCGGTTGCAAATCGAGCGCATGCTGCGGACCAAAGTTTTCCTCGAACTCTATGTCAAAGTCCGGTCGGGATGGCGGGATTCGCGCACCTTTGTGGAGGAACTCGACTGGCGCCGCCAACTCCAGCACAGAATGGAAGAGCAGGGGACGCCGGCGATCGCCGCCGCAGACCCCGGCCGAGACAAAACAGAGAACTAATGCTGTATTTCGTCCTGTAACGAAGCAAGATTCAGTGATGGTGCAGTTTGGAATAAGGTTTGTATCAGGGCATCGCTTCAGCGATGCCGTCTGGCGCCGGACACCGGCGGCTTTAGCCGCTGGCCTTGCCCGTAGAGCCAGCAGCGGCTGAAGCCGGAGTTTTGGGTCGTGCGGCTGCGGCATGCCCTGATACGAATCTCTTAAGCTCCACCACTACCCGCGATTGGCACCCATTGCCGGATTCGCCGCTTTACCGTTAAAATATGTGCACGCCGCGTTTGGAAGGGGCAAGGATAAACCAACCCACCATGGTACCTGGGGCTTCTCCCGAGGAACATTTCCCGGAATACGACTTTGATCCAGAACGGCTAAAGCTGCGTGTGCGAGTCACGCTCGCAGCCGACCGCCAGTCCGTGGACCCGGTCGTGGACCAGGTGATGGAGTCTGTCCGCCAGATGAAGTGCGTTGACGGCAAGGAAGACGCCATCCAGCTATCGTTGCAGGAAGCGCTGGCCAATGCCGTCGTCCACGGCGCCAAAGAAGATCCCAGCAAAATCGTCGAGTGCCTGGTGGCATGCGACGAAGAACGCGGCATCCTCATCATTGTGCGCGATCCGGGCGAGGGATTTGACCCTAAGGCGATTCCCACTTGCACCTTGGGCGAAAACCTCTATTCCAACCACGGCCGCGGAATTTTCCTGATCAACCAACTCATGGATGAAGTGCAGTTTCACAAGAACGGCACCGAAATTCGTATGGTGAAGCGGTAGGGTCGGTTCGCCTTTCTCAGAAGGGCTTCACTTTTTTGCTCGTCGGGACGGAACGCCTACTTTTCTCAGTCGCTTCAGTACGAAGTCACCAAATCCCTTCTTCTCGAAAAATAATCCGAGAAGCACATACCCGATCGCAACGCAAACGGCAACGGCCTCGATGACAAACGCCCTGGCGTGTCCTGAGGGGAGATATCTCCCGAAGTCGATTCTGGATCTTTTTGACAGGGAGTCAGCGAAGAACACGACGCAGACTAAGAGAGCCGCAACGGCAACCCCCGAGGCCAGGAGCTTGAGCCGGTCGCCCCGGGGCCTCAGCCCGGATTGCCTGATCATCACCAGAATGTAGTGGTCCTGCTTGCTAAGAAGACGAACAGCGGCTTGCCATGCCGCACATTCCTCTTCAGGCTCCTCGCTGATGTGGCGATAGGCCCGTTTGACAAGGCGCGTGATCTTTGCCTCGTACTCGTCTTGGTCGCATGTACTGCTGAATTTGTCGTTAGCCTCGTTCATGTCAGGGATCGTCCAGTCAGTCTCCGAAAAATAAAGCATCTTGCGCTCGGCATCAGAGAGAGTGACATTCTCACGCTGTGCCTCTTCGACGATCTTTGCGACCAGAAACTCTTTGGCCTCGCGCGCTCCGCGAAATGAATGCATATATGTCCTACTCCTTGGCCGCAATCCCCAACGCCTTCATCTTCCGGTAGAGATGGCTGCGCTCCAGCCCCAGCACCTCGGCTGTGCGGCTGACGTTGCCATGGTTCTGGTCAAGCGTCTTGAGGATGTAATCCCGCTCGTAAGCATCGCGGGCCTGGTGCAGGGTGGAAAATTCTGTTCTGGAGGTGCGCCGGCTGCCCTCGCGATAAACCAGCGGCGGCAGGTGTTTGCTGTCGAAACGCGTGGTGGTGGGATTCATGATGACGATGCGTTCGATCACATTGCGCAATTCGCGCACGTTGCCCGGCCAGGAGTAACGCATGAGCACCTCGATGGCCTCATCGCTGATTTCCCGGGGGCGGCGTCCGTAGCGGGACGCCAGTTCTTTAAGGAAATAGCGAGCCAGCAGAGGCACGTCTTCCCTGCGTTCACGCAGCGGCGGCACGAAGAAGGGAATCACGTTGAGCCGGTAAAAAAGATCTTCGCGGAAGTTGCCGCGGGAAATCTCTTCCTCGAGATCCTTGTTGGTGGAAGCGATCACGCGGACGTCCACCGTGATCATTTCTTCGCTCCCCACCGGAGTAAAGCGCTGCTCCTCAAGCGTGCGCAGTACCTTGGATTGCGTCTTCAGACTCATGTCGCCGACTTCATCGAGAAAGAGCGTGCCGCCGTGAGCTTTTTGAAACTTGCCTTCCTTGTCAGACGTGGCTCCTGAAAACGAACCCTTGAAGTGTCCAAACAACTCGCTCTCGATCAGGTCTTCGGGGATGGCAGCGCAGTTGACCTCGACGAAGGTTTCGTCCTTGCGCAGGCTCTGGGCGTGGATCGCGTGGGCAACGAGTTCCTTGCCCGTGCCCGACTCGCCATAGATCAACACCCGGCCGTTAGTCGGAGCCATCAGCCCGATCTGCTGGCGCAACGCCTTCATGGGAATGCTGTCGCCCACAATGACGTTCCGGGCCTGGAAAAGTTTCTTCAGTTCAACATTTTCACGGCGCAGCTTCTTTGACTCGATCGCGTTTTTGACCAGGATCAGAGTCTTTTCGATTGACAGCGGCTTTTCCAGAAAATCGTAGGCGCCCAGCTTCGTCGCGCGCACCGCCGTTTCGATGGTTCCGTGGCCGGAGATCATGATGACCTCGGGCGGGTCGTTGAGTTCGCGAATGGCCTCCAACGTTTCAAGACCGTCAATGCCGGGTAGCCAGATGTCGAGCAGGACCACATCAAACGCGGCCTTGCCCAGCAGATCGAGGCAGGCCTCGCCGCTTTCCGCAGAGGAGGCCGAGTATCCTTCGTCCACCAGAATGCCGGCCAGCGAGTCGCGGATGCCGGCTTCGTCGTCAACGATGAGGATGTTATGCATGTTGAGGCGCGGCCACCGCGGGCGCGGATTCGGGGACAACCGGCAGTTCAACGATGAAGCGCGTGCCGACGGGACGGTTCTCCTCCACGCGGATGGAGCCGTGATGGTCTTCGATGATGCGGTTCACGATCGCCAGGCCCAGCCCCGTGCCGCGTTTCTTGGTAGAGAAGTAGGGCAGGAAGAGTTTCTCCTTGAGTTCGCGGGTAACGCCCTGTCCGGTATCGGTAACGGCGATTTCCACGGCGTCGCGGCTGCCCACCAGCGCGGTGGAAATTTCGATTTCACGCACGATAGAATCCTGTAGCGCTTCGGCAGCGTTATCCACCAGGTTGGCGACGGCGCGTTTGATGGCTTCGCTGTCGGCCATCACCTTTGGTAAGTCTTCGGCCAGGGATCTGTGCAGGCTGATTCCGTCGAGCCTGCCGTTGAACATCGAAAGCGCGCTCTCGATGATCTCGTTCAGGTCGGCCCGTTGCGGGTTGGCTACCGGGAAGCGGGCCAAGGTGGAAAATTCGTCCACCAGCCGGCGAACGGTTTCTACTGCCCCGGCAATGGTCTCGGCGCAGGACCGCACGACGCTGAGCGAAGCTGCTTCCTCCGGCGCGGTACGATCCAGATGCCGCTGAATGCGCTCCGCCGAAAGCGCAATCGGGGTCAGCGGATTCTTGATTTCGTGAGCCACGCGGCGCGCCACTTCCCGCCACGCGGCCTGCTTCTGCGCCTTCAATAGATCAGAGAGATCCTCAAACACCACGACGTAGCCGGAACGCTCTCCCTGATGTCGGAGAGTTGCCACTGTGACCGCGACGTTCAGCGATCCGTGGGGCAGTTGCATCTCCATCTGGCTGGTGGTCACGCCCATCCGGTCAGCGCGCCGCAGCAGCGGCTCGAAATCCTCCAGAACGTCGGCCGGGAATACGTCTGCCAGGGAGGCTCCGCGAAGAACCATGCTGGCGGCGTCGTGTGCGGCGTCGGGCTGGAACATGCGCAGCAGCGCCTGGTTGACGTGAGTGACGAGGCGGCTGGCATCGAGTGAGAGTACGCCGGTCGGAATACTCTCGAGGATCGTTTCCATCTGGCGGCGGCGCTGATCGAGTTCCGCGTTGACCGCGCTGAGATCGCGGCTGGACGCTTCAATCTGCAGCCGGCTGGCCTCCAGATCCTCGGCCATGCGGTTGAAAGAGCGCACCAGGTCGCCGATTTCGTCGTCGGCGCGCACGTCGATGCGGTAGTCGAGGCGTCCGCGCGAGATTTCCTCGGTGGCTTCGGCCAGAGCCGACAGCGGCCGCGTCACCAGCTTGGCTAGAAACAGGGCAAGCCATGTGGTGACAAACAAGACCATCATGGTCAGCAGGAGAAGCAGGCCCATGTAGGTCTGGCGCACTCGCCGCCGTTCACCGCTCAACTGAAAATAGCGTTGCTGGCTGGCCTCCACCTGACGCACGGTCTGGGAGAACTCGCGGGGAAGCGGAATGGCCGCCAGAATCAAGCCTCCGCCCTCGACCGGAGCGCTGCCCAGCGTGTAGTCGGTTTGCTGCCAGGTAAACTGTGCCGGACGTCCGGCCGCCGCTTCCGCCAGCGGCAGCCGGGATTTCAGTACGAGCCAGGGCGCCGGCGCATTAAAGGTGGCTTCGGCGTTGCCGTCCCGCACGGCGAGGGCAAATCCGCCCTGCAGCGTGAGTTCGTGGCGCTGAAACTCGCTCACCACGCCTGCGAACCCATGCCCGGAAAAGGCCCGCTCAATTTCGGGTGACACGGCGATGGCCGCCGCTTCGGCGCGCGCATTCTGCATGGCATAGCTGGCCAACAGCGAGGCCATGGCCTGTGTGTCGGACCGCACTTCCTCCACTGGCGTCGAGAACCATTTGTCAATCGAGCGATTCATCAGCCCGTAGGAAAACCAGTACATCACCATCACCGGCACAAACGACAACAGCAGCGCGCCGGCGACCATGCGGGTGCGAAACTTGGAGCCCAGTACTCCCATGCGGCGCTCGGCAAACAGCTTCAACAAATTGCGCGCCAGCACAAAAGTCAGTGCGACGAACAGGAGGGAGATGAGCAGCGAGAGCGCATAGAAAACGACGGTCTGCTGGTTGGTTTCCGGCCGCAGGATAGTCGCATTGAAGGCAGTTTGCGACATCAGCACCGCAAACAGAAGAAACACCGCGATGGCCAGCAGAATAATGACCTGCTTGCGGCTCGGCCTTTTCGCGGGACGCTCTGGCGCAGATTGGATCACGTCAACTCACTGAGACGCGACTTCATAGAACTGTCGCGCCTCTGCTGGTGGTCATTATAGATGCACAAAAGGAAAAGTAGCTTCGCTGTTCAGGGGGACCCCGGCCGCGGCGCAAATGATCGTGGGAGGGGCGGACGCCCTCGTCCGCCCAGCTGAGGATATCCCGCTATCGGCGCGGCGTACGAGACATGTGCCGACGCCCCCCGGACGAATGCGTCCGGGGCTACATGATTTGTCGGTGCTAACGGATCCTCGCTGCCAACTCCTCGAGCATGGCATCGTAAGCCGGTTTGGGCTTGTAGGCGCGATCGAAGAACAGGGCCGCGCCGCGTGTTCCGTGGGAGTGCGAGCCGATCCATGAGTATTTGTCGGTGAATCCCCAGGTCTGAATCGCCGTGCAGCCCGGATGCTGCAGGCAGGCCCGGACCACGCCGCGATAGACCTCAGCCTGGCGCAACAGATCCTCTGGGCGGGCTTGGCCGTTGGCCGGATCCACCGGAAGGGAAACGTCGAGCTCGGTGATGTGCACCTGAATGCCCAGTGCAGTGAGGCGTGCGATGTTGCCGCCGATGGCTGCCGTGTCCAGGTCGAGCCGCGAAATGTGCAACTGTAATCCCACGCCGTCAATCGGAACGCCGCGCTGTATGAAATCTTTGACCATCGCGTAGATGGCGTCGGACTTGCGATTGAGACCCTCACCCTCCGCCTCGTTATAAAAAAGCAGGGCGTGCGGATCAGCCTCGCGGGCCCAGCGAAAGGCCCGTTCCACGTATGCTGTGCCTTTGCCGGCAAAGCCGATGCCCGGCTGGTTGTACCAGGGAGAATCCTTGGGACTCCCACTCTCATCCAGAGCTTCATTGACGACATCCCAGGCGAAGACCTGCCCGGAGTAGTGTTTCATCATGGTGCTGATGTGCTCGTGCAACAAATGGGACAACTGAGCTGCGGTGAAGTTGCCCTGCGTGAGCCATGCGGGATTATTGTGATCCCAAACCAGGCAGTGCCCGCGGACTTTCATCCCATGGGCATGGGCAAAACCGACGACCTCATCGCCCTCGTGGAAATCGAAGTCGGGTGTCCGGCGCACGACCCACCATTTCATCACGTCCTCGGGCTCGATCATGTTGTACTCGCGAGCCAGAGTCTCCGAATAAGCAGCCTCGGAAAACATTGACGGACGCACCGCGGCGCCCACGAGCAAGCCGGATCGGTCGGCGGCTTGGCGCAGGGTCGGACCCGGCGTTGCGACGGCGGCTGCGAGAAACGCGACTACAAGCGAAAAATGGCTATGAAAGCCGGGCATTCGACCCTTCCAGTAAGAACCGAAAAATCTGACCACGGAGGGCGCGGAGTACCACTGGGGAACCCAGACTGTCCTCCGTGTTCCTCTGTGTCCTCCGTGTTGAAAGTTAAGAATTACCGCGAGGCAGGAACTGCTGTAAAGGACATCCGTCACATTTGGGCTGTGATTTTCCACAGTAGTGCTTGCCCACCCCGACGAGAAGTCCATGCATCTCGTTGTATACCTGGACCAGCGGCGGGCGCGTGGCCGTGCTCATGGCAGAAGGCGGGTGGGCGGCGCCGCGGAAAGCAGAATCAGGCGGTGGTGCGGCGTTGGACGATGTCGATTCGGCCGGCGCCGGTTTCCGCTCCCGCGCCAGCGGGGCCAAAGCGCGCTGCAGCAATTGCCGGACGTCCTCGTAATCCGCTTTCTCCGGCACGATTTCATGCCGTGCAAGGATGCGCCGCGTGTAGGCATCCACGACGAAAACAGGATGATTCCCGGCGTAAAGCAGAATCGAGTCCGCCGTCTCTGGCCCTACCCCGTTCAGGCTGAGCAACTCCTCGCGGAGTTTGTCCGTTTTCTGGGAAAAGAGGCGATCCAAACAACCGCCGTATTCCTTATCGAGAAATGTGACAAACGTCTTGAGCCGCCTGGCTTTTTGCCGGAAGTAGCCGGAAGGCCGAATCAATCGCTGGAGCCTTGCCAGCGGTATTTCTCGGATTCCGTTCACACTCAACACGCCTGCAACGCGCAGGTTAGCTAGCGCGCGCTCCACATTGGTCCAGGCAGTGTTCTGCGTCAGGTAAGCCCCGACAATCACCTCGAAGTTGGTGTCAGCGGGCCACCAGTGCTGCACCCCCCAGTCGCGGTAGAGCGCTCGATAGT
>JBKQRC010000060.1:0-6496 GCA_052326105.1 Candidatus Sulfotelmatobacter sp. | reverse complement strand
GCCGCCATCCTCCTTGCAATCATCGCGATTTTCTGGGGCGGATATCTATTCTGGCGACAAATTCGACCGACACCACCGAAAAACAGGCCTGCTGAGTCGCAATATTCTACCGGGCGCGTGCGACATACGGTCGAGATTGCTGTGCTTTCAGTGGTTTTAGGACTGACGGCTTCAGGACTCACGAAGATGCAAACGCCGGGTTGGTGGGTCGCGAGCATGTTGTTCAGTCCGGGCAGAGACCTTAATCTGGGGTTGTTCGTCGTATCAGCTATCGTTGTGGACGCGGGCATATGCTTTGCGATCCTCTGGGGGGGATATCTCCTCTGGACGCGATCTCGGCAGGAGCGCACCCGATGAAAATCGTGAGCACGGCGGAAATGCGTGAGATCGATCGCTCCACCTCGGAGCGCTTCGGAATTCCTTCCCTCACTCTGATGGAGAACGCGGGCGCGGCGGTCGCGTGTTTCGTCCTCTCCTATTACCCGCAAGCGGAACGCGTCGGCATTCTCTGCGGCAAAGGCAACAACGGCGGCGATGGATTCGTCGTCGCCCGCAAGCTCGTCGAAGCGGGCCGTGCCGTGCGCGTTCTGCTCTTGTCCGATCCCGAAGAGCTTCGCGGCGATGCGGCGGCGATGTTTCACAACATGCTGCAGAAGCTTCAGCCACTGAAAACTGCGCCCCTGATCGTGCGCGAGGCGAGTGGCCTCGATTCATCCGATGCGGCGGAGATCTTCGCTGCGGACGTGATCGTTGACGCAATCCTCGGCACAGGTTTTCGTCCGCCGGTCAGCCCACTCTATGCCGCAGCCATCCGCAAGATGAATGCGGCCTCGGCTCCAATTGTTGCCGTCGACATCCCTTCCGGCGCCGATGCCGACGCCATGCGGCCGGCCAGTGCGACGGATTCTCCTGCCGGTGTGCTTAATGAAGCACGCGCCGATGCCATCGTGACCTTCACCGCGCCGCGTCCGGCGCACGTTTTCGCGGGGTTGACCACCGGTCCCACCGTGATCGCGCCCATTGGTTCTCCTCCAGAGGCCATCGTCTCGCAGCTCGGACTTCATCTGTGTACTCCCCTCGATTTCGCCCCGCTGCTCGCGCCCCGAGCGCGCGACGCCAACAAAGGCAGCTACGGACACGTGCTGGTGATCGGCGGATCGCTCGGCAAAGCGGGCGCTGTGGCGATGGCAGGATTTTCCGCGCTGCGAGCGGGCGCCGGTCTTTCGACAGTAGCCACGCCAAAATCCGTGCTCGCAACCGTAGCGTCCTTTCATCCTGAACTGATGACTGAGCCGCTGCCGGAAACCGCAGCCGGCACGATCTCATTGCGGGCGCTGGGGCCGGGCCTTAACTCGCTGCTCGAACGCAAGACGCTCGCCATTGGCCCCGGTATCTCGCGCAATCCAGAGACCGCGGATTTCGTACGCACCATCGTCCAGGCTGCCGAGAAATCTTCCGCAGGCAATCTGGTCGGCGATTCGATCGTCAATCTGGTGGTCGATGCGGATGCGTTGAACGCCTTCGAAGGCGCGGCTGAGAAACTGAATGGCCGCGGGCGAACCGTCGTTGTCACGCCACATCCGGGAGAAATGTCGCGCCTGACCGGCCTGAGCATTGCCGAAATTCAAGCGCATCGCCTCGAAGTCGCGCGCAACTTCGCCCGCGAGCACGCGTTGATTGTCGTGCTCAAGGGACACCGCACACTTATCGCAGCGCCCGATGGCACGGTCTGGGTGAATCCCACCGGCAATCCGGGCATGGCCACCGGAGGCACGGGAGACATTCTGACCGGAATGGTCGCCGGCCTGATCGCGCAACATCCGCAGCATCCGCTTGAAGCAACCGCTCTTGCTGTCTATTTGCATGGACTGGCGGGGGACCTGGCCAGCGAGTCCGTCGGCGAGAATTCTCTGGTGGCGACGGATCTCGTGCGTTTCCTGCCGCAGGCCTTCGCGCAGATGCGGAATCAGAAAGCTGATGAGATCAGCCTGCACCCTTAGCCGCCCGTGGTGCAAGTTCGGTTCGTATCAGGGCATGCCTTGTGGTTCGTATCAGGGCATCGCTTTAGCGATGGCGCAATTTTTCGAAATCAGATGCCCCTTTAGGGGCTGAGCAGCGAATATCGAACAAGAACTAGCGCGGAATGCAGCCATCGAGCAGTGGAAGGAACTGCGACCCAAGCTTCATCAAGCGAGCCTGCGCGGCAGCGGGAGACTCGCCGTCAAGCATAGGGGTCATCAGGCGCACCAGCGCGCCGTCGCTGCGATTCATGCGAACCGAATCGGACACCAGATAGTACTTGGCCCAATAATCGCTGGCCACCGCGCGGCCATGCGCCTGAAACCAGTACAGCACCAGTTGCCGCTCTCCCGTTTTTGCAACCACGTAGCGGTTGACGGGGAACGAGGAGCCGTCGGGACGTGTAAGCCGCACCACCTCCCGCGAAGTCGGAACCCATCCCGCGCCCGGCAGGCAGTGGTTCGGAGAATGGATGGTATCGCCTGCCTTCTGCGTCGGGAAGTAGGCAATGTAGAGATTAATCCATGGTTCCGGTTGAGGCTGAGTTTCCGCCTGGGGCTGAGGCTGGCTCGCGTGTTGGTAATCGCGCATCAGAAACTCACCCGGCCCGAGGATGTCGAGGGTCTGCTTATCGAGGGGGTCGTCGGTTCCCGTCCAACCACCAATTTGCAGGGGAAGGGAACTCAGAGACGCGCGCGGCGGAAAGACCTCGCTGTGCGAATGGGCCTGGAGCACGAGCGCCGCTCCCAACATGAGCACAGCCACAATCCCGAAGCGACGAAGCCCGGCTGGGATGTGGATTGTGCCAGCGGACTGCCCACCCAGAGGCGCGGCACTACGCGGTGCAGCCGGGCTGCTCTTCCAGATGAACGAGATCACGCGGTGCACAGCGAACAACATGATCAGTGCCACTACGTAGATCAGCCATCCCTCAAAGGTGTGGAAAAATCCTTCTGCCTTATCCGGATCCCAGTATTGCACCAGCAGCCCGGTTCCAAAAACGCGAAAGCTGTTGGCCGCCACCGCGATTGGCACCGCCGAAAGAGCCAGCACCACGCGTACCCATTTCCGAGTCTCCATCAGGTAGCCGTAGATGATGGCCAGCGTGACCAGGGTCAGAAGCGACCGGATTCCGCTGCATGCTTCCGCGACGTCCAGCGGCATGGCAGCAAGCACGATCTGGTTCCCTTGCCGCAGCACCGGAACTCCGACCAGTCGCAGCAGCCCGGTGGCGAGCCTTGAGGCCAGCAACTGAAGCGGAAAGGTGACCTGTTGCAGGATCAGGGTCGGGGGCGGGATCATCAGAATCAGAAACGCCCAGGGGAAGAGGATCGCGCGAAAAAACCTCCACCCCTGAAACAAAATGATCACCCCCGCCAGAAGGATCAGCAGAGACGTTCGCGCCAAAAAAATCTCCGCGCCCCACACTCCCAGAACCAGCACCAGCAGGCTCAGCACAACCAGCGGAAGACCAGCCCAGGATGGGGCTGACGCAATCGTTACCAGCTTCTTCCGGTCCTGCCAGAGAACAAACAAAGCAAAGAGGGGGACGAAGATTCCGTGCGAGAAGTTCGGGTCGTGGATCCACTGCAGGAAAAGGCGGGCGAGAATCGAAGCGTAAAGCCAGGCAATCAGCAGCAGCAACACCGCCACTTGCCAGCGGGGCAAGCCAGACGACAAACGATCTTTCCTTTTGGGGGGCGGCGCAGCTCCCTCTGCTGAGTTACTCATAGTTACTCATAGGACGCGCTTGGGTCTGAGAATATGCGAAAGTGGGGCGTCGCGCAAAGTGCCCAAAGTGCCCAAAATGAAAGTGCACGCCGCACAAGCGATGTGAGCGCCGTGAGCCGCAAGAAAAGGGAAAACCATTTCCCATTTACTCCAGCCCGTCGTCACCGGCGCGTCGTCCCTTTAGGAGGGGACCAAGTCTGCTATTATTTGCAGACAGTTAGGACTTTAGCCCCAAGCCAGGTGGGAAGTAATGCCCCAAGTATCACTTGCGGCGTGGGCAATAAATTTCCCATTTATCCGCAATGTGGTAACGTATAGCCCAAGTCGCTATGTAGGTTCGCAATCGCAAGTCGTTGAAATATCGACCTCTATATGTTTTGGGGGGTCGTAACTGTTTTGACCGGAGTGGCAGCGCGTGTGCTCTAGACTGTAGACGCCGTTCGTCCCAAGACGTCCCCCTTCTGTTCTTGGTTGCGAAATAGCGAAGCGAATCGTATGGGTCTTGACAGAACCGAAATCCTGGCAACTGCCGGAGCACCGCCGAACAGCGGCGCCCGTCTCTGGCTTGAAAGCGTTAGCGCCGGCATGCGCACTGTCGAAGCCGTGATCCGCGAACTGTCGCAGAATGATGTTCCCGTGCTGGTGGTGGCCGAGCACGGTTCTGGCAAGGCGGCAGCGGCGGCGCGCATTCATGCGCTTTCCAGTCGCGCTTCGGAACCGTTTCAGGTCTATCACGCTAGTGACGCCAGCGAAGAGATTCTAGCGGCGCGCGACGGTCAAGGTGGAACCATCTATCTTCAGGACGTAGGAGACCTCGCTGCGCCGGCCCAGCAGGAACTGGTTCGCCAGATCGGTCTGCATGGCACTGGCAAAGGCAATGACAATGACAATGGCAATGGCGACGATCAGCGCCGCCGTGTGCCCCGCTTCATCTGCGGAACCTCGCGCGAGTTGGAAGCCGAGGTCAAGGCCGGCAAGTTCCGCGAGGATCTCTATTATGGAATCAGCGGAGTTTGTTTGCGGATGCCTCCCTTACGCCAGCGGAAGGAAGATATTCCCGTTCTGCGCGACTGGTTCCTCTCGGCCGCTGCCCGTGATTTTTGCCGGCCCGTGCCGGTCCTCAGTCCCGAGACCCAACACTTCTTCCTGGAATACAGTTGGCCGGGAAACATTCGCGAACTGAAAGACGCCGCTCGAGCCATTGTCGCGCTGGGCGATGAAACGCTCGCCATGGGAGGGTTGCGCTCGCTTTTACGGCGCGTCGATCGCGGCGGCAACGGCGAGAAAATTTCTCTCAAAGATGCGGCGCGCGCCGCCTCGCGCGAAGCCGAGAGAGAAATCATCCTGCAGGTCTTGACTCGCACCCGCTGGAACCGGCGCCGGGCCGCGCAGGAGTTGCAGATCAGCTACAAAGCGCTTCTCTACAAGCTGAAGCAGATCGGGTGCGAAGAATATGGAGCGTGATGGCAAAGTTTCGAGGTTGCAAAGTTTCAGGGTTGCAGAGTCTCAAAGTTTCAGAGGAATCGATATGAAATCAGCATGGAAGGTGGCGGTTGCGGCACTACTCTTGATCAGCAGTATCGCATTGGCGCAGGATGCGCCCGTCCAGCCCGTTGCCAGTCCCGCTTCCGACACGACCGCTTCCGACAAGACAACGAATGCGGCCTCCAACAGCCAGGCCGGCCCTGAGTATGTCATCGGGCCCGATGACGTGCTCCACGTAGCCGTGTGGAAAGAAGCCGACCTTACCGCGACTGTGCCGGTGCGCCCGGATGGCAAAATCTCTCTTCCCTTGCTCGACGATGTGCTGGCCTCAGGCATGACGCCCAAGCAGTTGGCCGACTCGATAAAGGAGAAGCTGAGGAAATACATCGCCGACCCGCGTGTCACCATAGTGGTGACTCAGATCAACAGCAAGCGGATTTATTTGGTCGGCGAGGTGGCGCATCCCGGGGCCACGCCGATGTTACCCAACATGACCGTTCTGCAAGCACTGTCCAGTGCCGGAATAAGCCAGTTTGCCAACACTAAACGGATTTACGTGCTGCGCACCGAGAACGGCAAACAGCAGAAACTGCCGGTGAACTATAGCAAGCTGGTCAAAGGTGAGCAGATCGAACAGAACTATCTATTGCAGCCGGGGGATACAATTGTTGTCCCGTAAAGGAAATCCGGTCCCATAAGGGATCTACGGGTGAAAAGCATGTTAAGAATGCGAACAATCCGGTGGGCGCTGCTGGTTTGCGCCATGAGCATCGGCGCGTCTGCCCAGACTAGTTCCCAATCCCAGCCAGACACGACGCCGGCCCCGGCCTTCGGCCAGAACGCGCCGGTGCTGGACCCGGAGAACCCGCCGGTATCTGGACTGGACGAACCGGGGCTCAACCTGCATACCGCCACCCGCAGCTTCATCTCGCCAGCTTTGCTGGTGAGCGAATCGGCGGACACGAACGGGAGCAACAATTTCGGTAGCGGCGGCTTGGAATCTGTCAGCCACGTTCTCGGAGCTTTCGACCTCCAGCAATTCTGGCCCAAGAGCGATCTCTTTCTCGAGTATCTCGGTGGCGGGGCGTTCTACGGCAATCCTTTTGAAGCGCAGCAATTGCAAGCCGCCGGCTTTGAAGCCGTGACCCGCTGGCGAACTGGCCGCGCCACCCTTCGCGACGCCTTCAATTACCTGCCCGACGGTTCCTTCCAAATCGGCGCCTTTGGCGGCATCCCAGGGTTCGGTCTTGCTACCGGCAGC
>JBKQRC010000059.1:0-74437 GCA_052326105.1 Candidatus Sulfotelmatobacter sp. | reverse complement strand
TTGACCGGGTGTACAATCGGCTTAGAAAGCACTTGGTTGCGCACTTTGTAAAGCAAGGCCGAGGCGCTCATGAACGTCCACGTCAGTTACCGGGTTCATAAAACTCCCAGCGTAGAAAAAGACATTCAGCACCAGATCGAAAAACTGCAGAAGCGCCTGCAGGTTTTCCGCCCCGAGTTGGTTCACCTGAAGGGAGTCGTGGAAGAAGTCTCCGCCCGCGAGGGGACCAGCGTTTCGCTCAACCTGCGGTTGCCGTCAGGCCAACTGGCGGCGCAGAGGTCCGCGCTGACTCCCGCCGCCGCAGTGAAAAGCGCATTTGAAGATCTGCTGGAGCAGGTCAACAAACACAAGGAGATTCTGCGTTCGTCTCACAAGTGGCAGCGCGGACGACGGGGGGACAGCGCCCGGCCCGGCACCGTTGTGCCCGAGGTTCCATTCGAGCAGACGCTGGCGGCAGTCTACCCCCCGATGGTCTCTGGCGACGACATTCGTTCTTATGTGAACGTCAATCTGGCGCGTCTGGAGCGTTTTGTTGAGCGCGAGATCTACTTCCGCGAAGCACAGGACGCTGTGGCCTCCGACACCCTGACCAAGGAAGAAGTCATTGATGAGACCATCGCCGCGGCTCTCGGCGATGGCCAGGAGAAGCCCGAGCGGCTGGCGCTTGAACCCTGGCTCTACCGGCTGGCTCTGCAGGCCCTCGACGAACTCTCCCGCACCGATGAGAGTAATGGCAACGCGGTGTGCCTGGAAGAGTCCACACGCCGCCGCAACGTCAAGGGCAGCGACGAACCCGAGCTGCAATTTCACCAGCCCGACGAATCCATCACGGGCGAGACCGTGATTCCTGACGCCCGCGTGGCCACGCCGGAGCAGATCCTGGCTTCCGACGAACTGCTGCGCTTGATCGCATCCGCGTTGCGCGATTTGGGGTCGGGCCCGCGCGAGGCTTTCATCCTGCATGCCATCGAAGGCTTCAGCATCGACGAGATCATGGCGATTACCGGTCTTCCGGCCGATCGGGTACTCGCGTACATTTCCGCTGCGCGTGAACACCTGCGCTCAGCGCCGGGCCTGGCCAGGGAGTTCCAGGGCCGGCTCGCTCCGACCGGCGCCGCTTAGACCTAATTCTGTTTTTCTGGGGGATTCATGAGTATTACCAGCGAGCAAATCCGAGAGTTGGCTGAATTTCAAGACACACAATTCTGCGCTGTAAGTTTTTATTTCCAACCGTCCGCCCCACGCAATAAGGCACACAAGGAAGACACGATTCTGGTCAAAGACCTGGCGCGTGAAGCCGTGCGCAGCCTGGAGAGTAAGGGCAGGAAGGAGTGCGCCCGCTCCGATATTGAGCGCATCCAGCGCCTGTCGGGAGAACTGCGCAACAATGGCGCCCATGCCAAAGCGGTGTTCGCTTGCGCTGCACAAAACATCTGGCGTGAATATGATTTGCCTGCCAGCCTGCCGGGCACGCAGCTGTTTGTGGACCGCCATTTTCATCTCAAGCCGCTGGCCAGGCTCCTGGGAGCATTCCCACGGCTCGGCGTGGTGTTGGTGGACCGGCACCAGGCGCGCATTTTCGATCTTCGCCTGGGCGAGTTGACCGAACGAGAAGGCCTGTTCCAGCCGCGCAAGGGGCGCAGCGATGGCTATGCCGGTTACGATGGCGGCCGAGCCCAGCGCAGGGTCGAAGACGAAGCTCGGCAGCATTTCAAGGCAGTTGCCGAGACGCTGAAAGAGTCTCTGGAAAAAGGCGTGTTCGAGAAATGGATCCTCGGCTGCCAAGATGCTCACCGCTCGCAATTGGAACCGCAACTGCATCCCTACGTGAGCCAGGCACTGCTGGGCCGTTTCCCCGCCGATCTGGCCCACATCACCAGCGACGAGATCCGCACCCGCGCGCAGCAGATTGTCGAACAGTGGGAAAGCGACCGTCGCCGCGAACTGGTGAGTCAGGTCCTGGGGCAGGCGCGCAGCAATGGGCGAGGTGCTACCGGACTGCGCCGCGTATTGCGGTCCCTGGAAATGGGAGAGGTGCAGGCCTTGCTGATTGGCGAGAATTTTCAGGCCCACGCGGTGGAATGTGCGGGTTGCGGACACCTGGATGCCCACATCGTTTCCTACTGCCCGATCTGCGGCCGGGCCACACAGGAAATTGTGGACGTCGGCGAAGCCATTCTGCCCTGGGTCATTCGCCGCGATATCGAGACGTTTTATGTGAAGGACGATCCGGAGTTCGACAAGGTGGGCAATATTGCCGCGTTGCTGCGTTTCCGGGCCGGAAATGTACAGCCCATCAGCCAATCCGCGGCGGATGACCTGACGAAAGCCGGGGCCGCGTATCCGGGCCGTCTGCGAAGGTCTGCCGGCCGGTGAGGTAACGCTCAGGCTGAAGTTTTCGGGCAGCTTAGAGAACTCTGCTGACTATCGCCCTCGGTGTGTTGACATGGCGCAGTTGGGAGTGTGCCCACGTCCTTTTCTTCTCCCCACTCTCTCGACTGATCAGTTCAAACCCCGTTCAAAAAAGCAACTTGAGAGCCATGATGCAAAGGCCATAGAATAGGCCCGCTCTTGAGAACCCGGTTGGTCGGAAAGGACCCCCATGTCTGCATATGATCCCGGTCGTGCGGCCGCATTCTGCTCCCGGTTGTTTTGGAGAATTGCTTTCCACGCGTTGTTAGTCACGTTGTTGTGTGTGCTGTCGTTGTCCCAAACCACTGCCAGCCAGGGCAGCATTCAGGGGACGATTACTGACCAGACCAACGCGGTCGTGACCGACGCCATCATCACGATCACATCGCGCAGCACCGGGCAGGTGGTTACGGTTAAGACGTCATCGGCGGGCACCTACAACTCGGGCGGCTTGCCCGTCGGCGACTATGAGGTGCGGGTACAAGCCAAGGGATTCAAGACGGCTCAGCTCACTATACCGGTGCAGATTGTGGTGACCTCCTCGGGCAACGTGAAGCTGGAAGTTGGCCAGGAGACCACCACGGTCGAAGTGCAGACTTCGGCGATCGCAGTCAACACCGAGCAATCCACGGTGCAGGGCGTGCTCAGCGGCGAACAGATCGACAACATGCCGGTCAACGGGCGCAGCTTTCTCGACCTGGCGCAACTCGAACCCGGCGTCCAGATGCAGGATGGAGGGAACTTCGATCCCACCAAGGTTGGCTACAACTCGCTTTCCATCAATGGCGATTACGGCAGAACCCCACGCATCGAGGTGGATGGCCTCGACGTCAGCGACGAGACTGTGGGTACGACCACGCAAAATGTTGCGTTAAGTTCCATCCAGGAATTCAATGTTGGGCGCTCTTCGTTCGATATCTCCTCAGAAATAACCGGCTCCGGCACTGTCAATGTGGCGACGCGTTCCGGCACCAACGCGTATCACGGCCAGGCCTTCTACCAGTTCCGCGACTACCGCGCCGGCTTCGCGGATCTTCCCGGAGCCATCTCTTCCCAGTTCCAGCGCAACCAGTTCGGCGGCCGCTTCGGGGGCCCGCTCATCAAGGACAAGCTTTTTTTCTTTATTGATGGGGAAAGGCTAAAGCAGGACACGGCCGATGCCGTCGTCGTGGGCGCTCCCTTCCAGGCCTTGACGCAGGGCATTGACTCTCCCTTCAAGACCTCGCAGGCCAGCGGGCGGCTCGACTGGCAGGCCACGAATAAAATCCGCGTGTTCTACAAGTTTGCCTACGACTGGAACTACTCGACGAATTCCGCGGGCTACGGCTTCTCGCTTTACGCCAACCGCGACTACACGCCCACTCATGCCATCGGCATTGAGATCAATGAGGGCAACTGGTCGCACACCATCCGCATGGGATTTTTCAAGTTCCACAACCAGATCATTGGCGCTACTGACGGCCAGCCGGCCAGCATCAATCCCTTCCCCCTCACCGAAGTCGGTTTCAACGACACCAGTCTGACCACGGGGCCAAACAATCTGGCGCCGCAGCAGACTTTCCAGACGAACAAACAGATCAAGTACGACGCCAGCCGGGTCTGGGGAGCGCACATCATCCGTTTTGGAGCGACCCTCAACGGCATCGTGACCGGCGGATTCGCTTCGTTCAACGGACTGGGGCCGTTCCTGAATACGTATGTCAACGCTGCGGGTCTGCAGGGAACGGTTCAGCCCGGACCTTACTACTACTCCTGCGGCCTTTCCAATTTCAGCGGTTGTTCCACCAACATCGGCGATTATCCTCTTACCGGCGCCTACATCGGCAACGGTCAGGGTTTCAGCGACGAGTTGCCCGCGTTTGGCTATCCCGCCGGCGGCTTGTTCGATGACCGCTTTGAAGCCTATGTGGGCGATTCCTGGAAGATCAAACCCAATTTCACCCTGAACTACGGACTGCGGTACCTGCGCGACACCGGACGCACCGACAGCGACCTGGCGCCCATCCCCTGTTCGGCTACTACCTTAATCACGTGCACCGGGAATCTTCTCGACCAGTGGGGGCCTGGGCTGAGCAACCGAATTCGCCAGCCCAACCTCAACTTTGCCCCTCAGGCCGGATTCGCCTGGGATCTGCGGAACGACGGAAAAACTGTGATCCGGGGTGGCGGCGGCCTCTACTATGAAAACAACATCTTCGAAAACGTGTCTTACGAGCGCGAAAACAAGCTGGCTACTGGTCTGTTCAACCAGATCCAGTATTTGAACTGCGGCGCGAACGCGACCTACGGATCGCTTTCGTTTGCCTTGCCTGGTCCCGGCGGCACGCAGAACTCGATCACTTCGATCGATGGCTATGATCTGGCCACTAAGGTCTGTTATGAGGCGCTGGGGCCCAGCGGTGACAATGCGGAGGGTGCAGCCAAGGCAGTGGCCGACTTGCAGGCTGCTTACGTTGCGGCCACCGCAGCGGTTGGCACCGCCGGGCAGAATCCGAACTTTGTGGGTAACACCTTGACTCTTGGCTACCCTTACTACCCGAACTTCCGCACCGCGCGGTCGTATCAGATGAACCTTGGCATTGAGCGCCAACTGGGCAAAGGCGGTGTTCTGTCGGTGGATTATCTGCGCAACATCGGCCTGCACTTTCAAGTTGGAATCGATGTAAACCATGTCGGCGATTCCCGCTATCTCGAGATGAATGCCGCCCTGAATGCCATTGCCGCAACAGTGGGAACCGCACCAGGAAGTGTCACCCAGGCCAACGCCACGACTTTCGTGGATAATTACATAACCGCTAACCCAGGTGCCAGCATCAATGATTTCGCCAACAACGGCCTCGATTCCGGCGATGTGTATTACGGGGGCTATTCCGGTCCCTACTTTGGACTGACGCCCGACACCGGCGCAGCCTTTGGAGGGATCAATCCAACTATGGGCAGTTTGTACATGAACTATCCCATGGGCCGCTCGGTGTACGACGGCTTGCAAAGCGAATACCGGGCGCAGGTTGCGAACCCGTTTCGCGGGGTTAAGAATCTCAATCTCCAGGTCAATTACACGCTGTCCCGTTTCGAAAGCAATAACGGCTACGACCAGCACTTCACCACCAACGCCTGGGATTTCCGTAATCCCACCGGGTTCATGGGCCCCACGCTGGAGGACCACACGCACCAGTTCAAGTTCGGCGCCATCTTTGACTTTGCCCATCACGGCCCGCGCCTCAGCCTGATTAGCGGGTTTGCCTCGCCTCAGCCCTCCGACCTGAGGACCCCCGTTTACACAAGCGTGGGAGAAATTTTCCGCTCGAACCTTACGGGCGACGGCCAGACGATTGGGGCGTTCCTCAACACGGCCAATGGCGTCGGCCATCCGGGAACGTTCATGCGCTCGATTACGCCCAACAACCTCGATGCCTACATCCAGAACTTCAACAACACCGTGGCTGGCACGATCACGCCCGCGGGCCAGGCATTGGTCAGCGCTGGCTTGTTCCGGCCGGATCAGTTGGTCACCCTGGGCGCGGTGGTTCAGCCGATTCAGGTTCCGACCGGGAGCAATGCCGGGAACGGCTATTACAAGGACGTCGACACGGTTCTGAGTTGGCCGTTCAAGCTGCGCGAAAACCTGACCATTCTGCCCAGCATTTCGTTTTTCAACGTTTTCAACTTCGCGAACTACGGGACTCTCGGCGGCCTGACGGGAGGGCCCGGAGCCATCAACGGCACACCCGCCGGGGTGAACGATGCCACCAACACGATCCGCATCGGCCGGGGCAGCGGCGTCTTCGCCGTGGGCGCGCCGCGTGAAGCCGAATTCGGTCTGCGCATTGATTTCTAGAACACAGAGTGTCAGACAGGGCTGATTGCCTGAAGACTGATTGCCTCAGGGAGGAACCGGTGACCTTTTCGCGCCGTGATTTTGTGAAGACGTCAGTTCTGGGAGCGGTCGCCGCCGGGGTCCGCGGACCGGCGGCGCTCGGGGTTGAAGCAGGGCAGACTTCTGCGTCCGGTCCGCCGAAGCGTCCAGTCATGGTCTGCGCCCAGAACGGCCGTGCCTACGTGGAGGCGGCCTATGATTTCCTCAAAGGCGGCGGCGACACGCTGGACGCCGCGATCCGAGTGGTCAAGGGTCCCGAGGACGATCCCAACGACGATTCCGTTGGCTTGGGTGGTTTGCCCAACGAAGACGGTGTGGTCGAACTCGATGCCTGTTGCATGCACGGGCCCACGCGGCGCGCAGGTTCCGTCGGGGCTGTTCGCAACATCAAGAATGTGTCGCTGGTGTCGAAAGCAGTGATGGAGCACACCGGACACGTCATGCTGGTCGGGGAAGGCGCCGAGCGATTTGCCGTGGCCGTGGGATTTCCGCGCGAGAATCTGCTGACCGAGCGCTCGCGCAAGATCTGGCTGCTGTGGAAAGAATTCAATTCCGACCGCGACTGGTGGGGGCCGGGCATTTCCGATCCGCGCTGGCATCCGCCCGATGCGGAGTCTAAACCGCAGTCCGAATTGCGGCGGGATCGCATTCAGCAACTCCAGCAACGCGCCGCCGATCTGGGGATTGAGCCGGACTTCCAGCTCGCGGCCGTCCACCGCGTGCTGTTTCCGCCCACGGGTACGATCCACTGCTCGGCTTTGAATGACAAGGGAGAGATTTCCGGCATCACCACGACCAGCGGCCTGGCCTTCAAACTGCCCGGCCGTTGCGGCGATTCGCCCATCATCGGCGCCGGCTGCTATACCGACCAGGACGTAGGTTCTGCGGGTGCGACCGGCAGCGGGGAGGAAAACATCAAAGTCGCGGGCGCCCATACCATCGTCGAGAATATGCGCCGCGGCATGTCTCCGCAGGAAGCGGGAATGGATGCGCTCAAGCGTATAGTGCGCAATTACAACAATGACATGTCCCGGCTGCGCTTCGTCGCCATGACCTACTACATCCTGCGCAAAGATGGAGCCTACGCCGGAGTTTCTCTCTGGCAAGGCGCCGAGGGACATCCGCACAAGTTTGTGGTGCACGACGGCACGGCGCGCTTCGAGCCAGCTGTCGGTCTGCTGAAGGGGGAATCACAGGAATGGCCGCCGTTCCCGACCATTCCCGAGGATTTGAAAAAAGATTCGTACTATCTGAAGTAGCCAGGTCTTGGGTGTTAGGTGTTGGGGTTAGGCGTTAGGCATTCACCACACCCAGTTCTCACGAAAGACCCAAGGCCCAACACCTAAGACCTCAGACCCAAGACCGTCTCTACGCAAACCTCACCTTCACATCCGCTCCCTTCTCCAGGTGGATGCTGTCCACGAAGCGCACTTTCCCTGTGCGCAGGGTCATGATGACCGACGACGTTCGCGTGCCCTCGCCGAAGAAGCGGACGCCCCTCATCAGTGCGCCGTCGGTCACGCCGGTGGCGGCGAAGATCAGTTGCTTGCCGGGGGCGAGGTCTTCCGCTTGATAGATGCGCTTCTTGTCGTTGATGCCCATGCGGGCGAGGCGCTCTTCCTGCTCCGGTTTCACGACCAGGCGCCCGAGCATGTAGCCGTTGAGGCAGCGGATGGCGGCGGCGGTGATCACACCCTCCGGCGCGCCGCCTGAGCCCATGACCGCATGTACGCCCGTGCCGATAACGGCGGCGGCGATTCCGGCAGAAAGGTCGCCGTCACCGATCAATCGGATGCGAGCTCCGGCGGCGCGAATGTCGGCAATCAGCTTTTCGTGCCGCAGGCGATCGAGCACGATCACGACCAGATCTTCCACATCGCGCTCCAGACGCTTCGCGATATTCTTCAGATTGTCGGCCACCGGAGCGTCGAGTTCGACCGCGTTCTTGCACGACGGCCCGACGACAATCTTCTCCATGTAACAGTCGGGCGCGTTGAGCAAGCCCCCTCGCTCAGAAGCGGCGAGGACGGTGATGGCTCCGGGTGCGCCGGTAGCGCAGAGATTTGTGCCCTCGAGCGGATCGACGGCGATGTCCACTTCCGGAACATCGGACCCGTCGGGAAACTCTGCGCCCACCCTTTCGCCGATGTAGAGCATGGGCGCCTCATCGCGCTCGCCCTCACCGATCACAATGGTGCCGCGCATCGGGATGGACTCCATGGTCTGCCGCATGGCTTCGGTGGCTACCTGGTCGCTGAGCTTGCGCTCGCCTTGTCCCATGGTGTGGGCAGAAGCGATCGCGGCCACTTCCACCACGCGCAGGAAGCGCGGGGACAGGTCGCTCTCAATGTTTTCACCGAAACTGCGGGCTTTGCCTTCCGAACGAGTCCCCATGTGGTATTTCCCCCAGGGCGCGGTTGATTGGCGGGTGCGCCGGGCAGAGACTATAGCGCAATCGTGGACCCAGGAAAAGTCGTCCCCGGTTACCAGACTGGCACCGCGCCTCGGGAAGCCGCTAGTCGTGCCTTTTTCATTGCGATGAAACCAACGATGAAAGGTGTTCGCTCAGCGCAACTGCTTCGCGGCGGCTAACATTTCGTCGGCGCGTGCTCGCACCCGGACATCTTCGGTGAAGTTGGTCCAGCGGACAATTCTCCCCGAGTCCACCAGAAATTCCGCCGGGCGAGCGATATCGTGTCCTTCCGGACCTGCGCCCGTATGGAGCAGATGGTATCGGCGGACCACCACCGCGTCAGGGTCGGAAAGAATCGTGAACGTGTACCCCGCTTTCCTGCTGAGATCCTGCGAGACCTGGGGAGCGTCGACGCTGATCGCCACCGGACGCACGCCTGCCGCCCTGAACTCCGCCAGCCGTTTCTCCACACCTCGTAACTCGAGGTTGCAGAACGGTCACCAGTAGCCGCGATAGAAAATCAGCAGGACCGCCTTCGGAGCCGGAGTTGGAATTTCGGAGGAAGATACAGAAGAAGATTCTGCGGAAGCGGCGAAAAGCTGGTCGAGCGACACCGGCTTCCCAGAAGTATCGGAAAGTGTGAAGTCAGGAATCCTCTGCCCGACTTGTGGCGCAGCCGTGGAGTCAGGCAGTCTGCGGGCGGTGACGAACACGAATGCAGTCAGCCCGACGGAGAGCAGAGCAACTACGGTCAGCACAACGCTCAACACTTTGCCGCGATAGACTTGCGGCTGGCCGAACGCCCGCTTCAGTCCAATGACAAGGTAGACCAGCGAGAGGAAACCGAACACCAGGCTGAGCCATGGAAGCGCTTCCTGCAAAGGAGGACGCACAAAGAAAGCGACGTTGCAGCCGATTGCGCCGAAGGCGAACAGCAGTCCCCACCATGGCGCAATGTTTCTGCGGCGTTCTGTCGTGTCCGGCATTTCTCCAGAAGTTTATCAGAGGCACACAGGGTTGTTAGCGGTCATCGGAATAATTGATCTTCCCGCCACGGCTGCCGTGGTATTCTCCTAACCCTGATTCGGAACCGAGCCCATGGCTGACTCTCTCCCGCTGACTTTCCTGTGCATCACCACCTATGAGAAAGGGCAGGAATTCATGCGCCAGTGCAAGCGCCAGGGCTGTCGCGTGATCCTGCTGACGGCCGAGAAGTTGCGCGAGGCCGACTGGCCGCGAGAGAGTCTCGACGACACGTTTTATCTCCCGAATGAAATTCCCCTCGCCGACATCGTGAAGGCCGTGACTCATCTGGCGCGCACGAAGAAGTTGGACCGCATCGTCGCGCTCGACGAGTACGACATGGAAACCGCTGCGACGCTCCGCGAACATCTGCGCATCCCGGGCATGGGCCTGACCACCATGCGCTATTTCCGCGACAAGCTGGCCATGCGCATGCGGGCGCTCGATCGCGACCTCCGCGTGCCCGATTTTGTGCCCGTCGTGAACCATGACGCCATTCGCTATTACCTCGCGCACGTGCCCGGTCCATGGGTGCTCAAGCCGCGGCAGGAGGCTTCGGCGATCGGAATTAAGAAGATCCAGGCGGCGGAAGAGTTATGGCCGCTGCTCGAACAACTGGGCGACAAGCAATCGTCATTCCTGCTAGAGAAGTTTGTTCCGGGCGAGGTCTATCACGTGGATTCGGTGGTGTCGGAGAATGAAATCGTCTTTGCAAACGTCAGCAAATACGGCAAGCCTCCCATGAACGTGGCCCATGGAGGAGTGTTTACGACCTTCACTGTGCCGCGGGGCGAGGCCGCCGATGAAGGACTACGGGCGATCAATCGCGATCTGATTGCGGCGTTGGGCCTGCTGCGTGGAGTTGCTCATGCAGAATTCATCCAGGCGCATGACGACGGGCATTTCTATTTTCTGGAGTGCGCGGCGCGTGTGGGCGGAGCTTACATCAACGAAATGGTCGAGGCCGCGACTGGAATCAATCTGTGGCGCGAGTGGGCACGCATCGAAATCGCTGGCGGCGACGGCAGCTACAAACTGCCGCCAGTGCGCGAGGACTATGCGGGCGTGATTCTCTCGCTGGCGCGGCAGGAAGATCCGGATACCTCAGGCTACAGCGATCCGGAAATCTGCTTGCGCATCAAGCGCCATCATCACGCCGGGCTGGTGCTGCGGTCGCCCGATCCGCAGCGAGTTCCGGCGCTTCTCGAACGTTATGCACGCCGGTTCGCGGAAGAATTTCTGGCTGTCGAACCACCACGCGACAAGCCAACTGCCTAGATTGTCTGAGGCGGGCACTCCCTTCGACAATCTCAGGGCAGGCTTTGCCCGCCCAGCAGTTCACTACCGCCTGCATTTCGCGGGCAAGAGTGCCCGCGCCACACATTCTTAATCGCGAATCAGAACACGTATCGCATGCTCAACTGAATCTGGCGCGGCGGTTTATCACCATAGGAATTGGCCGAGAGAACCTTTCCGAAGCTGGCTCCGCCGTACGGTATGCTGCAGGGCTGACAATCAAAAACGTGCCCCGGAATGTCGAAATTCGGATGATTGAGCAGGTTGAAGAAATCTCCCCGCAACATGAGATGGTGGTTCTCGGAGCCCAGGGCCATGCTCTTTGCCAAACCGAAATCAATATTTGTGAATCCCGGGCCTGTGAGCGCGTTTCTGCCCTCGCTCCCGTACAAGAATGTTCCCTGCGCCGCGCCTCCTGGAGGATTCACGAAGGCGCACGGATTGATCCAGCTTTGCGGGACCTTCACTTGACTGGGAGCAGCGCAGCTTGGGTTCGCCGCCACTGGACCGGGCAAGAACGGATTGGCGATCAGGTCGGGCCGCGCCGGATTGCCAAATGCCGCATCAGCCGACGAAGTTCCGCCGGCCAAGACCACGGTGAACGGCGATCCCGTCTGGGCGGTCACGATTCCGCTGGCCTGCCAGTTGTTCAGAAGCCTCCCGCTCCAGCCTGGGCCATGTGCCCAGAGCTTGTGGAGAGGCAGGTCATAGACAAAGCTGCCAGAGAAACGGTTCACGGCATTGAAGTCGGATGGTCCGCGGTCCGCGGAGAGATCATTGGAATTCTGCGGCAGACCCGAACCCACACTGCCGCCAAAAACCGAGGAAATGTCGTCAAACGATTTCGAATAGGTGTACGAGAGCAGGAGCGACAGGCCGGAGCGCGTTCGCTTCTCCGAGCGCAGTTGCAACGAGTTGTACGAACTATTGGCGTCAGCTCCCACAAAGAGGATCGAAGCAAACTGCGGGTAGAGGAACGCCCCGGTGATCGGATCCTGCTCGTTCCTGTCAATCACATCGGCCAGATGAGTTCCTTTTGAGCCGACATACGCCGCGTCGACCATCCAGTCGGGGAGAACCTCGTATTGCAGGTCGAGATTCCACTGCTGCATATATCCGTCGCGGAAGTTCGGGGAAATCATGTCGTTCTGCGGCACGCTTCCGGTCTGGAGAAGGATCGTCTGCGGCGTCCAGAGCGGCGGGGCGTTCGCATTCTGTTGATATAGCCCCAGGTTGTAATAGGGCGGATTGATGCGCGGGAAGACATTGATTTGGGCAATCGAGGAATCGTAGAAAATGCCGTAGGCGGAGCGGACAACCCAGCGCTCCGTCTTCAACGGGCGCCATGCGATGCCTATGCGGGGCCCAAAATCAGTGTAGGTCGGCGAATACGTAGCCCTGGGAACTCCGTTCGTTCCGGCTTGAATGAATGTTGCCGGCGGTGGCGTGGTGCAGGGAGTCGGGCACGGGACCAGGTCGGGAACACTGAACCGGTTCAGGGCCTCGACTGGCGGATTCGTGTACTCATAACGCAGGCCAACGTTGAGCAGGAAACGCGGCACCACGTGAATGTCATCCTGCACATACGCACTCACCCCGTAACTGCGCAGGCTGTTAAAGGTATTGCCCTTCGTCGTCGAGCCCGGGTTGGGAACGCCGCCCAGCGTAGCGGCATCGGGAATGGCGGCGAGCAATTCACTCAATGAGTACGTGGTCGGGTCACAGCCGGGACTCGTGGTGCTCCCGTGACAGAAGGCCTGTGCCGCCCCCTGGCCCACATATCCCAGATAAAGCCATTCGCCCCGCGCCAGAAAGTCGATGTAATTATCCAGCCGGAGATGGTGAACATCGGCCCCGATCTTGAACTGGTTGCGCCCGACCGTCCAGGCCACGTTGTCGACGACTTGCAGAGTAGTGTCGTGACGGTCCTGCGGATAATTGACCGGTTCGCCGATGCCGTCAAAGCCCGTGACGGAAATGTCGGGATATCCCAGGTCCACTGCGTTGGTCAGACCCTCAGGGAAGCCCAGTGCCGTGTTGTAGTCAGTGCCATGATTCTGCTGCAGCACTGTGAACCGATTGCGGATGAACCCCAGGCGCAACTCGTTCAGCAATCGGGAGTGGAACACGCGCGTCCATTCCAGTCCTGCGTTCTGCCCGTGACCCAGCGTGTAGCTGCCATAACCCGGCAGCGAGCTGAAAGCATTGACCGGATCGAAGGGACTGAAAATGTTGTTATCCACCAGCGAATAGTGGGCCGACAATGAGTCGACCGAACTGAAATGGTGATCGAGCTTCGCCGAATAGTAATTTTCCGACTGGCGAATGACGGGAGCGGAAAGATACGCATTCGAACTGTCAGGATCTCCGACGTTGGCCGCGGGATAAAGGGCGCGAACGTTCAGGCCGGACTGGCATGACGGATCGGAGGCACTGGGACAATGGGCGAATCCCGGCAGGATGGCCAGGATGGGGTTCATCGGGGTGTCGACCGAATTCCACTGATTTTGAGAGGGCACGGTGGCTTCCCGCGTCTCGGCTTGTCGCAGGCGAAGTCCCTCATAGGAGATGAAGAAAAAAGTACGATCTTTAGCGATCGGCCCGCCCAACGTCCCCCCGAACTGGTTGCGCTGCAGGGCAGGAACGCCTCCGCACGTACCAGTCGCCGAATTGGCAGTGCAATACGGGAAGTCGAAATAATTCTTGGCATCCATGCTCCGGTTGCGGAAGTACTCGAACAACGTGCCGTGGAACGCATTGGTGCCGCTTTTCAACACGACGTTGATCTGGGCGCCACCGCCCCGGCCATACTCGGCCGAGTAATCGCTGGATTCAACCTTGAATTCCTGAATCGCATCCACCGAGGGCAGAGCCACGTACTGGTTGATGTAAGGATCGTTGTTGTCCACGCCGTCGAGCAGGAAATTGTTCGACTGCTCGCGGGCGCCGTTAACGCTGAGTGATCCCCCCTCGGTTGAGTTCTCCGACCCCTCGGCGGGCAGTTGGCTTCCCGGAACCAGCAACGCAAAACTGAGGAAGTTGCGCTCGTTCAGCGGCAACTCCTGCACCAGTCGATTGTTGACCACCTGACCCAGCGTCGAGGTGTCAGTCTGAATGGCCGGGGGCGTGTCCTTGACCCTGACCTCTTCACTCGCGGTGCCGATTACAAGCGCGAAATCAACCCGCACCGTCTGGTCCACATCCACAGTGACCTCGCTAAAGATGCTTTTGCGGAAGCCCGCACTCTCGGCCGTTACCTGATAGCGGCCTGGCGGCAGCAGAGCGACGGTATAGTCGCCATCGTCGTTGGTTTCCGCGTCGCGAACGGCGTTGGTCGCTTTATTGAGTACGGTGATTCGCGTCTTTCGAACCACCGCTCCGGAGGGGTCTGTTACCGTTCCGGTGATCGTCCCCGTTGGACCGCTAGCGTAAACAGTAGTAGTCAGAAAAAGTCCGAATAATGAAAGCAATAACCAGCAACGAGCCATGTGGTTCTCCTCAAGCGATCGCGTCCAGGGTGAAATCGAGGCGATCGAAAACCCGGGTCTCGGGATTCCCTCATTGCCGGCGGAGCCTCTCGACCCGATTCTTCTCGATCAGCTGCGAGTTCCGCCGGTGCTAGATTGTGTCTGGGCTTCTGAGAGCATATTGATGCCTGGTGAGCCGGGTGTCAACCGACGAGGCGGTTTTTCCGCTCATCGCAAAGTGTTTCCTCTGCTACTATTTGCCCATGAGCACACCAATCGACGAACAATCCGCTCCCGTGGAACGCCCAGCGCCAGAACGCAGAGAGCCGGCTTACCTGTTCACCGAGAAGCAGGTGGCCGAGAGGGGCGAGATCGCGCGCCGCTTCCTTGAGGCCCGGGCCCGTCTCAACGCTAATGTGGACAAGGCCAACAACCTCCTGGTGAAGCGCTTCTATAACCTTGATCACCATGCCTACCTGGAAGGCACGCTGCCAGCGAAGACGAAAGAATTAATGGGACTGGTTGCTTCGGCATGTATGCGTTGCGACGACTGCGTTTTCTACCACGCCATCCACGCCTACCGCCTGGGAGCGACTCGCGCCGAGCAGGAGGAGTCGTTGAACGTGGCCCTGGTGATCGGAGGCAGCATCATGATCCCGCATCTGCGGCGCGCCTACGAGTTGTTGGAAGAGCTGTATCAGTAGGCTGGCTAAGTCTGCCGTCGCACTGCTGCGATGATGAGCGTGACCACGATCAGTGCGATCCCGGCGCCGAGCTCAAGGCGCTGGGGGTGTCGTAACTCTTCCCAGACGATAGCGGGCGGCCAGAGGACCTTCGCGTCGCGCAAAGCATCCAGGCCGGCGAGCATGCCGGCGAGGAACCCCGCTGCCGTCGCCACTCGCCCCTGTTTGTCGGGAGTCATGGGAAGTCCTTTCTGGTCGCCGGTTTCAAGGTCAGGCGATCTTAGAATCCATCAATCCCGGTGACGCTCTGCGCGATGATCAGCGAGTGCACGTCGTGCGTGCCTTCGTAGGTCTTGACCGACTCCAGGTTCATCAAGTGGCGCATGACGGGATAATCGTCGGCGATGCCATTGGCGCCCAGGATATCGCGCGACAGGCGGGCGCACTCGAGCGCCATCCACACGTTGTTGCGCTTCGCCATCGAAATGTGCTGCGGTTGGACCTTGCCCGCGTCCTTCAGCCGTCCCACTTGCAGCACGAGCAGCTGGGCTTTCGTAATCTCGCTGATCATCCAGGTGAGCTTGTCCTGCACCAGCTGATGGGAAGCGATCGGCTGATCACGCCACTGCTTGCGCAGCAGCGAGTACTGGAGGGCGCAGTCGTAGCAGGCCATGGCCGCGCCAACCGCTCCCCAGGCGATGCCGTAGCGCGCCTGGTTCAGACACATCAGCGGAGACTTCAGCCCGCCGCTTTTCGGCAATAGGTTCGACTCGGGCACGCGCACATCCTGCAGCGACAGGCCGGACGTGACCGATGCGCGCAGCGACCACTTGCCATGAATGTCGTCGGCGGTGAAGCCAGGGCGGTCGGTTTCCACTAGGAACCCACGGATGCGGTCGTTCTCGTTTTCGACTTTCGCCCAGATGATGGCCACGTCGGCGATCGAGCCGGAAGTGATCCACATCTTTTCGCCGTTGATCACATACTCGTTGCCCACTTTGCGCGCTCGCGTGCGCATGCCGCCGGGGTTCGAACCAAAATCGGGCTCAGTCAGACCAAAGCAGCCGAGCTTTTCGCCTCTCTGCATAGGTGGCAGCCATTTCTGTTTTTGCTCTTCGCTGCCGAACTCGTAAATCGGGTACATGCACAACCCCGATTGCACGCTCACGAAACTGCGCACACCCGAGTCTCCGCGCTCCAATTCCTGCGTCATCAATCCGTATTCGACGTTGCCCATGCCGGCGCAGCCGTAGCCCTTGAGCGACGCGCCGAAAAAGCCCAGATCGGCCATGGGCTTGACCAGTTCGCGGGGGAAACGCCCGGCGCGGTTGCATTCTTCGATGATGGGAATGAGATTGTCCTCAATGAACTGGCGGGTGGTGTCGCGCACGAGCCGTTCGTCGTCGCTGAGCAGGGGATCGAACTGCATGAAATCAACGCCGCGAAACTTGATGGCAGGCATGAAAGGTCTCCCTAACTGTGAACTGCGCCCCCAGACTCAGGCAACGCTGTGTAAGGCTGGTCGCCAACAAGACGGGCCGCGGGCCAGATGGCAAACATACGACGGTAGCAGGGGTGAGGAACACGGGTCAACGGAAGGCGGGTGCGCAGGGGTGGGTGGTACCCGGGATGGGATTGGATCCTGACGGTTAGCCGAAGACTGGTTTCGGCGGCCGGGGGCATTCGTGGTCTGGGCACGGAGGCAATTGATGTTTTGGCACCGCAATCTTTGGGTATTCCCATCCGCACAAGTCACACTGCCAAACAAACTTGCCGTTTACGATTTCTTTTTCTCTCACCATTGTAATGATCTCTTTTAAATCGCCTACGCAAGCCCAATCACCACGAACCCTTGACCTGATACCTCACTTTACCTTTGGGTCCGTAGATCACGAGATCCGGTCCGGGGCGTAGATCGTGTCGCAGGTGATCCGTAGTCCTTTCTATATTTTTGTCATATTCCCATTTTGCCTGATAGAAGCCGAGTTTTTTTGTCGTACAACTCTTTGTAGTGCCGACAGCAGGGGCATGAGCAACCATGGCATCAAGAAAGCAGTTGGCGGAGTCAAGGTCAAGCGTTCCGCCAGCGATCGGTGTGATACCCCCACATTCCTTATTCAAACGGGAAGGAAAACACATCAATTCGACATGACTGCCATCCGGGAAAATTGCCTTGGCCTGGAAGAACAGGATCCCCGGCACCAGACTATTGCTTGGGTCGGTCGCAGGAATCACCGTCGAATTGCAGTCAGTGCCTGCCCCGTTGCAGTGTGTAGTAATCCGCTCAGGGCTGCCGGGGTCTGTTTGAACCATCAGTCCGATTGTGGTCGTCGCTTCAACGATTTCAATCTTGATTTTGTCTGCCGCTATCACAGGATGCGGAACGCCAAGTAGCAGGTAAGAGGCCAAAAGCACGGGAGCAAGAGTTCGCATTTCGACCTCCTAACCGTGATTCTACGCCTGATGCCTATAGTGATTGAATCGTGCCTCTGGGTTTAGGATGTTGCGTTGGGAAACATTTGATGCTAAAGACAGCAACTGCGAAAATACGCCACAGAGTGGATTGACAGCCGGTCGGTAGGCGACGTTTTTCACCTTTACGACCTGTATAGATATTTGGAGGAATCGTTCGAACAGGAGTGCGGCAGCGCGGGAGTAACCGTTTCCGACCAGAAATCCCACTACGAAAACGATGCGAGGCAGGCGATCCGCGACTGCAAAGATAGGGGGATCATAAAGCACGGTCGAAAAGGCCGTTGGAGGCGAGGCTGGTGGCAGCGGATTTAGGTCAGTCCCGCGGAAATCAAGGAGGCATCATGGCGTCAGGCATCACGAGCCGGTTTCTTACAGTTTCTGTTGTGATGAGTTCAATCTTATTGGCGGCAACCGCCGCGAGTGCCCAAAAGGTCACCGTGGACGCCGACCCCGCGCACGTCGCCAACACGTTCAGTCCCGTTCGCTCTCTGGGCGCGGCGATTGACCGCCTGCGAACCGGCACTCCCGACCACTTGCTGAAAGATCCGCTGCTGAAAGAAATCCTCGGCGCGGGATGGCAGGCCGTGACCTATCGCCAGAACACTGAGCTTATGGTCGAGGCCTGGCACTGGAATCCAGCAGGGAAGTGGAGCAATGCCGATAAGCAAGAGGGCTACTTCGTCGGCAACGCTGAGCCCACGGCCGAAATGATTCACAGTTCCTGGGCGGCCCCGCTGCCCCATCGCGGTTTCAGCCGTGGCGACGGCAACGGCTGGTCGCGGCTTACCGATGGAGATCCCAAATCGTATTGGAAGAGTAATCCGTACCTGACTAAAGCTTTTACCGGCGAAGACGACTCGCTGCATCCGCAATGGGTGATCGTTGACCTGGGCAGCAAGATTGACATCAATGCGATCCGCATCGCGTGGGCCGATCCGTATGCCAAGCATTACGCCGTCCAGTTCTGGACTGGCGAAATGGAGCCTTTCTACGACGGCACGATGAAGGGCACGTGGCAGAATTTTCCGCTCGGCAACATCACCGAAGGTAAAGGTGGAACCGTCACCCTCAAACTGGTCGATTGGATGATTCCGGTGCGCTGGATTCGCATCTGGATGACCGAGTCATCGAATACCTGCGACAGTCATGGTTCAGCTGACAAGCGCAACTGCGTGGGCTACGCCATCAACGAACTCTACGTTGGAGCGCTCTCGGCCGACGGTTCGTTCAACGACTATGTCACGCACTTTCCCAGCCGCAATCAGACGGTCACGTGGCCGTCTTCGGTTGATCCCTGGCATGCCGCTTCCGATATAGACCAAACGCGCGGCGACCAGGTGGGATTCGATTTTTTCATGACCTGCGGCGTCACGCGGGCCCTCCCGACCATGGTCCCGATCGCCATGCTCTATGCCACGCCGGAGGATGCGGCGAACGAAATCGCGTATCTCTACAAGCGGCACTATCCCATTTCGTGGATCGAAATGGGTGAAGAAGCCGACGGCCAGCACATGCTGCCCGAAGACTACGCCGCTCTCTATATCCAGTTCGCGACTGCCATTCACAAGCTCGTGCCCGAGGCGAAGCTGGGAGGTCCCCCGTTTGAGGGAACACTGGGTGACGTCGAAGTGTGGCCCGACACAAATGGAAAGGTGTCCTGGCTTGGCCGCTTCGTGGATTATCTGAAGGCTCACGGTCGTCTCAGCGACTTCACATTCTTCTCCTTCGAGCATTACCCGTACCAGGACATGCCGACCTACTCGTGGGCCGATCTTTATCCGGAGCCGCGCTACGTCAGCCACATTGTGCAAGTTTGGAAAGATAACGGGTTGCCGCCGAATATTCCGTTCTTTATGACCGAGGGCAACATCGGTGGAGGCGCCCCGCCCTCGACCGTGAAGGCTGGACTATGGCTAGCCGACTATGTTGGGAGCATGATGGCGGCAGGCGCGGGCGCGACCTACTACTTCCACTACATGCCATACCCACGCGATCAGGGCGGCTTCGGGAATTTTCTCTGGATCGATCAGGACTACAAAGTGCTGGGCTATCCGCCGCAGTATCTGGCGGCACAACTCATCACCAAAGAGTGGGTGCAGCCGGTGGACGCTCCGCATAAACAATTCAAGGCCGAAAGCGACGTTGACGACGCGGCTGGAAATGTGTTGGTCACGGCTTACGCTGTCGAGCGGCCGGACGGGCAATGGTCGGTGATGCTGGTCAATCGCGACCAGTACAGCGATCACGCCGTGAAAGTAGCGTTCGCCGCGGGAGGCAAAGAGCGGCATTTTTCGGGTCCAGTGGATCGCATCACTTTCGGTTCCAACGAATACCAATGGCATCAGGAGGGAACAGCTGGGCACGCCGATCCGGACGGTCCGCCGTCGAAGTCAACCGTGGATGGAGGCGCAGAGGTGCTCTACCAGATTCCGAAAGCGTCGATCACAGTGCTGCGCGGCCGAATCGGAGGCTGACCCATGTGGGGACAGCCGCCCCCGGCTGTCCCTCGAGCGAAGCTCGACAGGTCGGAAGAAGACTGGTGCAGGGACCCTGTTCGTTGTCAGTCCGCCGCGGGCCCAGGAGCCCGCGACGTCCTCTTGCGTTGCGTGGCTTCGCGCTTTTCGGTGCGGGCTGCGTCCAGTCGCGCAGCGAGAGACTCAAAGGCTGGAGTCGGACCCTTCCATCGCAATTGCTCCACGTCTTCGAGCAGCGGGATGTCGGTTCGCAGCGTCGCGAGTGTGCGAAACAGCACGGCGTGATTCCATTCCTGGCTGAGAGTCGCCGCCAGAGCGCCGGCATTGGCAACGTTCACGTGCCACTCTCGCCAATCCTTCGGAACGGATTCCAAATGAAGGAATTTGGCGAGAACGGCAGCCGATGACTTGGCCCCCCAGCCGCGCAATCCCGGATATCCGTCCGCTGCATCGCCTACCAGCGCCAGATAGTCGGGTATCGAGTGCGGCAACACGCCGTACTTCTGCGCCACACCTGCTTCGTCCAGCGTGACGCCGGTGCGGCGATGCAACTGCACGACACGCGTACCGCGCACGCTCTGAGCGAGATCCTTATCGGGAGTGCAGATAACGACGCGCTCGACCGTCGCGTCGTTCGCGGCCGCCACCGCTGCTGCCGCCAGCGCGTCATCGGCTTCGAATTCCACCATCGGCCAGACCACAATGCCAGCCGCCGAAAGGACCTCTTCCAGCAGAGGGAACTGCGCCAGCAGATCGGGCTCAACCCCCTCGCTGGTCTTGTAGCCCGGCCACAGACCGTTGCGAAACGACTCGACCACGTGATCGGTGGCGACCGCGAGATGGGTGACGCCGCCCTTCAGCATCCCCAACATCGATGCGAGAACACCTCTCGCGGCGGCCACCTCGCATCCCTGCTGATCGCGCGCCGACGGGAGCGCGTAGTAATGCCGGAACAGTTCGTAGGTACCGTCAACCAGGTAGATCTGCACGAAGCGACTCCACGACAACGCTATCGGAACGGAGCCAACCAAGCAACCGCCCCGTTCTTTGCGCCCTTTGCGGCTTTTCTTCGCGAACTTTGCGTTAAAGTCTTACCGCAAAGGACGCCAAGGAATCGCAAAGTACGCGAAGACCCCCTATGTCGACCTTCAAGACATGCCCGCGCTGCTTCCTGTAAAATCCAGAAGAGCGGAAGAGATTAAAAAGTCGCAGCTTCCGACGTGGATTCTCGCATCATCCCATCCACAACTCATCGGCAGGCAGAACCGGTCCGATTGCGCTGCGCACACCAAGAAGCAGATCAGGAGAAAAGGAACATGGCAATAGGCGCCAAGATCGCAAAAACCGCAGACCGCAAGAAGGTCATGGACACAACCAAGAGCACGGATTGCCCCAAGTGTGGCAAGCCGACGCGCATCGTCAAGCGTGTGAAGGACCGCGAACGCGGCGTCCCGGGCGGGGTTTACATCTCATGCTCGGCATGCGAGTTCTTCGAGAAGCTGTAGCGGGCAGCCCCCGAACTCCCCTCTGCTAATCCAATGCCAGAGCGATCCGGAGCGCTTCGTCGAGTTCCGCCAGCTTGGACCACGAGAGCGACCCCACGAAGTGCGTCAGGTCTGCTTTCCGCATGCTTCTGAGGTTATCGCAGACAATCCAGCACTCGTGCTTGAGCCCTTCATTTTGCCCGATGGGCACTTGAGTTGAGAGGCCGTCTCCGTTGGTGAATATGGGAGCGCAGACTAGAGTCGAATATGCCGAATCGATGAGCCGCTGGCGGCTCACGATCACGAAGCTGCGATGCCGCTTGGGGTCGCCCTCGGGCTTTTGCACCCGATAGATATCTCCGCGTCTCATGAAATTCGTCCTCGCGAAACGCTACTCCTCGGGATATTCGCCAACCGGAGCTTGATATTCCAGCCCATCCTCAGCGTCGCGGTTCAGTCGCTTCGCGTTGCGGTTAATAATTTCCAAATCGCGCTGGTCCCGTTCGGCCCGGGCCCGTGCGCGCAAGTGTTCCGCGAGCACGGCTTCGATGAAGGCCGAGCGCGATTGCTTCGATCCCGCGATGCGGTCAATTCCGTTCAGGACCTCGCGCGACAGTGTGATAGAAGTCTTCTCTTTGGTACTACTCATATACCACCAATTATACCACTAACATGCTACCTTGGCCTCATCGTAGAAAGCCCGGAGATAGTTTGGAACAGTTTGGAGTTAGCCAGGCTGGAATCTACCCGCTGATCTGTCCCAGAATCGCCCGCGCTTCCGCCGCCGGATCCGCGGCGTCGGTGATCGGCCTTCCGACCACGATGTGGCTGGCTCCCGAGGCGATCGCCTCGGCAGGCGTGACGATGCGGACCTGGTCGTCGGTGCTGCTGCCGGCCGGGCGCACACCCGGAGTCACGATGGCAAAGTCGTTGCCCAGCTCCGCGCGCAAGGTCGAGGCTTCGCGGGCGGAGGCCACTACGCCCTGGCAGCCATTGGCGAGCGCAATCGTGGCCAGGCGCACGACGCTGTCCTCAACCGAGCCGCGAATGCCGATCTTATCCAGATCGTAGCTGTCGAGGCTGGTGAGCACTGTAACCGCGAGCACTATTAGTCCCGGTCGAGCCTGCGCCGCTTCCACCGCCGCGCGCAGCATCTTGACGCTGCCTGCCGCGTGCACGGTCAGCATGCTCACGCCGAGCTTTGCGGCCGCGCTTACCGCCCCTGCCACCGTGTTCGGAATGTCGTGATACTTCAGGTCCAGAAATACGCGACGCCCGGAGGCCAGCAGGTCGCTTACGACCTGCGGTCCCTCGGTGGTATATAGCTGCATGCCGACTTTGTAAGTCAGCGCGGAGTCTCCCACCGCCGCCACAATCTTCTGCGCGGCGGCGGCGGAGGAAACGTCCAAGGCGATGATGAGCCGCTGGCGCGGATCATCGCTTCGGTGGCTGAGGCCACCGCGCGGGATACCGGGTAAGGTTGCTGGCATCCCCGCCAGTTTACGTCTTTTACGGGAGTTCCGCCACCGGGAGATGGTTATAGGCCACGGTCTGGAGCGTGGGCTTGGACTTAGCCAGAGTGTTCTGAGGAGGGTTGACCAGATCGAGCCGCACCCGCTGCAGACCCTTGGCGCGGAATTGCAGCGCTTGGGCAGCGCCGTAGGAAAGGTCGATGATCCGGCCGGGAACGATCGGACCCCGGTCATTGACCCGGACCACCACGGTCCGGCCATTATGCAGGTTCGTGACCCGTACGTAGCTTCCCATGGGAAGGGTCAGGTGCGCCGCCGTCATGTCGTACATATCGTACGGTTCCCCACTGGCGGTCGGTTTACCGTGGAAGTTCTGTCCGTACCAGGAGGCGGTTCCAACCTGATACGGCTGGGGCTTGCCGGCCTGTTTGCGGACCTCGGATTTCGTTTGGAATGAACTACTTGGAGCCGGTGTCGCCTCCGAGATGTTCGGTCCCTGAGTCGCTCCCAGGCTGGCGATCAAAAATGCCAGTCCATGAGCTAAACGTCTTCGCATTCAGTTCTCCTCGCATACTCAAAAGTGTCCTTGCCTAGGCTGTACTGTTGGACGTGATTTTGAAATGCTATCGGCCTGCCAAATGCGTGTCAAGGCCAAACGGATGGCCGAGCGATAACCTCCTAGTAATATACTTCTCACGTAACCTGTTGGTAATTTAACTAGATGCGGGGGAGCCCCTTTGTTTCATGAAGGTTACGCATTTATTAAGTAGTAAATAATCCACGGCAGCCCGCAAGGTAGAATTTACAAGATTAATGGAATCAATGGCTTACAGTCGCATGGCCGGCAACCTGCATGAAATCATGCAGTTACAGGGGTGACTAAGAAGTCAGCTTAGAGGATTTTTTTCCAGGGCTGTCTCCTAAAGTAACTTCCCAAGCCCCGCCGATATGAGATGCTTAGCCCTGAAGGCGGCTTGCGCGGGGCACGTCCGAACGGAAGACTATGGCCGAAAGACCACCAGTCGTGCTGACAATCGCCGGTTTTGACCCTTCCTCTGGAGCCGGGGTCACGGCCGACATCAAGACCATCGCCGCCCACGCCTGCTACGGGGTCGCCTGCATCACGGCTATGACCGTGCAATCGACCGCTGGGGTACGCCGGGTCGAGCCTGTGGACCCTACTCTGCTCACCGACACATTGGAGGAGCTGGCTGCTGACGTCGAGATCGCCGCCGTTCACATCGGCATGCTGGGGTCGGGAAAAGTGGTTAAGGCGCTCGCGGACTTCCTCTCACGCGAACCGTCCAGCAAGACGACCGAGGGCTCAGCCATCCGGCCGGGCAAGGCGCGTCTGCGGAACATCGTGCTCGACCCGATTCTTAAGTCCTCTTCCGGTGCCGACCTGCTTGACGCCGCGGGAATCAAGCTCATGATCGAGCGTCTCATCCCCTTGGCTGACGTGGTCACGCCCAACCTGGACGAGGCCGCTGCAATCACCGGGATGAAGGTCACAGAACTGGATGAAATGAAGGCAGCCTCCGCCAAACTGCACGAGATGGGATCCCCGGCCGTGGTCATTACCGGCGGCCATCTGGAGAAGGCGATTGATCTGCTCAGCTTTACCACTCTCAGGGGAGTGGAACAGGAAGTCTTCAAAGCCGAGCGCCAGCGTTCCAACTCAACTCACGGCACAGGGTGCGCTTTCGCAACTGCCATCGCCTGTCACCTGGCGCTAGACCGCGGCTTGGCTGAAGCGGCGCTGCTGGCGAAGACCTACGTGACGGCCGCGATCTCCTACGGGCACCCGCTCGGCCACGGAACCGGACCCGTTCATCATCTCTACCGCATGAACCAGCAACGGCGTGCGGCGGGAACGGGAAGCGAATCGTAGTTCTGTGTCCAGGATCACAAAATCTCATCTGGATGGTCCCGCCCTGCAGTCACCTGCCCTCGTGTTTCTGCTCACTGAGTGTTCGTAAGTTCCCCAATACTCTGGCAAGTTCCCGACATTTTCTTGGAGGGCGCTATGCCAAAGCGGATTCCGCACCTCGGCGTACTACTCGCCGTAGTACTACTAATGCTCGTTCCGGCGCTTCCAGGCAGAACCAAGACCAAGCCCGCCGAGAAACAGCAAAAGGATTTCAGCAAGTACGTTGAGATCCCGGGCGCCACCAAAGTCGGGGGAGAGCAGTGTGCGCAGTGCCACGCCGATGTCGCCAAGAACTATGGTCGGAGCCAGCATTCCATGCGCGATGTCGAATGTGAGCAGTGTCACGGTGCCGGAAGCCTGCACCTGGCGGCTGGCGGCTACTCGAAGGAGTCGAAAGACAAGATCGTCAGCTTCAAGGATCGCCCTGCCGAAGAAGCCAACGGCGCCTGCCTGAGCTGCCATGCCAAGTCCGATCACGTGCGGAACTGGTTTGCCGGCGCTCATGCCGCGCAGGACCTCAAATGCAGCGGCTGTCATACCATCCATACCGCCGAAACTCGGGGCGGAGAGCAGCGGGCGCTGGAGTCTCGCGCCACCCTGAACGACAAGTGCCTGCAGTGCCACAAGAAGCAGGAAGCACAGTCCAACCTTCCCTATCACCACCCCATCCGCGAAGGCAAGATGACCTGCCTGGACTGTCATGATCCGCATGGCGGCAGTGCGGGCAACAATCTGAACTCGGCGAACACAAACCAACTCTGCTTTCAGTGCCATGCCGAGTATCAGGGGCCTTACTCCTATCAGCATCCGCCGGTGAACGAGGACTGCCTGAAGTGTCACTCGCCGCACGGTTCGCCGAACCAGAGCCTGCTTACGGTCAGCCAGCCGGCACTCTGCCTGCAGTGTCACTCCGCCCACCACAATGGCGCGAGCCTGCCGCTGATTGGCCGGTGCACCGATTGCCACAACTCAATACACGGCAGCGACGTACCCTCCGCTACGGGCGGAAGCAAGTTCATTGATAAGTAGCCCCCGACACGGGCGCGACAGGAGCATGCGCAATGAAAATTCGTTCCGCTGTTCTCGGAGTTCTCATCGCAATCATTGCAGTCATACAGTGCCCCGCACAGGCGCCCCAGTCCGGCGCTCCGCAGTCCACTGAAAATGCGCCCGACGTCACCTACCACCTCACCCTCATGTTGCCGCAGTATCGTTTCATTGACACAACGGGGTATGGGGGACGCGTGGGCGAATACGATACCCTGCAGCAATCTCTGGGCGGCGACTTCTCCCTGAATTTCGTAGATACACCCAGACACCTCACCATTAAGTCAACGATCGAGGCTATCAGCCGCGACGACTACGAATCAAAATCGCGGCTCACGGTCGGGAAATGGTTCGATTTCAATCTGGACAGCCGCAGCTTCGTCCGGCATCTGGACAACAACTACTTCTTTGGAGCTGGCGCGATTTCTCCCGATATCGTGCGCATCGATTCGATCCCTCCCGAAGCTCTGCTGGGCATCCGGCGAAGAATGAATAATGCTCAGGCCCGGATCAAGTTGCCGAGTATACCGGTCAAGCTGTTTGTAAAAGGCGGCTGGCAGGCCCGGGACGGCAGCGGACAGGCGCAGTATTACGATATGGGCGGCAACGGGACCCTGACTGACACCGGCTGCGACAACTGCCATTCCGGTTCTCAGTACCGCACCTACAACTACACCACCCGAAACATCGCCGGTGGCGCCGAGGTCACTCTAGGCCCAGCCAAACTCGTCTACCAACATGAGTTTCGCAGCTTCAACGACCGCATACAGAGTCCGGTGGGCATCTACGGAACTTCCGAATCCTTCGACGGGGCCGAGAATATCCCGATCAATCCGGCTGGCACCTACATCAACAACGTGTTGCCGCGTCATCAGACCCAAGCCGACTCTCTGCAGTTCACCATGGCCGTGGCGCACCACGTAACCCTCAACAGCGATGTGAGCTATGCACGCACGGTGAGCCAGGCGCCCACTGTTTTCTCGGTTCCGGCGACTCAGGTTTTTACCAGCAACCCGCAGAATGCCTTCAACGCTGACGTTACCCTGACATGGAATCCAGTTTCCAGCTTGCGCGAGGTTGCTGACTTTCATCAGCAAAACCTGGTGAACGATTGGGTGCAGACATTCGCACTGTCAGACCCCACAATCCTCTATCCGTTCGGCAATCCGTCGCTGCATCGCCACTGGGCCGGACTGAAGCTGGCGTACCGCCTGAGCAAGCAGTTTGATGTGGAAACGTACTACAAACGGACGAACATCACGCGTTCGAACACGTCCCTGTGGCCGCAAGTTTCTTCGCCCGACAATACAGACCCGCTCTTCTTCGTGGGCAGCGGTTTCAGCAACATGGTCCCAGCCACCTTCAGCAATATTGCAGGCATGGCTCTTCATTTCCACACGGGTGAGCTATGGGATGCAAGAACCGGTTATGAATGGACCGGCACCCATGCTCCAGGATTTGTTACCGACCCGCAGACCAACCATCGCATGTTCGGGGACGTTACGCTCACTCCCGTTTCATGGCTCACGCTGGGGGACGACGCCAGCATCATCTTGCAGCAGTCGTTTGCTGGTTTCCTTCCCGCCGAAGGTGTGCCCCAGCAGCGCAGCAATCACCTCTACACCAATACCACCTTCTTGACGGTCAAGCCGGTTCCGCAACGGAGCATTGGCGGCGGATACACCTACCTGCAGGACAGCCTCCGGACCGACATGCAGTTCGCCAACGATTCGGCGGTGGGTCTGTACGTGCAGCCCCTCGTACCCTATAAGGAGCTGAGCCAATCGTATTCGCTACACACCGAGTATGAGGTGAAACAAAGAGTACGATTCAGAGCGGATCTTGCGCGCACGCTGGCGCACAGCGGCTTCCGCCCGGACCTCAATCCGGCGGATTACCCGGTCTTTCCGGGTGCCGTCACCGTGGCCGGCTACGCCTCCGAGGCTGCCTTCGCCACTGCGTTCAGCCAGGCTCTCGACTTGAGTTCCGTGTTGGTCTCGCAGGTTGATGTTCCACAGAGCATTGTCGGAGTTACGGCCGACTACCACCTCCACTCCGGTTTTGATGGGGGACTTCGCTTCAATTACGGCAGCTATGCCGACCGCATTGGCCGGCTCACCGTGAACGGATTCACGCGCCCCGACCTGAGTGGCCAGTTGCGCTCCTACACCGTGTTCTTGGGAAGGGTCTGGTAATTGCATCGCCTATCGCCAGAGGATATCGGCAGTGATCTCGAAGGCGGCGGTAGACCCTTGCCCGCGCGGGAGTTGTGTCTTGCCGAACTGACCACTGAACTCTGATGGCTGACTTCTAGTTCCCGGAAGGTTTCTTCAGCAGAATTGCCGCCACGAAGGACGCGATGGCCGCCAGCAGCCACTCCGCGCGATAGAATTGAATCGCCTGCCAATCCACAAGGGTCTTTGCCGTGAGCAAGCCAACCAGCAAGGTCCCCGCCACGCACGCCAAGCCAATGATGAAAGCGATCAGCGAGGCCGTGGGCAGACCCACCCAGAGTTTGATCTCATGGAAGTGCAGGTAGTGGAGCCACGCGGGAAGTTTGATCCAGCCCCGCATCCGGCTCCACGAGAACCACTCCAGGACCGAGTGTGTCCGCGCGATCGCCTTTTCCCAAAGCCTGGCAATCGCGGCCGCGTCGGCGTTGGCATTCGAACTCATGGCGCTGGGCCGGCGACCACCGCAGGAGTGGCAGAAGCGTGAACCGAGCAGGAACTCGGTGCCGCAGCGTGAGCACGTCTCCGCCATGGACGGAAGCGCTTCCTGAAACGCTACTTCTCCGGCGATCACCGCCGACGGCGGCCGCCAGAACTCATGCTGCGTTTCATGTACGAAATCGGACATTGAGTTCAGTCCCTGCGTGAAACTCCCTGAAGTCCGCATGGCATTCCAACCACCAAATCCACGTCTCTTCTAAGTTGCTGATCGGCAAATAGTTGCAAGTTTCGCTCACCTGTTGTTCACCGGCCACGCGGGCAATAATTACGTGCGCCAGCGAGTAAAGATGCACCAGTTACGAAAGACCGTGACGGCTAGGACGCGATACCTAAAGCTGAACCAGTGCGGGACGGCTCGGGTATCAGGATTCCCCGGAGGCGCATCCTAATTACAGCGCCAGACAGTCTTGCCGAGCTCCATTCGGCGGACCGGGCGCAGACCACTACCCGAGCCTTCCCGCAACGTCGTTCCTGCAACTTGTTCAGTCTGCGGCTGCGCCGATTATAGGGGGCTCCGGTCGTGTTGACAGTTAACGGCGCAGGCACGTCCCTGACGTTCCTGGTTCGTCCTCTGCACCAAAGACCGGCTCTGGCAGAACGGCAGCATGTCCGTGGGACTTCGTTTAAACTAGGAGAACTTGCCCGTGACGACCCACGTAGGACGGATCTTGATGATGAAGCGAATTCTAGGAAGGTTGCTGATCTTCCTGCTCCTGATGAGCGCCCCGCTCCTCATTGCCGGCGGTCAGACGCAATCGACTACGGCTTTGCCGCACGGCGCGCCGCATGATGCTCAGACCGACGCCGCGTTCGATCACTTCTACGACATGGAGTACGACCGCGCGATTCCCGAGTTCGAGAAGATTGTCGAAAAGCATCCCAACGATCCCTTCGCCGTGAACCATCTGCTGACCGCGATACTGATGCGCAATCTTTACGAAACCGGCGGCATGAATACGGGCGAATACGCGAATGACAGCTTCGTCGGCCGCGCTCCCCGCCCCACCGATCAGAAGGTCAAAGATCGCATCAAGGAACTGGTGCGGCGCGCGGAGAAACTGGAAGAGCAGCAGCTCAAGGCGAACCCCGACGACATAAATGCGCTCTATTGCCGCGGAGTCACGCGCGCCCAGTTCGCTGTCTATACCGGATTGGTCGAGCGAGCCTGGTTTTCTGCGCTGCGCAATGCCGTCGGAGCTCGCCATGACCACGAACGCGTGTTGGAGCTTGATCCCGACTACTTGGACGCGAAACTTGTCGTGGGCACCCACAACTACGTGGTGGGCAACTTGCCCTGGACCGTGAAAGTCGCCGCTGCCCTGGCGGGATTGACCGGATCGAAAGAAAAAGGTCTCGAATATCTGCGCGAGGTCGCGGAGGGAGACGTGGAGAATTCCGCAGACGCCAAGGTGATGCTTGGCCTGTTCCTGCGCCGCGAGCACCAGTATGACGAGGCCCTCGGCTACATGCAGGACCTGGCGGCCCGGTATCCGAAGAATCATCTGTTTTCCACCGAAGTCGCAAACCTGCTGCGAGCCGCGGGCCGCCTGGACGAAGCGGAGGCCATGTATCGCAAGGTGTGGCAGAACGGCCGGGAAGGGAAGTACGACAGCCTGCACTATGAAGTGGCCGCCTGGGGTTTGGGGGAACTGCTGCGCAGCAGAAAGGATATCGCCGGCGCCGCTGCCGCGTATGAACTGGTGAACGCCGCACCCAACCCTGATCCTGATGTTCTGCAAAAGGCCAATCTCGCTGCCGGAGAGATGTACGACCTGATGCAGAAGCGGGATCTGGCGATGAAGCACTATGAGACCGTGCTGGCCGGCAATGCCAATACCGGTCCCGCCGACCAGGCCCGCCGCTATATCAAAGAGGCGTACCGGGAATAGGCATACGAGGGGCAGGGAACTTTCGGGACCGCAATCGCGTATGATCTAGCGGAGGCCGCTCCATGTGCTGCAACTACTGCGGGAAAGTGATTCAGGACGATGCGGCCGTTTGCGCCTACTGCGGCGTTCGCGTTGGAGCTTCGCTGGCCCGGACTCGCCTGATACGCCCGCGCATGGGGCGCAAGATCGCAGGTGTCTGCCTTGGCTTCTCCGAGTACTTTGACATCGACGTCGCCCTGGTTCGGGTCGTCTGGCTGATTACGGCGATCATGACCGGCTTCGGCTTCATTCCCTACATTATTGCCTGGATCGTGATGCCGGAAGAGCCGCTGCTGATCTCGGCTCCGGTGGGCGCGCAGCACGTAACCAATCCGTAGAACCGGACTTCGGACCTCGGACTTCAGACCTCAGACCTCAGACCTCAGACCTCAGACCTTGTTCCTCAGGCTATTCCGCGACCGGACGGAGCGGAGCGGACTGCGGAAGCCGCATTTATGCTTTAATCCCATGCATGGCGCCCACCTCTTCTCGACGCATCAAAAGCGGCGACGCCGAGATTGTCTACTGGACGCTCGGCGATGGTTCCCCGGTCGTGCTTCTACATCCTTTCCCCGCCCATCATGAATTCTGGCTCCCTGTGGCCGAAGGGCTGGGCACGCGGTATCGCGTGATCCTCCCGGACCTGCGTGGACACGGCGAGTCGGGGGTGGGCGAGGGGCCAGCCACCATGGAGAAGCACGCCGACGACATCGTACGCGTGATGGATGACGCTGACGTGGGCCGGGCCCCGCTCATCGGAGTCTCGATCGGCGGGTACGCGCTTTTTGAATTGTGGAGGAAACACAGCGGGCGCGTGGCCGCACTCGGCCTGTGCAACACGAAAGCGCCCGCCGATGGCGCCGAAGCCTGCGCCGCGCGCCTCGCAGCCGCCAAGGACGTTCTCGAACGCGGCACCGAATCGTTTTTTGAAACCATGATCCCGCGCTTGCTGGGGAAGACCACACGGGAAACCCGCCCCGACTTGGTGAATGGCGCGCTGCGCATGATGCATAAGATGTCGCCCGACGACGTGGCCCAGGTGCAGCGCGGTATGGCCGAGCGTCCGGACTCGGTTGAAACATTGAAGACCATCAATGTTCCCACGCTGCTCGTGACCGGTGACGAAGATATCCTAACCGGTGTGAACGAAGCGGAACTCATGCGGCAACACATCCCCGGCAGCCAGTTGCGCGTCATTTCGAAGGCCGGACACTACTCACCGTGGGAGCAACCAGAACAGGCAACCCGGCTGCTGCGCCAGTTTCTGGATGGTATTTCCTAGCACCATGAGCTATCCCCCTCGCGTTGTCATTCCGAGCGGAGCGAGGAATCTGTTGTTGAGCCAAGCGCCGAGCCTCGGAAAAAGCAAAACCTCCATGCTCGACTGGACTAAAATCGAAACTGCTATGAAAAAACTCGCCCTTCCCTTCATGCTGGTAGCTTTCCAAATCTGTTCTTATGCGCAAACCCAGGCGGTCAACCGCCCGCGCATTCTCGGCATTGATCACGTCTCGTTCTACACGACTGCGCCCGACGGCGTGCGAAAACTCTATGCCGATGTGCTCGGTCTTGCCGCCGCGGCGCCCGTCGAACCCGGAGGCATCGTGCGCTACATGGTTGGGAAGCAGTGGGTCGGCTACGCGGCTGCACCCGACGCGAAGGCCACCGACCGCATGGATCACGTCGCCTTCACCACCGACAACATCGTCGCCCTGCGGCGCTATCTGACGGAGAAGGGAATCAAAGCCGGTCAGATCGAGGGACGGCCCGACCACAGCCTCAGTTTCATGTTGAACGATCCCGAAGGACGTCCGATCGAGTTCGTCGAACGGGATCCAAAAGTTCTTCAGCTTAGTGAGATGTGGATGGATCGGGGCCCGCCATGGGTTTCACAGCACATGATCCATACCGGATTCGTGGTGTACCACAAGGATGCTGAAGACCACTTCTACCGCGACATCCTCGGCTTCCACCTTTACTGGCACGGCGCCGACAAGCCCGGCACGCCCGACGACTGGGTCGCCATGCAGGTTCCGGATGGCACCGACTGGCTGGAATACATGCTGAACCAGCCCGAGCACATGGACCTGCAACTGACCGGAGTGATGAACCACATTTCGCTTGGCATCGCCGACATGAAAAAGGCGCAGGCGATCATGGAGTCGCACGGCTGGAAGCCGCACGGCGATGAGCAGGCCGAGATCGGCAAAGACGGCAAATGGCAGCTCGACGTATACGATCCCGACCTGACGCGCGTGGAACTGATGGAGTTCAAGCCCGTCCAGAAGCCCTGCTGCAATGACTTCACGGGGCCGCATCCGGCGGAATAACTCACGGTTGTCTAACGACTGATGCGGGAAGGTGGCGGCGTGAGCCGCGCGCAACCTGCCCACCCAAAATGCGGGCCTCAGTTCCCTGAGGATGCCTGGGCGCCTAGAGACTGTGTCTCGCCTGATTTGTTAAAATCCTCTCGCCATGACAATGACTGATGCAGTTCTGGTTCCCGCGAAAACCGTGGCTACCGCCAAGGGCGATGGCTCCGCTGTGGACGTGAGCAGTGCCGCGAATCGAGTTTTTCTTGTCACTCTCGCCATCACCAAGATCATCGAGCAGGAGTCGCTGGATGTCAGCGTTTACGGCTCGGCCGACGGCGCGGTCTGGGGCGCGAAATCCATCGCCGCATTGCCGCAGAAGTTCTATTGCGGTGAGTCTCCGCTGCTGCTCGACCTGACAGCGCACCCCGATGTGAAGTTCGTCCGCGCCCACTGGGAGGTCGCGCGCTGGGGACGTGGCACCGAGACTCCCATGTTCGAATTCGGCGTGACCATGAGAGAAGTCCCGGCCAACATTCTGAAAGAAGCCGCCGCAGAGGCCAAAGCTCTCGTGTAGAAAAGACGAATTGGTGACGTTGATTCGCAGCTGAAAGTCACAGTGCCGAGTCGCCGTTATTCGTCGAGGTCATTGAAGGAGCAATCAAGCATCACATGGACATTCCTTTCATCAGCGAACTCTACAGCTACAACCGTTGGGCGAACGCCAAAACCCTGGTAGTGGCTTCGCGGCTCGACAACGAAGCATTTACGCGCGAACTGGGTAACAGTTTTTCTTCGGTGCGCGACACGCTTGTACATATCCTCGGCGCGGAGTGGATCTGGCTGGAACGCTGGAATGGGCGCTCGCCCAAGGCGTTGCCGAGCAGCGCGGAATTGCCCACCCTCGCCGCCATCACGGCGCGGTGGAAACAGATGGAAGCAGAGCAAAACAGCTTCCTGCAGCGGCTCCGGGCATCGGATTTAAGTGCAGTTCTTTCGTATGTGAACCCGCGTGGCGAAACCTGGTCCTATCCGCTTGGACAGCAGATGCTACATGTGCTGAATCATTCCAGTTATCATCGCGGACAAATCACCACGTTGTTGCGTCAGTTGGGCGCAGAACCCGTTTCCACCGATCTGCTGCTGTACTATGACGAGCAGCAGGCTCCTTCACCCTAGCGTGTGTCTGAAGCATGCGTCTGAATGAGAAGCGGAAATCGGTCTTTCTCCGAGCCGCTAATATTGATCTCAGCATGAAAACCGAGTCGCAGGTCGTCGTCCATCCGGCGAGAAACGTGCGCGGCAGTGTGCAGTTGCCGGGGGACAAATCCATTTCCCATCGCTATGCCATGCTGGCGGGGATTGCCGGGGGGCCGTCGCGCCTCGAAAACTACTCCACCGGTGCCGACTGCGCTAGCACGCTCGCATGCATGCGCGCGCTGGGCGTGGCTTGGCAACGAAAAGAAGGCAACATCATCGAGGCGCAGGGACGAGATTTGTCGCTGGCCGTTCCCAGCGGAGCGCTCGACTGCGGCAACTCCGGTTCGACCATGCGCATGCTCAGCGGCATTGTCGCCGCACAACGCTTCACCAGCGAAATGATCGGCGACGAGTCGCTGTCCCGCCGTCCCATGGAGCGCGTCATCCAACCACTCTCCGCCATGGGCGCGCAGATCGCCTCGCACGAAGGCAAGCCGCCGCTGCGCATCGCAGGTTCAGCGCTGAAAGGCATCACCTACAAGATGCCGGTGGCGAGCGCGCAGGTGAAGTCGTGCCTGCTGTTTGCCGGATTGTTCGCCGACGGCGAGACCCGGGTGGAAGAACCGCTGCGCACCCGCGATCACGGAGAAGTGGCGTTGCGGGCATTTGGCGGCCAACTGGAGCGCAAAGGAAACGAAGTTCGCCTGCGTGGCGGCCAGCATCTGCGGGGCATCGAGGCTCGCATCCCCGGCGACCTTTCGAGCGCCGCATTTTTTCTGTGCGCGGCGGCATTGTTTCCCGGCTCGCAGCTGGCTATCCCCAACCTCCTGATGAACCCGACGCGCGCGCGCCTGCTCGATATCCTCGCGCAGATGGGGCTGCGCATCTCGGTGACCCAACTCGATGAGGTCCACGGCGAACTGGTCGGATCACTGCAGGTAGAAGGCGGCAGGCTCAAGGGATCCATCATCGCCGGCGCCGACTCCGCGGCGCTGATTGACGAAATACCGGGGCTGGCGGCAATTGCTCCCTTCACCGAGCAGGGCATCGAGGTCCGCGACGCCCGCGAACTGCGTGTCAAGGAGTCCGACCGCATCGCGGCCGTGGCTGGAAACCTGCGCCTCATGGGCGCGCAGGTCGAGGAGCGCGACGATGGCCTGAAAATTCCCGGCGGCCAGACTCTCCACGGAGCAGATCTTGATTCCTTCGGCGATCACCGCATCGCCATGGCCTTCGCTGTCGCGGCCTTGCGAGCTCAGGGCGAAACGCTCATCCGCGGAGCTGAATCAGCCGCGATTTCTTACCCAGCCTTCTTTCAGACTCTGGAAGAAGTAACGGAGCGCTAGGCCGGATACCTTTCCCTGATCAACGAGTATCGTGTCCATCACCCTCCGGTGTGACCCGTATCACGGCACGGAATGAGCCTTTCCTTGATAGTGAAAAGTTCTAATCGCGGAATCCTTCCGCTGGCAGGGAGAGGTCTGAGTGGACGCTGGTCCACAACGCGGCATAAATCCGTGGGTCATCACATTCTCCGTGATGTTGGCGACCTTCATGGAAGTCCTCGATACCACGGTCGTCAACGTTTCCATCCCTCATATCGCGGGCAATCTCGCCTCAACCAATGAAGAAGGCACGTGGGTGGTCACGTCGTATCTGGTGTCAAACGCGGTGGTGCTGCCGATTTCGGGCTGGCTGGCCAACTACATGGGCCGCAAGCGGCTGCTGCTGACCTGCGTCGCCGGGTTCACGCTGACTTCGCTTTGTTGCGGTCTCGCCGCTACACTCCCTCAGTTGATCATTTTCCGCGTGCTGCAGGGCCTGACCGGGGGCGGCCTGCAGCCGCTGGCTCAGGCGATTCTGCTGGAGACTTTCCCCAAGGAGCGGCACGGTCACGCCATGGCCGCTTTCGGCATCGGCATTCTGCTGGCGCCGATTCTCGGGCCCACGCTGGGCGGATGGATTACCGACAATTACACCTGGCGCTGGATCTTTTATCTCAACCTGCCCGTGGGCGTGCTCTCCCTGTTCCTCATGAACCGCTTCGTTGTCGATCCCCATTATATCAAGCGCGGCGCAGGGAAGGTGGATTTGTGGGGAATCGGCTTTCTCGCTCTCGGCATCGGCTCGCTCCAGGTTCTGCTGGATACCGGCGAGCGCAAGGATTGGTTTTCGTCGCAGTACATTCGCACCTTTGCCGTATTGTGCGTCGTTGGTCTGGTTGCTCTCATCATCCGCGAGCTGACGACCGACCATCCTGTCGTGGATTTGCGCGTGCTCAAGAACCGCTCGTTCGGTGCGGGGGTATTTCTCATCAGCATGCTGGGCTTCATCCTTTATTCCAGCCTGGTCTTGCTGCCTTTGTATTTGCAGACGCTCATGGGATATCCCGCTTATAACTCGGGTCTGGCGCTGTCGCCTCGAGGCATTGGAGCCCTGCTTTTCACTCCTTTGGCCGGACACCTGACCACCAAAACAGACCCGCGGCGCCTGCTGGTGGTAGGCCTGGTTCTCGGTTCGATCACCATGTTCGATCTCTCCGGGCTCAACCTTTATGCGGGTTTTTGGGACATCTTCTGGGCCCAGGTCTTACAGGGGGTCGCTCTCAGTTTTCTCTTCATTCCGCTGATGGCGCTGGCCATGGCCCGCATCCCGCAGCAGAAAATGGGCAACGCGACCAGCATCTTCAACCTGATGCGCAATATCGGCGGCAGCATCGGCATCGCCATCATGACCACCTTTCTGGCGCGGCGCACGCAGCTTCATCAGGACCACCTGGTCGCCAACGTGAGGGCGGGCGATGTGCAAACGCTGAGATATCTCCAGGGCATGCGCGCGCATTTCATCGCGATGGGCGCCGACGGCGTCACCGCCTCGCGCAAAGCGCTGGGTGCAATCTATGGGTTGGTACAGCAACACGCCGCCATGCTCGCGTTTGTCGAGGTGTTTTGGATTATGGGAGTGGTCTTCCTGCTCATGTTGCCGCTGGTGGCTCTGTTGCAGTATTCCAGGCATGCACAGGCGCGACCCGCGCCAGAAATCGGTCGGGTCGGGCTTCCGAGCACGATAGAAGTTGAGCCGGACGCCCTCGCGCAGCAGGCTCGCGAGGAAGAGAGTCATCTCGTTCTTCACTGATGTCCTAATCTTGCCTTTTTCACCACAGAGTCACAGAGACGCAGAGAACCCCAGTTGCTGTGCAAACCCTTCTCTTCTTCTTCCACGCGCAGGATTTTCTCTGTGACTCTGTGGTGAAGGACTAAATCAGGACACTACCGGGCAGTGAGCCAGTCCGGCCTGTGATAGAGTATTACCACCGTAAGGGCCGGCCGTGGGGGCCTGCCAATCCCGTTCTTCGCTCGAATGCCCGACCACATATCCGATTAGGAGTGCTTCTATGGCCACTCTCCGCGAGCTTGTGAAGGACCGCAAAGTCTATTCCATTGACGCCGCCCGCACCGTGCTCGAAGCCGCGCGCATCATGATGGAACACAATGTCGGCGCCTTGCCGGTGCTGCGCGACGGAGAACTGGTGGGTATCTTCTCGGAGCGCGACATCATGAATCGCGTGGTGGCCGTGGGCCGAACTCCCGGCCACACTGCTGTTTCCGAAGTCATGACTGCGAATCCGCGCGCGGTCTCCGCCGACGAGAGCGTGGAAGAGTGCCTGTTCATCATGCGGGAATTCGGATTCCGCCACCTCCCCATCGTTGACGGCCGCGAGCTGAAGGGACTGGTCTCGCTGCGCGATATCCTCATGCGCCAGGCGGCAGAAATCGAGCGCCAGACCAGGCGCGCCGCATCGTAGGAACCGGACTTCGGACTTCAGGCCTCAGACCCCAGACTTCAGACCTCAGACCTCAGACTACGGACCTGCAAATCCAGGGAGCCCTCTGAGGTGTGACCTCAACATCGCGAGAATCAGACCTCAGACCTCAGCAAGTCGGGCACACATTTGCTGCCGGAGGGGGCCGAGGGCTGACGTCTGAGGGCTGACGTCTGAGGTCTGCTAATCCACGGTCAGGGTAACGGTGGGCGCGCTGGTGCCGGTGTTGCTGGAGGAGACCCCGTTGGAATCAATGCCCATTATGGTGAAGGTGTAGGTGTTCTTGGGCGTTATTTGGCCGTTGGTATTCGTGGGAGAGATGGTGTTGTTGGGCGCACAGGCGGGCATCAGCAGAATCGCCCCGCCCACGACAAAAAGAGCCAGCGCAGACCACGCGCGCGATCTTCTTCCGCTCACCAGGCCCAATCCCGCAAGCGCCAGCATGGGTAGGGGTAGCCAAAGAGCGTACCAGGGCCGGGCATGGGCTGCCGAAGCTATAGGGCCGACCGTGCCGATCGAGAGCGTCGAAAACGTTGTGCCCGACAGGATGGGACTGGGGCTGAATGAGCACGCGGGCGGAAGCGTGACCAAAGGCGTAACCGTAGCGCAGTAGAGCGTCAGCCCGCCCGACGGGATGATGTAGCCGTTGAGCGGATTAATGTTGATGACTCCCTGGCCTCCGCTGCCCGCATGCACACTGCTGGGCTGGACCGTCTGCGTCACCGTGATCGTGAAATTCGGGGTCACGGCCAGCACGGTTAGATTCTGCTGTGCCGAGTGCGAATTCGTAGTTCCACTGGCCGTGCCCGTGACCATGATGGTGTAAAGTCCGGGAGGCAAATCAGTGGCCGTGACCGTCGCCGTTGCGCTCCCCGGAGGGTTCACGGAGAGCGGACTCACCTCGCAGTCCTGCGCTGGAGCCGGCGGCGTCGGCTGGGGCGTTAGCTGGCAACCGAGATCCACCGTGCCGTTGAAGCCGTTGAGGGTCCCCAGAGTGATGTTGGAAGCCGAGTTGCCTCCCGGGTTCACCGCGGCAGGGGGAGGAAAGGGCGCCATCTGCAAGGTAAAGTCCTGCGCTTGCCCTGACCCCGAGGCCAGCAGAGTCAACACCGTCACCAGCAGACACAAACCCCCGATGCTGGCGCGCACAATCCGCAATTTCCAGGTAGATGGCAACAGGTCCGATTTCAACATGGGCGGTCTCGTTCTAACTTGCTTCGATTCACGAGGCGAGACATTGGCTGCCTGTCCGCGGCCGAGGAATCAATTTTGCCGTCAGGCTCTGCCTGGCTGCCTGCCGATGAAGCGGAAATCTGTTCTATTCTAAACCAGTCCCGCCGACTCTACGATTCCCCGGAATCGCTGGATCGAATCTTCCATACTACCATCTCGGCCGCACGCCGACGGCCCGGCTTTGCTTCACAATCCCGCGGACCCAGTTTGGAGATTGGACGAATTGGTGGGATGATCAAGGTTGAAAGCAGTTGGGGTGACGGCATGAGACACCGAATTGTGATTTGGGCAAGCGCAGGCTTTCTGGTTGCCGCCTGCTGGGTACTCTATACCTTTGTAGCGCCTCCCGACTTCCTCAGCGTGAGTCTGAGAGAACCAATCGTTGTGGCGCTCGCCGCTGTCACCTGTCCGATTACCTATGTCGGCCGCTATTTCGCTCTCCACTCCTGGTGGGTCCCTCCGATCAACGCCGCGACCTATGCCGTGATCGGTCTGATCGTAGAAATGTTGCGCCGGAAATCAAATCCAGGATTAGCAATTTAACTTCGCACCCCATCGCCGTTTTCGGGCCTACGGCACAGAGACAATAACGCCCGTACACGGCCTCGATCCGCGCCGCCGGTAACTGTGCGGGAGCGATGAATCAAAATAGATTGCGTCTTCAGCATCCAGGGTATAGTCATCACTCCCGATTCTGACCGTGAGCGCGCCCTTCAACACATACAGGAATTCCACTCCGGCGTGCATGTGCGTTTTGAGCTTTTCCCCGGGCAATTCCTGAAAGTCCGCCAGGTATGCGCTCAGCTTGCGTTCCGTGGACTTGTAATCCAGGCACTCGAAGTAGTACTGGACATCCCGCGTCCCCGGCCGTTCGGGGAAACGCACGCGGTCGGCGCGCCCGCACGATGCCGACCAGCCAGCGCTTACGGTCGTCGGTGAAAAAGTAGTCGAGACCCACGCTGAACACCATGGCGATGCGCAACAGCGTTGGCAGGGTGGGAAACAGCTTTCCTCTCTCCAGTTTGGAAAGCAGGCCGGCCGAGAGCCCGGTGTGTTTGCCCAGTTCGACCAGCCCCATGCTTTTGCCGAGGCGCAGAGTGCGCAGTTTCTCTCCGATGGAGTAGCGCCCCAGTCCTGCGGAGATCGTGTCATTCGCCGCTGGCATGATTTCTCAATAATAAACTTGAATTTCTCCAGGATAAAACAGGCATAGTGACGGCCTCGGCTCGGAGACTTCCGGACCATGGTGTCAGCGATGTTGCCGGCAACGTGCTGCGATTCAGTGCGGTTTCTTCTTGAAGAGTCCGCTGAGGCCGCTCAGAGGGTTCTGCTGGCCCGAATTGCCTTTGCTCAGCCCTTTCAGCAGGCCGGTGGCCATTCCTTTCACGTCGGGGACAAACTTGGGATCAGAAGTTGTCCCAGCGATGGAGAACGGAATTCCCATCCCGCCCACGGCGGCGCTCATCTTGAAAGCCAGTTCATTCGCCGGACTGACCGTGCCTCCGCCGGTGAGAACTCCGATGGATGGAACGGTCAGATTGATGTTGTTGGCCTGCGTGCCTTCCGGTGCGACCTTAACGTCTGAACTGAAATTCTGGATGGTCGTATCGTTGCCGGTCTTCTTGCCCCCCAACGCGGAGATGGCCGAGAGTTTGGAGCCAAGATCAAAGTTCGCCAGGGACGAGTTTTCCAGGCGGATGGTTCCGGTCGTTGCCAGGCGGTCCACGGGGCCGGAAATGGCCAGGTTGGTGTCCAGGTCGCCGCCCTTCAACTGCGACTTCGGCGGTAACACCACTCCTAGGGCTGGCAGCATGGCCTCCAGATCATCCACCGGCATCGCCTCGCCGTTCAGCTTCAGATTAACTGCGGTTACCTTGCCACGTGCATCATAAGTGCCGGTGAGATGCGCCACCGCCTTCCCCATGGCGATGTCGCCTTGCGTAATCGAACCCTCCTGCTTCGCCAGATCGTGGACTACGGTGTAGGTCAGCTGCACGGGCCGTCCTGCTGGCGACCCCTTCTGAACGACTCTTAAATCCGTGGCCGTCAGCTTGCCGTTGGTCTTGGCTTCGTGTCCGTCGGAAGTGAGAGTCTCATCCAGATCCGCCACGCCCGAGATTCCCGACGCCGGATCAATGAAACCGGACTCGGCGAGGTTCAACCGCCGAACTGAGACTTTGGCCTCGAGCGGACTGAGGGCTGCATTGCTCGGAGCAATCGGTCCGGCCTTGCCCTCCAGGCTCAAACTGCCCCCTCCGGGCAGTTCCGCCGTTAGCTTGAAGGGGAAGGAAGAGGTGAGAGAAACGTTCGTTACCTCAATGTTGACCTTGTCGTAGACTCTCGGTTTCTCCTGTGATCCGGCGCGCGAGATCGTGAGCCTGCCGTCTTTCACATTGAGCTTGGCCACGGAAATGTTCGGGGTGCTGCCGGCAGAAGAAGTTTCTGTCTCAGGCTCGGTTTTTTTTGGCTCCGCCGCGGGCTTCGACTCCGCAGCCGGACTCGCGCTTTTGGCCCCCAGGCTGGAGAAATTCCATTTCTCGCCGCTTTCTGATTTCACCAGGTTGATCTCCGGCTGGTTCAAGGTCAGGTCGGTCACGTTCAGCGTTTTCGAGAAAATCAGCGGAATCAGCTCCACGCCCACCGTCAGCGCTTTCGCCTGCACAAAGGGAGTCTTGCTGAATTCCGGATCGTCTGCGATGGAGATATCGTCTGCCGTCACGCCGCCCGAAAGCAGCGAGAGGGAAAGATTCCCCACCTTGACCTGCCTTCCCAGCGCGTCCGTCAATTCAGACTCAAGCTTGGGCCGGAATGTATTCACGTTGATTAAAAAAGGAAGCGCGATGACGATGACAACGAGGATGCCAACGACAATGGCCAGGATTTTCACGATTCGCTTCATGATCAGTACCTCCTGCCGGGACGGCAAATTGCGGTTGTAATGGCGTGGGTAAGAACCGGAAACGCAAGTGTATCACTGCGGGTCTTGCAGCAGTTCCGGGGAGGGGACGGTCCCCGGTTGTGCCCGGGCGCGCTGATGGCCTCAATCTGATGCGCTACGTCCAGTTCTTTTTTTGCTTCTTCTTTGCGTCCCATCTGCAGCAGCACCCTTCGGCGCGAGCGGGGTCTGCGCCGGCAGACTGGCCATCGGCCCACCCACCAGCGAGAGGCAGGAGATTCAAACAGATGTGATTCGTGCGCTTGACACAGTTTCGACTCTCTGCTGTAGTGTCCGCCAGCGCCCGCTCGGAATTCAAGCGGCGACGCGAACGCTGCGGCCTGACGGAGGCCTCTGCGTAACCGTCGTCCCCGGCGGGGCTGCACGTGCTGCCATGGTGACCATTCGTGATGTGGCGAGGCAAAGCGGTTTTTCCTCGACCACCGTGTCCATCGTGCTCAACAACGCGCCACTGGCGCGCTACATTCCCGCGGCTACCAAGAAGAAGATTGAACGCGCTGCCCAGAGGCTAGGCTACCGTCCCAACCAGTTTGCCCGTTCGTTGCGCAGCAAGCGCAGCCACACTGTCGGGGTCATGATCTTTGACATGACTGACCCCTACTGCACCATGGTTCTGCGCGGCATCGAAAACACCCTCTATCAGGCTTCCTATCTTCCCATCCTCACCGACGTGCACAACGAACGCAGCCGCTTCGAGCGCTATCTGGAAATGCTCTTAGACCGGCGCATCGAAGCCCTGATCGTGCTGGCCAACTGGCTCTTTCTCGATATCAACCTGCTCGGCGATCTGGAGAAGAGCAGCATTCCTACCGCTATGATCGGCTGTGAGCTTGATACCGACTCCATCAGTTCCGTCATCGTGGACAACGAGATCGGCGGACGCATCGCGCTCGAACATCTGCATTCCCTCGGCCACCGCAAGATTGCCTTGATCCGCGGTCCGAAAGCCCTGACCGACAGTGTGCCGCGCTGGAACGGCATCCGGAAATGCGCCCGGTCTTTCGGACTCAAACTCGACTCGCGGCTCATCCTGGATCTGCCCGAGTCCCGCGATCCGCTATCCAGTTTCGAGGCGGGTCAGAAACTCACAGAAGCGCTGATCCGCCAGAAGCGTCCCTTCACCGCTCTGCTGGCCTTCGATGACCTGAGCGCTTTCGGTGCGATCCGGGCTCTGACCAAAGCGGGCATCCGCGTTCCCGAGCAGTGCTCGGTCATCGGTTTCGACGATGTTGCCCCGTCCGCGCTCTACACACCCTCGCTGACCACGGTCCGCCAGCCCATGGAGGCGATGGGAGCCTCCGCCGTGGGCATCGTCGTGGACGGCATCAACGCCATGCTGGAAAAGCGAGATGTCAGCGTCATCCACCGCAAGGTAGTGCCGGAATTGGTAGTGCGGGAATCTACCCGCAGACTGGCCTAGCCCGGATAATTCATGAGGATTGCCGCGGTTTTGAAAGGTCGCGGCTTCCAGCCGCGCCGACACGGACAAAAACGAGTTCGGCTTCAGCCGCTGCGGTGAGCCGCTTGCAAGCATCTTGCGGTGTTGGATAGGAAGATGGCAACCCATTAGTTCGCGCGGGCCCCTGAAAAACGGCTTTGCTCGGGATGACGCCGGACACAATGGCAGTCTCGATCTTCTTGCTCCCGACCTCTGCCCCCTGGCCTACCCCACCGCCACCGTTTGCCGCGCTCCAACGCTCTTCAGCGCCCGTTCCAGGTCCTCGATCAGATCGTCCACACTCTCGATCCCCACCGACAGCCGCAGCATCTGCTCGGTCACGCCCATCTTCGCGCGCTGCTCGGCTGAGATCATGGCGTGAGACGTCAGCACCGGGATGGACACCAGCGACTCCACTCCGCCCAGGCTCGTGGCCAGGGTAAACAGGCGCATGGCCTCGCTCACCCGCCGCGCGTCCTCGCCCGTGCCCTCGACCTCAAACGTGACCATGCCGCTGCCCCCGCTCATCTGTTCGCGCGCAATGGCGTATTGCGGATGACTCTTCAGAAACGGATAGTGCACGCGCCGAACTTTTTCATGTTGGCCCAAAAACTCCGCGACGCGGAGCGCGTTCTCGTTCTGCCGCGCCACCCGCACCGCCAGCGTCTTCAGACCGCGGATCAGCAGCCACGCCGCGTGCGGGTCCATGCAGTTGCCCAGGGTCGTGCGCGCGTCGTTGATCGGTTCGATGAGTTCGCTGCGACCGGCAATTAGCCCGCAGGTCAAGTCAGCGTGGCCGGCCAAATATTTCGTGCCCGAATGCATGACCAGATCAATGCCATACTCCGCCGGACGCTGGTTGATGGGCGTGCCAAAAGTGCTGTCCAGCAGGCTGATCAGCCCATGCTTTTTCGCCAGCGCCGCGGCTTTCTTCAGATCTACTACTCGTAACGTGGGATTGGTCGGCGACTCCAAATACAGGAGCCGCGTGTTCGGACGGATGGCCCTCGCGTGCTGCTCAAAATCATTCGTGTCTACGAACGTGGTTTCAATGCCTAACCGCGGCAGCCATGAGGATAGGAATTTCGTCACGCCGCCGTAAATGTCGCGTTGCGCGACAATGTGGTCCCCCGCCTTCAGCAAAGCCATGATGGAAGTGGTAATGGCGCCCATGCCGGAAGCGAATGTCCGCGCGGTCTCCATGCCTTCGAGCGCCGCGACTGTCTCCTCCGCTACCGTGTTCGTCGGATTCCCCCACCGCGTGTAGTAGCGGTCGGTCGCGGTTACGCGCTGCTGCTCGTCGTTGTCCGTGACCTCGAACGTGGAGGTCTGGTAGATGGGCGTGGATACGGGGCCGTTCTTCTTGTCGCGGTCTGCCGCGCCGTGCACCGCAGCGGTTTCAGGATGGCGGTCGTGCCGTTTCATGGCTGCCTCGCTTTCTTCAAGAGTAATTGCGCCCTTCGGCTGCGGCAAGCAAAACGCGCCCCACGCACCATTTATAATGCCCACTTCGCTCGCTTGCCATGGATTTGGGATTAAAGAACCGGGTCGCGCTAGTGGCCGCCTCCAGCCAGGGGCTGGGCTTGGCCACCGCCGAAGCCTTTGCCTCCGAAGGCTGCCGCATCGCGATGTGCTCCCGCAATGCGAAGGCGATTGAGGCCGCCGCGAACAGACTCAGAAAACAGCATCACGCCGAGGTCTTCGGCGAAGACGTTGACGTAACTGACTCTGCCGCCGTCAGCCGTTTCGTCGCCGCGGTGGCGGGGAAGTTCGGCAGTGTGGACATCTGTGTCACCAACGCCGGGGGCCCTCCTGCCAAGGGATTTCTCGCCGCCAGCCTCGAGGACTGGCAGCGCGCCATCGAAGCTAACTTTCTCAGCGCCGTTTACTTCGCCCGCGAAGCGATCCCCCACATGCAGCGCAAACGCTGGGGCCGAATCATTACCATCACGTCCATCACGACCAAGCAACCGGTCGCCGACCTTGTGCTTTCAAACGCCGTCCGGGCCGCGGTCGTCGGTCTGATGAAGAGCTTGGCCAACGAGTTCGGCAAAGACGGCATTCTGGTGAATAATGTTGGCCCCGGTTTTACCGCGACCGATCGTCTGAAAGAATTGGCGAAAGTCCGCGCGGTCGCCTCAGGAAAGACAGAGCAGGAAATTCTTGACGCCTGGGCCGCCGACGCCCCGCTCAAGCGTCTGGGCGATCCCAGAGAATTAGCCGAAACGGTCGTCTGGCTGGCGTCGGAGCGCGCGTCGTACGTGACCGGTCAAACTGTTCTGGTGGATGGTGGCATGTACAAAGGATTGTAAAGTCTGCCCTGCGGTGAGGATGTGGCTGGAAACTTTTTCCGAACAAGATCGCCTTCGGAACCGACTGTTTCCCTTACAATCAGGGGTTGGGCGCGGAAGAGAGCTACTGGCTGGGCGTCGAATCGTCGCGCACGGCGCTGGCTGGGGCTTTGGCCGAGATGATCTAGGAAGGCGAAATCACCGAGGCCCGGCCCGAGCCGCCGGAGCGGCATAAGACTGCATAAGCCGGATCCAAATCCCATGGTGAAAAAGAAATCGAAATCAAAATCGCGCCCTAGAACGAAACCCACGAAACCCCGCGCCCAACACACGCCCGCGCTGCAATACATCCCCTGGAACTCGGTTCCGCTCGAGGACCTCAACCCGTTGCTGCAGCGGCAGATGGTGTGGGGCCAGGAAATCATGCTGGCGCGCGTGCTGCTGAAGAAAGGATGCATCGTTCCCGAACACAGCCACCACAATGAGCAACTCACCTACATCCTTGAGGGCGCGCTCAAGTTCTGGATTGACGGCAAAGAGATCGTTGTGAACGCGGGCGAAACCCTCTGCATCCCGTCCAACATGCCGCACAAGGCCGAGGCCCTCGCCGACACCGTTGATCTCGATGTGTTCTGCCCGCCTCGCGCCGATTGGATTAACCGGACCGATCAATATCTGCGGGCAGAGAAGTAGATCCGGACCATGCATCCTCTCTCCACTTCCGCGCCGGGCGTGCGTCAAGCGGATTTCCGCTTCCGCTGTATCGGTTGCAGTGACCTCAGCGACGCCGCCAGTCAGGACTTCCGTTGTTCCCGCTGCGGCGATCTGCTTGAAATCACGTATCCGCGGTGGCAGGAGACTAAGCCTAGCGCGGAGGATTTGAAGTCCGCATGGTCGCAGCGCCGGCTGTCGCTGAGCCCGGTTGATCTCAGCGGCGTCTGGCGTTTCCGTGACCTGCTCCCTGCGCTCGAACCGGCACCGGACTCGACGCGTGACGACGGTCGGAGGGTCATAACCCTGCGCGAAGGGAATACACCACTCTACGAGCTTCCGCAGTGTGCCCGCATCACCGGCGTCCCACGCCTGTTCGCGAAGCATCAAGGCACGAATCCCACCGGTTCCTTCAAAGACTGTGGGATGACGGTCGCCGCCACCTTTGCGCGCCGCGCCGGATTTCGCTGGGTCGCCTGCGCCTCTACCGGCAATACTTCCGCCTCCATGGCCGCCTATGCCGCTCGCGGCGGCATGCGCAGCCTGGTGCTTGTCCCCGAAGGAAAAATATCCTGGAGCAAACTCTCCCAGGCCCTCGACTACGGCGCTGTCACCTGCCAACTGCGTACCGACTTCGATGGCTGTCTCCGCCTGCTGCAGGAACTGGTGCGGCGCGCTCCTGTCTACCAATTGAACTCCATCAATCCCTTCCGGCTGGAGGGACAGAAGACGCTCGCGCTCGAACTGCTCGAGCAACTCGACTGGCAGCCGCCCGATCACATCATTGTTCCCGGCGGTAACCTGGGGAACAGTTCGGCCATCGGCAAAGCACTGCTCGAAATGCGCGCTCTCGGCCTGATGGCGCGGCTCCCGAAGTTGTCTGTCATTCAGGCCGAAGGCGCCAACGCGCTGGTGCGCACGCTGCGCGAAGCCGGGGGAAAGCGACTGGTCAGTGTTCAAGCCGAAACTCGCGCCACCGCAATCCGCATTGGCAACCCAGCGTCGTGGAAGAAAGCCGCGCATGTGCTTGAGGCCACCGGCGGCGCTTGCGAGCAGGTCAGTGAAGTCGAGATTGCGCAGGCAAAAGCTGAGATCGGCGCTGAAGGCATCGGATGCGAACCGGCGTCGGCGGTTACCCTTGCCGGGCTGAAAAAACTGGTGAAGCAGAATTTTGTTAAGCCGGAGGAAAGCGTGGTTCTGGTCCTGACCGGGAATCTGCTGAAGGACCCTGACTTCACCATCGAGTTCCATCGCGGCGAATTGTTCAAAGGATCGGCCCACGAAAGCGCCAGCGCTGCGCTCGATCCGCTGCGCCGCGCGCCTATTGTTCTGGATGCTGCGCTGGACGAGGTAATGCGAGTGCTTGAGCAAGCCGAGAAGGCGATTAGGTTCTAAGTAGCGTCGCCGTCCCGGCGGCTGTCGTGGCGGCGTCTCGCCGCCACTGCGAGGACGAGACGCCCTCGCGACAGCCGGCAAGATGCCGGCGCTACCATCGAAGGCAATTGTCAGGGAACTGAAGTACGAAACTGAACATGACACCGAGGATCTCGCTCCCGAAACACTCTCCCCTGCGCCTTGCGCTCCCGGGAACCTCTGCCAATCTGGGCCCGGCCTTTGACGCTGCCGCTCTGGCGATGGATTTCTACATCAAGATTGCCGCCCGCGCAGCTGACGCATTCTCTATTGCGGCCACCGGCCGTGATCGCGAAATCTGTGGCCGGCTCGAAAACCATCTCATTCTGACTACTTATTGCCAGGTGCTCGCGGCCGATGACCGGCCTCTGACGCCGCTATCTCTCCGCATCGCCAACGAAATCCCTATCGGCAAGGGCTGCGGTTCCTCAGCGGCTGCGCGCCTGGCCGGCATCGCGCTGGCAGCACATTTCGGCCGGTTGCGCTGGACCGAAGCCCAAATCATCGGCGAAGCATCACGCCGCGAGCATCATCCCGACAATGCTGCCGCTTGCTGGCTGGGCGGTCTGGCCGTGGCGCGTATGTCCGCGGAAGCGGAAGCTGAAGTTTTCTCTGTGCGTCCCAAAGGACGGTGGCCACTATTGTTGGTTGTGCCCGAACAGAGCCTTTCGACCGAGGAGGCGCGGCGTGTTCTCCCGGCTCAGTATTCCCGTGCCGACGCCGTCACCAACGTACAGAATTCCATGCTCTTGCTCGCGGCTTTCAGTCAGGGCCGTCCCGACCTTCTTTCCGCTGCCCTCGAAGATCGCATGCACCAGCCCTATCGCGCTGCGCTCTGTCCCTTGTTTCCGTGCCTGCGGGAGTTGAAACGGAAGGATGGAATCCTGGGCGTAGCTCTCAGCGGCGCTGGCCCGTCAGTACTGATTTTTCTTGATCCTCAAGCCACCGCGCAAAAGGTCAGGGAAATCGTTGCCGCCCACCTGGCGGGAAATCGACTCGCCGCTGAATTACTACCGACCTCAATCAGCTTGCGGGGAGCGCGTTCGGCGAAACTGCATGGCTGAAGCCGGGTCATTCTCAGGCGCTGGGCCAGCTTGAGAGATTTGTATCAGGGCATCCTTTCAGGGATGCCGCAGGCGCGCGACCGCGAGTCCGGCTTCAGCCGCTGAGGGCGCACCGAAGAAACAGCGGCTAAAGCCGTCGGTGTCCCGCGCCATGGGCGGCATCGCTAAATCGATGCCCTGATACGAACCAATATTCCCAAACTGCACCACCACCCATTCCCAAGAGCATTTGTGAGATGGAAACGCGGCGAAGCTTACCGGCTGGCGGGCGGTACGATCCCGTTCATCCGCAGATAGACCACCATCTGTCCATAGTGGTCGAACCCATGCGCGGTCACCGAGGTGGCCAATCCCAGGCGCGAGACCGAGCCTTCTCCGAACGGGCTCTTCACGGTTTCGGTGACGTTTTTTTCATTAATCGTGGCAATTGCCTTATGTACGTATTCGAACGAGTCTTTCATGTATTTCAGAACGTCGGCCTTGGTGGTGATGGACGCCGGACCTGATTCGTCACCGATATCAGCGGGCGGCTTCTCCTGCAGAATCGCGGCCGCGAGTTCATAGTTCACCGCGGCAACATGCTTGATCTGTTGGGCAAATGTCCGAACTCCCTTGAACTCTCCGCTGGTCGGAGCAAATCCGAACTTGTCCTCCGGCATGGCCTCGGCCGCGGGAACGAACTCGCGCTCGAAATTGCTCACGCTGCGATCCAGTAACTGAGTGATCGTACGATGTTCTGCCTTCGGCTTGGCTGCCTGTGCCGCGGCAGCAATCGTCAACGTCAACAATGCACATGCCATCAGACTCAGTTGTTTCTTCATGAGGGTCCCCCGTTGTGTCCTGGTATCTCACTGCGTGTTGCCAGCGGAGCGCCGAACGGCCACTCCCCGCCTCTCCACGCTCTTATCATATAGATTGCCACGCCAGTCAGCAGAATCAGACAGGCATACCGCATTTCCTTCTGCCAGTTATCCCGGTTGAACAGGATGAACAGGAATCCGGCGCTGGCTGCGAGTGCCGGCAGCGGATACAGCCACATGCGGAACGGCCGGGGCAGATCCGGTCGCCAGATTCTCAGTAGAATCGCTCCCACCGACTGCAACAGAAACTGCAGAACGAGGCGAATCACTACCAGAGCCGCGATCGCGTCCTTGAGCCGCAGAAAACAGAACGCTGCCGCAACCACTCCCAGTGCCAACAGCGAAACATGGGGGAACCGGTGCACTGGATGCACTTTGGCAAAAGCCTTGAAATAGTTTCCATCCCGGGCCGCCGCGTAAGGAACCCGGGAATATCCCAGCATCAGCGAAAAGACTGAGGCAAACGCTGCCATGATTACCAGTCCTGTGACCAGCCGCGCCGCCCAGGCGCCATAGATCCTCTGCATGAACAACGACACAACGTACAGGCCGCTGTTGTTCTGGCCCGACTGTAACATCTCCCGCCAGGGCACCACGGCCATAATGCACAGGTTCATCATCAGATATAGACAGGCCACCAGCAGAATGGAGAGCAGCAGCGCCCGCGGAATATTCTTTCCCGGATCTTTAATTTCGTCGCCCAGAAAACAGACGTTGTAATAGCCCCAGTAATCGTAAGTGGCGATCAGCATCGCTCCGCCCAGCCCGGTCAGGAATTTGTGAGAGAGTGTGAATGCGCCCGGGGGAAAATCGAAAGCGCGCGCGGCGTTGAAATGCGTCAGCCCGGCGAAGATGATCCACCCGATCGTTCCCATGACGCCGAACCACAACACTTTTGAAAGCCGCCCGATCACCGTGATGCGCCGGTAAAGAAGCAGCACCGTAACAAAGCAAACCAGCACCGCGAGCGCCGTCCCCGGCGTGACGATCCAGCTGACCTGCAGCGTCCCTGCCCACGGTATGTGCAGCGCAGCCTCATGATGCGCGTACACTATCTCCAAATCCCGCCAGTAATACGCCGCATATCCCGCCATACCGATGCATCCGGTGGCAATCGAAAGCGGAGCGCTAAACGATACCTGCCAGATAAACAAAAAGGAAATCAGCCGCCCCCATTTCTGTGGCCCATAAATCTCGCGCAAGTAGCGATACGAACCGCCCGACGCGGGCAGCGCCGCGCCCAGTTCCGCAGTCACGAGGCCGTCACACACGGCGAGCAGCGCTCCCGCCACCCATCCCAGCAGGGCCTGAGGTCCGCCCATCGCGCTCAAAACCAGCGGCATGGTAATGAACGGTCCCACGCCGATCATGTCAATCATGTTCAGCGCGGTGGCGCTGCCCAGGCCCATGCCACGGATGAGGCCAGGAGAACTCGACGTGGGTTCAGTTGGAGATGGCATCGACGGGTTAGAGGTTAGTGCCAGCAGTAGCTTGTGGCAAGAACTGCCTTCCGAGAACTGCTTTTGGGAAGGGCACGGCTTCAGCCGTGCCGGTCAAGACCGCCAAAAAATGCGGGCTTCAGCCCCTGAGGGCGGTACACGTTTCTTCCTATGAAACACATGCATTCGGCTCAATTCCTATCTCTCACGGATGAAACTCGAACTCAACGGGTGGAATGAGGCTGGAATGCTGCCGTCATCTATGCCCACGCACACGTGAACGTACTTGTCAGTATTTTCGAGCATTTGAACTTCAACCGTATATTTCTTACCCTCGAACTCGAGTTCGTACGCCTGTACGTCTGGCAACTCAGCGACAAGCTCCGCACAGGATTTCGCACTCCACCTCTTAACCTCAGCATCCAGCACCGGCCGCCACTGCTCTCGACGGTTCATGATTGAATCGCAATCCTACTGGCAGCTGGCTACTGCTTTTGACTCAACAGATTCACATACAGCCGCACCGCTCCCGGCACACCCGCCGGCAACTGGCGAAAAAACGCATATCCAGTGTAGATGTACGTTCCCTTGCCGTACCGCGCGCGCAGCAAGCCGCCCTTCTGCGGCTCTTCACCAGGATCGTGACAAGCCAACAGCGGCGTGAAATGCTCATCCCATTCGTTCATGAAATACAACCCGCGCTCCTGCACCCATCCATCAAAATCGCGCTGCGTAATCGTATTGGGATAATGAAACACCGAATCCTCCGGCGCCAGAATTTCCACCGGAGCTTCCTCCACGGAAACCCGCTCCCGGCTGAGCTTTGCGGGATAGGGAGTAAACTTTCCATCATTGAAATCTGTGACGCCCGTGTTGTACTGGACCAAAAGCGTTCCGCCGGCGGAGACGAAGTCGAGCAGTCTCTGGTTATTCGTCACGACGTCTTTCTGGGTATCGTAGGCGCGAATTCCCAGCACGATCGTTCCATACTTGCCCAGATCCTCGGCGGCCAATTTCTCCGCCGGGATCAGCGTGACACCCATTCCCACCTGCTTCAGCACTGTCGGAATATCATCGCCCGCGCCCATGATGTAGCCGACTTTCAAATCATGCGGAGCTCGCACATCCACAATGCTCACGCGCTGACGTGCCGGCTGATAGTAATAGAAACTGCCCAGGTCCTCGCGCGTGACCAGCGTGTATCCTTCGCGGTATGTCTCGCCCTCGGATTCAAGCACGGCGTTCACCGTCGTTCGTCCTTCCTGTAGTCCGGCAGGGAAAACCTTGAACTGAAAGTCCTGCTTCTCTCCGCGCGTCTTGAAATTCACCGCAGACTGCGTCGGTTCCGAACGCCAACCCGGCGGCAACTCCAGCCGAAGGGCGCCCTTGACGTCGTGCGTGACGTTGTCCGCTACGCCGACCGTGACGGTCGAAGTCGAGCCGTTGTGCGTCGAAATGATCTGCGTGCCCGGTTCCAACTCCACCGAGAATGCGGGCACGATGGCCAAGGGCCGCGTCCTCTGTTTTCCAGCGTCGTCCACGAACGGCGTGACCACGACCGCGTCGATTCCGTTCCGCACTCCGCCCGCCCCGCCCATCGCGTACTCGACCCGAGCCCGCAGCGCCGGGGGCGGGAAGGGAAGCGTCGCATATTTTTCCTCATCTACGTGATTCAAACTGTCGGTGTCAGGATTATCCCGATGCCAGTACGGCCGCGTATAGGACGTATCCTTGGGCACCCGCAGCCGGAAATTCGCGTGCAGGTCGTCACCCGGTTTCACAGTCTCAGGCCTCGTCTTGCCGCTGATCGTATTCCATCCGGCCGGAACCTCCAGCTTGACGTGATCGATCAGCAGCGCTTGTCTCGCGCCGTTGTGGAAGGTGACGGACACCACAAATTCCTGGCCGGGCGAAGCTGTTGTCGGAGCGTCCGCCTCCTTCGGCACGACAGTGGATCGTCCATCCGAAGACACGTATGCCGTCAGTTTGACTCCCAACGCCAGATTCAGAGCGGTCTCCGCCTGTTGCTGCTTGTCCGCGATTCGCGTCAATAGGTCCAGCTTCATCGCCCGACTAAGCCCGCTCCCACGAACCTTGCTGCTTATGTGCTCCAAACCGGCCACAACCTTCGTTAGAGATGCAGCCGCAGCCGACAAATCATTGCCTTTCGCGGCTTCGGTAGCTTCCGCAACCTGCTTGGCAATCTGTGCCAACTGCTGGCGCAGGTCAGACCTTTCCGGGGGCGCCATGCCCGGCAAAGTCGTGTCGATGCCATCGAAGAAACTCTTCTCGTGGCCATCCTTGCCCGCAGCCGAGGGCACAACCGAATCCACGAGTTTGTAAAACGTAAAGCGATCACCTGCGTCGACGGTCCAGTTCGCCGCGCCTTGAGATTTCTGGTGACGTAATCCTTCCATGGCAAACTGCACGTATGACATGCCCAGTTCCGGGTTGCGCTCCCCCGTGTTGAACTTCACGGTCCAATCGGCATCCGGACACGTCATAGCCCCGTACCCGCAAACATTTCCAATGTAAAACTTCTTCGCCTGCCAGGGCTCGAGTCCTTCGGCAATCTGCTCGGGAAAACGCTTCGGATCAGCCGCCGCCCGGAACGCCTCTTTGGTCAGAATGCTCGACGCCTGGTGATTGCCGTGCCCATCGCGCCCGGTGCCGGAAAACCGCGCCACCAGCACATCCGGACGAAATGTCCGAATCACCCGCACCATGTCGGCGAGCGCCACATCGTGCCCACCCCACTTTTCGAATGTTTCCTCGGGATTCTTCGAAAATCCAAAGTCGGCCACACGCGAAAACCGGTCCTGGATGCCGTAGAACTGGTCCGACGCCAGCAATTCCAAGGTCCGCAGCACGCCCAGCACATCCGACAAATTGCTGCCAATCTTATTCTGCCCGCCCTCGCCCCGATTCAGCGTCATCAGCAGCGTGCTCACGCCCCGCCCGCGCGCCTGTAGCGTCAGCATGCCGCCATCCTCGTCGTCGGGATGCGCCACCACCTGCATCAACCGCGCCGTGGTTCCTAGCCGCAACAATTCGAGCCGCAATCCGGTCATACCATCATCCTGCGGAATCTCCTCCGGAATCCCCTGATACAGCAGCCCGGGAGGATCAGCATTGATGTGATCAATCGAGGTGTTGTTTGACGAACTCGTCGGAGACGTCTTCGAAATCGGTGCCTCGTCCTTGTGCGTTTCTTGCGCAAAAGCCTGCCCTGAGTTGGTCGGAGGAGTGGGAAGCTGTGCAGCCAGCAAAGAAACGGCCAGCAGGCCCGCACAACGCTGTGCAGAAGAATGTAAGCCCTGAAATCTAGAAGAAATGCCGCGCCCCATCGGCGGCAAGCTGGCACGTCCGGGATATGTCACGCTACAAGGATGGGGCCTAACCCCGGTTTGACGCAAATTCTTTCCCGAAGCAGCCAGCAGGATGCTGGCGCTGCCTTACACATCGCACAACTCCACCGCCTTTCGCAGCGACTCCATCGGATCCCCCGCCGGAACAAATTCATGCGCGACATAGCCGCGAAAGCCAGAATCGGCGATGGCCTTCATCACCCCGTCCCACTGAACCTCCTGCGTGCCGTCCAGTTCGTGCCGGCCCGGCACACCGCCCGTATGAAAGTGCCCAATCCACCCAATATTGTGGCGGATGGTCTCGATCAGATCGCCTTCCATGATTTGCATGTGGTAGATGTCGTACAGCAGCTTGACATTGGGGGAGTTTACTTCTTCGACCACGCGCACTCCCCACGCCGTATGGTCGCACATGTAATCGGGATGATCGCGCTTGCTGTTGAGCAGTTCCATGCAGATGGTCGCGCCATTATCTTCCGCAATCTTCTTGACCCGATTCAGCCCCGCGACCGTGTTTCGAAACCCTTCCTCGTCAGACATGCCGCTCCGGTTTCCGGAAAACGTAATAACGTTGGGAACTCCCGCCTTCGCCGCTTTTGGAATGTTAGTGCGAAACGCCTGCTCGATCGCCGCGTGGTTCTCGAGCCGGTTCAGAGCCTTGCCGATCTCGCCCCCGCCGGCATATCCCATGGTGCACACCAGGCCATAGCGGCGCGGGATCTCGTATTCATCGGGCTGCAGCAGATCAATCCCGCGCAGGCCGATCTTCGCCGCGTATTCCGCCAGTTGATCGAGAGGAATGCGAGGGTAGCACCACTGGCAAACGGACTGATGTATTCGTCCCTTGCGCACTGCTGCCGCCGCATCAGAACTCGCAGTCAGCGATGGGATTCCCATCGCCGCCGCGCCCACTATCGAAGATTTCAGCAACACGCGCCGGGTAAGGTTATTCATAAAGCGGGAAGAAGGCTTGGCGGCGAACTGACAGCTGGCCTTAATCACTGGCTCCTGCCTTACTGCCGTCCTTCCTTCAGCGTCGCCTGGCAGTTGCTGGCCGCGGTTAACACCGCATTGAAGGCCGTATCCTTACGGAGATCTTTCAACAGCGGATCATCCAGGAGGGCCGAATATGCGCAGTAATTCTGCTGCACCGCCGCCTTCAGCAGCCGCAGCGCGGGCTCATTCTGCCCGCAGGCAGCCATCAGAGAGCCCACGTGATACCAGGCCTCCGCGTCGGCCTCCGCCGCCACGGAGGCCTCCGTTTCCCGCACGATCCTGGCCAAATCCGGGGGCCGCGGAGCCGCTGTGCACGCTTCCATCAACTCGCGGTGATACGACGAAGCCTTCCCCATGTTCTTGGCGGCAGCTCGCGCTTCAGCGACGTTTCCCTCCGCCAGATAGATGTAGGGGGTCACCCAGGCCGCCCATTCCGTCCCTGCGTCGAGATGCACAAAATCCATCGCCCGGTCGGTCTTGCCCATCTCGAGGAACGACCAGGCGCAGGAACGGAAACTGAAATTCCCCGGATCCAGCGCCCGCGCGGTGTTGCACTCCTGCGTGGATTGCTCCAGCATGCCCGCGTACCGGAGAACGTAGCTAAGCGCAAAGTGAGCGTCGGCACTTTGAGGCCGCCGCCGCACCAGATCGGTCGCCGCATCGTAAGCGCGGCCCAACTCTCCACGCTCTACCCGGTTCGTGATCAGGTTGCTCGCCGCCATCACGCGATTGGGGTCGAGCGCGATCGCTCTTTCATACGCTGCGTTCGAGCGCTGGAACATTTCCTCGCCGCCGCCGCCGTACGTCGAGTCGTAGTTATATCGCAGACCCAGGGCTTCCCACGCCGGTGCGTAGCTCGGATCGATTCCAACCGCCCACTCGAGCATGCGGATGGCTTCCTTGTTGGGGGCCGGATCGTGGGGCACCGCCACGCTGCGCAAATAGAAGTCATACGCTTGCTGGTTCTTCGGCCGCGAGGCCGTCTCTACCTCTCCGCCTTCGCCGCCCAGCACCGGCAACAGCCCGTGCTGCACCTGCGTACTGAGTTGCTCATGCAAACCAATCAGGTCGTCGGCCTTCGCCGTGACCGTGGTCTGCCACAACAGCCGGTCGGTGGGGACGTCAATCGCCTCCAGGGTGACGACCAGTTCGTCGCCCTGCTTGCGGAACGATCCCGTGAGCAACCTTCCGACCCGCAACTCCTGGCCCACTTTTTTCGGATCCAAGTCCAGCGCCACATACCGCCGCGTAACCGACGAGGGCCGCACCTCCAACGATCGCGCATACGTCAGGACGCTCGTCAACTCATCGGCCAGAGCGAAGCGCAGGTAGTCCACGTTGAAGTCCCCGTTCATGTTCTGCAATGGCAGCACCGCGATCGCATTCCGCTGCTCTGCGTTCGCCACTTCCCGGTGCTTGTACCACCACGCAAACACCGAAGTCAGCACTGCTACCAACAGCCCCGCCATGGCCAGCAGCAGATACATCTGCAGCCGCGAATCCCGGCCAAACGTCTTCGTCGCCGCCCGCAGCTTGGTGGTGGCACTTCCGCTCTTGATGGTGCCGGTGCCGGATTCGGTCTCCCGCTTCAGCAGCGCCAGGTCCGACTTCATCTCCGCCGCGCTCTGGTAGCGGTGATTGCGGTCCTTCTCCATCGCCTTCCCGATGATTCCCTCCAGTTCGACGGGAATCTTCGGATTCAAATCCCGGGGTGGCACCGGCTTCGAATGCAGCACCGCATTCAGCGTGACCAGCGAATTATTCCCGCTGAACGGCTTTTTGCCCGTGGCCATCTCGTACAGGACCACGCCAAAAGAAAACAGGTCGCTGCGCGCGTCCACAATCTCACTGCGCGCCTGCTCCGGTGACATGTAGACAGCCGTCCCCGGAATCACCCCCACCGCGGTCAGCGACTGATCCGCGCCGCCGTCTTCCTCCCCCAGGTGCACCGTCTTGGCCAGCCCGAAGTCGAGGACCTTTACCTGCCCGGTCGGGGTCAGAAAAATGTTGGCTGGCTTGATGTCGCGGTGCACAATCCCCTTGGCATGCGAGGCCAACAGCGCGTCCGCGACCTGCACCCCCACGTCGAGCACCTTTTCCACGTCCATCGCCTGGCCGGCGATGTGCTGCTTCAGACTCTCGCCCTCGAGCTTCTCCATCACGATGAAGGGATGCCCGTTGTTATCCTCAATGCTGTGGATGGTGCAGATATTGGGGTGGTTGAGTTGCGACGCCGCTCGCGCCTCGCGCGTAAAACGTTCCAGCGACTTGGGGTCGCCGGCCAGATTTTCTGGAATGAACTTCAGGGCAACGTGCCGGCCCAGCTTCAGGTCCTCGGCCTCATATACCACGCCCATACCACCGCCCCCAAGTTTGCCCAGGATGCGGTAATGGGAGACTGTCTGGCCGATCATGAGAGCCTGTAACCTTGCTCGGCGGTAATGTTAGGCCCGCAGCCGAATGCCGGTCAACTACTGCTTTACGGGCTCCGGGCGTTTGTACGGACGATTGGAAAGGAGGAGTGGACGGCCGATTTGCCGTCCGGGTAAACGCCCACGTCGTTTTGTGGAGAATCCCGCGAAATGAGGCACACTCTGGTGCCCGCATCGCGCGAAGCGTTCCTCTGGGACCTGCGGTGCTCTGTGCGGTTTAAGCCGTTATGAAACGGAACAAGCCCGGATTCCCAAAACGCCACAGCCGCGTCCTTTCGTAAGATTGCCCCTTGCAGCAGCCGAGCTTGGGCGGGATTACCATTAGAGGTGCCAGCCTTCAGCGCTGACTCGCACATCGGAGATTACGTCCATGCCAAGCGAACCCCATGCACCGGCGCCAAAGCCCCAATCCACTGCTTCCACGGGCCTGCACGAGGCCATTTGTCGCCGCGCCGAAGAAATCTATGTCCGCAACGGCCGCATCCCCGGCCGCGACCTGGAAAACTGGGCCCAGGCAGAAAAAGAAATCCTGAACGAATCCGCGGCGCTCCCCGGCCGCAGGACCGCCGTCGTGGTTACGGTCAACGGGGTGAAATACGTCGGCGAGTACGATCCCGCGTCGTCCGGGGGGTACTCGCCCGGCGAATTTGGAGCGGGTGCCCGAGTTCCCGTCCGTTTCGATGGCGGCAAAATGTTCGTCAGACGCCCCAACGGCAAGGAACTCGAAACCACCATCGTCAAGAAGCTCGGTTGATGAGCTTGGATTTTCGATTCACGGTTTGGGCGATACTTTTTCCCGCCACCGGTATTCAGAATCTCGGAGACGCGACCGCCGCCTCCGCCCACTCGCTCATGGCGTGAGCCCGGCCGCAGTCCATGCACTTTGTGGCCGGGTACTGCGTCCCGCAGCGCGGACACACCGCCCCGGTCTGAAACGTATCGAATGCTTCCCCGCACTGCCCGCACTTCCAAAGTTCCCCCACCGGCGGCGCGGTCTTGCACTCCGGACACGCAAAGCCATCCCGGCGCGGCAGCTTGGCGAAGCGCAGCAGCGCCCGCGCATGCTGCAGTCCGCCCCAGCAGTTCATGAGCATGAAGACGGCGAGAATTCCCAGCCACGCACTCTGTCTCCAAATCGCGAGTCCGAAGAACGCCACTACTCCGAAGAAACCAAGGATCGTTGTCACCATCAGGCTGCGCGCGCGTCCCAGCACAAACCAGAGCAGAGAGCGCAGAATCTGGCCGCCATCCAGCGGATAAATGGGCAGCATGTTGAACGCGAAAAGGGTCACGTCGATCCACAACAATGCCAACAACAGGCCATAGGCGTTGCCCATCGTGTGCGCCCACCCCTGCGAACGGGCAGCCAGCACCGCCGTAGCAAAGATCGGCAGCAGAGCAACATTCACCAGCGGGCCCGCAGCAATGCTCCACAGAGTTGCGCCCGGGCGCGGCGGCGGATCCACATAGGCCACACCGCCCAGCGGCCACAGCACGATCTGGTTCGCCCGGCCTCCCACTTGCCGGCAGGCCAGGGCGTGGCCAAATTCGTGGAGTGTCACGATCAGGAACAACGCCAGATACTCCAGCACGTTCCATGTGAGAGAGGAATAACTACGGGCGCGGACATTGACCTCTATCACCGCAAATACAAACCAGGACCAGTGCAGGAATACTTGGATTCCATTGAAGGCAAACAGGCGGATCGATCCTTGGTGAGTCGGCATGTGCGAAAGTTATAACATACGCGGGAACCGCCGCATTCGGTAAGTAGGGCCATTTGTTTTTACGGTTCCTTGCAGATTTGGATAAGGTGCCCTTCGGGGTCGCGGATTTCAAAGAACTGCATGTCGCCACCGTCCTGGATCGGACCGGGGCCAATTCCACGACTGGAGAATTGCTCGTACGCCTTCTTCAGCTTGTCGCAGAAGATATCGGACGCGACCGGAGAGGGCCTATCAAAGCCCGCCCGCTCCACTTCCGCTCTGTCACTGAGCAGGATTGTGGCCTCATCGTCGCCCGGAAGTTTCAGCGCGACATCAGAGGGAAGCGGGTTGTCCCAATCCGACGGTACTTTCACCGCCTTACAGTCAAAGGCGGTGATCCACCACCGCTTGGCCGCCTCAACATTCGAGTAACTGAGGGCGATCGAGTCTGTGCGGAACAAAGCCATACGAGTACCTGGCTAATTTGGAAATACTTGTTTTGGCCTGAGCCTGACTGGCCAGTTGCTGCTAACTTGCCACCACGCAATTTAACGCTTACTGGGCCCGATGTCGATACTAACGCGGAGCCCTACTCCACCCACAATCCCGCCGACGCTCCTACCCACTCCATGTTCTTGTTGTGATCCACGCCCATCATCAGCCCGCGCCCCGTGCGGATGATCGTCAGCACCGGCGTCAACTCCTTCAGCCAGATGTACATCACCCGCACCTCGGCCTTGGTTCTGCCAAACGGAGTCTCGATCACCGGCTCAAAGTGCATTCGCTCCTGCAGAATGTAGTAAGGCCGCTTCTCCGCCGAAATCGCCGCAATGTCTTCTCTCTTCGGCGCAATCACCACGCCCAGCCCGGCGAACGAATACAGCGGTTTCAGCGCATAGTTCTCGAGGTCCGGAGGAATCTCCTCCAACCGGTCCAGAAACCACGTTTTCGGCACCGACGCGTGCTTCAGATAAGGAATGGAAAACTTGCTGATGCGGAAATACCAGTTGGGATGCCCCGCCCACTCTACGTCAAGCTCGTCACGCCAGTCGAAATTCAGCTTGACCTGCTTGCGCTCGAGTTCGTCAACAATCGTCCGGTTGTAAATGCGACGGATGGGCACACGCTTCCCGCCGCGCTCATAATAAAGACGCGGCCCCTCCTTCTTGATGTCCACAATGTCAACCGCCCGCACGCCCAGCATTTTCTCGGTCAGCAGAAAATCCGGCAGCGTCTTCTGCTCCTGAGGATGAATCTCCATCAAAATCACGTTCTCGGGATCGTTCCTGCCCAAAATTGCCCGCCGCAGCAGGTCGCGATAAGAGGCCGCACTAAGCCCACTGAGAAAGTACTTCAGCTCAGGTGAGTGCGAGCCTGATGTCGAAGGTCCGGAGCCTGAGGTCTGAGGTCCGAGGTCCGACGTCCGCTCTTCGAGTCCGTAAACGTCGACATAGGCCTGCGCCAGCGGTCCCTGATAAGCATAAAGAGAAGGGAAGGCCTGCAACTCGACCAGCTTCGGCTGCAGTTCCCTTCGGGCATCGCGCACCAGCCCAAAATCCACCTGCACAAACATCGGGTGCGGCGGCTCGTTCGGAACCTTGAACTCCGCCGGCACTGCCTCATCCGATTTCGCGCGGTACTCGGGGTTGTCCACCAGCTGCCGAATCAACTCCCGACCATCGCGCGCCATCCGGTCAATCAATTCTTTCGGGAAAAAACACGGCGTTTCCGACAGCCGGAACTGCACATGGGTTCCACACTGGGCATCCACCCGTCGCAGGAAACCCTTATATTTTTCGGGAGTAAAGCTCGCGTTGAACTGCTTGCGCAGGGAGGGAACCATAGCCAGAAAACTGCAGTTCTGTGAATACTCCAAGAAACGTTGTCATTCCGAGCGAAGCGAGGAACCTGTTTTTCGCAGGCAGCGGCGGAGCCCTACGCCTCCACCAGAAACTTCCCCTCGCGCATGATCTGCTCGTCATCTACCCAGATGTTGAACTTTCGTCCCACCACATCAATGTGCGTGGTCGAATCCCAATCTGCCCCAGTGTGCGCGCCGTAGGGGTTGCCAAACGCAATATGCACGCCGGGATATTTCTCATCCTGCAGAATCTGCCCGATCACATCTTTCAGATCAATGTTGGTCCCAATGGCGAACTCGCCCACGCGATCGCTGTTTTCGTCGGTGTGTGTATATTTCCAGAAATCACTTTCCAGTTCGCGATTCTCGGAATGCGCCTCGGTCAGCCGGTTGCCTTTCATACGCACGGTCAGCGGATTCTCCTGCAGGCTGCCAAACTTCGCACACAAATAATCACCCACCACGCCGTCAATCACGAACGCCCCATTCACCTCGCCCGGCGTGGTGAAGATTTCGCCGCCCGGCAGATTACCCCACTTCTCCGGAGTAATAATTCCGCTGGTTTTTAGCCACTTATAATTCGGATTCAGATCCGCCGTCAGATCTGTCCCGGAGGCAGTCGTCGCGCGAATTCGCGACGCTTTGCGAACCATCTCGACCACTTTCTGGCTGAGCCGGTCCACGCGCGCAAAATCCGCCCGCATCCCCTCCAGCATGATCTGCCGGTTGATGTTCACCATGTGCGCGTGGCGAATCTTCCGCCGGTTGACCACGTCGGTCATCTGAATCCGCGAACGCAGCTCGTTGGTCTGCACCTGCACGGCAAAGATCGAGACCTGACTGGTCTCCAGATCGCGCAGAATCTCGCGCGGCGAATTCGTCAGCGGACGCTCCGCCAAATCCTCCAGCACCCACGCATGATAAGGCGCGTTGATCTTCTCCAGTTCAGCAACGATCGCGGCGGCGATCTCCAGCGTCGCCTCGTCGGTGATGACGCACACCTGCTCCTCGGGCCGCACGCGCAGGCAAACATTCACAGCGTTAAATGCACCCGGCGTGAACTCGCGATCAAATGGAATCTGGTTGAGTTGTCTTTGATTAGAACTGACAGGAATACTCATTACCCTACTTTTCGTACAGAAGCCGGCTCCTCCTCGAGCCCCGCTTCCGTCTCCTCAATGATGAAATCGACTACCTGTTTAAAGTCGCCAGTCTCCTGGAAGACCCGCAACTGCCGGTCGGCTCCGCTGCCCGTTTCCACGATCTTGTGGATGTAATTCAATTCCTCGCGCGAGTCCAGTTCATCCACCACGTCGTCGATGAACTCCAGATACTCGTTCACCAGGTCGCGCGCCGGAACTTCCTTCTGCTTGCCGAAATCAATCAGCTTGCCGTCGAGGCCGTAGCGCGCCGCCCGCCATTTGTTCTCCATGATCAGGGCGCGCCGGTACAGCCGGAATCCCTGATTGGCAGCGTAGAGTTTATACAGCTTCGCCACCGTAGCTTGAATCAGCGCTGCCAGCGCGATCGTCTCATCGGCGCGCATGGGAATATCGCACACGCGAAATTCGAGCGTATTAAAGAACGGATGCGGCCGGATGTCCCACCAAATCTTCTTCGCGTTATCAATACAGTTGGTCTTGATCAGAAGCTTGATGAAGTTTTCGTACTCGCCCCAGCTGGGAAAATAATCCGGAATGTTGGTGCGGGGAAACTTGTCGAATACCTTGCAGCGGTAGGACTTCAGGCCAGTATTCATCCCGAGCCAAAACGGCGAGTTGGTCGAGAGCGCCAGAATATGAGGCAGAAAATACCGTGCGTGATTCATCATGTGGATCGCGGTCTCGCGATCCTCAATCCCGATGTGCACGTGCAAGCCAAAAATCAGGTTAGCCCGCGCGACAAGCTGCAAGTCCTCCACAATATTCTTGTAGCGCTCGTCGGGATGGATTTCCTGCACCCGCCAATCTCCGAACGGATGAGTCGCCGCCGCCGCCAGCCGCAGCCCGTTCTCCCGAGCGAGTCGCGCCATGTTACGCCGCAGCTTTTTGACCTCGTCCTTCGCTTCCTTGATGTTCTGGCAGACCGACGTCCCTACCTCGACCACGGATTGGTGCATTTCCGCCTTCACCCGTTCCTGAAGAATCATCCGGCCCTTCTCCAGGATTTCGGCGTGAATGTGCGAGCGCAGATCCCGCGTGACCGGATCTACCGTCTGATATTCCTCTTCAATCCCGATGGTGAACGTCGGTAGCATATCGAATCATGTATGGACAGCCGCCCTCGGCTGTCCGCTGGGCGCTTCGCATGTGGCGCCGGCACTCCCTTCGGCAAGCTCAGGGCAGGCTCTGCCCGCGAAATCTAACCAATATTCAGAACTCGTTCCCGCCCAACTCTTTGTCATTCCGAACCCTGAACGAAGTGAAGGGAAGGAACCTGCTGTCCGCCGGCAGCGCCCAATCGCCGGGAGGTCTTACTAGTATATCGGATGCCCGCAATCAGCCTCCACTGACCTTGTCCCCTTTCCTCCGCTTCCGCGCCCCCGCGTCCGGCTTCTCCACTCCTGCCAAAAATCCTGCCCACCGCAACTCTTTCACCGGATTCTCGCCGCTGAGCGCCTTCTTCACCGCCATCTCAGCAACGGCGTTTACGATCCAGTCAAAATTCTCCCGCCCCACCGAATTCACATCGGCATCCGGCGCCGGATTCAGAAAGTCAATCGCATACGGCACTCCGCCCTCCACCGCGAACTCCACCGTATTCAAGTCGTAGCCCAGCGCGCGGCAAAGGGTCAGCGCATCTTTCTCCATGCGCTCGCGCAGCGCCTCCGACGATGGCGGCGGATTTCCTTTCACATAGCGCTCGTGATGCGCCGCCTTCGGATCGTACTTCATAATGTGCACTTTCTCCTGCCCCACGACGTAGCAGCGGTAATACTCCTCGAATTCCACGCCATGTTGAAGTGTCATGCACAGGTCGCCGGTCTGGTTGTAGTGATGGAAAAATTCCTCCGGCGAATGCACCTTGTAGACGTGCTTCCATCCGCCGCCGGAATACGGCTTCAAGAATGCAGGAAAGCCGACGTAGTCGAACAGTTCCTGCCAGTTCAGCGGGAAAATCAGATTCCGCATGGACTGATCCGTCGTTCCTTCCGGATGCTTGTTGTGCGGCAGAATCACCGTAGGGGGAATGGCCACGCCCAGCTTGTGCGCCAGCGAGTAATTGAAGAACTTGTCGTCGGCCGTCCACCAGAACGGATTGTTCACCACGATCGTTCCGTGCAGCGCGGCGTTCTTCAGATAGGCGCGATAGAACTGGATATCCTGCGAAATCCGGTCAATGATCACGTCATATTTCTTCGGCTCATCCATCCGGATCCCGCCGATCTTCACGAATTCCGCCTCGACGCTCTCGACCTTCATCGCGTTGATCTTCTCCACCACGGCGGGCGGAAAGGTATTCTCCATGCCAAACAAAATCCCAATCTTCTTCATCACAAATGCTCCGTCATTCCAATCTCTTTGTCATTCCGAACCGGGCTGAAAGCCCGGTGAGGAACCCGTTGTTCGCGCGAGCGCCACACTGCCCTCTAGAAGTACTTCGCCGCCATCCTCTGCCACAGCGGCCAATCGTGCTTTGAATTATCCCCCCAAACATCCAGCCAGTGCGGAATCGCCTTGCCATTCAACGCTGCCGAGAACTTGATGTTCTGATCCAGGCACATGTCCCAGTCCGCCGATCCCAGCACGATCTTCATCTGCCGATAACGGCTCAGGAACCAGTCGTCGGACAGGTTCGGCAGAAAATCCGGAGGATTATTGAAATAGCAATCATCGTCGTAATACCCGTCCAGAAACTGGTGGATATCAAACGCCCCGCTCATGCTCACGCAATGGGTCACCACGTCGGGATGCTTCAACGCGAAATTTACCGTGTGATATCCGCCAAAACTGCATCCCGTCACCGCCAGCTGCCACGCTTGGTTTTTCCACCGGATGAAGGGCAGAAACTCATGCAGAATGTAGCGCTCGTATTGCAGATGGCGCAGCACCCGCACTCGTGGATGCACGCCCTTGTTGTACCAGCTTTCCGTATCCACGCCGTCCGGGCAAAAAACCTGCAGTTCGCCGCGCTCGATCTTGGGGGCCAGTACGCCAATCATTCCCCGATCCTCATACTCGAAGAACTTCCCCATGGAAGTGGGAAACACCAGCAGCGGCGTTCCCGCATGGCCAAAGACCAGTGCCTCCATGTCGCGATGCAATTCCTGGCTGTATCCCTTGTGATATTCGCGGTTCATTGTGAAAGTAGAGACTTCTTGGAACGGCCTGTGCAGGGACGCCGCTGGCAACGTCTCTTATCGCAGCCGAAGTATATTACCCGATGCAGGGCCGCTCAGCCTAACAGAAGAGCCGCGAAGTGTTATCGTCATCCGGTTGAGAACTCCGGAGGCCCTGATGCCGACTCAATCGGAACCCACTCGTACACTCGCATTCATCGTGCTACTTCTCGCTGCCATCCTTGCAGCAGGGCAGTCCCAGCCGAAGCCGCATGCCAAGGTCGTTGCTCTGGACAAGGCCGACAATGGCATTCTTCCCATCCTCACCGGGCCGCCGGAAACCGTCACCATGAAATCCGGTTACGTTGTGCTCGAACCAGGGCGCTCCGTCGGCAAACACAGCACCGAGCACCACGAGGAGATGCTCATCATCCTCGAGGGCGAGGGCGAAATGCGCTTTGACGATGGCTCGAAGCTTGAACTCAAACCCCGTACAGCGCTCTATTGCCCGCCCGAAACCGAACACGACGTCTGGAACACCGGCGCAGGAACGTTGCGCTATGTCTATGTTGTAGCCAATGCCCGATGAGGGAGCGTCACGAAACGGATCGGGGCCAGAATATGATTCTAGTCGGAGATTTGAACATCAAGTGTGAGCGCTGAAGTCAACATGCCGTGGCCTTGTGGTCCCTGCGCAGGCACCAAGGTATGCGCCGCAACGGAATTGCGACGGAGGCATCGGCGGACCCGAGCGAGCTTCGCCGCAGCTACCTCGGTTTGTGGTACAGATAAAACGCCAATGCGACCAGGACAACTGTGATGATCCACAAAATTATGTTCTTACTGCCGCTTTTCTCTTCTGCCATAACCAAAGTACAACACAGACACGAGCAGCGCATCAAGTGGCCTGCGGTATCCACATAGATTCGCCGAAGAGGTGTTCCGGTTTCAGGGTTTGGCTGCCGAACCGCCCGTTCCTGCCTGCTTATACCCGGTGAACTTGATGATCTCACGCAGGTGAACCGACTCGACGCGGAAATGCAGGGTATCATCCACGCGGGTATACGCCGGGAACCAGTAGCCGTCTACCGGCTGGCGGTAGGTCACAAATGTCGGCCGGACGTCCTGCGGCTGGTTCTTCCTTTTCGAGATCGTTTCCGGAACGCTCTTGCCGCACAGCTTCACGATCTCAAGGTCCTGGTTGTCCACCCACACCCGGCCTTGGAAGTAACGGTTGTTTTTCTCTACTTTCCTGGGTTCGACGTGGAACACGTAGGTATCGAGGTCGTCCACATGCTGCTGCCCGGCGTAGGTCAGGTTGTATTGCGGCAGATCTTCGGTGGTGAGAATGAGGGGCATGAAGACGCGGATATCGTCCCAGTCATCCGCTGACAACTGCACGCCGCGCAAGGTGGACTGCTCGGCGAAGGTGACGTTCTCCATCCGCTTGCCCTTGTCGTCATAGGAGATGGTCGCGACTTCGTGCATCTGCCCATCCACCGCGTTACCGTTGAGAGTTTGGATCATGAGGTCCCGCGTATAGGAGTAGCGGGTGCGCGCCTGTTTGACCTTCGCCTCCTGCGCCGCAAATTTCTCCATCAGTTGCTGCGGCGTCATGTTCTTTGGCGGCGTCGCATCGAGAACGCTGTTGCCCTCAGAGCAGTCGGTTTGCGCCAGAGCATGCTGGGGAATTAACGCGGCAAGAACTACCACGAGAAGCGCGGGCGGCGCGAGTTCCCTCAATTTCCAGGATCGATTTCGATGGCGGCTGATCATGCCCTTCACTGTAAAGCTACAGAACCAGCTGAGGCAATATACCGCTGCCGACGCAATACCGAAAAACCGACTCCCGACGCCGGACCGCAAACCGCCGCTCCCTTCGGCAATTCCCTGAGACAAGAAGCCTCCGCCGCTCTTGGAGTCGGCCAGGCTCGGTGAACGGCGGGGATTCCATAAAATGTGCAAAGTCTTGCGTCCTGCTTGATGAAATAGGTGTAAGTGTATGAAAATACTAATACTTCATCTGGTATTGAGGTTGCATTTATAGTCGTGAAACTGAGACCGAATACTATGAAAATCACACTTGTCGTGTTGTTCATCGCCTGCTCGGCAGTGGCTTGGGGACAGATCGCTGGATCGCTGCCCAACCAGCCGCAGGTGCTTGAGCTTCCGGACCATCCGCAGCACGCGGCCCTGCATGAGATGGCCACCGAGCAATCTCTGGTTGGCGGCTCGCCCTCGAATTACACCTATGCCCAAGGCGAGCGGCCGCTGTGGGAGTTCGGACCTGTCTCGGAACCGGTGCCTCTGGGCGACGTGGCCCGCGCCTACCGTAGAGAGAAGCTGACCGCCAAGAAGGCAGAGATCATTTTCGAAAAGCAAGGATCGTAAGTCATGTGGGAATGGGCCTCAACCCCGACTAGGCCGAGCGCCCGCTCGGCGGATGAACTTGCCTCGCAGACACCCAAAACCCTCTTTCTGGCGCAGTCTGTGAAACTCCACAATCTCCTTAGGAAGCAAAAACCCCACGTCTCGCAAAACACGCGAGACATGGGGCACCCAGCTGGTAGCCCAACTGATCTGCCCCTGGCCACTAACCACTAATCCCTGATCGCTAATCCCCGACCTCTGATCCCTCAAACACTGAGTACTGGTGCGTTCCGGTAACCTTGCGCAGGAAACCGCCTTCGGCAAGGACGTGCTCCAGCAGCGGGTTGTAATAGAGCACATACACGGGGCGGGGATTGGCTCGGACCGATTGCTTGAGGTTCGAGACCACCCGGCGGAGGACAGGTTCTCCGAAAGGATTGAAGAGAAAGAGGACGAGCGGTTCTTCGGGGAAGGGGAACGTCGTGGCGTCGGCGCAAAGGCATTCCAGAGCGAAACACTGCTGCGAGTCGTTCTTGTAAGCGCCCAGATTTTCCTGAGCGATCCGGTGCAGGGCGGGAAGAAGTTCGACGCCGAGAATGCGGCGAAAGGGATAGTCGGAGGCCATCAGCAGCGTGCGTCCCTTGCCCGAGCCGAGATCGAGGAAAGTGAAGTCGCAAAAGTTGAGATGCGAGTGCTCGGCGAGCGCCTCCAGCATCTCGCGGAATCCGGCGGGATCGGTGGGCTGATAGGCGGAATGGAAGACGCCAAGGAGGCGATCGCGCCAGCCGACCGCGGCGCTGGTGGTGTTGACGCGGTGATCCCAGTCGTAGTCGGCGTCGCCATAGCGCTGGCGTAGTCGGGAGGGCGTGGAGTCACGAAGGAACTCCCAGAACGCGGCGAGAAGGGCGCGAGTGGCGGCGAACCACCCGACGCGGGAGGCAGCCTCAGTCCAGAAGTCAAGCGCGGCGGGAAGGATGCGGGGTGAGTTGGAGGGCATCAGGAGAATCGTAACCCAGTCGGTGCGGCCGTCCCCACACGAACACTCTACCCTTTGGTGTGGAATTTGGGCAGGCCGGAGGGTTTGTAGCCCGGAGGCACGCCCTTGGAGATGAAGGGGAAGTCGTCGGGGTGCTGGACGAGGATACGGCCTTCCGGCGTCATGGTGTAGGCGTTGCCATCAGGATCGTCAGGAATGCCGGGCAAGTGCTCGGCGGCGCACAGCTCGGAAATGCTTGATGGCAGGCGTCCAGTGCGCTCGCCGAAGCGTGTGACGGCGGCTTGCAGGCGGGCCACGTCTTCATCTACCTGGATGGCGCGCAAGTGTTCCAGAGCGTTCCGGCGGATGTTGGTTTCGCGGCTGGTTTCGAAAGTCGCGCTCCACAGCATGCGGGCCGTCATGTAGTCGCCGGCGTGCTGCGCTGTCTGGGCGGCCATAATTCTCATGAAGGGATGCGCATTCGGAACTCGTGAGCCGCGGTCGAAGACCTCGGAAGCTCTCTTGTAGTCCTTGAGTTCGGTGTAGTAAACGAACGCGAGATTGTAGTAAAGCTGCCAGTTGTCGGGGTTGTGAGCGATGCCATACTCCATCAGCTGAATGGCGCGGTCAGGCTGCCCGGCGCCGTTGGGCGGCGTGGGCGCGAGAAAGCTGGCGCCGAACTGGTAGGCCGGGAGCAAATGCGGGTCGAGCGCGGTGGTGACTTCCAGCAGCGGAGCGAGTTCGTTGTAAGTGTGTGCGCGTTCGTAGTGGCGATGGCCGAAGTACTGCACGGCGCGGGTCCAGTAGATGCAGGCCATCAGGCCGTCGAAGCCGAGGCTGGCGCGCCTCACCATCCTGGGTGACTCGATGTAGAGGACGTCTTCGATGGTGGCCTTGGGGCGGATCCGGTCGAAATGGCGCAACAGGAGAACGCACGCGCTCATGGAAACGGCCAGGCAGGAGGCCGCGATGACGGTGGTGCGGCGCGAGGCCGTCATTGAGCCGCTCCTGGTTCCGGGCAGGGATTATGTGGAGACAGACGTCCTCGGCTGTCCGGCCGGGCGCAGCCCGGCGCGTTCTGGGGTTGTGTGTAGGGGAAGGAAAGCCGTCGAGCTACGCTCGACCGGACAGCTGAGGGCGGCTGTCCCCACATGGTTCCTTTTCCCTTCCACATCTGCCCGGTCATTTCAGGTTCCTGCGCTCGAAGATGAGCACCGCGCCGCTGAGGGCCATCGCCGTATAGAACAAAGCGTAAAGCGTGTTTTGCAGGATGAGTTGCGCACTCAGCGACTGCTGATGCGCGACCGCGCTGATGACGTTCAGCGCGGAAAAATTGGGCACCAGGTAAGCCGCGCCGGTAGCGAACCAGCGAGTGAAGCCATGAGTCAGGCCCGCGAATCCGCGGAGGTCGTCGGCGAAGCTGCCGATCACGAATAGTGAGAAGGCGAATACGGCCGACAGCAGAGGGGACGAAAACGACGAGAACAGCAAAGCCAGCGAACAGATGATGAAGAATTCGAGAACAATAAAGTAGAGCGCAACCAGGATGAGTGCATCAGGCTTGGAGAACTTGTGCGCGACGTAGAGCAAAGCGCCGAAGACTCCGATGCCCATGAAGAAGGTATTCACGACGAGGGTGCCGGCCAGCCCGAAGAACTTTCCGATGATGAATTCCCAGCGGCGGACGGGGCGCGAGAGAACCGTATAGAGGGTGCGCTTTTCGATTTCTTTGGAGACCAGGCCGATGCCGATGAAGATAGCGATCACCACGCCAAACAGGGAGACGGCGGTGAGGCCGAGGTTGACGACGACAAGGCGCTCGATATCAATCGAAATCTGGCCAACGAAAATGGCCGCGCCAGACAGTAGAAGAGCGAAGGCAATCAGGTTGTAGAGAACGCGATCGCGGACCGCTTCGCGGAAAGTGTTCCTGGCGATATGAACGATGCGGGCGGTCATGCTTTGGTCCCTGCGGCCGTGCCGACGGTGGTTTCCACTGCGGTTTGAGAGGGCTGAAGTTTTTCGACGAAGTAAGCCTCGAGCGAAGTGCGCAGCGGGGTGATCGCGATCAAGCGGATGCGCTCGCGGCGGAGTGCGTCAATGGCGGCGTCCTGCTGGTTCTCGGGGAGGACGGCGCGGACTGTGTCTCCGGTAACGTGGCATTCGGCGCCCAGGGCCTTCATCGACGCGGGTACTTGGGTGCCCTGCCAAATGACTTCGACCTTGCCTTGAACACTGGAGGTCAACTCTTCCACCTCTCCTACGCCGCGCAGCTGGCCTTTGTGGATGATGGCAACGCGGTCGCAGAGCGCCTCGGCATCGGAGAGAATGTGGGTCGAAAAAAACACAGTCTTGCCTTCCTGCTTAAGTTGCTCGATCAAGTCGCGGACTTCACGGCGGCCAAGGGGATCGAGTCCCGACATAGGCTCGTCCAGGAAAACCAGCCTGGGATTGTGCAGAATGGCTTGCGCGATTCCGGCGCGCTGCAGCATGCCCTTGGAGAATTTGCGCAGCTGCAGGCCTTTGATGTCGGTGAGGCCTACGCGGGCGAGAACTTCTTCGATGCGGCGCTTGCGATTATGGGCAGGGACGCCGGAGAGCTGCCCGTAGTAGTCGAGCAATTCGTGGGCAGTGAGGTAGTCGTAGAAATAGGGCTGCTCGGGAAGAAACCCGATCTGGGCTTTCACTGCGGAATCAGTCCATGGACGACCCAGGACGCGGGCCGTGCCCGCTGTGGGGAAGACGAGCCCCATGAGCATTTTCAGCGTGGTGGTCTTGCCCGCACCGTTGGGGCCTAGAAAGCCGAAGATCTCGCCTTCTTCGACGGTCAAGTGCAGCGGCTCAAGCGCTCGCTTGGGACGCTTGCGCCAGAAGCCTACCATGTATGTCTTTTGCAGACCGAGGATCTCAATTGCGGCCATAACGCGAAAGGGACTCCCTCGAGACGGGTTCCGAAAGAAGATTATAAGCAACAGAAGCGAGCGAGTGGACTTGCAGGCTAGTTACGACGGTTACTGTCGCCACAGATGCAGGAGGATTGACGGCCGGGAAAAGGACACCCCCACGCGCGCAAATCTCAGACTGATATGAGACGTGAGACTGTTATTGAGCGACGGCGAACGCCAGACAATTGGCGACGACATTAACGGGGGTGTCGCCGACAAGGGCCATCTGGGAGCGGAGAACCCCGTCGTTGACAGAGCAGAAATCACGGTTTCCAGAGTAATGGACGGCAATGGGTGCGGTGCCGATGACGTAGGCGTCGTTGTAGGTTGCGCCCCCGGTCACGATGCCGGTTGCCAGGTAGTAGTAGCCACTCTTACCCGTTCCGCCGGGCGTGGCCGTGGCCAGAAAATTGTCGATGATGCAAGCTGTCGTCGACGAAGGAGTGCAGGGGGTCGTTCCGCCCAGCTGTCCGATCGCGGTGGCATAGCCGACGCTAGGGTAGGCGTTGAAATAGGTAATTTCGGCGCTGGTGATGGTGTGTATCGCTCCCGCCGCCGAGGACTCATTGGCCGAGATTCTGGCCTGTAGCAAATTGGGGATGGCAATAGCGGCAATGATGAGGATTATCGCCACCACAATCAGCAATTCGATGAGCGAGAATCCTTTTGTTGTGCGCATAAGCTTCCCTCAAAATTAGTTACCAAAGATTCGCCGGGGCCGCTATCGGTAATTCAGCAGCAGTTTCAGCGCCATTCTTTCACGGTCTCATGCCGCTCGTGCAATTTCTTGATGGCTCTGTCTATCAATAAGTTAGCGGAATAAGCGGGGGCCGAAAATAGGAACGCTGGTTCTTCTCGGGCGAGACGTGACAGAAAATGTCAGAAACCTGACCGGGCAGCGACAAGCCAAAACAGCGCATCCGGGAGTGCCACGAACACGCTCAATGCGGAGGGGCGGCGTAGGCAAAGATCTAGCCGCCCCAGTCGCCGAACTCGCCTTACTGGTTGAGCGGCGCGAGAGCCTGGCAAGCCGCTTCGCTGGCGACGGCGCCGCCTGTAGGCTGTACTCGAACCACCGCGTCTTCAAACGAGCAGAAAGTGCGGGTACCGGTCTGGTCCAGGGTGATCGGAACCGCGGTCGCGTAATACGTGGTCTGTGGGGTGGCCACTGCTCCTGGCGCCTCGGCGAAGTTGTAGCCGCTCTTCTTGCCGCCAGACAGCAGGCTGTCGATCAAACAGGCCGTGGTCGAGGTCGGGGTACAAGGAGCGACGCCGCCCAGGACCGTCAAGCTGGCCGCGAATCCCACTGTAGGATACGTAGACGAATAGGTGATTTCTGCGGTGTTGATTGTACGGATGGAGGCTACAGCAGACGCCTCGTTGGCCGCCTCGCGGGCACGCAGCAAGTTCGGGATGGCAATGGCTGCAATGATCAGAATAATCGCGACTACGATCAGCAGTTCGATTAGCGAGAAACCCTTTTGTTTAACCATGGAAAATTGCTCTCCGTCTAGAAAATCGCTCTAGAAAATCAATTTTGTAAACTACACTCTTGCTTTGGCACGTAGACAGCCAAAACTGGCGGATGCTCGGACCGAGGGTCACAGCCCGAAAAGGCTTTGTTTTCAGTCACTCACGCGCTGATGAGAGCGTGGCTGGGGGGGCACACCATAACCGGCGCGAACATGTCGCCAATTATTGTCAAGTGCAGAGCGGAACGTGACAAGGTGGGAAGAGGAGAAGAAAGGCGCGGAAAAACAGAAGGAGCAGCGAACTTTCGTCCGCTGCTCCCTGGCTTGTACCCTCCCCCAGGTACTTTGCCAAATCGGACTTACTGGTTGAGCGGCGCGAGAGCCTGGCAGGCCGCTTCGCTGGCGATCGCGGCGCCGGTGGGCTGCACGCGAACCACAGCGTCTTCAAAAGCGCAGAAGCTGCGAGTACCAGTCTGGTTCAGGGTAACCGGAACGGCAGTGGCGTAATACGTGGTAGCCGGAGGGCCACCCGCGCCAGTTGCTCCGAAGTTGTAGCCGCTCTTGACGCCGGCTGCGAGC
>JBKQRC010000058.1:0-125176 GCA_052326105.1 Candidatus Sulfotelmatobacter sp. | reverse complement strand
TTACATCGCCACTGGCGCTCCCGGCCGCAGTGGGCGTAAACGTGACGGTGAACCCGGCGCTCTGTCCCGCAGTCAGCGTGACCGGAGTCGTGATCCCGCTCAGGCTGAATCCGGTGCCGCTGGCCGCTACCTGAGAAATCGTGACGCTGGTGCCGCCGGTGTTAGTGACTGTCTCCGAGAGAGATTGTTTGTTTCCGACGGTCACGCTGCCGAAGCTAAGGCTGGCAGGGTTTGCTCCCAAAGCGCCCGGCGCCAGGCCTGTACCCGACAAGGGAATCGTCAGGGTCGGATTCGAGGCGTTGGAGGTGACGGTTACGTTGCCACTGGCGCTTCCGGCCGCTGCTGGCGTGAAGGTGACGGTGAAACCAGCGCTCTGCCCGGCCGTCAGCGTGACCGGAGTCGTGATCCCGCTCAGACTGAATCCAGTGCCGCTGGCCGCAACCTGAGAGATCGTGACGCTCGTGCCGCCAGTGTTGGTCACGGTCTCGGACAAGGACTGGTTGTTCCCAACCGTGACGCTGCCAAAGCTGAGGCTGGTGGGGTTCGCTCCCAGCGTCCCGGGTGTGAGTCCCGTACCCGATGCCGGAATCGTCAGGGTCGGATTCGAGGCGTTGGAGGTGACGGTTACATTGCCACTGGCGCTTCCGGCCGCTGCTGGCGTGAAGGTGACGGTGAAACCAGCGCTCTGCCCGGCCGTCAGCGTGACCGGAGTTGTGATCCCGCTCAAGCTGAATCCAGTGCCGCTGGCCGCAACTTGAGAAATCGTGACGCTGGTCCCACCGGTGTTGGTGACCGTCTCCGAGATAGATTGCTTGTTTCCGACCGTCACGCTGCCAAAACTGAGGCTGGCAGGATTCGCCCCCAGCGCGCCCGGCGCCAGGCCTGTTCCCGACAAGGGAATCGTCAGGGATGGATTCGAGGCGTTGGAGGTGACGGTTACACTGCCACTGGCGCTTCCGGCCGCTGCTGGCGTGAAGGTGACGGTGAAACCAGCGCTCTGTCCCGCCGTCAGCGTGACCGGAGTTGTGATCCCGCTCAGGCTGAATCCCACGCCGCTGGCCGCGACCTGAGAAATCGTGACGCTGGTGCTGCCCGTGTTCGTCACGGTCTCCGACAACGACTGCTTGTTTCCGACGGTGACGCTGCCAAAGCTAAGACTGGCGGGATTCGCGCCGAGTGCGCCCGCCGATACTCCTGTCCCCCCTGCGGGGATCGTGAGGCTCGGATTCGAGGCGTTGGAGGTGACGGTTACATCGCCACTGGCGCTTCCGGCCGCTGCTGGCGTGAAGGTGACGGTGAACCCGGCGCTCTGTCCCGCCGTCAGCGTGACCGGAGTCGTAATTCCGCTCAGGCTGAATCCCACGCCGCTGGCCGCAACTTGAGAAATCGTGACGCTGGTGCTGCCCGTGTTCGTCACGGTCTCCGACAACGACTGCTTGTTTCCGACGGTGACGCTGCCAAAGCTGAGGCTGGCGGGATTCGATGCGAGCGTGCCGGCCGCGGCGGCTCCCGTTCCCGATAGGGGCATTGTCAAGGGCGAATTCGAAGCGTCCGAAGTGATCGTTACCGCACCACTCGCGCTTCCGCTCGCCTGCGGCGCGAAGGCAACTGTGAAAGTCGTGCCCTGAGAGGCGTTGAGAGTTAACGGGGTTGTAATTCCGCTGAGCTGAAATCCTGTACCGCTGACGGAAGCCTGCGAGATGTTGACAGTGGAACTCCCGGTGTTGGTGACAGTCACCGACTGCGACTGCTTGGCTCCCACGGTCACGCTGCCGAAATCCTGGCTAGCCGGATTGAGCGTGAGCGTTCCGGAAGTTGCTGCGGTCCCCGTTCCCGAGAGCGTCAGTTCCGGCACCGTATTCGACGCGTTGCTGGTAATGGAGAGCGTGGCTTTGAAGGCTCCCGGCGCGTTGGGTGCGAACTTGATGCTGATCGTTGCGCTCTGCCCGGCGGGAACGGTAACCGGAAGGCTGGGGGCAGCCAGAGAAAAGTACTTGGTCGAGATCGTGGCGCTGCTGACGGTAACTGATGCTGGTCCGGAGTTCGTCGCGGTGGCCGTCAGGGTTGCGCTGCTGCCCGCCGCAACACTGCCAAAGTCCAGCGTTGTGTTTAGCAGAGAAAGAGTGGTGGGTTGTTGACTGGAAGAGCCGGCAGCGCTTAAACCCTGACAGCCGACCAGAAAAGTGAGGCCTGCCAGAAGAAGCAACGCGCCTGCTGCCTTCCAAAAGTGCCTCGAGGAGATCGCTCTCGCCGCAGTCTCTAACATTGTCAGCCATGGACCCGTAGCCCCAGGGTCTACGACTGTGTTCTAGGACTGTGTGTGCACCCTGGGGGAGGGCTCATCATGAGTGTGGAGCTTGGGGGAAAACATGGTAGATACCCGAGGTACAACATGCCGGCCGTCAAAAGGCCAATAGGAGAAAGGAGTTAAATTCTTGTCGTCATGGGATTCTAGATCGGCGCGCGTTAGCCTGCGCGTCGTCCGAAGCCTCAAATCGCTTGCGCCGACTTACCCATTACCCATAAGATAGCTGGGCTGCCATTGACCCCAAAGCATGCTCGGCCAGACCATCTCCCACTACCGGATTGTTGAAAAGCTCGGCGGCGGGGGCATGGGCGTTGTCTACAAAGCCGAGGACACGAAGCTGAAACGCTTTGTGGCTCTGAAGTTCCTTCCCGATGACGTGGCCAAAGACCCGCAGGCGCTGAGCCGCTTCCAGCGCGAAGCGCAGGCCGCATCGGCGCTGAATCATCCCAACATCTGCACCATTTACGAGATTGATGAATACAACGGGCATGCCTTCATCGCGATGGAGTTTCTCGACGGGCAAACGTTGAAACATCGCATCGGCGGTCGCCCGATGGATGTCGAGACGCTGCTGGGGATTGGCATCGAGATCGCGGATGCGCTCGATGCGGCGCATGCCCGGGGAATCATTCACCGCGACATCAAGCCGGCCAATATTTTTGTGACCAAGCGCGGGCAGGCCAAACTATTGGATTTCGGGCTCGCCAAGCTGGCGCAACACACCGAACACACGGTGACGACGCCGGAAGGGGCAATGACCAGTCCGGGGTCAACCATCGGGACCGTGGCCTATATGTCGCCGGAGCAAGTGCGCGCGGAGGAACTGGATCCGCGCACCGACCTGTTCGCGTTCGGGTCCGTCATGTATGAGATGGCGACCGGGCAGATGGCGTTTTCAGGGAGCAGCAACGGCGTGATCTTTGAAGCCATTCTGAACCGCACGACGGTGCCGGTATCGAGCCTGAACCCCGCCATGCCAGCGAAGCTGGATGAATTGATTGGGAAGTCGCTCGAAAAAGAGCGCGACATGCGCTACCAGACGGCAGCCGAGTTGCGCGGCGACCTGAAGCGAATCAAGCGCGGTCTGGAAAGTTCGCGCATCCGGGCGGCGAGCTCCTCCGGAATTGCGGCAGTTTCGGCCGCGGGAGTCCCGGCAGAAACAATGCGCGCGAATCTGGTGCCGCGCGGGCGGGTGTGGACCGCTGCCGCGGCGGCGGGAGTGCTGGCCTTACTGGCGGGATTAGGAGCAGGGTTGCTGCTGTTCAAAGGCTCGGGTAAGACGGAGTTTGCCGCCTATCATCCGCTGACCTTCCGGCGCGGGATTGTGCATTCGGCGCGCTTTGCGCCGGATGGAAAGACGGTAATCTACAGCGCAGCATGGGAGGGCAAGCCCCTCGACCTCTATACCACGCGCCCCGAGAGTCCGCAGTCGCAGCAGATGGAACCGAAGGGCGCCGATGTGCTGGCGGTCTCTGCCTCGGGTGAGATGCTGCTGGCCTTGCACAGCAAACCGCGGGATTCCTCTTTTCTCTATGGGGGAACTCTGGCGCGGGTTCCCCTCGTAGGCGGTGCGCCGCGGGAGATTCTGAACGACGTCGAATGGGCTGACTGGTCGCCGGATGGAACGAATGTGGTCATCGTTCACGAAGTCGCGGGCCGCAAACGCCTCGAGTTTCCCCTGGGAAAAGTACTGTACGAGGCGGACGGGTGGATCGGGAATCCACGCGTGGGGCCGGACGGGAAAAGCATCGCATTCGTGGATCACCCGCAGGCAGGGGACGATGGCGGGGCGGTGGCCGTGCTCGACCTCTCGGGCAAGAAGACGACGCTCTCCAGCGGATGGGACAGCATTCAGGGCTTGGCCTGGTCGCCGAACGCGAGTGAAATCTGGTTCACGGCAACGCGTACCGGAGGCGACCGGTCGCTGTATGCGACAGACCTGTCGGGGAACGTGCGGCTACTGGCGCGGGTGCCCGGTGAGTTGACGATTCTGGATGTCGGCAAAGAAGGAAGCGTACTGCTGACGCGCGGCAACGATCGCGCGGGCATGATCGGGTTGGCCCCGGGAGAACCCAAGGAAAAAGATTTGTCGTGGCTGGACTGGTCGGTGCCGGGAAGCCTGTCGGCTGATGGGAAGACGATTTTGTTCTTTGAATCCGGCGAGGGCGGCGGACCTAAGTACGCCGTCTATTTGCGCAACACCGACGGCTCGCCGGCGATCCGGCTGGGCGAAGGCACCGGGCTCTCGCTCTCTCCCGACGGCCAGTGGGCGCTGTCGCGGCTGAATGTGGTGCCGTCGCCGTTGGTTCTTTATCCCACCGGAGTCGGCGAGATGCGGCAGTTGAAAGATGACGGGCTGAATCACATGGCCGCGGCTTTCCTGCCGGACGGAAAACAATTCGTGTTCACAGGCACGGAGCCCGGACATGGCGCCCGGCTGTATCTGGAGTCACTCGACGACCCAAAACCCCGTGCCTTCAGCCCGGAAGGAGTGGGATCGGCCCTGTTGTCTCCCGATGGGACCCGCGTGGCGGCTCGCGGTCCGGATCGGAGAGTCTACCTGTTCCCCGTCGCCGGAGGAGATCCCAAGCTGGTCGCAGGAGTGGAGCTCGGCGAATTTCCCACTGCCTGGTCTTCGGATGGAAGGTCCCTGTTGGTGATGGCGCGAGGTCAGGTTCCCGCGCAGGTGTTTCGTGTGGATTTGACCAAGGGCGAAAGAACTTTCTGGAAATCCTTCGAACCGGCGGATGCTGCGGGGATTGACACCATCCGTGGGGTTTTGGTTTCCTCCGACAACAAAGCTTACGTTTACGGCTACAGCCGGACGTTGTCCGACCTTTATATGGTGCAGGGCTTGAAATAGCCGCCGGAGGCGCCTGGATTCTCCCTGTGCGCCGGATCACAGCATTGCTACTCGTTCAAAGCAGAATATAACTGCGACGGAGGCACGATCATGCAGGGTGACAGCAAGGTAATCGAGCAGTTGAACGCGGCTCTTAGTGCGGAACTTACAGCAATCGTACAGTACATGACGCAGTCCGAAATTTGCCAGGGCTGGGGCTACACACGGCTGGGCGATCTTACCAAGGCGCGAGCCATTGAGGAGATGAAGCATGCCGAAGGCCTCATCGAGCGCATCATCTTTCTCGACGGCATGCCCAAGGTCGATGTCGGGCTCAAACCCCAATTTGGCGCCAAGGTGCAGGAGCAAATAGAAATCGACCTCAAGGACGAACTAGACGCAGTGCGTCAGTACAACCAGGCCGCGAAGGTGTGCGCACAGGCCGGAGATGAAGGCTCGAAGGACCTGTTCGATGGAATGATCCGGGATGAGGAGCGGCACGCTGACTTCCTCGAAGCTCAACTCCACGCTCTCAAGGAAATGGGAGTTACCAACTACCTCGCGCAGCAATTAGGCGGGAAGTAACCCTCACGGTGCCATTGGCGCGACCTGTTTCTTCGACTGACGCTCGTGCGCCCACTTGGCAATGTCTTCGATGGCGGCGACGGCCGCCGCCACATCTTCCTCGGTGTTGAAAGCTCCTACCGAGAACCGGACTCCTCCGTGTGTGCTTTCCGTTCCTAGCTGCTTGTGTACCAGAGGAGCGCAGTGCAGACCTGTACGAGTGGCAATGTTGTGGTCAACGTCGAGCATGATGCCGACGTCGCCCGGGGCAACGCCCTCCAGGTTCATGAGAATGGTGGAGAGATGGTCGTCGAGACTGTCGCAGCAGTAAAGCTTGACACCCTCGACTCGGCACAAGCCGTCAACGAGCTTCCTTGCCAGAGCCATTTCCTGCCGGTGGATGTTCTCGATTCCATGCTCGTCCAGCCAATCCTGCCCGGCCCACAGTGACGCAATTCCAGGCAGGTTGGGCGTTCCATATTCAAGGCGCCACGGATATTCCTCGAGGTGATAAGGATCTGCCGAGCGTACTCCGGTGCCGCCGCTGCGAACCTGGCGGATCGCGACGTGCTTGCGGACACAGAGGCCGCCGATCCCCATGCTCCCCATCAGCGCCTTGTGGCCGGTGAAGGCAAGCACATCAATATTCATCTCTCTCATGTGGATGGGAATGAGGCCTGCGGTCTGGGCCGTGTCCACGACGAACGTAATGCCGTGTTCGCGGCACACCGCGCCGATTTCCTTCAAGGGTTGAACCGTGCCGACGACATTCGATCCGTGATTCATGATGACGACGCGCGTGTTCCGGCGTATCGCCTGGCGAATGGCGTCCGGCTCGATGAAACCTTGCGGGTTGAAGTGTACAAACGTGGCTTCGGCTCCATGATCGCGCACCATGTGATTGACCGGCCGGATCACAGAGTTGTGTTCGAGGTTGGTGGTGATGACGTGGTCGCCCCGGCCAATCAATCCGGGGATCGCAAGGTTGAGCGCGTCGGTCACGTTGTAGCCGAATACCAGGCGCTCGGGGGCCTCCTCATCGCCCCCAAAGAACTTCGTCAGCCGCTTGCGGGTCCTGTCCAGCAGTGTCCCGGCCTCGATGGCCAGATCGTAACCGCTGCGGCCCGGATTCACGCCATGGGTCCGAAAGAACTGGTCCATGAACCTGTAGACGCTCTCCGGCTTGGGCCAGACGGTTGCCGCGTTATCGAAATAGATCAGTCGTTCTTCCATGTTCGCTCCCGTAGGAACACAAATGAATCCACAAGCTCAGTGAGCCTCCCACTTGATAAAAGGCTCCTTCAGTTCGGTCATCGCGTTCACAATCAGCTCAGCCAGGCCGCCGTATAAGATTCCCGATTTATCCCAGACTCCGTAGTAATTGAAAAGATCGCGGAACTGTCCCTTGCAATTCGAGCACGGAGCGCAGACATATTTCCTGGTTTCCGGTTCGGGGCAGTCGGCAAATGCTTCAAGGATCTGTTTCATTTTCATCCGGCCAGCAATCGAGAGCCGCCAGTCTTCGAAGTTGTAAGACGACATGAGGGCAAAGCCGGAACCGCCGCCGCAGCAGTAGTTCTCCACCCCATGCGGGGCCATTTCTCGAAACTGCGGGCAAATCGCGTTCAGGATGTCGCGCTGGGGCTTCACGATGCCCATCATGCGAACCATGTTGCATGGATCATGTAGGGTGACAGGGAAGTCGTTGCGGGCAGGGTCGAGTTTCAGCCGTCCGCTCTTTACGATATCGCGCAGAAGTGTCAAGGCGCTTTCGCGGGGAATGTCAAGATCCTTCGGCAGAAGCCGGTCAGAGGTAACCATTAACGCCTTGTGACCATGTCCGCATTCGCCGACGACGATCTTCTTGACGCCCAGCTTCCTCGCGGCTTCCATCTGCCGAATCGCGACTCGGGCGAACTGGGCGTCGTCGTACCAAAGTCCGTAATTCACGCTGTCGTAGCCCGCAATCTCGCTCGACATCGTCCAACTCAGGCCCGCAGCCTCCAGGATGATGGCGAATGCCATGGGATTCTCGGGCCAGGAAAGAATCTCTCCCGCGTTGTGGATCAGCAGAATGTCCGCCCCGGGCTGATCCCACGGAGTGTGGATATCCAGACCGGTCTGCTCGCGGATCTCTTCGTCAAGAAACTCGATGTTGTCCTTGACTGCGCGGGCGTTCATGCCAGTGCTTGAGCCGGTCCGGAGTTGTACGACCGATCCCTTCTCATGGATTTCCCTGGGAGCGATGCCCAGTTCCATGCTGAACAACTTGCGAATCTCGCGCGTGAGCAGCGCATTGTCCACACCCATGGGACACGATTGCGTGCAGCGGCGGCAAAGAGTGCACCGGTAGGCCAACTCCAGCAGCCGGACAATCGTGGTTGCATTGAGCTCAACATCCTCACCTTTCAGCTTGGCGAGCATTCTGCCCTTGCGCGTGCCGTACTTCTTGACGATCCGCCGAAACACCTCGCTGCGGAATGTCGGGCGATAAACCTCGTCGTGCCCGCTCGCCGTGTAAACCGGGCAGGACTCGACGCAAGTTTGACAGCGGGCGCAGTGGTCGAGCGACAGCGTGAGTTGTTGCAGAAAAGCCCAGTTGTCTTCCGAGGAAAGCAACTTCTCCAGACCGGACAGGAAGCGTTCGGTGAGTTGTCGTTCTTCCGCCTCGGTCTTTGGCCGGGGCATGCCGACGGCGAGGAAGCCATCGAGCGAACAATCGCAGTTCGCCACGGCTTGCTCACTGAGACGCTTGCGCGGCGGTAAGGCGTCAACCGCGTCATACGGCGGCGGAAGAGGAATCAGCCGCTCCCGGGCCGGATCGGCAAGTTGGACGCCGCGGCGCGCAATGTCTTCGATCCTAATCATGGCCGCCCTCTCTGCTCTGCCCGCTCCTGGTGGCTACATCGGTCCACGACTGCCCGATCGCGCCGCGTACGTGCGGAGCCTGCCATGAAACCGGTCGTGCCAGGTTTTCCGTAATCGCTTGGCGTGCCCCTTCGTCGAGACGCGCCGGCATGTCATCCCATCGCACACCATGCCAGGTGAAGTACTTCATGTACATGTGTGTCATGTGGGTGAAAGGGAAGTAGGCGAGAAAGAACGCGACCAGACCAAAATGCAGGTAGGCCGCGAGCGGGTGCCCCCCCGATCGGTGCCGCCAATCAACGGCATCGCGCAGCGCTGTAAGAAATCCGTGATCCGGTACAAATAAGCCGATCAGCCCTGTGGCGAAGATCCCGGCAAGAAGACATAAATTGAAAACCGTCGCGCGGCTGGTGAAGCCTTTCAACCGGGGATGAAGAAACCGTGTCGCCATCAATCCGCAACTGCCGATCGCTCCGAGAATGCAGGCCACACTGTAACCGGCAAATCCCACGCTCAGAAACGAATCTCCGCCTGGAAGCCGGGCAGCGAGGGCTATGCCGGCAACGACCACCGCTGTTGCGACCATATACAGGTACAGGCCCCAGTGCAGCAGCAACGACCAGATCCAAAGATCGCGGAAGTTCTCATAGACTCCGCGCAGCAGGAAAATTTCCTTCAGCATGAATATCGTTTCGCCGCGGTGGCCGGTGTCCATGGACTTCGTCCACCACTCAGCCTCTTCGAAATAGGAACCGCCATAGCGTTGCCGCTTGCGCGGGCCTTTCGGGATGGGGTAGAGCTCCCACCGCAGGTGGGCGGGCATGCGAATGACCCTGGCTGCCCGGTAGATGTTGCCCAGCAGGAAGATCGAAATCGCGGAAGCCAGCGCGATCGTCAGTAGGGGCATTGCGACTCCCAGCTATACGCAGCCTGTCGGTTTCGGTAAGCCCGCGACTCTACATGCGCCCTTGGCTGGTCCGGAAGGGAAGAGTTCGTAGATCTGTCTCAAGGTAAACCCCGTTTCCTTGCAGAGCTTGCGGACCATGGGTGCGATCTCGAATTCCTTGTAATAAGAGCGAATGTAGTCGATGACTTTCCAGTGGTCTGGTGTGAGCGCCGGCACGCCATCGGTTGCGGCCAAAGCGCTTGCCACGTCCTCGTTCCACTGCTCTGGCGCTTGTATGAATCCGTCTTCGTCCACCGGTAGCTCGATTTCGTGCCAGACAAATACGCCCATGCAACGTTCCTCGGGGGGATTTGCCCTCGCCGCAAGGCAGGACGCATCCCTCGCCAATGCTATGGTAGGCCGCTCAAACCGGCACAATACATATCGGTATTAAGGATGTTCGAGGTGTTTACCAAATGAAGTTGAAGTGAGCCCCGAGAACAGTTGCGGATCATACGGCGCCCACCCCATTGCTAGCGAGGGGCTGGCCTGCATGCCGTGAAATCATGAGGCAGGCTGTCAGGCTTGACGATATTTCCCCACGCCAATGCGGTGGACAGCACCATCGAGGTGGTGGTCGCCACGTACGGCATCAGCGCATCGAGCAATTGCTCGAGATGAGCGACGTCGGAGACCGCCGTCTTGAGAAGGAATGATTCTGCTCCCGTGACCCGGTGACATTCCAATACTTCCGGACGGCTGGCTGCCAGCTCCATGAAGTGAGTCAGGTTCTCACCGCTAACCTTAACGTTGATGAACGCCAGGATCGGAAGCCCGACCTTTGCCGGATCAATTTGCGCACGATACCCCACGATGATTCCTGCCTCTTCCATCTTGTGCACCCGCTCCGTCACAGCCGGCGTGGATAATCCGACTCTCCGGCCCAGTTCGGCAAACGCGATGCGGGCGTTCTGCTGCAACTCGCCCAGGATCTTCCACCCAATGTCATCAAGCAGATGCTCAATTTCGTTTTCCTTCATAGGGATCGTCCAACAACAATCAGGACTTCGTTAATCAGGACTTCGTTCCCGTGGTCGAGGGTGTGTCGAGAACCTCGCGCACCTTGGCGGTAAGAGCGGCGGGGGTGAATGGCTTCTGCAGGAAGAAAAGCCCTTCGTTGAGCACGCCGTGGTGCACGATTGCGTTCGTGGTGTAACCCGACATGTAGAGGACCTTGATCCCGGGCCAGTGTTGCGCGACACGCTTCGCCAGTTCCGGGCCGTTCAGTTTCGGCATGACCACGTCCGTCAGCAGCAGATCGCACTCGGCTGTTTGTTGAATCACGCTTTCCAGCTCTTCAGGTTTCTCTACCGCTTGAACCGTATATCCGTGCGCGGTGAGGATGTCTACCGCCAGATTTCTGAGGAGCACGTCGTCTTCCACCAGCAGAATCCTCTCCGAACCGTCCGAGCGGATGGAACGTTCCACGGTTGATGCAGCTTTCTCTACTTCTGCGTCCACGCACGGCAAGTAGATTCTTACCGTCGTGCCATGGTTCAGTTCGCTGTAGACCTCGATCGATCCACCACTTTGTTTCACGATGCCGTACACCATGGGCAAGCCCAGCCCGGTACCTTTCCCGGGTTCTTTGGTGGTAAAGAAAGGTTCAAAGATGCGGGTCTGTGTCTCGGGGGCAATGCCGGTGCCGCTGTCGGTCACCGCGAGCAGGACGTAATGCCCCGGAGTCACGTAGTCGTGTCTTCTGACATAGCTCTCTTCCAGTTCGACGTCTTCGGTTTGAATAGTCAGTTTGCCCCCGTCGGGCATGGCATCGCGCGCATTCACCACCAGGTTCATGAGTACCTGTTCTACCTGTCCGGGATCGACTTTCACCGTGCCGAGGTCGGGAGCCAGCACAGTCAGGACCTCGATGTCCTCGCCGATCAGACGGCGCAACATCTTGTCGACGTTGCGCACGATGTCATTGAGATTCACCCGCCGCGGCTGCAACACCGTCCGGCGGCTGAAAGCGAGCAACTGCCGGGTCAGAGCCGCGGCACGGTCCGCGGCCGCCTTGATCTGTTCCGCTTCGTGATGGACGGGATCGGTGGGAGCCGTGCGCTCGACCTGCATGGCGCTGTAGCCGCTGATAATCGTGAGCAGATTGTTGAAATCGTGCGCCACGCCGCCGGCCAGACGTCCTACCGCCTCCATCTTCTGTGCCTGACGGAGTTGGGATTCAAGCGTGCGTCGTTCCGTGATGTCGGTAATGAATCCGACAATGCGAATCACCCGGCCAGTCGCACCGCGCACCGCGCGCCCCTGCTCCCACAATGTGCGATAGCTCTCATCCTTGCGCCGGACACGATACTCGAATTCTATGGTTCCGCCGGTCGACACGGCCGAGCGGAGTTTCTCAAGGTACTGAGCACGGTCTTCGGGATGAATGAGATCCAGCCACGTCCGTGCGTCGCCGGAGAGTTCGTCCGCCGGGTATCCGAGGACCTCGCGCACACAGCCGCCCAGCATGACGTGGCTCGATTCCGGATCCGACTCGTAGATGATTTGTCTGCTGGCAAGCACGGCATCGTCGTAGCGCCGCTTCCAATCTTCGATCGCGACGCTGGTCAGCTTGCGTTCTGTGATGTCAACCAGGGTGCCTTCCAACACTTCGCTGCCGTTGGACTGTTTCTCGATATTCGCATTCAGCACAGCCCAGAGTGGCAAGCCATCCTTGCGGCGGAAGCAGAATTCCCGGGGCACGGGCGTGTCACTGCGCAGCCTGAGGATCCACTCATTGCGCTCCTCCGCGCCTCCGAAATACAGCTCGTGCAGTGGAATATGCACCAGTTCCTCGCGGGAGTAGCCCAGCATGTTAGCGAAAGCCGGATTGCAGTTCAGGAGCCTCCCATCCAGTGTGCAGCGAAAAACGCCTGCCATGTTTCGTTCGAACAGGGAGTGATACTGGTGCTCGGTGGCGTGAAGTGCTTCCATGGTCAGCCGCTGGCGCCGTTGCGTCAGCACCATGCGCGCATTAAAGAGGATGATCGAAAAAATCAGGCCGAACAGACCTAGAAAGATCTGCTCCCGCACCACGTCACGGTACTTCAGCAGCAGCATGACCGGAAGAAAAAGGGAAGGCAGGTAAACCAGGATTACGCGGGCGATGTCTGGAATCTGCAGCGACACGCTCTCCGGCTCCTGCGGTTCCCACCACAGAATGGCCGCCAGCGCGACCAGGCAGAAGGGAATGGACCACGCCAGGTCGTACCATGCGGTCTCGGGTGCATCCGAGAGTGACTGTGCGCGGTTGCCGATCCAGGTCGAAGCCGCGTAAACCCCCATCGCCATCCCCACCGGCAAGTACAAGCGCCGGATCGTACGGGTCGGAGCTAGAATGGCGCGCGCCAGCAGTCCTGTCGCCAGAAGAATGTTGCGCCACAGGAGCAGCCGGTCTTCCACCGGACTCACCACCTTCTCGCCGTAAATGAGCAAGGGAACGTAAATGACGAACAGGTAGATGATGAGGATCAGCCCCAGGATCTGTACCGCGTCCAGGATCCATTCCCAATTGATCGTTTCTCTGAAGTCGTCGTCAGACAGAAACACCGCGACAAACATTGGCGCGGCAGACAGGAAGAAGAGAAGGAGTGGGCCAATGCTGATGGTGGTTCGCCCTACATAATAGGCCTCATAGATGTGGATGCACCCCCCCAGTGACCATGAACCGAAGGCGGTTCCGGTAAGGAACCAGAACGGCCGGGCGATTCCGTGGGACCGGTGGCTGGTCAGAAAGCAGACAACCGTCGTTAACAGCGCAGAAGCGACCTGGAATATGGACGACCATATGCCTATGGACGGCGAATGTCCGAAGGCAGCGAGAAGGGCAATGTGCGCGGCCAGCAACAGAAGGGCAGCAAAGGCTAACCGGGGGAAGCGCAATCCGGGTTCGGCGAGCAGTGGACGGCTGGAATCAAAATGCATTTTAGGCCGCCGCAAAATGTGGTCTGGCGGACTCGATTGCTCGGGGAACGTACCCCCATTTTCAGAACATGAGATTATACACACGCCAGAACAAGCCTACGATGGTTCATTTAGCAGGGAGCCCTTGATCAAAGCCGGGCTCTCGCCTGGCCTCTGCGGCCCAGATCGCCGCCGGTCCAGCATCAGTAGACAAAGCATTTTGCAACTCCTATAGTTCCAACGGAATCGCCGGAACTCGTGCCTCGAGTCATCCCCTGCCAAAGGATGTCCCAGGAAGCACGTGCGCCGCAAAGCACTTTCATTAATAATGGAGTCCTTCATGAACCCATTCAAGTTACGATTGTGTGTCTTCATCCTCACGCTGCTGGCCGGTTTATCCTTCGCACAAACGCCCGCCAGTCCACCCACCCCCGACTGGAAGGCTGTCGTGCAGAGCCGCCTTGCCCTGTATGGTCATAGAAACTGGATTGTGGTCGCGGATTCGGCCTTTCCCGCCTATGCCAACCCGGGGATTGAAACGATTGTCGTCAACGAAGACATGTCGTCGGTGCTTCGCTATGTTACCGGCGCGATTGCTTCTTCCCGCCACGTTCGCGCCTCGGTCTTTCTGGATCAGGAACTTTATTTCGTTGACGCCCGCGACTACCCGGGACTATCGGAACTGCGCAAGCAAATGACGGAGCTCTTTGCCAAGAACCCGACCTTCACTGCTCCCCACGCCGAAATGATCACCAAAATCGACGAAGCGGGTAAGACGTTCCAGGTCCTGTTCATCAAGACCACGGAAACAATCCCTTACACCACGGTTTTCATGCGTCTGGATTGCGGCTATCTGAGCGACGAAGGGGAACAGAAAATCAGAACTGCCATGTCCGCCGCGATCAAGCCGCAGGCCAAGTAGGTAGTGGTGCAGTTTGCCTGTCATCCCGAGCAAGCGTCTTTTGCGCAGCGAGGGATCTAAGCGAGCCGCGCGTCGCGTCGCGTTCTTGGCGACGCAATAATCGCGCGCTTGGCTCGCTTCCTTATCAAACTGCACCACTAGCGCCAAGTAGCCGCCACGGCTCTGGAGGATCGGAAGTCGAGACACGACGTGCAGTCAATCCCGGTTCAAGTCAGTTGACTGCGGCGACGAACGTCGTGCTGGCCGTGATTTGAGAACGCCTCACCGTGTCATCCCGTATACAGTGTTTACGCACACACACACTTCCACCTCACAAGCTCTCTCGTGAAACCCTCCCCTGCGTGAGGTGCCCGGTTTGGTCCATAGCTTGCTTTAATTTGCACAGCCGGGTCCGGGTTTATAGTTCAGTGTCCTGGCATGAGGCACTATGCAGCGAGCTTCGCTCGTGCCGGTGCGTGTGACAGTCGCAACCGGCCTGGCCTTCGTCGTCGTACTGGGAACGCTGGTGATATGGCGTGCTTCGCGGGCGATGCGTTCGGCAGCAGAAGATGTACGCGCCGAAAACGAGTTCCGCTTCGTCCTGCGGCCTCTGCCCCCGCCGCCCAATGCCGGATTCGAACCCGTCAGCTCCCCTGAGGTTTTTCTACAGGCTGCCCGCTTCCAGAATGACCTTTATATTGCCGGGCCTGCCGGGCTGCTGGAGTATGACCTAGGCGGCTCTCTCGTCCATCAATATAGTGTCGGCGCGGAGCTTCCCGGATCGCTGCTCATTGCGCTGGCTCCCGCCGTTCTTGCCGATTCGCGGGAGCCCGAACTGATCATTGCGACCGCCTCCGACGGTCTCCTGGCCTTCAACGGCCGCGCCTTCCGCCAGATTTTGCCCGCCAGCCCTGACGCCCGGGCCGTCACCGCAATCCTGTCCGCTCCTTCGGGACATCTTCTGTTCGGGACCAAGAAGCGCGGCGTCCTGGTCTATGACGGGAAGCAGATCACCGTGCTTCATCCCACGCTGGATGCCCTCTACGTGACTGCCCTCGCGGGCAACGAATCCGATTTATGGGTGGGCACGCTGAATCGCGGTGTGCTGCACTTTCACGCCGGCCAGACCGACAGCTTTGTCGAGGCCCAGGGGCTGCCCGATCCTCAAGTGCAGTCGCTCGCGATTTCCGGGGACATGACCTACGTCGGTACCTCGACCGGCGTGGCTGTTTTCTCCGGTGGACGTTTCTCCCGCGTGCTGGCTCCGGGAGTGCTGGCCACTGCGTTGCTTGCCACGCCCGTCCAACTCTATGTCGGATCGGAAGACCAGGGCGTGATGGTGATCCCGCTCGAAGGCCGCCGTCCGAATCCGAATGTTGATCCCAGCTTAGGGCCAGGGTCAGGGCGAGGGCCGCAACTGGCGGAAGTCCGGCAGCTGTTTACCTCAGAAGACACCGTCTTTGCCGTCGTCCGCGACGGGCTCTACCGCATGAACCCGCACGGAATGGGCTGGCGGCGTGCGCTGGAGCCGGGCACGGCCGTGTTGAGTGACCGCAACATCTCGGCGCTGGCAGCCGACGCGAGTGGGCGCCTGTGGGTCGGATATTTCGATCGCGGCCTCGATCTTCTTGCTTCCGGCGGCGGCCGCGCCAGCCACGTGGAAGACGAACATGTGTTCTGCGTGAATCGCATCTTCCCGGACGCCAAGACCGGCATCATTGACGTGGCAACGGCCAACGGTCTGGTTCGCTTCGACGGCTCGGGCAGCGAACAGCAGGTTCTGACTCGCGCCGACGGCCTGATCGCCGATCACGTTACCGACGTCGTGGCCTACCGCGACGGCCTGGCGCTCGCCACTCCCGCGGGCCTCACCTTTCTCGACGCCAGCGGTGCGCGCAGCATGTATGCCTTCCACGGGCTGGTGAACAACCACGTCTACGCGCTCGGCGTTTCCGGCGACGAACTCATGGCCGGCACGCTCGGCGGCCTGTCGCTGCTGAATCGCGGCGATGTGACCGCGAATTACACGACCACCACTTCCAATCTCAAGCACAACTGGATCACCGCCGTCGTTCCGGTCGGCTCGGAGTGGATGGTGGGCACTTACGGCGCGGGCATTCTCGGTCTCGACCGCTCTGGACGCTTTCGTTCCTACGAGACCGGCTCCGGCTCGTTCGAAGTCAATCCCAACGCCATGCTCGTGACCGCCAGCTATGTGCTGGCTGGAACGCTGGGGGAAGGTCTTTATCTTTACGACCGGCAATCCGCGCGCTGGTCGGTGATCCACGACGGCCTGCCGTCGCTGAACGTGACCGCTCTCGCAGCCGCCAACGGCTACATCTACATCGGTACAGATAACGGTCTGGTCCGCATACCAGAGCAGAAGCTGCACTCATGAAAAACCTGTTCTTTTCCGCTCTTATCGCTCTACTCACTTCGACGCCGCTCTTTGGCGACGCCGGAATCCTCATCCCGCGCGACAAGCAGCAACCCAATGCCGCGATCCTCTCGCTGGAGGAAATGGAAATCACCGTCCGCATTGACAACGGGGACGCGCGCGTCTTTGTGCGCCAGGTCTTTGCCAATCACACCGGCGCCATTGAAGAAGGCAACTACATTTTCGCCCTTCCCAGCCACGCCACGATTTCCGATTTCGCCACATGGGATGGCCCGGTGCGCCTGCCGGCCGTGATCCTCGAACGCAAACGCGCCGAAGAACTCTATAACCAGCTCAAGCAGCAGGCCATTGACCCCGGACTTCTGCAGATGGGCGAACGCGGCCCCGAAGAAGCCCGGCGCTCCTCGGTCTTCAGCGCGCGCATCGTTCCGATTCCGGCTTTCGGCACGAAGCGGCTGGAGATCGAATATCACGAGTCCATCCCGGTCGAAAATCTCAAATCGTATTTCGCGATCCCGTTGCGGCCGGATGCGTATCAGGCGCAGGCTGCAGGCCATTTCCGGATCAACTTCGAATTGCATACGGCGCATGCGATCCGCAACTTTCAGGCTCCAGCCAAAACGTTTCCGCTGCAGTTCGACCAGAACACGCCTCACCTGGTCGAGGGTCACTTCGAAGGGCAGAACATCAATCTTGGCGAAGACTTTGTCGTGACCTACGACCTCGACCCCGCCGACTCGGACACGCTGCAGTTGCTGACCTACAGAAATCCGGTAAGCAGCCAGCCTTCGCCGACTGAGACCGCACCCGTCCGCGGCGTGAACGAGCCGGGATTTTTCGAGGCAGAAGCGCTGCTGGGCTTCGGGCATGCGCCCGCTCCTTCGGGAACCGCAGCCGGCGGCGTGCCCAAAACCGTCATCGTGCTGTTCGATACGTCGCTCTCCATGCAGTGGGAGAAGCTGGAGCGAAGCTATCAGGCTCTCGAAACTCTGCTGCACACGCTGCGCCCGGCCGATCACTTCGGGCTGGTGCTGTTCAACACGGAAGCACAGGTTGTGCCGGTAACTTTGGCGGATGCGAGCGGGATTCAACACGCGATTGAGGCGGTCCGCTCCAGCCGCCTGCGGGGCGGCACCGATCTGCAGCGCGCCCTCAAGACCGGGCTGGAGCAAGCCTCCGCGCCCGGCGCAAGCAATACTTATCTGGTCATCCTGAGTGATGGCGGAGCGACTCGCGGTCCCATCCAGAATGGCAAGCTCGCGGCCTGGTATGCCTCCGCGTGGGGTCAACTCCCGGACACGCAACGCCCCCGCACCTACATTCTCGCTGTTGGAGACGACGCCAACCTTCCGCTGTTTCGCATGCTCGCGCACCAGGACGGACTGCTGGAACAAGTCCTCTCCACCGAGCCGATGGAATTCAAGCTGAATTCATTTCTCTCCAAGATCGGCCGCAGCCCCATCGGCCAGCTCGATCTTTCCATTACTCCGGATGCGGCGGTGGACACGGTTTACCCGCTGCAGGCCGCAACTTTCTCCGGCTCGCTGGCTTCCTGGGTCGGCCGCTATCAGAAGCCACAGGACAATGTGAGTTTCACCGTCCATGGTGTACGTGACGGCGCTGCCGTGCAAATGGCCGGCAAAACCAGCCTGCCGCGGGAATCGTTCGACCATCCGCAGTTGCCGCGCCTGTGGGCGCGCGCCCGCGTGGACGCGCTGCTCGAAAAAATCGAGCGCGACGGCGAAGACCAGGCCACGATTGACGAAATCATCCGCCTTGCCCGTCAATACAAATTCGTTACTCCCTACACGTCGTTTCTGGCCGTCCCGCGGGCCCTGTTGCGGCCGCGCGTAATCCGGCCGGGCGATCCGGTTCTTCGCGTCAAAACCGACGAATCCATCGTCTCCGTCATTGCGCTGTTTCCCTTCGGGCTGGTGCAACCCCTGCGCTATCTCTCCGCGGAAGACATTTGGCAGACGCGTTTCCTCGCCCCCACCGACATGCAGGATGGAACCTACACGGTGCGCCTCATTCTGCGCGATCAAGTCGGGCACACCTACCGCGAGTCCAAGACCTTCGTCATCGCCAGCAAGCCTCCGGTCGTGCAGGTCAGACTTGACCGCAAGCGCTTTCAGCGCGGTCAAACCATCGATCTCAAGGTCAGCGCATCCGAGACCACGCGCACGCTGGTGGCGCGAATGGAAGGGGCAGTGCCGGTCGTCTTGCGCTGGGATGCGAGAGCCGCGGCCAACACCGGCGCTCTGACCATTCCCGAGCAAACCATCCCCGGCACTTACAAGTTGACCGTCACTGCCGAGGACATCGCCCACAATATCGGTACGCAGGAGGTGCAGATTGAAGTACTTCCTTGATTCCCCGTCCCGGCGCATGCGCTGGCTTGCCCTGGCGCTCTTCGTCGCCGCCATCGGCACCGTCTCTGCCCTCGGCGAACTGCCCCGGTGGATTCGCAACATCGAGGCGAGTAGCGCCGTTGAGGCCGCCTTCTTTCGCATGATGTCGTTACCCAATGGCGAAGTTCTGTTTCGCCGGCCTCCGCGCGAGACCCGCCCGGCTCTCGCCGATCTGATCAAGGCTCAGCCGCACAGCGCCGATCTGTATTCCCTGCGCGCGCTCGAAGATGAGCAGCAGCTCGATTTCACAGCTGCCGAATCGGATTGGAAAGCGTACGCTGAAAACTCCTCCGACAAAGTCAGCGCCCAACTCGCCCTCGCGGATTTCTACCATCGCCGTCTGCGCTCACAGGACGAAATCAAGACTCTGTTGCTGGTTACAAACGCACCGCCGATCGCGGCAGAGAAGCTGACCTCGCCCGCCGAGCAGCGCTCCTGGCAGGCGTTTGAGCGCATCTTTGGAGTCATCGACGCCCAGGGATTGCCCAAGGACGTCTCCATCGCCCAATATCGCGCCTGGATCAACCGCTATCCCGACGAGCCATCGCTCTATGCGCGCTTTCTCGAATTCCTGATTACGGAGAAAGAAGCGGAGAAAGCAGCCGAGAAAGAATATGCCGTCGCCGGTCAACTCATTGCCCTCTACCGCAAGCAGTTTCCCAATGGCCAGATTTTTCCGGTGAAAGCCAACGCCATGCTGGAATATCGCCGGGGCTCGGTTCGGGAAGGACTGGCGGTCTACGAGCAGAGCTTCCAGCCGCTTTGGGATCCGCAGCTGGTGAAAAGTTATTTCGATCTCCTGCGCGACACGCAGAACCTGCGCAAGTTTCGCGACGATGCGCATGCGGCGCTGGTCGCCAATCCTGAGGACCTGAACGCCACCGCGCGCACCTTTTATTACTATCAGGAGCAGGGCAAGACCGATGCCGCGCAACAGGCCATCAGCGACTTCCGCCTGCATAAGGAAGCCGGCAAATCGCCCTGGACGTCGCAGGAGCTTTACGTCTGCGCACGTCTGCTGGAGGATATCCACGCTTATCCCGAGTCGGCTCGTTATTATTTCGCGCTCTACAACAGCGCCGGCATGCCCGACGCGCAGGAGAAGGCAATTGCCGGCCTCACCAGTCTTCTGCTCACCGGGCCTGAGACTCCCATTCGTCTCGGTTCCGGCGAACTCTCCATGTATCGCGACATCGCCACCATGGATCAGGGGCCCGGCTATCTGAACGGAATTCTTTCCCTGATCCTCAACACGACGCAGCCTGCCTCGCAGTATTCCGAGGAAGAGCAGCGCGCCGTGCCCTATTTCCACCGCTCGCGCGCCGCGGAATTGCTGGCGCTGCTGGACGCAAAATGTCCCAAGTCCGCCGAGCGTCCTGTGCTGCACGCGCAACTGCTCGAGTTTTATGCCAACGCGGGCGAGAGTGACGCGGTCATTCAATCCGGACGCGAATTTCTCGCGAATTTTCCCGGCGCCTCCGAACGCACATCCGTGGCGTTGCTCATGGCCGACGCCTATGCGCGACAGAGTGACAGGCAGAATGAATTCGCCATTTACGATGCCGTTCTCAAGGAACTTGCCGCCAAAGCGCAGAGCGTGCCGCTCGGAGCGGCCGAGGGATCGGAATACAACTACGCCGCTCCTTCCTCGAACGCCGGTGATGCGAACTCAGCCGAAGCGGAAAATGAGGAGGGCGCAGAAGACCAAGGCGAAGCTCCGGAACCGAATGCCGCGCCTCGGCGGAAAGTTAGCCAGTCGTTTCAGTTGAGTGCGACAACATCGCCCACGCGTCAGTCCGGCGCCCGTTCGCCGGAGTACGCTCGCGTCCTGGAACGTTACCTCGCGCGCCTGGTGCAGATGAAGCAGATCCCGTCTGCGCTCTCAGTGCTGAGCCGCGAGATCGAGCGCAATCCCGACGATCCCGGCCTCTACGAACGCTTGGCCGTGTTCCTCGATCAGAACCGGCTGGGCAGTCAGCAGGAGGAAATCTATCGCCGCGCCATCGCCCGTTTTCCCGATAAATCGTGGTACGACAAACTGGCGCGTTTCTATCTGCGCTACAAGAGAGATTCGGAATTCGCCCAGTTGACTCGCGACGCAGTGAAGAGTTTTGAAGGGAACGATCTTGAGCAGTACTTCAGCCACGTGGTTGGTGGCTCTCCCGCGCTCTACCTGAGCCTGAACCAGTACGCCCATCAGCGCTTCCCGCACAATCCCGTTTTTGTCCGCAACCTTCTTTCCGCCTACCGGTCGCCGCACACGCTCGATCTGGCCGCCTGGGAGGCCTTGCTGCGCCAGCATTGGTTTGAAGATGCCGCGCTGCGCAACCAGTTTTTCGAATTCCTTTCCAGCCGGGGCAAGCTGGAATCTGAACTCAGCGCCCTGCGCCAGATCGCGCCTGACGCCGCCAGTTGGGAGAAGAACCCCGCCGCCGCCGACTTCCTCGCCTACGCCAACTTGTGGCGCTCGCATTTCGAAGAAAGCGCGCCCATGCTGAAGTCGCTTGCCGCGCAGTATCCGGCCGAAACCGAAATCGCCAATACCGCGTCTTCCGTCTATCGTTCGCTCGCATACTTCGAGCCTGCCGACACCGCCATTGCCGCCAAGATCGAAGACAACCTCCTCCAGGCCAATCCCGGCGATACCGAGATCATGGCCCGAATCGGTGACATCTATGCCGACCGCGAGCAGTTCGCGCAAGCTGCTCCCTACTGGGAGCGCATCCCAGGCGCCGCTCCCGGCCAGCCCGCCGGATATCTTGAAGCGGCCACCATCTATTGGGACTACTTCGATTTCGACAATGCCATGCGGTTGCTGGGCAAGGGCCGCGATCGCCTTGGCAACTCGGACCTTTACGCTTACGAGGCGGGTGCGATCTATGAGAATCAGCGCGACTATCCTCGCGCTGTCGGCGAGTACGTGAAGGGAGCGCTGGGCGCTCCTGAATCTTCGGCTGAGTCTCGCCTGCTGCAGTTGGCGCGCCGTCCCAAGTTCCGCGATCTCGTGGATCAGAGCACTGCAAAGATCGCCACGTCGCCCAATCCCCCAATGCCTGCGGTGTATCTGCGAGTGAAGGTTTTGGAAGCGCAGGAGCGCAAGCCGGAGATGGAGTCTTTCCTCGATTCCATCGCGGGCGGCACAACCTCCATCGAGCAGGCTGAGGAGATCGAGACTCTGGCGCAGCAGAAGTCGCTCGAAGCGGTGCGCCAGCACGCCCTGGAAAAGCAGGCCGCTCTGACCACCGACCCGGTCACTCGTCTGCAATTGCGTTACACCTTGATCCAGCTGTACGAGAGCCGAAAAGACTTCGCGGCGGCGCAGAAGAACGTCGAAGCACTCTACCATGAGAATCCGAAGATTCTCGGCGTGGTTCGCTCCACCGTCGATTTTTACTGGCGCATGAAGATGCAGCCGCAGGCTATTTCTGTGCTGCTGCAGGCCGCGAAAGACGCATATCCGGCTCTCAGCACCCAATTCACCTACGAGGCCGCGCGGAAATCCACTGATGCCAAACAATTCCAGCAGGCGCGTGACCTGCTTACCGGACTGTTGAAAGATTCTCCCTACAATGGCGAATACCTGGCCGCCATGGCCGACACGTACGCTCAAGCCGGCGACGACCACGGTCTCGAACAGTTTTATACCGAGAAGATCGCGCTGTTCCGCACTGCGCCGCTCCCGGCCGACGTGCGCAAAGCGCAGATCGCCGCCTTGCGCCGCGGACTCATCCCTGCGCTCACCCGCATGAATAACTATTCAGGCGCGGTGGATCAGTACATCGAACTCATCAACAACTACCCCGAGGACGATGCCCTGGTCACCGAGGCCGCTTTGTACGCCCTCCGCTACCAGCGGCAGCAGCAGCTCGTCGGTTTCTACGCCAAGACCGTGGCCCAGTCTCCGCGCGACTATCGCTGGTCCATGGTGCTGGCGCGCATCCAGACGAATCTCGAAGACTATCCCGCCGCCATTGACACCTACGCCAAGTCGATCGCCATCCGGCCCGACCGCGCCGACCTCTACACCGCGCGAGCCGGGTTGGAAGAACGCCTCATGCGCTTTGACGAAGCCGCAGCCGACTACGAACACATTTATCAACTGGCTTACAAAGACCCGCAATGGATGGAAAAGGTCGCAGCCGTTCGCGCCCGCCAGGGCAAGATCAAGGAAGTGGTCGCCGCGCTGCAGGCTGCGATGATCGACGGCCGCCCGGAAAACGCGGGCAATTACTTCGAAGTGGCGCAGCGTCTGGAGACCTGGGGAATGCTGGAGCAGGCGCGCAGTTTCGCCGAGCAGGGGGTATCGAAGGCGGGCTCGGATCTGCTGGCTAACAATGAGCATCACGCCGGCGCGAGGATCTATGTCCGCATCATGACTCGTTTGCGCCAGCACGAACAGGCCTACGCCACTCTGCAGAAGGCCTTGGAAGAATCCGCCGCGAACCTGCCCGTCCTCAAAGAGCAGGTCGAGAAGCAGGGAATCGTCGGACTCACCGACGCGCAATGGCGTGAGAACGTGCGCCGTAACCGTATTGAGACCGCGCGCACCGGAATGGCAGGCGCTCTCGAGGAGATGGGGAGCGCGGTGAATGCCTACTTTACGCCCGAGGAGCGACTGGCCTTTGCGCATTTCGCCGAATCCAGGTGTGAGGGCATGAATGCAGCTGACGTGAGCGCTTTTGCCATTCCCCTGGCCGTCAACGGCGCGCTGGCGGATCAGGAGGCCCGGTGGCGTTTCGAATGGATGATGCAACAGGCGGGACGACCGAATTCCTACGTCAACACTCAACCTCTCGTTGAGCTTCAGCGGCGGCGCGGCCGCTTCGCCGAACTCGGTCTCCAGATGGAGCAGTTCGCCGCTGTAGAGCAGCCGATACGACGATCCGCTCCCCTGCTCGCGGCAGCCGATGCGTACCGTTCCGCCGGTGACGAGCCGAACGAATTACGTGTGCTCTCCATTGTCTTTTCCATGAACAGTCTGGATACCACGCGGCAGCAGCGGTTCTTCCAGTTGCTTCTGGCGCGGCAGTCGGAAGAACTCGTGCGCATCGCGGCTACTTGGCCCAACGCATCGGGTGAGCAGGCTGCCAACTACGCGGTCGCTCACGGCAGTGCCGCGTTCTCCCACGCCGTAGTGGAACGCCGCGGCAAAGCTCGTCCGCCGGTCTGGAGCAAGGCTTACAACGCTCTGGTTGGACTTTACTTCTCCGAGCCGACGCCCGACGTCAACAATGCATTCCTCGCCGCCCTCGGCGACGATCCCATCAGCGCGCGCCTCGCCCGGCCGGTCGATCGTACCCAGCGGCTGGCGGGAAACATCTGGTTCTACTATGGCTCGCGTTACGGCGAATACCTGGGGACCGCGAAGCAGGGCAACCCGGAAGATTTCCTTCCCGCAATTCTCGAAGAGAGCCCTGCGAGTTCCACTGGATACCTGACTCTTGCCGACTACTATGCGGGCGTAGGTGATACGAAGCGCGCCATTGACGACTACAACCACACCCTTGAACTTTCTCCCGGCCGTCCCGATGTCTATGACAGTCTCGCTCTCGCGTACTTCAAGCAGGGAGATCGTACGGCTGCCCTGGCACAATGGAAGCAGGCTTTCGCCGCGCTTTCCGCGCAGCTGAACGGTGCTCGCGCTCCGGAAAGTTTCTGGAGAGATTTCGGGCGCACTTGCGATCAGCTCCACGCCCACCACCTGTTTGCGGAACTGAAACCCGACGCCGACGCGATCGTCCGCACCTATCTCCGCCGCAATGGCACGTGGCTCTCGAACGCCGTGCTTCATTCTGTCTATGCCGCTCTGGGAGATCCCGCGGCGGCTACCGCCTGGCTTCTGGATGTCTCTTCGTCCGCGCCAGAGCCGGCGCGCGTTCTGGCCGATGTCGCCGACGCTTCCTGGATTCCGCTGGCGCAACGCGCCCCCATTTACCAGCGCATTATCGAGTCGAAGGAAAGTGCGGTCACGAAGTTGAATGGTCTGGAGCGGCAATACGCCAAACAGGACCTTGATTCCTGGCGGGTGCGCTGGGTCCAATACCTCGTCCGCACCAAGCAGTACGCCCCGGCAGCGGCCGCGATCGCCGCTCTGCCCCAGGAAACTCGCACTGCGCAGGCGGCCACGCTGGTTCCGCTCGAATTGCAGGTCGCGGCGCAGCTCGGAGCGTTGGATGCAAAACTTGCCGCCTATCGGTCACAGCCCGACAACGCGCCCGCTCCGGAAATCCTGCGCAGCGCCACGCGCCGGCTGTTAGAGGCCGGCGACAAACAGTCCGCGCGCAAGATTCTCGAACTTGTTTTCGCCCGCGAGATCGAAGAACACCGGCTGGTCGCAGCCAACTTCCTCGGCCTCGCCGAAATCCGGCTGGCTTCCGGCGACACCGCTGGAGCCCTCGATCTGCTCCATCGTTTGGTGGTGGCAGTTGGAAATCCGTTCGAGAATCTCGATCCTGCTGCCGCGTTGCTGGAGAAGACCGGGCACAATGCGGAAGCTGTCGAATTTCTCGACCAACTCGTCAAGTCGGCGCCTTGGGAGCCGTCGTACCGTCTGCGTCTTGCCAAGGCACAACTCGCCGCCAGCACAAACGCTGCCGCCGCCCAGGAATCGCTCGGCTCCATTGCCGCGGGGCCGGGCACGCCCTACGATCTGCGTCTCAAGGCCGCGGTTGCGCTCGCCGGACGCCCACATTCCGACTTGGGCAGCGGGGAACTCAACCTGCTCGCCGGCAATCCGGCAGCGATCTCTGCTCCCGCTGCGGATAAGTTCTATTTCTACGAAGCTCGCATCAAAGCTGCCCAGAATGCGGCTGACTCACAAACCAGACTTCAGCTCCTGAGCCACAGCATCATTGACTTCCCGCGCCGCGACGAGGCTCGTGTGCCCCTGTTCGAAGCTGCCAGAAGTGTGGAGTCGAATGAATATGCTCTCGGAGTCCTCGAACCCATGTTCCAGTTCCTACGCAGCTACGCTCCCGAAGCCGTCAACGAAGAGGAACAGATCATCAGCTCGGGCGAAGAGGAAGAGGAGAACGCCGAGGAATCGAATGACTCGGCTACCGCGACTGTAAAGCCCTCCCGCGCCCAGCAAGCGCAGGTTGCGCAGATGGTCGGCGACACCATGAGCCGCCTCAACCGCCTCGCCGATGCTCTGTCTTATTACCAGACGGCGCGTCAGCTGGAGAATTCACCGCCAATCCGCAAAACCTTGCTCCGCAAAATCGCGGATACGAAGGCCGTGCTGCGAATTGAAGGTCAGAACGCGGCGCGCCAGCCGATTCTGCATGAAGCGCTGGAGCAGGATCGTGTGGTTCGGCCTCAACTTCTGGCTCGCGTTACTCCCGCGTCCAAAGCTCCGGCGAAAGGAGGCGTCAAGCCATGAAACGCATCGCCATTGGGTTCTGCATCGCTCTGGTGTTTGCAGGAATCGGGTGGGCCGCGTATCGCGCCGCCGCGCCCGCTCAAGCGCCTCTTTCCAAGTATGTTCCGGGTGGGCCGCTCCTCTACCTGGAGGCCAGGGACTTTTCGTCGCTTCTCCGGGATTGGAATTCCTCGCCGCAGAAGGCGCAGTGGATTCAGAGCAGCAGCTATGAAGTCTTTTCCCGCTCCCGCCTTTTCTTGCGCCTGAAGGGAGCCAGCGATCAGTTTGCCGCCGCCGCCGGCCTTCCTCCCGACATGGATTTTCTTTCCCAGGTTTCCGGCGAACACAGCGTTCTGGCTCTCTACGATATCGGCAACCTCCAGTTTCTTTACATCACGTATCTCCCTTCGGCCAAATCCATGCAGACGACGTTGTGGCAGACGCGGGCCAAATTCGAACCGCGCAATGCGGGAGGTGTGGACTTTTACCTGCGCCGCGATCCGGCCGCACAGCGCGAAGTTGCCTTTGCGGTTTCGGGTGATTATCTCTTGCTCGCCACGCGTGAGGACTTGATGGCAGGCGCGCTGCAACTGATGTCGGGCAAGCCCGACCGCACCGTTGAAAGCGAGCAGTGGTGGTCACAATCGACCGCCGCGGCCGGGAATCCCGGCGACCTGCGCCTGGTGCTTGATCTCGAAAAGCTCGTGCCCAACGGCTATTTCCGCACGTATTGGGTGCAGCAAAACATCACCGACCTTTCACAATATTCCGCCGCCGTCGCGGATCTGTTTCGCTCCCGCACCGAGTACCGCGAGGAGCGAGTGCTGATCAGAAAGAAAGAACCGGAGCAGGCAGCCTCTGCCGACGGACTTGCGGCCGCAGCCGATCTTGCGCGCTTAGTCCCGGCCGACGCCGGCGTCTACATCGCGGCCGCCAACCCCTCGTCGGACATCTGCTTTGCCCTCGTTGAAACCAAGCTCCTGGCGCCGCATCTGGGGCCTGCGCCTCCGTCACAAATCGCGCCGCAGGTGCAGCTCACGTCAGGAGAACAAGGCGGAGGTTCCGATCTCGAAACGCGCATTGATCAAGCCCCGGCCGAGCGCTCCGTTACTCAATCCACCTCGGCGCTGAAGGATTTGCTCGAAAAGACTTCGATTCTGGCATCGCTTCAAGTGCAATCGTCTGCCCGCGATCAGGCTGGAGTTTTCGTTCGACTCCACTCCGCCGTGGCACTGGTTGCAGCTTCCGACTGGAGCGAGCCCGGCGTTCAGTCGGCTCTTGCCGATTTCGTGCAGCCCGGTCTCACCGCCAGCCACCTTGGTCTTGCCTGGCAGCAGAAATCCGGATATCAGGAACTCGACGGTCTGTGGCCTCTGGTGGCCTCGGTTCATGGGAAGTACCTGTTGCTGAGCGACGATCCCGCTCTGATCGAGTCCATGCTCGCCAACTTCGACCGCAAGTCCGATCGCAAGCCGGCGGAGTTTCTCGGCGGATTCAATCATCAGCGCGAGCGTTCCAACTTCGCCCGCTTCACGGGTTTGGTCGACCGGCCCAGCACGGGCGAGTCCGACGCGCAGAATACGGAACATGAACCGCAGTTCTTCTCCGAAAACATGGCAAGCGTAAGCAGGATGCTGGCCGGAGTTTCCGCGGAGCGAATCGAAGTCCGCAGCGAAGGAGCCAAGGTGCGCCAGACTGTCACCTACGAATGGTCGGAGTAAAACACATCGCTCTGCCGCTGACGTTTCTCCTGCTGGCGCTGTCGCCCTCTGGGAGTCGCGCCGGACCTCCGGGGGTGGATCGCGCCGAGGAAGCTCGCTCCGATAACTCCGAGACCTCACTGTTTGCGCAGTCCGCGGCCGAATCATTGAACCGCGGTTTCCCCAGCCGCGACATTTCTTTTATTCTGCTCGACGTTCCCACTGGCCGGGTGCTGGCTTCGCGCTGGGAGCATCTGGATACCCCAATTGCAATGGGATCGCTGGTGAAACCTTTCACCGCGCTTGCCTATGGCGAACAACACGACTTCCAATACCCCAGCCACACCTGTCGCGGAACGGCCACTGGATGCTGGCTTCCCCGCGGACACGGCGACGTTGACCTCAGTGCCGCCATCGCTCACTCGTGCAATTCTTACTTCCGCATGCTGACGGAAGATCTGGTTGCCGCCGATGTCTCTCCGACTGCAAGCCGCTTCGGGCTCGAGCCTCCTCGCCACGACGCGGCTGGAATCCAACTCGCCGGCCTGGGCGTGCATTGGCGAACTTCGCCGTTACGAATGGCTCGCGCCTACGTTGAACTGGTTCGCCGGCGCCAGCAACCCGGCGTGAACCAGGTTCTTGAAGGCATGGCTGAGTCGGCCCGGCACGGAACTGGCGCGGAAGTGCATCGCGTCCTGCCGTTTCCAGATGTCCTCGCGAAAACGGGTACGGCGGCCTGCACTCACTCCCGGCGCGCGGCTGGCGATGGCTTCACCGTGGTGCTCATGCCCGCAGATGACCCGCAGATTCTTCTCATGGTTCGCGTTCACGGAGTCCCCGGCGCGCAAGCCGCGAAAACTGCCGGCCAGATGCTGCGCCGGATCGAGGATTAAACCGCGCATGGAAATGAAATTCACCGGGCGCGCGCGCATTTCACGTGCACGGCTATCTGCCTGGATCTCGCTCGGCTTGCTTGTTTTGATCCCTTCATTGCCGCCTGCCGCTCAGACCGTTCCGGCCCGCGCCCCGTCGGACAGCGTCAGCATCGGCGTGCTGAGCTTGTTTCATCCCCGTCAGCTGACGGTGAGCGCTCCTGCGGGTCAGGCTCTGATTGTGCGCACTGACGAAGTCCGCGCCGGCGAAGAGAGCATCGTCCTCGAAAGAAGCACCGGCGTGGAGTCAGCGAACATCCGCATCTCTACCGACGGCCTTCTCGTGACGGCAGGCCCGCGCAGCATCCGAGCTTCTGCCCTCACCGTCACGGGCCGCGAGAACGAACCCGTCGAATTCGTTCTCGCTGTCCCTGAGAAGATCACGCGCCACTACCGCGGCACGCTTGCCATCAAGCCGTCATCCGGAACACTGCTCGCCATCATTACCATGGATCGCGAAACCGCCGTTGCCTCGGTAGTGGCTGCCGAATCCACCGCGGATACTCCACTCGAAGCCCTCAAAGCGCAGGCCGTCGCCGCTCGCTCATATTTTGCCGCCAGCCGCGGCCGTCATCACGATTTCGATTTTTGCGACACCACGCACTGCCAGTTTCTGCGCGAGCCGCCCGCGCCAGACAGTCCTGCGGCTGCAGCCGTCGCGGCCACTCGCGATCTGGTGCTGGCCTACAATTCTCAGGCCATTGCTGCCATGTACACCCGCAGTTGCAGCGGCCGCACGCGCACGCCGGCCGAACTGGGACTTCCCTCCGCCGCCTATCCTTATTTCTCGGTCGAGTGCAAGTACTGCCGCGCGCATCCCGTGCGCTGGGTCAGCCGCATTTCCGCTCAGGACGCGGCCTCGCTGCACAGCTCTGACGAGGCAGCGCGATTGAACCTGGTCCGCCGTCTCGGCTGGGCGGCGGTTCCAAGCAATGACTTCGTGGTCGAAGAAGAACGCGATCAGGTCTTCCTGAAAGGAACCGGTCAAGGCCACGGCATCGGACTTTGCCAGGCCGGAGCGAAGGCAATGGCGCAAGAGGGCGCCGATTTCCGCCAGATTCTGAGCCACTACTATCCCAATACCACGATCGTCAACTTGCCAGCGGCGTCGGCCTCTTTTTAGGAATCGGGGCACGGCCACTCAGTATCGCCTCGCGGGTAGTAGTGCAGTTTGGGAATAACGATTCGTATCGGGGCATCGCTTCAGCGATGCCATCCATGGCGCAGAACGCCAACGGCTTTAGCCGCTGGCCTTGCGCGTGCGCCAGCAGCGGCTGAAGCCGGACTTTTGGGTCGTGCGGCTGCGGCATGCGTGAAGGCTTCCCCCGATACCAACCTGAAAAACTGCACCACTATCGTCTCGCGCCGCCGCTGGAGCGCAAAATCCGCTGTGATATCGTGGAAAGTCATCCGGTTTAACGGTGGCTTAACATCTGGAAGGATCAATGACAGTTCAGCCGATTCTAGTGACGGGCGGAGCTGGCTTTATCGGCTCCAACTTCGTCTTGCGGTGGTTGGCCGAGGGAAGCGCCCCGCTGGTCAATCTGGACAAGCTGACCTACGCGGGCAATCTCGGCAACCTGCAGAGCGTTTCGTCCAATCCGCATCACTGCTTTATACGTGGAGATATCTGCGACCGCAAGCTGGTGAGCGAACTGCTCCAGCATCACCGCCCCCATGCCATCGTGCACTTTGCTGCCGAGAGCCATGTGGACCGTTCCATTCATGGGCCTGACGACTTTGTCCAGACCAACGTCGTCGGCACATTCTCGCTGCTGGAAGAAGCGCGCGCCCACTGGACAACGCTCAGCGACCAGGAGAAGACCTCGTTTCGCTTCCTGCACGTCTCGACTGACGAGGTCTACGGATCGCTGCAGCCCGATGATCCGCCGTTTTCTGAAACCACAGCCTATGCTCCCAACAGCCCATATGCCGCATCGAAAGCCGCGTCCGATCATTTGGTTCGCGCCTGCCACCACACCTACGGCCTGCCCGCGCTGACCACGAATTGCTCCAATAATTACGGCCCCTACCTGTTTCCCGAAAAACTGATTCCGCTCGTGATTCTCCGCGCCATACAGGGCAAGCCCATCCCGGTGTATGGCGACGGCCAGAACGTGCGCGACTGGCTCTACGTGGAAGATCACTGTGACGCGATCCGCACTGTGTTGGCTCGAGGAGGCGTCGGCGAAACCTACAACATCGGTGGATGGAACGAAAAGCGGAACCTCGAAATCGTGCATACCATCTGCTCCACTCTCGACGAATTGCGGCAGGCCGATCCGGTGCTGCCTCACGACAAGCTGATCACTTTTGTTCAGGATCGTCCCGGGCACGACCGGCGTTATGCCATCGATGCGCGCAAGATCGAGCGCGAGTTGCAATGGAAACCGCGCGAAACCTTTGAGAGCGGAATCCGCAAGACGGTCGCATGGTATTTAGCCAATCCGGTATGGCTCGAGGAAGTGACCAGCGGCCGCTATGCCCAATGGATCAACAAGCAGTACTCAGTGTGACCCCTTACAGCAAGCGCGAGGGGAAGCGGGGGCCGAAAAGGTGTTTTCTCAACGCGGCATCTGAGCTTCTTGCATGCTCCCTGATCGTTCCGGGATTGCGCAGAACTGATTTCACAAATAGTTTCCGGGAAGGGCGCGGCTTCAAAGGCTGGCGGAAAAAGTCGCGAATGCGTGCGCCACCGTGAAAGAGCGGCGCTAGAAAGAGCGGCGCTTCAGCGCCGCGTAAGCGGCTTGAAATCAATGCGGGCTTCAGCCCCGGTGGTTCGGCGCGCAGCTATGACTCTGGCAACGCTCTCCGTCATCAATTAAGATGGAATTTCCCCATGTCGGCCGGGCCGCTCGGCATCTTCGTCAGAACCTGCAGAAGTAGGAGAAAGCAGAAATCATTAGTGCTCCTGTCCGAATTCAACTCTGGTCCGCGCCACGGCGGGATAGCAACTCGATTTCAAGTCCTCCTCGCGTTGCTGGTATTCCTGGCGGCCGCCAACGCCCAGAATCCCCAAAATTCGGCATTTGATCTCATAGGCCCCAAGGTCGAAGCCCGGGTGCAACGCGCGGGAGTGACCCTGCCCATCGCCGAAGTTCCCAATCTGCAGGCGGGAGACCGCTTGTGGGTGCATCCTGATCTTCCCGAAAGCCAGTCGGTGCACTATTTGATGGTGGTTGTTTTCCTGCGCGGCGCGACCAACCCGCCGCCGGATTCCTGGTTCACTCGCGTCGAAACCTGGAGCCGCCCCGTCCGCGACGAGGGCGTTTTCGTCATCGTTCCTGAAGAAGCCGAGGAAGCTCTCGTGTTCCTCGCCCCCGACACAGGAGGCGCTTTCAGCACTCTGCGCGCGGCGGTCCGGGGCAAGCCCGGCGTTTTCGTCCGCGCCGCACAGGACCTGGAGCAAGCCGCCCTCGACCGCGCCCGCCTGGAAGAATATCTCGAAGCGGTGCGCGAAATCTCCACCAGCGATTTCGAACAACTGAAGGCTCGAACCACGCTGCTGGCGCGCAGTTTAAACATCCGTCTCGACCAGCAGTGTTTCGACAAGCCCAGCGCTCAGCAAGTGCCGTGCCTGACTCAGAACACCGATCAACTGGTTTTGGACGACGCTCACAGCCAGACTATGGTCGCGACGCTCACCTCCGGCGCCTCCAGCGACCTGCTGGCGCAGATCAGTTCCACTCCCACTGCCCGCAGCGGCTATTACAGCCCTTACATCGGCGCGGTTGTGGATGTCGCGCGCATTCTCGGCACGACTCACACGGCGCAATACCAGTACATCCCGGCGCTGGCCCAGCCCAGGCAGGACGAACTCAACCTCCGCCTCAACAATCCTCCTTCCTTCCGCAATCCCAAGTCGGTGCTGGTGATCGGTCTGCCGCCGGTCCGTCCTTCACCCGTTCCCCCGCTGCGGGCCGTGGACGCAAACCAGGTATTTTGCGCGGGCCGGCCTTCGCTTCTGTTGCCCGCCGACGGTGCTCCGCTGGTTTTTGCCACCGATCTTGCCCACAACTTCGTTCTGCATGTGGACGCCAAGTCCGGACCGGGTTTCGATCTGCCTGCGAAAGCAGATCCAGCGCGGGGTGGATTTATGGTGGATACACAGGCCCTGCAGTCCGCCGATCTGGAAGGCGAGGTGACAGGAACCCTCAAAGGGATGTGGGGCTTCCGCTCCTTTGACGGGCCCTATTACCGTCTGCGCACTCCGCGGCCAGCCCAGTGGATCGTTGCTTCCCGAGACGCCAGCGTGCTGATTGTCGGCCGTGAGGATACGCTGCATCTTCAGTCCTCCGATGTTTGCTGTGTGAGCGAAGTTGCCCTCCACGATGAGCAGGGAAGAGCGCTCGAAAGCGAGTGGAAAGTCTCCAAGCCCGACGAACTCGAAGTGAAGGTTCGCCTGCAGAGCGCCGCCGCCGGAACTGCCACCATGGTCATCAAGAAGTTCGGCTTGCGTGAGCCCGAAGAGATTCCCCTTCACACCTATGCCGAAGCGGGCCGTCTCGACAGTTTCGCCATCCACGCGGGCGACGCTGAGGGCGTGTTGAAAGGCACGCGCCTGGATCAAGTCAGCAGCCTGGATCTGAGCAGCAAGGATCTGAGCAGCAAGGATCTGAATGGCTTTCGCTTCGAGCCCGGTTCGCTGGCCCGCGCCCACCAGGAGGACGAACTGAAGTTGACCACGCACGACGCCAACGCTGGCACAAAGTTGCATGCCGGCGATTCAATGGTCGTCCACGTGACGCTCCATGATGGCCGTGTCCTTGATCTGATGACCCAGATCGAAATCCCGCGGCCGAAAGTGAGCATGCTCAACAAGAGCGTGCAACTCGATCCAACCGCGGCCCCGCCCATGGTCAAGCTCGGCAGCCCTGACGAATTGCCGCAGGAAGGACGCCTGAGTTTCTTCCTCAAGACTCAGGTGCCGGAGACTTTTCCTCCTGCGGAAAAAATCGAGGTCGCCACCGCCGACGAATTTTTCCGCGTCCTGCTCACCTTCAATGACGGCAATCTCACGCTGCAGGATGCGAAGACGGTCTTCGTCGTGCTCGATCCCATGAAACTGCTGGGGCCTTCGGCCTTCGGACCGCTGAAGTTCCGCCCTGTCACCGGCGACGGCACGGAAGGGGACTGGCAGTCGCTCGTCAATCTGGTGCGCATTCCGCAGCTCAAGGGAATTCGTTGCCTGCCGGGGCCGGAGAAGCAGTGCACTCTTACCGGCGACAAACTTTTTCTCCTCGACTCCGTCAGCGCCGATCCCGGTTTCGTCAGCGCAGTTACTGTGCCGGAGGGCTTTGTGGACGACGCGTTGGCGATTCCTCCGCCCAAGGCTAAGACGCTCTACATCAAGCTGCGCGACGATCCTGCCATCGTTGACACCGCAGTCGTGCCCGTACTGACCTCGCAGTGACGCGCGAAAATTGTTGCTAGGGCAATTCGCGAATTGCGGGGAGTCAGTTTCTAGCCTGCCCTGAGCGAGCAAGCACGGGACACCTACGCAGAGGCACTCTTCTTCCGTCTATAGAACCTTCGAAACTTCGCCCGGTTGCCGCACTTGGTCATATCGCACCAGCGCCGGCGATGATTCTTGCTGGTATCCAGAAAGAACCACTGGCAGGTCGCCGACGCGCACGCCCGAACGAAGGGCAGATCGTCCGACGCCAGCAGTTCCGCGGCCGAGCGCGCGATCGGCCACAACGGAGCGTCAAAGTCGATGGGCAGTGCATCGAAGCGCCATTCGAAGCCGCCGTTCTCTTCGACCAGGCGCGCGCGCTGCGCCGCCGACTGCACGTACCCGTTCAGCTTGAACAAAGCCGCAGGCGGCACAGCCTTTTTGTTTACCATCGCCGCAAACACCTGGAACATCGCTTCCCGCATCTCGATGGCAGAGGCCAATACCTTGGCCGCTGCCGGCGAACCATAGCCGCGCTCGAGCAAGCGATCCGCCAGCGGCGGTGCGAGGATACCCGCGTCCTCACCGAACCGCGCCAGGTCGATGTAGCTTTTCAGCAGTTCCGTGGGCTGGCTGCTGAAACGATCGTCCAGTGTGTTGATGAAGTCGAGGCAAACGGGGCCGGCAATCAGTTCAAACCGGGGCGGCCTTCGCCGGATGATTTTCTGGTTCGTTTTCGTATCGCTCATATTAGGTCGAGGATCGGACTTCCGCCATCTTTGACCTTTCATCTTCATGCCTTTACCATTATCTAACCATTAAAATGCACTTGACAAGTTAGATGCCTGGGACTAGCATCCACCTAACCTGCTAAAGAAGTTTTGGAGGTTAGATGATGTTCTTTCACCAGCCAGCGCAGATTCTGGCCCGGATTCGCAGCGGCAGCGATCAGAATACGAAGGAAAAGCGAACACCGGTAAGGGAAATATCCACCGCGCAGAAGATGATAAACATAGGAGGCAGGCCTGTGATCGTGCCCAATTCCCGCCAACCCGTCACCGGTCACGACCAAACCTATACCGTTAAACTGGCGCTGGCTTTCGCGGCCATCTATATCATCTGGGGCTCGACGTATCTCGCCATTCGTTACGCGGTGGAAACCATTCCGCCGCTGGTCACGGCAGGCATCCGGCACACGATCGCTGGTGGGATTCTGCTGGCGTGGGCGTGGGCGCGCGGGTTTCGTCCCACACGCGAGCACTGGATTTCCGGATTCGTTTTAGGCGGGTTGTTCTTTCTGATTGGCCACGGGTCGCTGCATTGGGCGGAGCAATATGTGGGATCAGGACTGGCGGCATTGCTGATCGCGACCGAACCCATGTTCATTCTGGTGCTGGCGTGGGCCATGGGCCAGCAGCGAATCAGTCGGATCAGCGCGCTGGGCCTGGGTTTGGGCGTGGTGGGCGTAGCCCTGCTGACCGGCGCAGAGCTCACCGCCAAAGGCTCAAGCCTGGCCGGATTGCTGGCCGTCCTCGTTGGTTCGCTGGCGTGGTCGGCAGGCGTCGTCATCTCTCCAAGGCTGAAGCTGCCCACGGACGCGCTGGGGCGCACTGCGCTCCCCACAATCTGCGGCGCAGCCATGCTGCTGATCGCCGCGGGCATCACGGGGGAATTTCAGCACACGCACTGGGCAAGCATTTCGCTGAAGTCCGCGCTCGGCTTGGCATACCTCATCGTGTTTGGATCGGTGGTGGCGTTCACGGCATACATGTGGCTGCTGCAGCGGTGTCCTCCGGCGCTGGTGGCGACGCACACCTACGCGAATCCTGTGGTCGCTGTGTTGCTGGGATGGCTGCTGGCGTCCGAGGCGCTGACGACGCGGGTGGTGGTCTCATCGGTAGCAATTCTGGGAGCGATCGTGCTGATTCGCCGCGGCGAGCGGACCGCAGCGATTGGTGTGGCACTGCCTGCTGAAATCGAACCGCGTCCCGCGATCAAGAGGGTGTCGTGATCAGCCGGGCCCTGGCATGGATGGACCATGCTTGAGAACGCGGATGCATATGAGCGCTTGTTGCGGCAGGATTCGGTTATGGAAAGTCAAAATCCCCGCCCTGTCTGCGAAGGACGCAGACAAGGGTGGGGCACCCGACACCCGAACTGGAATCAGAGTCTTCGTCCTGGTAAAAGCGCGGGCCTTCGGAATGACGCCGTCATTGGTCTCTTGACCTAGGGATCAGTTCTTCGGTTATGGAAAGTCAAAATCCCCACCCTCTCGCCAAAAGCGCGAGAAGGGTGGGGCACCCGCCTGAGTTCGGGAGAGATCAGCAGTTCTCAACGGCGCAAGACGTAGATGGCCCAGGGAGCGATGCGGGGTTCGCTGATCCAGGGATAAGGCTCGTCGCCTTTCGCCAGGGGCTTGCGCACTTCCACAGTTTTCAGCCCTGCGGCGCGATAGGTTTCAAGGTAAGACTCGTGGGGCCAGACAATATCCACCGCGGGCGAGCGATCTTCGAAATCTGTGGTGATAATTTTCACCGGGTCGCCGGGCCGGGCATGAATGTTTTCGGGGAAATCTCTGGTCGTGAACGAAGCCCACTCGTTGAGGTAAATTTCCGGCGTCGAAACGATGTTGACCAGGATTCCTTCGGGATCGAGGAGTTCACGCAGGCCGCGAAATAAATGGACCTTGGTTTCCGCGCCGGGAATGTTGTCGAAGGTGAATGCCGATTGAATAAGGGCAAAGCCTTGGCGCGGCAAGGCGCTCAGGTCGTCGCCGGGAATGAGGCGGTAATCGCCCTGAGGATCGAGGGCGCGTGCCTTGGCGACCATCTTCCCGGAGATGTCGACACCCACCGCCGCAAAACCAAGGCTGGCGAGGAATCTGGTAGAGCGGCCGGTGCCACAGCCGAAATCAAGGGCCGTAGTTCCCTTTACGTGAGTGCGAAGAATCTCGGGCAAGTCGCGAAAAGCGAGGTGATAGGTGTTGGCGAATTCGAGTTTGGAATAGGCCTCGGCGCGGGTGGTGTTTTCGTAACAATTGACGAAGTCAGTCACTTGCAGGTTCTCCCGGGTTCGGAGCCAAAGTGTGCACGAACCCGTTTCGACCGGATGGTAGAAGTGAGCGGGGGCGATGTCAATTGTGGATTCCGGCTCGAGGCGGGCTGGTGCTCAAGAAAAAACCGGGAGGGGCGGTTGCCCCTCCCGGAGAGATGCGGCGCGAAAATGTCGCCCGCGTTGCGGCTAGAAGATGACCTTGGCGCCGAACTGCAGGCGGCGCTGCGCAATGCCGTCGGTAACGTTATTACCGGCAAAGGTGTCGCCACCGTTAGGGTTGAACAACGAACTGCCAAACGGCGTGATCCCGGCCGCGGGCCCGCTGGGGATAGTGACGGCTGCGTTGGCGTTCACATTGGGGATTCCCAGCCACTGATGGTTAAGCAGGTTGAAGGCCTCGGCCTGGAACTGAATCGTAACCCGCTCGCTGACCTTCGTGTTTTTGAACACAGCCAGGTTTACCGTGCTGATCGGCTGGCCGCGCTCCGTGTTCCGGCCCAAGGGTGAGAAAGGCGTTCCGAAAACCTGGGCCGCCGCAAGGTTGTTGATAATAAAGTGAACCTGAGCCGGGGTGATCGGCGTCAGCGCACACCCGTTGTTGACGCAGCCGGTGTCGTAGAGAACCAACGTTCCCGCAGGGAGCGCCGCACCAGCGCCATCCACGCATTGGGTAGAGCCGTTGCAGTAGAATCCCACCTGGTTAAACGGCGCGCTGGCATTGCCTACAAACGGACGGCACGAGTCGAAGCCAGAGGTCCCGGTAAAGTTGGCAGGGTCGCACAATCCCTGACCGGCTGACTGCAATACCGTCCAGGGCTGACCACTGGTGTAGCGGTAGGTGCCGTTGATCTGCCAGCCGCCCATCAGATGCCCCAGGAAACCGGTTTGGTTCTTCCGGAACGGCAGGTCATAAACCCACAGCATGTTAAACAGGTTGGGATAGTCATAGCTGCTGTTGGCACGCTCCGCTTTGCTGACATCAAAGGGATTCTGCGCAAGATCAAAGATCGTTCCCAAGCCTGAGTTGGCCTGGAAAGCCTCGGAAGCGTTGTCAACGGTCTTGCTCCAGGTATAGGAAAGTTCTCCGGTGAAACCATGCCAGTTCTGCAGCCGGAACTGGGTCTGCAGGCCGTTGTAAATGGAGTAGCCGGTGTTGGTGTAGTCGACCACCTTGCTGAAATTGCAATTGGCGTAGCCCACGGTTCCGAAGGCATCACTTCCGGTATTGCCGGGAACAGATGTCGTGCTGTTGCAGGGAGTCATGCCGGATGGAATCAGGTTGCCAAAGCCATTGTTGACCAATGGCGCAAGGTCCGGATTCCCATTGACTTCCTGGAAATTGGCCACCGTGTGGTTTCCCACATAGCGAACTTCGGCTGCCATTTTGCCGCTAATCTGACGCTCGATACCCAGATTCCACTGCTGAGAGTAGGGATTGCGGAAGTTGCTGCCGAACTTCGTTTCCCCGGCAAACCCCGGGTTTCCCTTGGGCGCCAGCGGGAACAACGCGGCGGTGACAGTAGCGCCGTCGACCGGCGTGACGTTGGGCAACCCCGCCGCACCATTGCCTTGCGCATTGGGGACGGTGGCGAGATTGGTAAACGGCGAACTCCCCTGCACGTTGGTGGCGAGGTTGTAGTAGATGAAATCATAGGCGATGCGGAATCCGCCACGAATCACGGTCTTGTCCGCGCCAAACAGGCGCGGCAGGATGTGCGGGGTCCAGGCGAAACCCACCACCGGTCCAAAATTGTGGTACTGGTTGGGAAGATCGGGCACCGTGGTCAAGCTGAGCGGGAGAGATTGATCCCAAAGATGATTGGGGCCGGTCTGCTGAGCAACGCTCTCGTCGTGCAGGAGGTTGGCAGCCTGCTGGTACCAGTCCCAGCGCAGTCCAAGATTCACGGTGAGGTTCTCTTTCAGCCTCCAGTCGTCCTGAAAGTAGAGACCCAGGTCGTTTTCTTTGAAGCGTAAGACTGATTGGCCATAGGCGACGGTGGTCGTGCCGTTCACTGGAGTATTGGCGATGAAGGAGTCGAAGTCTTGGAACAGGAAAGTTCCATTCTGCGGGAATAGCCCGTAGTTGGGTGCACGCTGCTTATCGTACTCGCCACCCCACTTCATCACGTGCTTGCCGTGAACCATCGAGGCATTGTCCTGCAGTTGATAGACGTTGATGATGCGCCCCTGCGGGAAAAAGAAACTCTGGCCCAGCGGCGAGACCGTCTGGTCGTTGAAGCTAATCGACGGAGGGCACGCACCGGCGTCGCTGAGAACGCAGGTGGGGAAGCCACCACCATCAAATTCGGAACGGGAGCGGGAGAAGCTGAATCGCACCTGGTTCAGGAACGACGGGTTGAAGGTATGGGTCAGGTCGAGACCGACTTGCTGGGTCCTGCCCGGGACATTCACAATCTGGCCGGCTGCTCCCGCCGCCGGACCAAAGAAATCCTCGTTGGTCACGAGGGTATTCTGATAGAGGTAGCGGGTAAAAAAACGATCCTTGCTGGTTAACTGAAAGTCAACCCGGCCCGTTATCTCTTCGTCATTGGAAGGCTGCAGCAGGGATCGCGTGATCGAACCCATCTGGATCGGGACCGTGGTTCCGAGAGCTGACACGGTGACGTTCTGAACATCGCTGAACGTGGGATTGCCCAGCATGATGGTTGCTGGACCGAACTCCGACAGAGCTGTAACGGCGGGGTTATTCGGAAATGCAGCCTGCAACTGTTGAATGCCTTGCGCAGTAGGAGTAAGCGCCTGACCGCTGGAAAATGGGAAACCGGAAGTCCGGATGTGCTGCCAATTGGTAGAGCCAAAGAACCAGATTCTGTCTCGTTTGATGGGTCCGCCGAACGTGCCGCCCCATTGGTTCTGCACGAACTTTGGTATGACCGGCGTCGTGCAACCGGTGCTGGAACTTACGCCGGGGGCACAGAACCCCAAGATCGGATTCTTTTCCTGGTTCTGGAGAGAGTCGAACGTGTCGCCTTGCCAAAATTCGTATCCGGTGCCGTGGAACTGGTTGGTTCCACCCTTAGTGACGTAATTGACTACGCCTCCCATGTTGCGTCCGTACTCAGCGTCGAAGTTGGTTACGATCTGCAGTTCGGCAATAGCGTCCTGGTTGCCAAAGAAGAAGGAGGGGCCACCGATGGTAGTGTCATTGTTCGCTTCGCCGTCCAACTGATAGTTGTTGGAGCGTGAGCGTTGGCCGTTGATGGACAACTCTGCGCCATTGTTGTTCTCGAATCCTCCGCTGCCCGAGGTGGCCACACCCGGAGTGAAGAGCACAAAAGAATCGTAGGTATTGCCCAAGGGGACGTTGGCGACCTCTTTGTCGTCGAAAGTCTGAGACAGCTGGTCGGTCGTGCTTTCGACAAGAGGGGCTGCGCCTTCAACCGTTACCGTTTCTGCAGCGTTGCCGAGCTTGAGGCTTATGGCGCCGAGAGCGGTATCTTTGCCAACTTCCACCACAACATTCTGTAGTTGGTAGGGAGCGAAGCCCTTCGCCGCAACAGCCACGCTATACGTGCCCGGCGGCAGGGACGGAAGCTGAACCACGCCTGCGCCCGAACTTGCAGTGGTGAAAACACGGTTGGTTTCTATTTGCGTAGCGCGCACGCTGGCGGCGGCCACGACTGCGTTCTGCGGATCCACGACTGTACCGGAAATGGACCCAGTCACGATGCCCTGGCCGAGCAGCATGCCAGTAGCGGCCAATAACATCACAATGACAAAAAACGCTCGCTTCCAGTTGAGACACTTCCCCATCATTGGAGCCTCCAGTATTTGCCAGGGGCAACCACGATTCCCCCCCCACTGCCCCCACTTCCCGCATTCGTAGAGGCAATACTGTTTCCAAAGTCACCAGGGATGAGAACGCGCGCGGCGGCGAGCAGACTAGACAACGAAACTGCGTATGCATCTCTGCCTCTGTTAGTGGAGGCCGGCACGCGTGGATCGGCAAAAAGACCGAATCCGTAGGGAATGCACCGTGCGGAGCGGAAGTTAGCTTCTCAGTGAAAGTTCTTAGAACAGCAGAGTTCCCAACTGTGTTCTCAAGGTAACGATCGCACTCGCGCCAACTAACTGAGTATCCCCAGAGACTTATCAACAACCCATAAGTGTTACGGCTGTTTTTGCGCGAGCGGGAGTTGGAATGAGTTATGGCCTGCATCATAGGTGCGCCTTGCATAGGGAGATATCCCGGAAACCGTAGATGCGGAGCGTGGATGATACGGAGATTTGTATGCGCGCTCTCACGAGCGCTCGGGTCGTGACAGCTTGTGACAGCGATTTAGTGGTGCTGGTCGCGGCGGCGGAGGTAATCAATAAACATTTGTTCGACGGGCTTGTCATAGGCCATGAGGACGTGGCGGACGGTGTGGCCGCTAACGAAGTGACAAACTTCTTCGGCGAGATTCTTGGCGTGGTCGCCGGCGCGCTCCATTGATTGGGTCATGAAGATCACCTGCAGGCTGGCCTGGCGGTGAACGTTTTCCGGGTTCTCGATGTGACGGAGGAAGATAAGGTTGCGCAGGCGATCCATTTCAGCATCGGCGCGGAGGACCTCGATGGCCTTACTGACGTCGCGGCCGGAAAAAGCGTCACCGCAATCGGTCAACATCTTCTCGAGAATGGTGGCCATGTGAGTAAGGTCGCGGGTGTCCTCGGAATCGATGCGTCCGCCGACGGACTGGGCGCTGTTGGCAAAGCTGAGCAGCAGGTCTCCGATGCGCTCCAGACCGATCATGAATTTCATGCAGGCGAGGAGTTCGCGCGCCTCGGCAGGGCCAACTTCTGTGATGGCGGTGGTGACGCCACTGTCAATCTCCATGTCGAGCGTGTCGAGATCGCGTTCGCGCTGGCGCAGGGAGTTGAGCAAGCTGTTGGAGCCGGTGGCGATGCCCTCGGCAGCGGCGGCGGCAGCTTCCTTGGCCACGTGGCAGGCTTCCACTGTGCGGCGCACGAGGTAGTGATGCGCCGGCTCCGGTTCGGGGTTTTGGATCGCGGTATTCATGAGAGTATCCGCCGCGCGGGAACGCGAACGACGATGGACGCCGGGGCGTCCGTCACCGCGGTTCTGCCCTTCATGGGATCGGCTGGCCAATGGCTAAGCATAGGTGTTGTTGTGGACATACTGGTTAACAACCTGTGAATATTCGGTTATTTTTCGATGCCCGCCTGCCGCGGAACCCATCGTCTAAAGACTATTGTCGGACAAGATAAAACAAAAGCAAAGGGAATTTGGGGAATGGTGCAGTTTCAGAATCTCGACTGCCCGGGTATGGGCATCTGCCGGCCTTTCTCCGCGGGCTTTGCGGTAGAAAATCTTAGACCGCAAAGGACGCCAAGGATTCGCAAAGGGACGCGAAGGAGTCACCTGGAAACTCAAGCGGCACCACTGCCGGATTGATGAACCACGGAATCCCACCCCCTCGGGCAGGCTCTCGCGCCGCTAATGGACGCGGCCAGGAGGCGCGCTCAGGCGGTGGGGAGGGTGAAAAGGAAGGAGCTGCCGTGGTTGAGTTCGCTCTCGGCACGGATGGATCCGCCGTGGGCGAGCATGATGTGTTTGGCGATGGCGAGGCCCAGACCGGTGCCGCCGGACTCGCGGGAGCGAGCTTTATCCACGCGATAAAAGCGTTCGAACAGACGCGCCAGGTGCTCGGAGGAGATGCCGGCGCCGAAATCCTGCACGTAGAATTCAATACCGCGGCTGGCCGTCCGCGCGCCGAGGTGAATGCGGCCACCGGCACGTCCGTACTTCATGGCGTTGTCAATGAGATTGGAGAAAACCTGGTGGATGGCTTCACGATCAGCCAGCACCAAGGGCAGAGATTCGACCGAGCCAGCAGCTTGAGCGTCCTTGCCCTGTCGTTCGATGTCCTGACCTTCGATGATTTGCAACTCCACGCCCTGGCCGCGTGCGATCTCGCGGAAATTTTCTTCGGCATCGCGCAGAAGTTCGATGGGCGGCACTGCTTCGGGCTCGAAGCGGGTCTCGCCGGATTCGACGCGGGCCAGAGTGAGAAGGTCTTCGGTGAGTCGCGACATGCGGGCTGCGTTCTTGCGGATGATCTCGAGGAACTCGCGGTTGTGCGAACCATTGTCGGGCGCGCTGTCGAGTAAAGTCTCGGAGTATCCCTGAATCGAAGTCAGGGGAGTGCGGAGCTCGTGGGAAACGTTGGCAATGAAATCGCGGCGGGTTTTTTCGACGCGCTCGGTTTCAGTCAGATCGCGAAGCACGGCGACGGCGCCGCCATCGGGCAAAGGCGCGGCGGTGACGTCGAAGGCGCGGCCGGGAACGATGGAGGTGGCGCGCGCGGTCTTCACCTGTTTGCTGGCGGTTGCGGTCTTGACGGTGGCCAGGAAATCGGGATCGCGGACCGTTTCGACCACGGGTGCATTCAGGCGAGTGCGCTGCGGGATGAGGCGATCCATGGGCTGGTTGGCCCACTGCACCAGGCCATCGGCGCTGACGGCAATGACGGCGTCCTGCATGCTGTTGAGCAGGGTCTCAAGCTGGCGCTGGCTGGAACGCACGGCGGCAAAACTGCGCTCGACCTGCCCAGCAGTTCTGTCAATGGCGACGGCCACACGGCCAATTTCGTCGAGCGAGGTATCGTCTACGCGGGCGCGAAGATCCCCGCGCTCGATGCGGGCGGCGACGTCCACAATGCGCTCGAGGCGGCGCGCAGTGAGAGTCGAAGCCATGGCGGCAAACAGCAAGGCGATGAGCAGCGCCAGAGCCGAACCCCAGAGCAGGCGGCGGCGCACTTGCGCCTGGACCGCTTCGATATCGGAGAGAGGATAGGCAAGGCGCACAGCGCCTCCGGAAATGGGAGCGGCCACGTAGAGAAACGGAATGCCGAGGGAAGCGCTGCGGCGTTGGCTGCTTCCGGTCTTGCCGGTAAGAGCGGCGACGAACTCGGGGCGGGTGGCGTGGTTCTCCATGTTCGCCGGAGTGGATTCGGAGTCGGCGAGCACTTTGCCGGAAGCGTCAATGATGGTGGCGCGGGCGCCCGCGGCCTGTGCTTCCTCTGCTGCGACCTCGGTGAGAGATTGGCCGCGAGCGGTTTCGACGCGATGGGCAAACATATGCGTCTTTTGCGTAAGGCTGCGCTCGATCTCCGTGCGCAGGGAGGCTTCCCAGGCGGTGCCCAGCATGAGGTCCAGAGTCACAGCGGTGGCAGCGATCGCGATCAGGAAGGCGGCCAGCAGTTTGAAGAAAATGCGATTCTTCACTTTCGCCTCATTTGGGGACTTCAAAGCGGTAACCGGCGCCGCGGACCGTCTTGAGGTAACGGGGGTTCTCGGGGTCAGGCTCGATCTTTTCGCGGATGCGGCGAACGTAGACATCCACCGAGCGTGGAGTCACATAAGAAGTGTCGCGCCAGACGGAGTCGAGCAGATGGTCGCGAGTGAAGACGCGTCCGCGGTGGCGGGCAAAGTAATCGAGCAGGCGGAACTCGGTGGCAGTGGTGGGAACCAGCTGGCCGCGCACCATGAGGGTCATTGCCGAAGGGTCAATCTCGATTTCGCCGACCTTCAAAGGACTGGGCGGGAGCGGCCGCTCGAAGCGGCGCAACACGGCCTTGACGCGGGCCACGAGTTCGCGCGGGCTGAAGGGCTTGGCAATGTAGTCGTCGGCGCCGAGCTCGAGTCCGAGAACGCGGTCGGCTTCGCTGCTCCTGGCGGTCAGGAAAATCACGGGTACGGAGGCGAGGCCCGCCGTCTGGCGAACTGTACGGCAGATTTCGAGACCGTCTTTGCCGGGAACCATGATGTCGAGCACGAACAGCGCCGGGCGCTGGCGTTCGGCGTCGGCCAGAACATTGACTCCGGTGGGATAGACGCGCACGTTGAAGCCTTCGTGTTCAAGATGATGGCGAACAAGACGGGAAATGTCGGGATCGTCTTCCACAACAAAGATGCTGGGTTTCACCGGATCATTGTATCTGGAAAGCAGCCGCCGGTATCCAGTTGCCGGTTGCCAGAAGCGCTGGGGGACTCGATATTCATCGAATTGTAACAATCAGGTTGGCGGCGCGGTCGAGGTGGAAGCGTTTGCCGGGCGGGATGAGGGTGGTGGCGCTGTATTCGGTGACGATGGCGGGGCCGGAATAGGTTCTGCCTGATTTGAGGTCGTCGCGGGAATAGACCTTCGTGGGAAGATTCTTGCCGTCAAAGAGGACTGGAACTTCTGGCGAGGAAATCCCGCCGAGCTTCGCTCGGCCTGGACAGCCGAGGGCGGCTGTCCCCACATGGGCATTGCTTACTCCCGACTGCGGGGATTTCAACGTGGCGCGGAGGCGGAGAGTGACGATTTCGACTTCGCGACCCGGGTGCGTGTAGCCGTAGCGGCGCTGGTGTTCCCGTTGGAAGTCGGGCAGCAGATTTTTTGTGAACGGGATGTTGAGTTCGTATCCCTGACCGCGGTAGCGGAGGTCGGCGCTGCGGCGGTAGCGGGGGATTCCCGGCCAGGCTTCTTCGCGGAAATGTTTGGCCGCGGCAATTCCCAGGGCTGAGAATTCGCGATTCAGTTGTGCGAAAGGGGCATCGCCGGAAACCCGACGCAGGATGGTTCGGGAATAATCCTTTACAACATCACTGGCGAGAATGCCGAGCGCGGACAGCGCGCCGGGGAGCGCGGGGACGATTACGCGCGGAATGCTGAGGGCTTCGGCGAGAGCGCAGGCGTGCAAGCCTCCAGCGCCGCCGAAGGCGACTAGCGCGAAGTGGCGAGGATCGCGTCCGCGCTCGATGGAGACGACGCGGATGGCTTTCTCCATGGTGGAGTTGACGACGCGAATGACGCCGGCAGCGAATTGGTCGAGCGTCAGCCGGCTTCCCCGCTGCTTCAGCCACTCTTTGGTGATGCGGCGGGTGCGTTCGAGATCCAGCTTGAAATCGCCGCCGAGAAAACGCGTGGGCTGCAGGCGTCCAAGGAGAAGATTGGCGTCGGTGACGGTGGGCTGGGTGCCGCGTCCGTAACAGATGGGGCCGGGATCGGCTCCGGCGGATTCGGGGCCGACGCGGAGAACGCCGGCGGCGTCGAAGCGGGCGAGGGAGCCTCCGCCGGCGCCGACGGTGTGAATGTCGAGCATGGGGACGCTCACGGGGAATCCAGCAACGTGGGCGTCGGTCGCGGTGGTGATGGCGCCTTCGACCAGGGACACGTCGGTAGAAGTGCCTCCCATGTCGAGAGCGATGATGCGATCGAAACCGCTGGCGCGGGCGCTGGCGGCGGCGCCGACGACGCCTCCGGCAGGACCGGAGAGGACGGTGCGAACCGGTTCGCGGGCGGCGGTGGGCAATGCGGTGATGCCGCCGCTCGATTGCATGACGAAGATGCGGGGAGCGGGGGCTAAAGCCCCATCCTTGTTGGCGCTTTTCGCGGCGCTGAAGCGCCGCTGTTCAACCGCAACTCTTTTCGCAGCGCTGAAGCGCTGCGCCACCCCAGAGCTCTGCACCCCAACGTTCTCCACTCCAAGGCCCGTCGCGCTAACCTGCGCGGGCGGGTCGCCCGCGCCCACGCCAACGTCTCTAAGGGTACGGGCTTCGAGATTCTCCAGATAGGTCTGCATGACGGGCTGTAAGTATGCGTTGATGACCACTGTGGAGGTGCGCTCGTACTCGCGGAATTCGGGGAGGATTTGATGCGAGATGGAGAGGGGGACGGCGATGGCGCTGAGCGCTTCGGCGGCAGCTGATTCATTCTTCGAATTTGCGAAGGAGAAAAGCAGCGAGATGGCAATGGATTGCGGTTTGGCGACAGAGAGTTGAGCGGCCAGGGCGTGCAATTGCTGCGGCGTGGGTTCGGTGAGGATTTTGCCGTCACTGGCGGTGCGTTCGTCCACGCCGAAACGGAGATCCCTGGGCACGAGCGGTTCGATGCGGTCGAAGAAGAAATCGTAGAGTTTGGGGCGGGCCTGGCGTCCGATCTCGATGGCGTCTTCGAATCCCGCGGTAGTCACGAGCGCGGTGCGGGCGCCTTTGCGTTCGAGGAGCGTGTTGGTGCCGACCGTCGTGCCGTGGAGGAGGATGAGTTCAGGCGGCTTCGTGTTGCCAGCCGAGACAATCCCCACGTCTCGCGAAGAACGCGAGACCCTTCGACTGGGCTCAGGGCAAGCATGGGGCACCCGGCGGAGGGCTTCGACAATGGCCTGGGAGGGATCGGCGGGAGTGGAGAAGACTTTCAGCATGCGGAGACGGCGGGTCGCGGGATCGATCCAGACGCAGTCGGTGAAGGTGCCGCCGGTATCAATGGCGATGCGGAGAGGTTGGGAGCGGCGGGGCATGGGAATTGGACAGTTAGAGTAACATTTGAAACCCTGCTGCGGCTTGATATTGGACGAAGTCAAAGTCCCCACCCTAACGTCGCAAAGGGCGCGACGTTGGGATGGGGCACCCTGCATGGGGCACCCTGCTATTCCAGCTGGAAGCTGACTCGGACGGAAGCGCGGATTGAGACTTGGCCGGGAGCGACCGTGGATTCCTCCGCTGCCGGGCCACTGTCGGAGTAGCTGCTTGCTTGTACGTTCCTCCCTTGTACGAAGCTGTTCGTCTGTGCAAACACGCTGTTGACGGTGTCTTCGGAAATGTCCCAGGGCTTGCCGATTGTCTGGCCCAGTTCTGCCGCCATTGCGGTAGCCTTCTCTCGGGCGACTCTGATTGCCTTTATTCTTGCGTCGTCTTTGTATTTTCTGGGTTCGGCGACAAGGAACTCGACACTGTCAACCCGATTCACGCCTGATTCGAGCAGCTTCGTGATCAGATTTTCGTACTTTGACAAATTCTTGAGAGTCACCTGGATCGTCTGCGAAACTTCGTAAGCCACGAATTTCGGCACCTTTTCTTCAGAATACTCCGGCTGCATCTGGAGCGTGCTTGTCTGAATGTTCTTTTCCTCAACACCGGCGTTGCGCGCCTCGGCCAGCAATTTCTTGACCCGGGCATCGTGCTGGGCCTTGGCAACACTCAGATCTTTATCTCGTGATTCGACCCCGAGGCTCAGAACCGCTTCGTCGGGAGCGACGTTGACCTCGGCGGTTCCGGTCACCGAAATGATCCTCGGGCGAGGGAGGCAATCTTGCGCGACGATTGGCCGCGGAAGGATTGTAAGGAGCAGAGCCAGCGAGAGGATGAGGATTACAGCTCGGCGCATTGAGGTCCCTCCGGAGCGTGCTTTCGTTTCGCGGCACCATTCTATCGAAAGGCAAGCAGGCAGGAGTGCCCGCTCTACACGAGCGCGGCCGAGCTTCGCTCGGCTGGACAGCCGAGGGCGGCTGTCCCCACATGAGTTGTGATGGCGCGAGGGACAGCAGGTTCCTCACCGCTGAAGCGGTTCGGAATGACAAAGCTTTACTGGTCTTCTTAATTGTTCTTTTTATTGTTCTTTTGATTGTTCTTTTTATTGTTCCTTTTATTGTTCCTCCTAATTGTTCTTCCTGATTGCTCTTCCTACTTGATCGTGAAGGCCAGGGTCAGCAGGGTCTTTTGTTCGACCTCGTGGGCTTTGGCGCTGCCGGTGGCGGGGCTGGCGCCCGAACTGCGCTTCACAGTGAGCACGGGACGGTCGCCGGAGATTCGCTTCAGGCGCGGGAGCATGTTGAACATGGCGCCCATGTTGGCGGGCTCTTCCTGCACCCAGACGATGTCGGCGTTCTTGCCGTGGCGGTCGAATTCGACGACAACTTCCTGCTCGGGGAATGGGTAGAGCTGTTCCAGGAAAACGATTGCCGTGCTGGTGTCTTTTCTTCTCTTGCGTTCGGCCTGGAGTTCGTGGCCGATTTTTCCAGTGCAGATCAGGATGCGGTCGGCTTCTCCGACTGAGGTGTCGGGGATGACGTTCAGGAAATTCTTGTGGGTGAAATCCTCGATCGGCGAACTCGCGTCGGGATGGCGCAGCATGCTCTTGGGCGTGAAGACGATGAGCGGCTTGCGCCAGTGGCGCAGGGCCTGGCGGCGGAGAAGATGAAAATACTGCGCGGCGTTCGAGGGCTGCGCGATCTGGATGTTGTGTTTGGCGGCGAGCTGGATGAAGCGCTCGATGCGGGCGCTGGAATGTTCCGGTCCCTGGCCTTCGTAGCCGTGGGGGAGAAGCAGGACCAGGCCAGAGAGCAGGTTCCACTTGGCTTCACCGGCGCTGATGAACTGATCAATGATGGCTTGCGCGACGTTGACGAAGTCGCCGAACTGGGCTTCCCACAAGACGAGGGACTCGGGATAGTCGCGGCTGTAGCCGTATTCGAAGCCGAGGACTCCGGCTTCGGAGAGCGTGGAGTTGTAAATCTGGCAGCGGGCCTGACCGGACGCGATTTTTTCGAGCGGGACGTATTCGTTTTCGTTCTCGGTGTCGATGAGAACGGAATGGCGCTGGTTGAACGTGCCGCGGCGGGAATCCTGTCCGGAGAAGCGAACATGCGTGCCCGCCTTGACGAGACTGGCAAAGGCGAGGGCTTCGGCCATGCCGTAATCCACGGCGCGCTTGCCCGCGCCCATTTCCGCGCGCTGCTCGAGGAGCTTCTTCACTTTCGAGTGAATGTGGAAGCCGCCGGGATAGGTGGTCAGGCGAGCGGTCAGTTCGGATAATTCGACAGGCGAGAGTCCGGTTTCGACTTCGTACTCGGGGCGATAGAGCCCGCCGAAATAGTTGTTCCAGTATTTGGGAAGCTCGCGCAGGAGAGGCTTGAATTTGATGCTGCCGGCGTTTTTCTGCGCGGCTTCGAATTCCGCCTTGATGGCAGCAGCCTTGGCTTGTGCGTCGGTGGCTCCGATATCGTCGGCGTAGATTTCCCACAGCGGCGGATGCTCTTTGATCCTCTTGTAGAGGAGCGGCTGAGTGATGGTGGGATCGTCCACTTCGCTGTGGCCGTGGCGGCGATAGCCGATGAGATCAATCACGACATCGGTACCAAACTTGTAGCGGTACTCGGTGGCCATGCGGGCGACGCGCACGACCGCGTCAACGTCCTCACCGTTGACGTGGAAGATGGGAATCGACTGGCGGCGCGCGATGCAAGCAGCGAAACGCGTGGAGTGCTCTTCGGTGTAGTTGGTGGTGAATCCGAGAAGATTGTTGACGACCACGTGGATGGTGCCGCCGACGGAGTATCCGGGAAGGTCGGCGTAGTTCATAGTTTCGGCGAGGATGCCTTGACCGGCGAAGGCAGCGTCGCCGTGGACGAGGAGCGGGAGATATTTTTCGCGTCCACCTTCGCCGGCGCGATCCTGCTTGGCGCGGGAGCGGCCGACCGTGACTGGATCGACGGCTTCGAGATGGCTGGGATTCGAGACGAGATGAATGTGAACCTTGCCGCCGCTGTGCGTGATGTACTCGCCGGTCGCGCCCATGTGATATTTCACGTCGCCGGAGCCGAGAACGCTGCGGGGATCGACGTCTTCGAAGCCGGCGAAGATTTCTTCGGGAGCACGCCGGGCAACGTGGGCGATAACGTTGAGGCGTCCGCGATGGCTCATGCCCATGACGAGTTCGATGGCGCCGAGGCGGGCGCCGGTATCGAGAACTTCATCTACGAGGGGAATCAGGGCCGTGACGCCTTCGAGCGAGAAGCGCTTGCTGCCGAGGTAACGCTGCTGCATGACCTGCTCGAAGATGTCGGCGCGGAGGAGCAGGTCGAGAATGCGCTGCTGGGCTTCTTCTGTAACCTCGTAAGCCGACGACTCCATGCGGTCGTAGACCCAGCGGCGGCGAACGGGAGAGTAGATGTGGTTGATCTCCACGCCTATTGTGCTGGAGTAGATGGCACGGGCTTCTTTCGCGTATTCCCCTTCGCGCTCGAGTTCCGCGGTGTAGCGGGGACGGAGGAAGCCGAGGGGATCAAGATCGCCTTCGAGGTATCCCCATTGGCGGTAGGCGCTGAAAACGCGCTCGCGCTCGGGGTTGGAACCGTTGGAGTCGGCGACGGCGGCGCTGGAGCCGCTAGTAGAAGTCTTGGATTGCGGGATCATATGGGGCAGGTACTAGGATAAAGGATGCGGGGGAAAGCAAAAAGCTTCATCGGGGAGGACGTGGAGGGAGGAAGAGCAAAGTCAAGATCCCCACCCTGTCTGCAAAGAACGCAGACAAGGGTGGGGCACCCCGGCTTCATCGGGGAGGACGAGGAGGGAGGAAGAGCAAAGTCAAGATCCCCACCCTGTCTGCGAAGGACGCAGACAAGGGTGGGGCACCCCGGCTTCATCGCGGGGACGTGGAGGGAGGAAGGGCAGAGTCAAAATCCCCACCCTGTCTGCAAAGGACGCAGACAAGGGTGGGGCACCCCGGCTTTATCGCGGGGACGTGGAGGGAGGAAGAGCAGAGTCAAAATCCCCACCCTGTCTGCGAAGGACGCAGACAAGGGTGGGGCAGCGGGCTTCAACGCGGCGATTCATTTCTCATAGAAAAATCGATATTGTTGAGGTAAGATCGCGGGTTATGAAAATCGCAAAATTGGCGGTTGTGTGTTTCCCGGTGATTTTCGGGTTGGCGTGCGGCGGAGGCGGCATGGGAACGCAAGCCGGCCTCACGCTGTCTCCGGCCAACAATGCGGCGCAGGTTTTTCAAGGCCAGCCGACGGTCATGGTCAATGCGAGTTTGGCGCGGACTGGAACCACCGGCAGCGTCACTCTGACGGTCGCAGGCTTGCCGCAAGGGGCGAGCGACAGCATTCAGTCTCCGGGGTCGGGGAACAGCGGCAGCATTGCGTTCGGAGCGGGGACGGCGGCGCCCGGAACGTATTCGCTTACGATTACGGCGAGCGACGGCGCGGTCTCGGGGCAGGCGAGTCTTAGTTTGACGATCGGAGCGGCGGCGGTGATTTCCAGCGCGACGAATGGCGCGTTCAACCTGGCCATGTCAACGGCATTTCAGCCGGCGGAGTGGGACGACGCGTTTTTCACGCTGAACCCGTCAGCCACGACCACGCTGAGCAAGCTGGGGCCGCATCACATCCGGCTGCAGGGAGTTTCACAGGGTGTGCCGCAGGGATCGGCGGGAACAGCCTCCCAGACGTGGGACTTTAGCGTTCTCGATGCGATCACGCAGCCCGTGCTGGGCGTAGGCGATCACAGTCCGGAATTCCAGATCGCGAAGGCTCCGCCGTATATGTATGTCAACAATGACAGCAGCCAGAGCTTCTTGAGTACGACGGACTTCTCGGCATTTGCGACATACGCGCAGAATCTGGTCAAGTACTACAACACGGCCCAGGGGTTCACGGCTGGCGGGAGCACGTACGTTTCGCCCGGATATTCAAACGGCGACACGATCACGTATTGGGGCATCTACAACGAGCCCAGCATCAATAACAATCTCAACGCGACCGAATACACGACGATGTACAACACGCTGGTGCCGGCGATGCAAACCATCGACCCTTCGCTGAAGTTTGTTGCCATGGAACTGTGCTGCAGCTCTGAGGACTGGCTGCAGACCTTTGCGCCGAAGGTGACAGCACAGGTGGATGTGGTGGCAACGCACTACTATGCTTCCTGCAATCAGAAAGACACCGATACGATGCTGATGGACGCCGTGCCGGGATTTGTCAGCAGCGTACAGACGATCTATAGCAATCTCTCGACGAATCCAGTGCTGACATCGGTACCGGTGTGGGTGACGGAGAACAACGTCAACGCCGATTATGATGCGGGGAACAACATGAGCGCTTGCAATCCTGGGCAGCCGTTTGTCACCGACCTGCGCGGGTCGAGTGCGTTCTTTGCGGGGTGGCGGCCGTATGTATTCTCGCAACTGGGCAAGGCCGGCGTGAAGGCGCTTTATCACTGGGATTTCGGCGCCGATAAGCAGTTCGGCGAAGTGGACTACAACACCGACACGCTGCAACTGAGCTACTGGGTGGATTACTGGCTGGGGCAGATATTCCCGACCACGGCGAGCTCGCAACTGCTCAACTACACGGCAACGGACGACGCGGAACTGGAAACGCTGCCGGTGGTCAACGGTGACGGCAGCGTGGTGATCATGGTATCGAATCACGCCGTGAATAACCCAAGTGCCGACAACAATGGTCCAGGAGCGCCAAGAAGCGTGCTTGTGGATGTCTCCGCGCTGGGAACGTTTTCCTCCGGCAGTTTGATGATCATTGACACGAATACGAGCGTGGCCAGTGGACCTACGGCATCTTCGGTGACCCCGGCCCCGCAGATGACGATCAGCCTCGGAGGATACGGCGTGGCGTTTTTGACGCTGAAGCCGTGATGGCGCTCGCGTGGAGTTTGCTCCTGAATGGGCCCGTTTTTTCTTGTGTTTACGATTCGGCTGCGCGAGCCTTTACATCTGCTGGCGACAGGCGTAAATTCTTCCGTCCATCAAGTTCGGACCGAAAGTATCAGGCTAACCCCGCCCGCGTTACAGTAATAGAAGCCAAGGGCGGCTATCCCTGCTCATGATAAACAAATCAGGAGAATACACAGCGAAAGGCGTGCTGGCCGTGGAACTGGCGGCAGCGGCAATCATGCTGGCCTGCTCGGGCCACGCGCCGCCGAATCCGCAAGCAGGGGGCTTCCCGGCCATGCCGGTAAAGGTGGTGGAGGCGCGGGCCGTGCCGGTCAGCGATGCCACGGAATACGTGGCTACGCTGAAGTCGCGCGATTCGGCCGTGATCATGCCGCAGGTCGAGGGTCAGATCACACAGATTTTCGTGCATTCCGGCGACCGGGTGCAGGCAGACAGCGCGTTGATCGAGATCGATCCATTGAAGCAGCAGGCGACGGTCAAGAGTCAGGAGAGCGCGCGGGCGGCGCAGCAGGCGGCTCTGAGCTGGGCGAAGCAGCAGTATGACCGCGCGCAGGGACTTTTTGCTGCAGGAGTGGTGAGCAAACAGGACCTGGACCAGGCGAAAACGGCGCTGGACGGGGCGCAAGCCCAGATGGATGCGCTCGATGCCCAAGTCCGTGAGCAGGAAGTGCAGCTTCATTATTACAAGGTGGTGGCGCCGCGCGCCGGAATCGTGGGCGACATCCCGGTTCGTGTCGGCGACCGGGTGACGACGGCGACGCAGCTGACCACGGTGGATCAGCCGGGAAGCCTGGAAGCTTATGTGTACGTGCCGATCGAGCACTCGGCGCAACTGAAGATGAATCTGCCGGTGCAGATCCTCGACAGCGACGGCAAGGTGGTGGCGGACACGCGCGTCAGCTTTGTTTCTCCACAGGTGGACAACGCCACACAGACGGTGCTGGTGAAGGCGCGCATCGCCAATGGCAACGATGCGCTGCGGCAACTGCAGTTCGTGCGGGCGCGGGTAGTGTTTGGAACGCACCAGAATCCCGAGGTGCCGATACTTGCCGTGTCGCGGCTGGCGGGGCAGTATTTCGCGTTTGTAGCGGAACCGCAGGGCGGCGGCTCGTTCGTAGCCCGGCAAAAGCCCCTGAAGATCGGGCAGACCGTGGGCAACAATTACGAAGTGCAGGACGGCATCAAGCCCGGCGACAAAGTGATTGTTTCCGGAACGCAGTTTCTGCTGGATGGAGTGCCGGTAGTACCGCAGAGCTAGGCCTGAGCTTCGAGCTGTGAGCAGGGAGCAAACGCGTTAATGCAGAAGTTAGAAGTCAGAATGCAGAAGTTAGAACCGCAGCTTCCAATTTCTACATTCCGACTTCTGAATTTTGACTTTTGACCTCTGACTTCTGACTTCTGAATTCTGGTTCTGATCCTTCATGTTCGTTAACTTCTTTATTCGCCGGCCGGTTTTTGCCTCAGTTTGCGCTCTGCTGATCGTTCTGGCGGGCGCGGCGGTGCTGCCGACGCTGCCGGTGGCGCAGTTTCCGAATCTGGCTCCGCCGCAGGTGGGCGTGACCAGTTCTTACATCGGGGCCAGCGCGCAGACGGTGGAAAGCGCGGTCACGATTCCCCTGGAGCAGCAAATCAACGGCGCGGAGGGGATGAAATACATCACCTCGACCAGCGGGAATGATGGGACGAGTCAGATTCTGGTCACGTTTGACCTCACGCGCGATCCCGATCTGGCAACGGTTGATATCCAGAACCGCGTGAACACGGCGCAGGGACGGTTGCCCAGCGCGGTGAAGGCCGTGGGCATCACGACGGCGAAGACTTCGCAGAACTTCGTGTTTGCTGCGGCCGTTTTTTCCGACAACAACCGCTATTCCACCCTGTTCATGAGCAATTACCTGGACGTCTACGTCCGGGATTCGCTGAAGCGCATTCCCGGCGTTGCGGATGTGCAGATCTTCGGCGAACGCAAATTCTCGATGCGTTTGTGGCTGGACCCGGTGCGGATGGCGGGCCGCGGTTTGACGGCTCCGGACGTGGTCAGTGCGTTGTCGGAGCAGAACGTGGAAGTCGCCGCCGGTCAGGTCGGGCAGCAGCCGTCGGTCGGGGGACAGCAATACCAGGTCAGCGTGCGAGCCATTGGACGGCTGAGCGAACCGGCGCAGTTTGACAACATCATTCTGAAGACCAACGCTGACGGCACACTGGTGCGCCTGAAAGATGTAGGGCATGCAGAACTGGGCGCGGAGAGCTACGCTTCCGCCCTGCAATTCAACGGACAGGACACCGTGGGCGTCGCGGTCACGCAGCTTTCGACCGCGAATGCGCTCGACGTGGACCGGCGCGCCATCGCCGAACTTAACCGACTGGCGAAGAGTTTTCCGCCCGGCATGCATTACAAACTGGCGTTCGACACGACGGACGCGGTGGGCGAGTCGATCCGCGATGTGACCTTCACGGTAGGCGCGGCAATTGCGCTGGTCATCCTGGTGATCTTCATTTTTCTGGGCGACTGGAGAACCACGATGATTCACTTCATCGCCACTCCAGTGTCGCTGATCGGAACATTCGCGTTCGTCAAGCTGCTGGGATTTTCCGTCAATACGCTGACTTTGTTTGGCATCACGCTGGCGACGGGCCTGGTGGTGGACGACGCAATCGTGGTGATCGAAAACATCGAGCGTCACATTCGAGCGGGCGAGCACGATTCGCGGAAGGCGGCGTCGGCGGCCACCGTCGAGATTACCGGGGCCGTGATCGCGACCTCGCTGGTGCTGGTTGCCGTGTTTGTACCGGTTGCGTTCTTTCCGGGGACGACCGGAATTCTGTTTCGCCAGTTCGCGCTGACCATCGCATTCTCCATCACGATTTCCGCCTTCAATGCACTCACTCTGGCGCCGTCGCTGGCGGCGATTTTTCTGGCGAGCCCCCACGGGCAAAAGTGGTGGTGGCTGCAGAAGTTTGACGATGGCGTCGCGGCCCTGACCCGCGGATACCGGACCCTGCTGCATCGCATGCTGGAGCACAAACTGGCGATGGCTGTGCTGTTTCTTGCCGGGTTGGGGTTGACGTACCTGGTCTTCACGCGCGTGCCGACGGGATTTGTGCCGGATGAAGACCAGGGCTATTTCATCATCGTGATGCAGGCGCCGCCGGGGGCGTCCCTGGAATACACGAAGGGAATCTGCAAGCAGGCGTCAGATCTGGTGGCGAGAGTGCCCGAGGTCGGGGAAGCTTTTTCGGTTGCCGGCTTCAGCTTTGCGGGAGCGGCGCCGAACCAGGGATTGATGTTCGTCGGGCTGCGGCCGTACTCGGAGCGCAAGGGCAAGGATCATACGGCGGTAGCGATTGTGAACCGGATTCGTCCCATGCTGTTCAGCGTGCAGGGAGCGATTGTGTTTGCGACCTTGCCGCCGGCGGTGCAGGGCCTGGGACAGTTCGGCGGCTTCCAGTTTGTGGTGCAGGATCATGCGGCGCACAAACTGGAGGAACTGGCGGGAGCGACGCAGGGATTGATTCAGCAATCGGCCACGCGGAAGGAACTGGCCAGTCTATATACGCCGTTCACGGCGAACGATCCGCAGTATCTGGTGACGATTGATCGGGGGAAGGCGAAGAGCCTGCACGTGCCGCTGTCGCAGATCACCGACACCCTGGGCGTATACATGGGCTCGGCCTATGTGAATGATTTCGATTTCAACGCCCGGTCTTACCGCGTCTATGTGCAGGCGGACAGACAATTCCGGGCGACGGCGCAGGACATGAAGCAGTTCTATGTGCGGTCCGACAGCGGGGCGATGGTGCCGCTGGACAATCTGATCAGCACCACACAGACGACTGCGCCGCAGGTTATCACCCACTACAACCTGTTCCGCTCGGCTGAAATTGATGGCTCGGCCAAGCCGGGATTCAGCTCGGGGCAGGCGATCGCGGCGATGGAAGATCTGGCCAAGAAGATGCCGCAGGGATTCGCCTACAGTTGGACGGGATTGTCGCTGGAGGAATTGCAAGCGGGCGGAACGTCGCTGATTCTTTTCGGGCTGGGGACGCTGGTGGTTTATCTCACGCTCTCGGCGCAGTATGAAAGTTTTGTACTGCCGTTCATCGTGCTGCTGGCCGTGCCCATGGCGCTGCTGGGGGCAATGTCGGCGCAGTGGATCCGCGGGCAGCAGAACGACGTGTTCTGCCAGGTCGGACTGGTCATGCTGGTCGGACTGGCGAGTAAGAACGCGATTCTGATCGTGGAATTCGCCGAGCAGTTGCGCGAGCGCGGGCTGCCGCTGATCGAAGCGGCGGTGCAGGCGGCGACCATCCGGCTGCGGCCGATTCTGATGACGTCGATGGCATTCATTCTGGGCGTGGTGCCGCTGGTAGTCGCCACCGGCGCGGGCGAGAATGGGCGGCATTCGGTAGGCACGACCGTGTTCGGCGGGATGATTATGTCCACGATTCTGAATTTGTTCTTCATCCCGGTGCTGTATCTGATTGTGGAGGGGTGGCGGGAGCACGGAAAGGCGCCGGAGCAGCGGTGAGGCTCAAGAAAGCTTGAACCGCGAAGGGCGCGAAGAAACGCCGCAAAGGACGCAAAGGAAATCTCTAGGCGAGATTGACTAAGCGACTCGCCTGCTCACCGCCTTTTTTATTAGCCCCTTTTGGCGCGCTTCGCGGCGGCGCATTCTCGCCATCCATTCCCGCGAGTACATGGTGCCGCGGCATTTGCGCGAACCGCAATAGCAGGGGGCGGGAGCTTCGTCGTCGTAAAGGTTGTAATCCCAGACGAGTTCTTCGCCCGGGGCGATGTCACGCAAGGCGAACAACCAAACCCGGCCCTTGATCTCGTCCACTTCGCAATTGGGCTCGCAGGAGTGGTTCAGATAAGCGCCGAGGCCTTCGCCATCAATCACGGTCTTGCCGTCTTCCAACCCATACAAATAGGTGCGGGCGACGCCGTCATAAAGGCGGTCGGCTTCTTCGGGAGTGATGCGCGGGCCGGTGTATTCGACCACACGCGATCCCTTGCGAATCGGGGTTGTGGTGTAGACACCGACCGAGTGAATAGGCGAAGGACGGACAATTAGAGGCACACACATAATTTCGCACAACGGGACGGTTTTGGGGAATGGGGTGGTTCGTATCAGCCCCGAAAGCGATTTTGTGAAACCGTCTCTAAAAAGAAAAACGCCGCTCCCGGGCAGCGGCGGCTTTCTGTTTTATGACTCAGGGGTGTCTACGGGTCGTAGACCGAGCTGCCATAGCCTTGCTGGCGGGCGGCTTCCTGCATGTCGTCGAGTCGTTTCTGCTGATCTTCTAACTGCATCTTCATGGCATCCACCTGGTCCTGCTTCTGCTTCTGGCGCTCATTCCACTGCACGCAGTTAGAAACGCAATTGCCCCCGGCATACTGGATGGATGCGCTGAGGCTGTCAATGTTGCTTTTCAAGTTGGCGATGGCATTCTTCTGCGCCATGATTTGCACCTTCCAGTAATCTGCCGGAAGCTTGGGCTCGTTATAGGTGGGCTGGTCGTAAGTCGCGACCGGGTTCTGCGGGCCCTGTCTTGCAGTTCGGGTTGGACCGATGTGCTCGGGAATATCTTCATTGGTGATGACGTGAGGCGCCTTGGGTGATGGAGCATCCTTCGCGCTCGTATCTTTATTATCTTTATTTTTATCTTTGGCCTGAGCATCCTTACTTTGCGCGCTGTCCTTGCTCTCAGCGTCGTTTGCGGGCGCGTCTTTGCTTTGCGTATCTCTGGCCTGAGCCTGGGCATCTTTCTGCTGCTTTTGCAGGCGCGATTGACGGGCCACGTCGCCGAGAGACGGCGCGTCGTCCTGGCCGTACGCCGCGAGCGCGAAGACAAAAGCGCTGGCTGAAAACACGAGAAGAAATTGGCGCAGTTTTCGCATGAAAGGACTCCCTCAGCATTCCGTTGAGGGGAGGAACGGCGTGCTCAGATTATGCTATCCCAGACGCCGGGCCGCGCGGAGTTACCTTGGTGCAATCGTTCGGAACGAGTCTAACTGCCTGATTTATTGAGGAGAAACGTGCGCTTTCCAGGTTCGCGCGGGCAAGAACCAGGTGCGGATGGTCGGGCGCAACCCGGACTTGAAGAATGGTAACAGTGCGCTCGAGCAGGACTACGGCTTCTTCGGGCCGCCCGGCTAGATTCAGAAGGGCACCGAGATTGTTAAGAGTCAGGGCCGCATCCGGACTGCCTGCGCCCAACAGTTTCTGCTTGATCGCCAGTGCTCGCCGATAGAGCTTCTCAGCCTCGGCCAGATCACCGCGAGCGCAAAGGACTGCGGCAAGGTTGTGCAAATTCGACGCCACTTCGTAGTGCTCAGGCCCAAAGGTCCTCTCAAAGATCGCAAGAGCGCGGCGGTAGATGGCTTCGCTTTCGTCATATCTTTGGAGACCGTCGAGAATCGCCGCGTAGGCGACGGCGTCGAACAAGGTTCGAGGATCGTCTTCGCCAAGCAGTCGCCGGGAAATCTCCCAGGCTTTTCGTCCGGGAGGTTCGGCGGCCGCGAAATCTCCCTTGGAATGCAGAATGCCACCGATATTGTGATAGATGACGCTGCCGGCCAGGCAGTCCTCAACGTGCAGGTGGACGACGGAATCCAGAGCCTGCTGGTACAATCGCAGCCCCTCGTCGAAGCGGCCGCAAGCCTTGTAGAGAACGGCGAGATTGTTCCTGGCGTCGGCTACGTGCTCGGACGCCTCGCCGAACTCAACGGCCACGATCCGTAATGCGTCTTTCAGGCTCGCCTCGGCGCGATCGAAATCACCGCGCATACGGCATATTTCGCCGATCAATCCCATCGTCCTGGAGCGAATCTGGGCGGCGCCTTCGCCGGCGAAGCCGTTACCTAAACGGTCTGCAATGGACTGCGCCCGTTCTGCCAGTGCCAGAGCTTCCGGGAAGTTCTGGCGTTCACTCTCAATTTCCGCAAGATCGTTGAGCAGGTTGGCGGCGTCGGGTGAATTTGCTTCACCCGACTCTTCGAGAAGCAGCAAAGCCTTCCCGGCAGCCGTGGCCGCCTCTTCGAGTTTTCCCGCAGCTTGCAGATTCCAGGCCTGCTCCTGCAGTTCGAGGACATGGTCAGTGTTCATGGATGGGCCACCACCAGAAGTGTCTCGGCTCGCCGGGTTACGCAATCCAGGCATTGCCTGAGGTTTTGAGGATCGAGCGCACCAAGGCTTTCGTCGAGCATTACAGCTTCGGCATTCTGCAACAACGCCCGCGCCAGAAAAACTCGACCTCGTTCTCCTTGCGAAAGCTGCCAGCCCGTCTCCCCGACGATCTGGTCGAGCCCGGCCGGCATTCGCTCCAGCAGTGGTCCCAGACCAAGTTCGTGGCACAACTGTTTAGCCTCCTCGAGGTCCTGGGCGGAATGCGGGTAGGGCCGCCCCAGCAGGAGGTTGAAGCTGAGAGGGGCGGTGAATACGTGGTTTTCGTGATACTGCGGAGCGACTGCTATGCGCCGCCGCCAAGTTGCTTCGCCGAGTGTACGCCGGTCCAGTCCTCCCGCCAGCAGGAGACCGCCCGATGGACGCCGCAAGCCACCGAGCAGTGAGACTAAGGTGGACTTGCCGCTGCCGGAGTCGCCCTGGAGTAAAACGAAATCGCCGCGCTCGATGGCAAGACTGCACCCTTTCAGAATCGGCTCGTATCGGCCCTGGTGCGTGAACATGACATTGTGTGCCTGCAAAATGGTGTCCGAAATCGAGGACGATTCGGGCGGCAGTTCCGCCCGGTCGGCTGCTGCGGCGGCGTCAAACATCACCTTCACATTCCGCCAGGCAATCCAGGCTGCGGTTCCGGGAGCAAGCCAGGCGGTCAAACGTTCAATTGCGGCGCTCGTGAACAGGATCGCTCCGAAGCTGATGGCGAGCTGTGCCAGCGAAGCGCTGCCGGATAGAAACGACGGCGCCAGCACGGCAAAGGCGGCAATCACATAGCTGCGAGGCAACGCCGTTTCGATCCATGCCGACGATCGGTCCAGAGTCTCGGACATCCTGGAGTACTGCTCGGTTTCACGGTCTTCCTCGCGGTGCCATTCAGAGGGCGCTTGCTGCGCCAGCCGGGTGCGGTGGGCGCTCATTTTTTCCACCAACTGGTGGGTCAATCCCAGCCGCTTCCTGGTCCAGGAAAAGCGCCGCCGCACATTCTGGGAAATGAGAAAGGCGCACAGAGCGATCCAGAAAATAAGCAACATGATCTCATTGCGGGCGGCGGCTCCGAAGCCAATGACAAACGGCGCCAGCAGTAACTCGAGGGCGGCGAGCAAGATCTGCAGCCCCCCGCTGGCGCCTAATTGCTCGATCGCTTCCGATTCCAGGACCTCGCTCAACAACTCGCCAGCGCCCTTGCGGCGCATGAGATCGGCGTCCATCGTCATCGCACCCACCATCAAGCGCTGTTTCAGCAATCCGCCGAAACCGACAGCGACGACGCCCTCCAGCCAGCGCGAGGTAGCGCGCAGCGGCACGGTGCTGGCCAGACAGAGCGCCCACGCTGCCAGCCACGCATAGTCCAGGCGCCCGCTGAGCGCGCCCGATCCCAGGAAGGCCCAACTGCCAAACAGGAGCGCGATCTCAAGGGCATGCGTACCGAGGAGTGCGCCCAGGCGAGACACCAATCCTGCCGCCCGCATCTGCTGCCAGAAGGAAACCTGAGGCCAGACGTTGACATCCAGAGAATCAGCGAGACCCTGCCCGGGCTGCGGTGGCAGGACTGCTACGTAGGCGGCTAAGCGGCTGTCCATTCACAGGCCTCCGGAGCTTCACTGAGAACTCCACTGCTCATCTTCAGGTGCCGCCAAGTCGAGCCTGACCATAAGCACTGGCGAGTGATCTTCTCCTGATCGCATAACGTGCGGTAACGAGAATCCGTCTTCTCGTACAACTCGCGCGGCGACCCTTGTTCGATAATCCGTCCCTGCTCGACCACCAGGACGCGCTGGAAGTCGAGGGTGTCGGGGACATCGTGGGTGACGAAGATCATCGTAGCCTTGGCGAAATGGCGCCGCGCCCGTGCCAGTAAACTGCGCCGCGCCTTACGATCCAGACCGCGGGCGGGTTCATCAAGAATTGCCAGGCGAACATCGGGCCGCGCCAAACCGCGCCCTATCCGGACATTCTGTCCTTCGCCACCGGAGACCAGCGCGCCGCTCTCGCCCAGCGCAGTCTGCAAGCCATCGGGCAGGCGTTCCAGCACGCTCAACAGGTCAGTGCCTTGAATGGCGAGCCCCACGCGCCCGGTCGAATCGGATCCATTCCCATAGTTGAGATTGTCCAGGAGGCTGGCTCGAAAGAGGTGAACCTCAGGAGCGATCCATGCGGTGTGGCGCCGCAGTTGTGCCAGACGTTCTGGGTCGAGTGGCGCGCCGTCCACCGTCACGGCGCCACGCTGCGGTTTGTGCCATCCGAGTATCAGGCCGGCCAGAGAAGATTTTCCCGCTCCTGATATGCCCACTACCGCGATGTGCTCGCCGGGCGCGATACTGAGGTCCACATCTTCCAGGATGATGTGACCACCCGCGACTACCGTTACCTTCTCGATTTCCAAACCGACACCGCAGGTCTTCGCCGCACAGGCGGCTTCCGGGATCTCCTCTTCGGGCGCGCCGAGCGGCTCCAGAAGGCGCCAGAGCGTGTTGCGCAGGGCAGGCAGATCCCATGCAATGGAAGCTAACTCCTGACCCAGGGTGGGAATGGAAACGGCCCAATACGCAAGCAACAACAATCCTGCAGGAGATGAAGTGCGCAGAGCTTCCCGGTGGACCAGCGCGATGACGGGCACATAAGTCACCGCCATCTGGAGCACCTCGGCCCGGACGAATACGGACTGCAGCCGGAGTCCGGCTTCCGCCCACTGTCCCAGCTGTTCAGAATGCAGAGTGCGAAGCGTCCGCGCGGCACCGTGTGCCTGGATCGGTCGCAACCCGAGGAGTGCATCCAGATAGAAGCGGCTGAGGGCCCCGCTGAACTCGCGAAAGCGCAAGTCCCGGCTTGCCAGGGCGGGCTGAAACAGAAGAGGAACTCCCACCGCGGCGATGACCGCCAGCACCGCAGGCAGTCCGGCGCCGGGATAAAACCAGGCGATCCCCGCGGCAGCGAAGATCAGGCTGGCGGTCAAGCGCACAAAAAGCCCGGCGAATTCCGGTAACTGGCGCAGCAGTTGCAGCGTGTGCGCGCGGAACGCCATATCCGAAATCAAGCGAGATTGAAAATGGCGGTCATGCAGCCGGGGAATCTTCATCAGGATGCGTGTGCGCAGCCGCATTTCCAGATGGCGGCCAAGACGCAGAAGTCCGGTCACGGCCGGCCATTCCAGCGCAAGCAAGCCACCAAGAAAACAAATCATGGCGGCGATGGCGCCAATGCGCTGGCCCGGCAGCTTCAAGTGCCGGGCAAGATCAAAGAAGCCGCGAAACAACAGAGGCTCGAACACCGTTCCCGCGGCGGAAGCCAGCAGAGCCAGGACAATGAGGCCGGTAGAGAGCCAACCACTCTCCCGGACCGCCTGCCACACGGGCAGCCAAACCCGTGCCGGTGGTTCGTTGCGCATGGCTTCGAGGGATTGCGGCAACGGCTCGGTGGACGATTCCTCACGCTGGCCCGCCGCGGCCACCAGAACGGCGCCACGCATGAGCAGGCGCTCATCGTCGTCAGTTATCTTGCGGACGGTCCAGAACTCAGGTGGAATCTGCTCGAGGTTTTGCGCGCACAAGGCGAGAAATTGTTCCGCTTCCGCTCCGCGCGTCAACTTGCCGGCATCGCAAAGAGTCCGAGCCAGCCGCAGAGAGGCGTCGAGATGCGCCCGATCTTTATTCATGCGCTCGTTCCAGACGCGCGGCTCGACGCCGAGAGCCCGCATCCGGCTTTCCAGACCTGCAGCAAAGACAGCGCTCTGCGACCACTCTTCCCACATCTCACGTGTGACCATCTGTTCGTGGATATAGAGGGAGTCCAGAAATCTGCGCCGGTGCATCCAAATGCGGCCGGCTCCCGGGTCCATGATTTGCACCAGGGGACCATGCACGCTCCACACCACGACAAAGTGGGGCGCGCCTCCGGCCAGGCGCATCACTGCAATGGCCGGCAAACACGCCGACGTCGGGAGCAACACCAGGTCCGAGGGGATGACAACCTGCGCGGCGTCGAGACCCAGCGCCTGGGCCATGGATTCCAGCGTGTCGATCGAGGTTCCATCCACATCTGTCTGGCAGGCCTCGCGCAACCGGCCGTAGGACAGATAGAGTCCGAATCCGGCGAACAGCGCTTTCAAGGAAGCCGGACCGCAGTCCATGACTGAGGTTTGAATCACTTCCGGGATGAGGAAACGCTTCATGGCCGCCTCGTCATCCACTGGCCGGTGGTGCGCAACACCAGCGCCAGCGGAGTCACACGCTCGACGGCGACCTCGATCGCTCCCGGCATTCCATGTTCGAGATGGCCACGGAAGCCTGGACCGGGATTGATCGCCAATTCGACGCGTACTTTTCCGTCGCGCGTCTCCTGGGCCACGTGCGCCACGGTGGTGGAAACCGAGCCAAACTCTGCCCAGGGATAACCGTCCAGGCGCAACGTGGCCTGCTGGCCCGATTGGATGCGGCCGAGGGCAGCCTCGGCCGGGAATTGCGCCACCACGCGCAACTGGCCGGAAGGGACGATTGATGCGAGATTCTCGGCTTCCTCCAGTACCGAGCCGGGACGGAGAGTCATGCATTCGCCGACGCGTCCGTCAATCGGTGCGCGGATCTGGCGGCGCTCGACTTCATACTTCAGACCTTGTACGCCAGCGTTCGCCGTGTTGCGCTGATCCTCCAGGGCGGCGATTTCGGAGTAGAGTTTCTGGATGCGCACATCGCGCTCCCGGTCACGTGTGGCCTGCTCCTGGGGCAGACGCCGGGCAGCGGTTTCGGCATTTTCAAAGACTGCGCGCAAGCGGCGGGCTTCGGCGTCCACTCTTTCCAGGTCGCGCGGAGGAACCAGGCCCGCCTGCTGCATTTTCTGTTCGCGGGACAATTCCGCGTCGGCATACTTCGAAGCGGCCTCGGCCTCACGCACCCGGCCATCTGCTTCCTCAAGGCTCAGCTGCGCGGTCCTTTGTTCTTCCGCGCGAGCGCTTTTTTCCGCTGCTACTTGCGAGCGCAATTTGGCCGATTCCAACTCCAGCCCTTGCGCATGGACATTTTCCTGGCGCATCTGCAACTGCTCGGGAGCGGCATCGATCTCAACCAGCACATCCCCGCGTTGCACGGCCTGACCGACCCGCAGATGGGCCTCGACCACACGGCCCAGCAGTGGAGACTGAATGGGATAAGCGGCTGAGTCAAGCTCGACCCGGGCCTCGGACGAAACTTCGTATAGCGTCACGTGCGCCCGAGAGGCCCAGAAGCACCACCCAGCCAGCACCAGCAGGCCGACAGCAAGCAGAGTGCGAGTCAAGCCGCCGCGGTCCGACAGCAATCGGGCGAAGGTTCGTGAAAAAGCGGTGGTCGCCATGGGGATTCTCCAAGGGTGACCCGCGACTATCGGGCCGCGGGTCATCTATGCGGGCAGTGGTGCTGCCGGAACATGCGCCCGGCTACCAATCAACGCACGATGGTGTTGTGGTTGACGGCGATTCTTCCCGCCTTGATTCTGGTTTTGAGTTTCATGGCATTCTCCTTTCCTCGCCGCAACGGCATGAAATCTTGTCTTCCGCTGTTGCGATGAATTGTGACCAAAAACCGTGTGCCCCGCGAACCTTCATTGGAGCCTGGGCAGTCGTCCGCAAACTGTAGAGAATCACGAAAGCCGTTGTCGCGGTTACGAGAGGCACATCGTCGCGACAGTGGGTGCGCCGCTGCCCGGGACTGCGGTTCGATGAACCGTGACGTTGTGGTTAGGTCGGATCTTGCCCGCGCGGATCTTAGTTTTGAGTTTCATACCATCCTTTTTCTGGTCTTCCCTTGATTTCCTGCTGGAAGGTCTTCACTCGACCAGCGTTACGTCCCTTATGTCTCTAAACAGCGCAAAGTCGGCGGCAAAACCTATCATCGGTGCTCGAAATATTTTCCGGCCGCGAGGAAGCCGCCCTAAATAGCCGAATTTTCAGTTGTTTCCAGTTGACATCCGAAACAGCGGTGGCTACTCTAACTTCCCAAAGCGCTTCCCCCTTCCCGAGGTTGGCTTCGTGGGGCACGAATCTACAGGAGAGATCACGCGGCTGTTACAGGGCTGGCGGGGCGGCGACCGCAAGGCTCTGGACGCTTTGTTGCCCGTTGTCTATAAGGAACTGCAGCGTCTGGCGCACTTTCAGTTGCGCAAGGAACGGCCCGACCACACGTTGCAAAGCGCCGCCCTGGTGAATGAAGCCTATCTCCGGCTGGTGGGGTTGAATGCTCCGCAGTGGGAGGGCCGGTCCCATTTCTTTGCCATCGCCGCCCAACAAATGCGGCAGATCCTTGTGGACTATGCCCGCCGCCACCGTGCCGGGAAACGCGGAGGGGCTGTCGAGACACTATCGTTGGACGACACTGGGCTGTTGGAGCCGGTCAAGGGCCGGGATCTCGACGTTGTGGCTCTCGATGACGCCATGAAGGCCCTGGCTAGAATCGACGCCCGCAAGGCGCAGGTAGTGGAGTTGCGCTTCTTCGGCGGATTGAATTCAGAAGAAACGGCCGAGGTGCTCAAAGTGTCGGCGGTCACAGTGGCGCGCGACTGGAGCACGGCACGAGCCTGGCTGCACCGCGAGATGAGCCGGGGAAATTCCGATGGACGCTGAACGCTGGAAACGCGTGGATGAACTGCTGCAGGCGGCGCTGCGGGTGCCGGTCGAGCAGCAGGAGGAGTTCCTGCGCCAGCAGTGCGCTGGCGATGCGGCGCTGCTCGAGGAAGTGCACTCTCTGCTGACTTCGTATCGCCAGGCGGGAAGCTTTCTGGAGTCTCCTGCCCTTAGCCAGGACGGAGGAAGGACACGGACGGCCGGTTCTGGCACCTGGGGGACCATGGATCTTTCTCCGGCCGCCGGAACGGTGATTGGCCGGTATCAACTGCAGCAGAAAATCGGAGAAGGTGGGATGGGCGAGGTCTGGCTGGCGGAGCAAAAAGAGCCGGTACGCCGCCGCGTCGCCCTTAAGCTGATCAGAGGCGGCGTATACACGCGGGAAGCGATCGCCCGATTCGACTCCGAGCGTCAGGCCCTGGCTCTGATGGACCACGCAGCTATCGCCAAAGTGTTTGACGCCGGCTCTACTCCTCAAGGTACGCCATACTTCGTCATGGAGTATGTTGCCGGTGTTCCAATCACGGCCTACTGCGACAATCACAGACTCAATATCCGCGAGCGGCTGAAGCTGTTCATCCAGGTCTGCGAAGGAGTGCAGCATGCTCATCAGAAGGCTATCATCCACCGCGACCTGAAACCCTCCAACATCCTTGTCCAGGAGGCGGATGGGCGGGCAGCACCAAAGATTATCGATTTCGGAGTGGCGAAGGCGCTGACTCAGAAGCTGACCGCGAACACGATGTTTACCCGCTTGGGGGAGCTGGTCGGAACTCCCGAATATATGAGCCCGGAGCAGGCCTATTCTTCGGGCGAGGATATCGACACTCGTACCGATGTCTACTCGCTGGGCATCGTTTTCTACGAATTGTTGGCGGGCGGCCCGCCCTTGGATCTGCGAAACACCCCCCTGGAGGAACTTCTGCGGCGAATGCGGGAGGAGGAGCCGCCCAAGCCGAGCACGAAGATCCGCACGCGCGACCCGGTCACGTCGACGCAGGTGGCGCAGAAGCGGCAGACGGAGCCGCCAGCACTGGTCAGGCAGATGCGGGGGGAACTGGATTCGATCGCCTTGAAGGCGCTTGAAAAGGAGCGCTCGCGGCGCTACGCCTCGCCCGCCGATTTTGCCGCGGACATCCAGCGGTATCTGAATAATGAAGCGGTGCTGGCGGTGCCGCCTTCGCTGGCGTACCGAACCCAGAAGTTTGCGCGCCGATACCGGGCGACTCTGGTCATCGCGGGCGCGTTCGCGCTGGTGCTGATCGCGGCGGCCCTTATCAGCATCCGGCAAAGCATCCGCGCGAGCAAGGAGGCGGCGGCGGCGAGCCGGGAAGCGGCGGTGGCACAGGCGGTCAGTGACTTTTTGCGGAACGACCTGCTGGCGCAGGCCAGTGCGGCGACGCAAGCAGGGCCAAGCTCCAAACCGGATCCAGACCTGAAGGTGCGGACGGCCCTGGACCGAGCCGCGCAGCGAATCGAGGGCAAGTTCGCGAAGCAACCGGAGGTGGAGGCCTCCATTCGCACCACAATAGGCTGGACCTATGGCCAACTCGGGCTATATCCGGAGGCGCGAAAGCAACTGGAACGTGCATTGGAGTTACAGCGCAAAGTGCTAGGAGAGGAGAATCCGATGACCCTCAGCACCAAGAACGAGCTGGGGTGGACCGCAATGGCCCAAGGCAAATATCCAGAGGCTGAGGCGCTGCTCACCCAGACTCTGGCCGCCCGGCGCCGGGTGCTGGGTCCCGAGCATAGCGACACTCTGGGGTCCCTGCACAATCTGGGCGTGCTTTACCGCGACGAGGGGAAGTACCCGCAGGCCGAGGCGCTCGACAGCCAGACGCTGGAAATCCGCCGGCGCGTGTTAGGTCCCGAACATCCCGACACGCTGCTTTCCATGGGCAATCTGGCCGAGATCTACAGCGATGAGGGCAAGTACCCGCAGGCCGAAGTGCTCGACAGCCAGACATTGGAAATTGACCGCCGGGTGTTAGGTCCGGAGCATCCCTACACGCTGAATTCCATGAACATTCTTGCTATCGTCTACTGGTGGGAGCGCAAGTATGCGCAGGCCGAGGCGCTGCTCAACCAGACCTTGGAGATCGAGCGCCGCGTATACGGTCCCGAGCATCCCGACACGCTGAATTCCATGAATAATCTGGCTGGCGTCTACGCCGATGAGGGCAAGTATGCGCAGGCCGAGGCGCTGTTCAACCAGACCTTGGAGATCGAGCGCCGCGTGCACGGTCTCGAGCATCCCGCCACGCTGGCATCGATGAACAATCTGGCTATCGACTACCAGGATGAGGGCAAGTATGCGCAGGCCGAGGCGCTGTTCAGTCAAACTTTGGAGATCCGGCGCCGGGTGTTAGGTCCCGAGCATCCCGACACGCTGAATTCCATGAACAATCTGGCCGGCGACTACTCCGATGAGGGCAAGTATGCGCAGGCCGAGGCGCTGCTCAACCACACCTTCGAGATCCAGCGTCGCGTGCTCGGTCCCGAGCATCCTTACGCACTCGACACGTTGAACAACCTGGTCGTCGACTACCAAAAGCAGGGCAAATACGCGCAGGCGGAGACTTACGCCGCGCAGGTTCTGGCGACGCGACGGCGCGTCTTTGGCCCGGACGACCCGAACACGATATTGTCGGAGGCCGATCTGGCGCTGGCCTATCTCTCGCAGGGAAAATTCGTCCAGAGCGAGCCTCTCGCCCGCGAGGCGATGGAGCTGTACCAAAAGAAGCAGCCGGATGACTGGCAACGATTCCGCGCCGAGAGCCTGCTGGGTGCTAGCTTGGCTGGACAGAAGAAATACGGCGAAGCCGAACCGCCGCTGCTCGAAGGCTATCAAGGGATGCTGGCGCGAAAAAACCGCATCTCCTCCTCCGATCACTACCACCTGCAACTGGCCCATCAATGGCTCGTCCAGCTTTATAAGGATTGGGGAAAGCCGCAGAAGGCGGCCGAAATGGCGAAAGAATAGAACAGTAGAGACTTACGGGACCTCTGGAAAGGCCCCGACCCGGACATTCCGGTGTTGAAAGAGTCCAAGGCAGAATATTCGAAGCTGTTGGGGACGAGACAGTCTCTTAGAGCTCTGAATTACCTATCCCCGGCAAGAGAGAAAACGCAGACCCCGACATCCCTGCCATAGGCAGTACGAGAAGCTGCAATTGCCAGTGCTGGACCCTCACGAGGCGATGACAGCGAAAATCGGCGGGAGTTGCCGGTTGATTTCGGAACGCCGATGTCATAAGTTATTTGCCACCAAGACCAGTGCGCTTTCCCTGAAGCGAGATACTGGCCGACCGTGCTCCCGGCGAGGTGCTCCATGCTCACGAAACAGTTGCTCGGGCCGGCCCTCGTGGCATTGATCGTCGTTAGTGTTTCGGCGTCCGCCCAGCCTGTCCCGCCGCCGACTACTGGCCACATCCATAATCCCAACCCAGTAGTGAACCGCCCTGACTCCATACAGGACGCAGGTCTTTACGGTTACTGGAGCCGCATGACGGATCAGGACCGGGCCGGCGGCGCTTTACTGGGCAAGGTAGTGGTCAAGGACGAAGTGCTTCCGTGGGATCCCATCGTGGTGACGGTTAGTTGCAACGGAGCAGCTGTGTATACCGCAGAAACCGATTCCAAAGGATACTTCTTAATCCTTCCCAGCCGCATTCCCGGAGAAGCCAGCTTGCAGGGTGATCGAGAGCGGCAGATGAAGGTGCACTTCGAGGGATGCGCGGTGCAGGCGTTTCTTGCGGGTTTCAAGTCTTCCGGGCTCGGCATCACGGAAGGCAATCTGCGCGACAGTCCTGAACTCGGAACCATCACGCTCACCCGCGAATTCACTGCTCGAGGCACGGCCATGAGCGCGACCAGCAAGTCGGTGCCGGCCGGCGCCGCCGAGCACTGGAACAGAGCGGGCGAGGAAATGCTGGCTGGCCGGCCGGATCGCGCAAGACGGCAGTTGGAGGAGGCAGTGCGCATTGATCCCGGGTTCGCCGAAGCGTGGTACCATCTCGGCGCACTGCAGCTGGTGTCGAACCCTGGCGAGGCGCAGATCTGCCTGCGGAAAGCGGCGGCAACGGACCCAGCCTTCGTTTCCCCCTATGAGCAGCTCGCTGGACTGGCGGTGCAACAGGAGGATTGGCGGGGCGCTCTCAAGAGTCTCAACCAATACCTGCAACTCGATCCAAAGGGCACCAGCCACATCTGGTATTACAGCGCTCTGTCAAACTTCAGCCTCGGGAATATCGACACGGCCGAAGGCAGCGCGAACAAACTGCTGGCCATGGACCCTCTCCATAACACCCGCAATGGCGAACAACTGCTCGCAGTAATCCTGGCCAGAAAGGCCGATTATTCCAGCGCTCTCGCCCATTTGCGCCACTGCCTTTCTTACACTCCGCAGGGGCCGGATGCGGAGCTGCTCAAAGCGCAGATTGCGCAACTGGAGAAGCACGTTCCCAAAGCAAATTGACTGAAGGGGGAGCGGTAGAAGAGATATGAAGGGCACGGCTTGGTCGCGCGATCGATAGCGGCCTGTACTGTGCCGCCGGATACGCTGGATCACCGAATCCTATTCCGGTGGCTCCGTGAACATCCCCGAGCCTAAGCATGTTCCAGAAATGGTGTGAGCGTGCCGAGTTGGTCCTGGTGGATCTCACAGGACTCAAACGCGAATGAACGGGCCATCGTCGCCAACTCCGCGGGCGGCTTGCCTGCCAGCCGGCGCAGCACATAGTCAAGCGCGGGAACATCGAAATCCCGGGAAACTTCTCGTGCCCATTGCGAGCGGGCATCCCCATCCACATCCGTGCCGGACAACAGTTTGCCCACTGCTTCCGTGTACGGACCTTCCAATTCGCGGTAGCGGCGAAAGAAACCTGCGATCGATTCCGAATCAAGAAAACGACGCCAGGGCGTATCGGCGCGTGGGGTAACAAACCCCATGGAGCGGAGGTCTTTGTAGCACCACATCGCCCATCCCCAACCCTTCTCTTCGAAGATCGAGATCAGGTCTCGAGTAATGGCGAGCTGCACTGGAAAGGGCTGCGGGTTCGTCCTCGCTACCCCGAATTCCGCCGCGATCACGGGACGCGGAATGCGCTTTTGATCGTACTCACCGGTGAGCGTCGCCGCCAGAGCGGCGCGGTCGCAAACCCGGCCGTCCGCTGTGCCGGGATACTGCGTCAGACGGGCGAACGCGGGAGTCTGGTCGTAGTAGTGATGAAGCGCCGTAATGATTTGTGGGTCTTCGAATAACCTGTCCTCGAGGCAGGCAACATCCCTGGCCCAATAATTACCGTCCATAACGATGAGGTGATCCGAGTCCACTTCGCGAATCGCGCGTATCGTCTGCCAATAGAAGTCGTTAAGTCTTGCCGGATCGTGGGTGACCGGCTCACACAGAAGGTTGTAACCTGCGACGGCTGAATCGCCGCGGTAACGCCGGGCGATCTCCTTCCACAGCGCCGCTGCGCGATCCATGAAATTCTGGTAATTCCAGAAATAGACTTCACCGTACGCGCTACCGGCATTTTGGTCGCGCGCCTGGGCTCCAGGCGCAGCATGCAGGTCCAACAAAACCCAAATGTTGTGCTTTCGGCAAAGGTTCACGATGTTTTCCAGCCGGCGAAAGCCGTCCTCCTGCCATTTCCCCGGGGCAAGGTCAGACTCGAAGTGCCGGTAGTTGAAGGGAAGCCGGACAAAGTTGAAGCCGCACTGCGCAAGAAAGGCGATGTCGGCCTCGGCGATATAGCTCTCCATGTACGCGTTGAAGAAAGCGGAATAAGCCTCGTCGCCCAGCACATGGCGGAACTGCTCGCGGATTTTCCATTCCGTCCACGGCAGGCCAATCATGTAGTCCTCGATCAGCATCCATCCGCCGAGATTGACTCCGCGAAGACGCACGGGGTTTGCGTCTTCGACGATTTGCAGACCGCGCGCCTGCAGAATCTTGCCTGACCGGGCTGTGTCCATGCTTAAGGCAAACGCTGGAGCGTTACTCAAAGCAGCTGCGACCGCGGCCCCGGTTGTGCGTTCGAGAAACTCCCGGCGATTGATCATCGGTCTCCCTCCTTGGATTTTCCTGAACTCTTCATGACAATCTCTGTTGCCGCTCTCACCGCCCTGCAGCGAGGTAATGCCAACTGCGCGGGGCCGGACATCAGTCGCGCTGCAAAAGCAGCGCCCAGTCGTTGTGGTCGGGAGCAGGAGGGGAAGCCCAGGTTGGACCTTCGACATCGCCCAGCGGAATGCGCTGCCCGTCTCTCGCACCGAACCACTGCGCGTGATACTTGCCCGGTTCGAGCTTCACCGTGACCGGGCCACCGTTCGGAAGATAGACAGCATAGATATGTCCCGGCGCCGCGAGACAGTAGTTGCCTCCGTCGGCCAGTTCGTCGTGAGGTTCCAGTTCCCACCAGGCAAAGCTGGTAAAGAAATCGTAGATGCGCTGATAGCCGGCGAGCAGTTTCATGCTGTCGTCGCCGCGCCCGTTAACCCAGCCGCCACCGGTGTCGGGCCAGACATTGGTTCCGGTCTTGGCGGTTTCGCCGGCGGTCTGATAAGCCCCGGCCATAGCAATGTCCCATGCTGTCCGGCGCAAGACCTCTGTCGAGTCCCCGGGAGGCTTGGGCGTCCACGAGGGATAGTGATCTTCATAGCCGTACTCTTCGTTGGTCTGGGGGATGATACGACCCGTGCCGGCCTGCAATGCCCGCTGCTTCAGCATGTAGCTGTGCTGCGAGCGATTCCAGTCCTGCAGGGAGGTGAAGCCGAACCATGCGGATGCACGGTCCTGATGGATATCGTGAACCGGATGACTGGTGGCCAGGTGGTGAAAAGGATCCCACTGTTCGAGCAGGGTCCCCGTTTCGTGGGCCCATTTATCATCGCGGAAACTGTCCAGGTCGTCGCCCAGATCCCAGGTCACATTCGAGAAGGCCGCAAAGCGGCTGATCGCATACTTGAAATAACGCCGCTCATCTTCGCTGTATGCCGGCGGATGAACCGGGTCATCGCCGAGGCCAAAAATCACCGAGATGATCATGTCGCGGTCGCGGGCGGCCTTCAACATCCGATCCATCCGCTGCCAATGCGCAACCTCGAAGCGCGAGTAGTCGAAGCCAGGCCGGTAAAGGTCCTCGGCCTTCTCCGCCACCCACGGCGACGTAAACATGGTGAAGTTCGGGCCGGGCATGATGGGTTCGCTGTAGTAGCTGTTCGCCCGCCCGTAAATGAGCACGCGAATGCGGTTGATCTTCAACCGGTGCAGCCGCTCCAGATTGTTCACGATGACAGCTTCATCGCGCCATCCCATCAGCCAGTAGGCGGTGTCGCCATAAAAATAGTAGTGCTCCTTCGTGCCCTCCCAGATGAAGTGCCAGGGATGTTCCGGGTCAACACGGATGGAACCGCGCAGGCGCTCGTCGGTGGCCTCAAAGCTTCCCGCAAAATCTTCGCTTCGAGTCCCCAACTTCAGGCTCACGCGATAGGTGTACGCTCCCGGCGCAGAGGGCATGAACCGGATGCGAAAAATGCTTCCATCAGCGGAGTCGCAGAAACCTTCGACCGGAACGATCTGGGAAGATCCCGCCCTGCTGAAGGCGCCCGTAAAAGATGCGTCGGTGAATGGATTCATTACCGCGCCGGCCTCGGTCTGCGCGGTGATTTCCACGAAGTGATAGGCTGCGATCTTCGCCTCAGACTGCGAAAACGCAACCTTAGCTTGAGCCTCAAACTGCCACAGCGCACATGTCGCAAACCAGAGAAGGATATGAGCAGCAGTCCGCATTAATCACCTCCACTCCGACCGAAGGCTTGCCGAAACCGTTAGCGCGCACGCGAACTACCCGCCGTCGAATAGACTCCGTTCTGGGGCGTGGATGCCGAACGCGACTCGCCCGCCCGATCTGGCGGAAGTTCCGGAAGGGCATCCAGGCCCAGCCGGCGGCGGCATTCGTCAAGCATCTGAGCGGTGCGAGTCGCGCCGACCCGCGTTACTCCGATGGCACGCACGGCAAGCAGCGCGTCCAGGTCGCGTATACCGCCAGCCGCCTTTACCTGGATTTGTGGCGGAGAATGTTTCCGCATCAATCTGAGATCTTCCATCGTGGCCCCTCCGGCCGCGTAGCCGGTGGAGGTTTTCACCCAATCCGCACCAATCTCTCCACATATCTCGCACAGACGGATCTTGGTTGCATCGTCGTGGTATGCATTCTCAAAGATCACCTTAATCTTCGCGTCGCGGGAATGCGCCAACTCCGTCAGCAAACGAATCTCTTCCCGCACGTAGTCCCAATCCGCGCTTCGCGCCTTACTGATGTTGATCACGGTATCGAGTTCGGTTGCGCCATCGTTCAGCGCAAACTCCGCTTCGACTAGTTTGACCTTGACCCGGTGGCCACCGTGGGGGAATCCGATCGTCGTGCTGGTATTTACCGTGGAGCCTGCAAGCACATCGGCACAACGGGCGGCGTAATAGGGCAGGATGCAAACGCTGGCCACCTGGTAGCGCAAGGCCAGCAGGCAACCAGCCTCCAGTTCCTCCACGGTGAGCGCGGGGTGAAGGAGAGAGTGGTCAAGCATTTTGGCGATCGCCTCGTAAGAGTAGGTTTCAGACATGAAGGTGTCCCCTTTTTCGGTGGTCACAAACAAATTCCAATCCCCAGGTGGACGCGGCGCAGACTGCGGTGAGCGAGCGCACAATCCGAAAGCCAATCCGTCCTTGCATGGTGGCTAAGCCAGAAGTCTACTATAATTGTCGCCGACTGAAAAGCGGGAAATTCAGGATGGGTCTTCGGCCGGGCGTATCGTTCTATCCGGTGCGAGAAGATTTTGTGAAATGAGAGTTGTGAAACGAGGTTTCTGATGAACCAGGGCTTTCTTTCTCTTGTCTTGGTCTGCGGGCTGGGATTATCCAACGCCCAGGTTGCGAGTTTTCCTGACGACCCCGCGATTCCAACTCACGGAGGTGCGACCGGGCAGCATGCCGGCGCTGCCACCGGAGATTCCTCGCCGCTCTCACAAAAAACGGACGCCAGGCTACAGGCTGTTGCCGGCCTGGCGCTGAGAATAGCGCCATGGCTGGCTCCGAATCTGGAGTTGAGGCTGATTCCACGCGAGCGCAACGACAGTGTGTTTGAGCTGGAAACCGCCAACGGCAAACTCATCGTTCGCGGGTCGGATTCACCGAGCGCGGCGATGGGATTGAACTGGTATTTGAAATACTATTGCCACCGTTCGGTATCGCATCTGGGAAACAACATCGCTCCCGTGACTGTGCTGCCGAAACTGCCCCGGCGAGTGCGCAGGGTTTCGCGCTTCCAGTATCGCTATTTTCTGAATTACTGCACATTGAACTACACCCTGGCATTTGCGGACTGGCCGCGCTGGGAGCGCGAGATCGACTGGATGGCGCTGAACGGAGTGAATTTGGCGCTGGCTACAACTGGAACCGAGGCAGTGTGGCAGAACACGCTTCGCCGTATCGGGTACACCGATGCCGAAATTCTGCGTTTCATTCCGGGCCCGGCGTACACGGCCTGGTGGCTCATGGGCAACCTGGAGGGTTGGGGCGGCCCGGTCACGCAGTCGATGATTAATGACCGCGTCGCGTTGCAGAAGAGAATTCTGGCGCGCATGCGCGAGCTTGGAGTTGAACCGGTATTGCAGGGCTTCTACGGCATGGTTCCGGCCTCGCTGGCGCAGAAATTCCCGGCAGCAAGAATTATCGATCAGGGGGCGTGGGGCGGATTTCGCAGGCCGACGATCTTGCTATCGTCGGATCCGCTCTTTGCCCGGCTCGCCTCCATTTACTACGAAGAGATGAGGAAGTTGTACGGCCCGGCGCGGTTCTTCGGCGGCGATTTGTTCCACGAAGGCGGGCAGAGCGCTGGTTTGGACGTGGCCTCGCTGGCGCGCGGAGTGCAGACCTCTATGCTGCAGGAAAACTCCGAAGCGGTGTGGGTTTTGCAGGGATGGCAGGGCAATCCGCGGAAGGAGTTGCTGGACGGCTTATTGCGTGACCGGATCCTGGTCTTGAATCTCGAAAGCGACAACTGGGAGAAGCGAAGGGGCTTCGATGGTTCGCCGTGGGTCTGGGGCATCATCAACAACTTTGGTGAGAACACGGGAATGTTTGGGGATCTCCGCCAAATCGCTGTCGAGCCAATTCGTGCCCGCAACGGTCCTTATGGTCGGACACTGGTCGGGATCGGAGCGCTGATGGAGGGCGTCAACAATAATCCCGTGGTATACGATCTTCTCTTCGAAATGGCGTGGCGCGATGTGCCAGTCGATGTGCAGCAGTGGCTGCGAGAATACGTGAAATACCGTTATGGACAAACCACGCCTGAACTTGAGAGCGCGTGGCAATTGCTGGCGGAAACCGTCTACAGTGCCAACAACGGGCAGCAATCGATCTTCTGCGCCCGTCCGTCGTTGCAGGTGAAAGGCGTGTCCACCTGGGGCACGACGCGAATCGCCTACGATCCGGCCAAATTGGAAGAGGCAGCGCGAAAATTCCTGGCTGCCGGGGGCCAGTTGTCTGGAAACGACGCGTACCAAGTCGACGCGGTCGATATCGTTCGGCAAGTGTTGGACAATCGCGGCCTGACCCTCTACCGGCAGATGGTTTCACAATACGAAGCCGGAGACGGACCGAGCTTTCAGAGAACTGCCAATGCATTTCTGCAGCTGATACGCGATCAGGACACCCTGCTCGCGACCCGCAAGGAGTTTCTGCTGGGGAACTGGCTGGCTGCGGCAAGAGCAATGGGTCATACCGAGGCGGAGCGAACACTCTGCGAGAAGAATGCCCGCATGCAGATTACATACTGGGGACCAGACGATCCGGCAGCGGACGCGCGCGACTACGCCAGCAAGGAGTGGTCGGGCTTGCTGCAAGACTATTACTTGCCCAGATGGGCTATGTTCGTTCGTGAACTCGAGGCACGATTAGACGCCAAGCCAGCCACAGACATCCATTACTTTGAATTTGAAAAGGATTGGACGGAACGGCGAAATGAATATGCAGTGGCGCCAGCGGGCGATCCCGTCGCGACCGCCATCGCTACATTCAAGAACATCCTGCCCGAAGAAGCGGGCAAATGACAGGTGGTTTAGGCAGAGCGAGGCGCCTATTGACTGACCAAGAACCGGCCGAAGGGCTCGCCCGCAGGCTGGATGCCGCCGAGACGGTTGTGGAACTCGTATGCATCTCCGCGGTACAAGGTACGTTCGAACCACAAGGGCACGTGTCCGAGTAAATAGCCGACCGAGGTGATCAGCAAACCTGCTGTGTTCTGGCGCGTACCCAACACAGTGGCTTCTGAGCGACGGATGTTGACCGCACGGATTGTCTCCTCTGCACCCTCGACCTCAAGCTTGTAGCGCTCCTTCCAGACCTTGTATAACGATCCCCCGAGATCGTTGGCGTTCAGCCTCGGGCAATAGCGGACCGCGATGTGGCGGCGCTCCAGAATAACGGGCAGACCGTCGGCCAACCTGAGCCGCTCCAGGTACCAAAGCTTATCTTGCGGGGAAGCTTGCAGAGCAAGCGCGATCTCTTCAGCGACGCCGCTCGCCGGGACGTCTTCGAAGCGCAGTACTCTTGTCTCCGGCCGCTTGCCCACAGCAATCGCCTCTTCCGTGAAACTGACCAGGGCGCGCAAGTTGTAATCCATCGATCGCGGACGGACGAAGGTACCGACGCCCTTGCGAAATGTCAGGAGTCCCTCGGAGACCAGATTGGAGAGCGCCTTGTTCGCGGTGGCGCGGCTCACCTGGAAGCGCTCCGACACTTGACGCTCGGTCAGAAACTGCCCGCCGGTTGGAAACTCCGGTGAGCCCACAAGGGAACGGAGCAATTGGTTCAACTGCTGATACATCGGTTCCCGAGTCAGGCTCGGCAGCGTTGCCGGGCTGGTCAGAACCGCATTCGCAAAACTGTCTCGCCCACGCTCTTTCAAGGCCGTCAACTCCCCAGAAACATATTTATAGTACGTGGCTCAGCCACTATGCAGCATGGTAGCCTATCAGTCGTGAATGTCAATACCGCAGGCAGCGCCGCGGGAAAATTGCTAACCCCGCATTCCTGAGTTCTTACCAAAAGTAGGCGGCAATGACTTCCGGAGCGCCTGGGGTGTCGGAGAGGACCTTGGCGGTGATCACGATCTGCAGGTTCTTGCGCTCCCAGTCGCGAGGCGCGTTCTTCAGAGCAGTCTCCAGGCAAGGTGCAGACATCACGCACTCCGCCGCCGCTACGGTTCCCGGCGATCTGATGCCGCCGATGGCCACGAACGCCTGCCCCGTCTCCCGATTGAAAATGCGGGAGACCAGCCCGTAGTCCCGTCCGTAATCCAGCACTGTCGATTGCGGTGCGGTGAGTTCGTTGGGCGTCTCCCAGTGCCGCCAGGGAGCCGTCTGCTCTCGAATTCCCCAATCCTGCCCGGCCGGCTGAACGAAGGCGAAATGGAGCTCCTTCGTCATCTGCAGCGTCCACTGATTGCTGTAAGCTCCGATCATGAGCGCCGGAGAGGCACGTAGTTCCTCAAAGGACGTCAAAGTCGAAGAACGCATGCGAGTCGTGATGCTCTTTGCCCCCAGGAAGGACGATAACTCTACCGCTACCTCTGCGTCGTCTGGGTGGACCACGGATTTCGGGGCGATCTCCTCGATGTGCACCACGTCGCCGGGCTTCCGCTTCGGTCCCAGACGATCTTCTGCGTGCGGGAAATAGTACGCATCGGGATTGGCGATGCATATGAGCACCGGCGAGGAGGTGCTCTTGAGCGGCATCCAGAAAGCGTCCAAAGCGGTGACTCTTGATCGCGTAAGAAGGTAAACGGTCCCAGCCAGCAAGACCACCACTCCTGTAAGAACGGCGAAGCGCAGCAGAATCGGGATGCGAACCGAGAGTCGACGTGACGCGACTCCCGGCGCAAAGTTAAACTCCGGCACATAGGAACCCAGTGGCAGATCGATTAAGACGGGTCTCGACGCGCCCTCGTGTTCCTGATACTGCTTCAGGCGCTGCCGTACATCCCCGGCAGCAACGCGAACCACCGAATCGTTGCCGGTGTCGTAGGAGGGTGAACGGCTGAAAAGGTCGACTCCGATGGATCGCTCTTTCAGCAAATGGCCGCGCCCGGCCAGGCTCTCCTCGACGATGTATTGCAGGAACTGCTGACCACGCTTGCTGCTGGAGAAAGTTTCACTGGAGAGTATGGCTTGCAGCTCTTCAAGCACGCGCGCCCTCTGCTGCGGCGGGAGAGGGGCCTTCAAGCTGGGGACGACTTGGTGAACCGACCCGCTCACGGGGAGAATGTTACACCCACACTGGGGAGGGGTAAAGCGCGCTAAGTCCAGCATATACAGGGCGTTAGAGAATCACATCGCGACGTGTCTAGCCGTGAGTCACCGTTTCGAACTGGACGGCCGAGCGAAGAGAGCGGATTCTCTTGGGTCGCGCAGAACCAGGCATGTGTCTTCGCGGCGAAATCTCCGCTTGACGACGGCGTAAGTGTGGTCGTACATGCACAAGCATGGTGGCTAAGCCACAATGGGAGGTGTGCAGTGAGCCGTGTTCTCCGTCTATTCATCCGCCAAGTTCCTAATTTCCCTTCTCCAACTCCATTCCGGCTGTTTGCAGTTCTAGTGGCTGGGTTTGCAACCTTGTTGCTGCTGCAACCGCAGGCCTTTTCGCAATCGCAATTCGCCACGCTCAGCGGCACCGTGATCGACAGCAGCGGCGCTGTCGTTTCTGGCGCGAGCGTGACGATAACGCTTTCCCATTCCACCCAGACCCGGAAAGCCGTAACCAACACAGATGGATTCTTCAACCTGCCCGCGCTTCCCGCCGGCACGTACGACGTGATTGTGGAGCAGAAGGGCTTCCAGAGGTGGCGCGGAACGGACATTATTCTGAATGCTTCCGACAACCGCACCATGAAGATCGAACTTAAGGTCGGTTCGGCCACGGAGACGGTCGAGGTGAAGTCAACCGTCACCGAACTGGCGACCACCGATTCCGGCGAGAAATCTGCCCTCATTTCTTCCGACGATCTCGAGCATCTCTCGCTGGTCGGCCGCAATGCCGCCGAGTACCTCAAGATTCTGCCGGGGGCGACTTTGAACCCGAACGGCGGTCTGAACACCCTGGCGGATTCGGGCGAAACCCTGCAAATGAACCAGTCGCCGGTCTCGGTCTATGGCCAGCTCGGAAACGTAAATATCAATGGCCAGATGGCCGACATTACCCAGGACGGCCAACGCGTCACGGACACCGGCAAGGGTACCTTCACGCCAGTCAACCCGAACCCCGAGATGATCTCGGAAGTGAAAGTGCTCACTTCGAACTTTTCAGCCGAGAATGCCAAAGGCCCCGTAGTGATGAATAGCGTGACTAAGGGAGGAACGAGCGAGTTTCACGGCGCGGCCTACCTGTACGCGCGGAATTCGGCGCTGAACTCCACCGAGCACCATTACCTTGTGGAGCACGTGGCCAACCCCAAGCCGCCGAGCTACTACTACTTTCCGGGGGCTAATATCGGGGGACCTCTGTTCATCCCAGGAACGGGCTTCAACCGGAGCCACAAGAAGCTGTTTTTCTTCGAAGCGTTCGAATACTACAAGCAAGAGTTGGATGGAGGCCTGGCGCGCGCCTATGTGCCTACGGCCGACATGATGAACGGCGACTTCAGCTCTCTGGTCGGCACCACCGGCGTGTTCGGTGAGCCGACGACTCCGCAGCCTTGCGTAGCGGGAAATGACAGCAATAACAACTATCATCCCTGCCTCAGCGATCCAAAAGTGAACGTCATGTTTCAGGGACAGAGCGTGCCGTCCAACGGCTGGTGGGCCATGGGCGGAGGGCCCAACGGCCTTACCTCCCAGCGACCCGGCTGCCAGATTACGGGAGGGATCCTGAACTCGGCCTGCATTTCCCCTGCGGCGCAAATTTACCTGAAGGACGTGGCGCCCGCGGCCAACGCCGATCCGACAACCAACAACGGTTTCAACTACGTTCAGACCTTCTCCGTACCGCAGAATTCCTGGCAGAATGTCACGCGCGAGGACTGGAATATCAGCGACAACACCAAGGTCTATGTCTCCTGGAGCCGCCAGCGTGAGATAGATAACTGGCCCACGGGCCTGTGGGTGACTGCCGGTGACTTCACGGTACCTACGCCGAGTCCGATCCAAGGACACAACAAGTCCGACGCCCTCAATGTCACCTTTGTGCATGTGTTCTCGCCGACCATGACCGTGGAGGCCCGAGGCGGATTCATGAAGCTGGGCCTGATGAACAGTCCCAACGATCTGAAGAAATTCACCCGCGCTGGAACTGGCTACCCGCTTACCGGGGTCATGAATGACTCGAATATTCCGGCCGTCACGAGTTGGTCGGGCACCATTCCGAATTACGGCGACGTTGGCTATGACTATCATCCCACTGTCCAGGATAGTCAGGGCATTCCCAGCGCTGCGGTAAATCTCACAAAAGTTGTGAAAACGCACACCATGAAGGCCGGCTTCTATTATGAGCACGCTTACAACAACCAGGACAACTGGCAGCAGTATCAGGGGTCAATGCAGTATGGCTCGTGGGTTTCGTGGGCAGGTTCAGCAAGCGGGAACGAGTACGCGGACCTGCTGATGGGCATTGGCCATACCGGTTATTACCAGCAAGGGCCGCCTCTGGTCGTGAATGTGGCCCAGAACATTGACGCCTGGTATGCCCAGGACGACTGGAAAGTCACACGCCGGCTGACGGTGAATTACGGCTTGCGCTTCGAGCATTATCCCAAGCCGTACAATTCGCAATACGGCATGGCCGTGTTCAACCCCGCCACGTACGATAAGAATGCGGCGCCAGGCGTCAATACGGGGGTGTCCTGGCATGCGATGGATCCGAGCACTCCGTTCACGGGAACTTCAAGCCCGCTGTTCTTCTACTCTCCGCGTGTCGGCGGAGCCTTCGACGTATTTGGGACCGGCAAGACAGTGATTCGTGGCGGGTGGGGAAAGTACCGAGCCTTCGACACCTTCCAGTCCAGGAACTACACTGATCCTGCGGGAACCGCCATGGGCATTGTGGCCTGGGGCAATTGTGGCGCCAACGATCCCGGATGCCCGACATGGGAATCGCTGGACCAATATGCTTTTACTCCCGTTGCCGGCAAATCAACTCTACAAGGCACACCATTTACGGCCATGGACGTGAACAATCATGAGCAGCCTTTGGTCGAGTCCTATAGCTTCTCCATTGACCAGGCGCTGCCCAACAAGTTCAAGGCAGAAATCTCCTATGTCGGAAACGTTGGGAAATTCACGCAGTGGGAGGCGAACGGCGACTCCGTTCCCATCGGCACCCTGACAGGCAGCACGGTCTGCCCGGCCAACACAAACATCAATTCGCCGCAGTGTCAGCAGCTTTACCGTCCGTTCTCGCTTTATCAGGGGATCACCGAGGTCCGCCCCTTTGGGAAGGCACGTTTTGACTCCCTGCAGGCGAGCCTGATTCGCTACATGGGGTGGTTGACTTTGCAAGCCAACTACACTTACTCCAAGAACCTGGGCGAAAACCAACTGAGTGAGGGCGCCCTGCCGGATTGGGGGGCCAACTGGTTGTATGGCTACTCCACCCTGAACCGCAGACAGGCGCTCAGTGCCGCTTATGTGTTCACTTTGCCCAAAACTCACAACGGCAGTTCGTTTGTTCGCGGCGCCCTGGATAACTGGCAGATCTCAGGGATCACGCAGATCAGCAGCGGACCGCAGCTCAACTCTCAGAACGCCAATTTCAATTGGCAGAGTACAAGCCCCGTTACGCTGATGGGCACTCCAGATATAGCGCTGTCCCCGTTGATTACGTGCAATCCAAGGTCGAACCTGGGAAAGAATCAATACCTCAATCCGAACTGTTTCACCGCTCCAGCACCGGGACAGCTCGGGACCGGCGGGATGCCCTACATCCCAGGCCCCATGTACTGGGATTCGGATCTGACCTTGCTGAAGGAGTTCAAGATCGGCGACCGTCAGAAGCTGCAATTCCGCTTGGCGGCTTTCAACTTCCTCAATACCGCTCTCCAATCCTTCAGCGGTGGTTACGTCTCGAGGGACGCAAATCTGACGGCGAGTTTCAACGATCTCGGGCAGATGATCACTGGCACCAATTGTCCGGGCACGTCGGGTGGAGTTCGGTGCACACAACCATCAACCTTCGGAACCGCTGACACTTATTACGGCCAGCGCAAAGTGGAACTGGGTGTGAAGTACACGTTCTAGCTCATGTGGTCCTCCTCCCCAGGGGGTGGCTCGCCGACGGCCACCCCCTGTATATTTGCTCCTATGTTGGCAACGGCGCTGTTATTGCTGTCTGTGTCTTTCGCCAACCCGGCCGTTGCGGATGCGCCCGGCGAGAGTTTCGAGGCGCTTGCCAAAACAGCGGATCAAGCGCGAGAAGCCGATCGGCTGAGCGACGCAATCGACCTTTATTCCAAAGCTGTGCGCCTCCGGCCGTCCTGGGTGGACGGTTGGTGGTGGCTGGGCAGCATTTACTACGAGCAAGATCGATTCTCAGAAGCTGCGACGCCGTTCAAACGCTTCATCGCTCTATCTCCCAAGCCAGCACCCGCTTATGCGTTTCTGGCCCTCTGCGAATACGAAACGAAGGACTATCCTCGCGCTTTGCACCATTTCCAGCTTTGGGGCAAAGCGGGCTCGCCGGCCAATGATGCGCTCCTCGACGTGGCGGGCTTTCACTGGGCGGTGCTGCTGACACGAATTGGACGCTTCAATGAGGCCCTGCTTCTTCTCGCAACCAAGGCACAAAAGCTGGGAGCGACTCCTGCTCTGACCGAAGCCATAGGCTTGGCTTCGCTGCGCATGGCGTTCTTGCCGGAAGACTATCCTCAGGAACGCCGCGAGGCGGTGTGGCTGGCCGGCATGGCCACCTTCTATTGCCTGAAGGGTGATTTCCCCCGTTCCGACAACTCTGCGGATAGGCTGCTCCAGCATTACGGTCAGGAACCAAACGTTCACTACTTTCGCGGCACGCTATTGCGTTTTGAGCAAAGACTGGATCCCGCCGCCGAGGAATTCCAGAAAGAGCTGCAGATATCGCCCGGTCACGCGTCCGCCCTGACGGAGTGGGCAGTAGCCCGAATCGAAGCTGACCGCCCCGCCGAAGCTCTGGCTCCCGCCAGACGCGCGGTTGAGCTCGATCCACAGAGTGCCAGAGCCCATTACATTCTTGGCCGGGCTCTGTTGGAAACCGGTTCATACCAGGAAAGCGCTCACCAGCTTGAGATCGCGAAAGGCTTGGCCCCGGAGAGCTCGCGCGTCCGCTTCGCACTTTCCAACGCTTACAAGCGCCTGGGGCGGCAACAGGATTCGAAGCGCGAGCAGGCAGCCTTCCTTGCGCTGAAGAACAAGGATAATGTGCTGGCTCCTCTGGACGATAAGCTCAGGGCTCCCCGGGGCATAGGCCGGCCCGAATGACGATGCTGAAGATTCTTCTCGTGATCCTTTGCTGGTGGGCATGCGTGATTCCCGCCGTAGCCGGACAGGAAAGCAGGGCATCGGCTCCGCAGAAGACTGCCGCAGCGTCGCCTTCTGATTTCGCAGCCCTGTCTGCATCTGCTGGGAAAGCGAGGGAAGAGAATCGGGATGATGACGCCATTCGGCAATACCGCCAGGCGCTGAACCTGGAGCCTGCGTGGAAACAAGGACTCTGGTTCCTGGGGATCCTTCTTTATGACAAAGAGCAGTATCCCGAGGTCCGCGATTTGATGCGGCGGTTTGTGGCTGTGGAGCCGGAAGCGGGCGCGGGATGGGCGTTGCTCGGCATGAGCGAGTTCCAGACCCGAGAGTATCCTCGTTCCCTCGACCACCTGCAGCGCGCGCGCATCCTTGGCCTCGGCGACCGCAAGGAGATGGCCCAGACCCTCTTCTACTATGTTTCTGTGCTGCAAACTCGCTTCGAGGAGTACGACGATGCCATGGGATTGCTGATGGGCATGCGGAAGTCTGGCTCGTCCGCCGATTTGCTCACCGAACCCGTGGGGCTCGCTGCTCTGCGCTACCCATTGCTGCCTGCGGAGATTCCTCCAGACCGCAAAGAGTTGTTTCGCATGGCAGGTCAAGCCGCGTTGGCGGATGAGGCTCAGAGGCCGGACGAGGCCGAAAGACTTCTGTCGGCCATGGCCACCGCGTATCCGGATGAGCCCGGAGTGCATTTTCTGTATGGCGTTTTCCTGCTGAATGTACGTCCCGGCGACGGAATTAAGGAACTCCAACGCGAACTGGAGACCGCTCCTTACAATCTCACCGCGAAGCTGCGACTGGCGGACGAATATCTCAAAGAGCAGAAGCTCGATGAAGCCCTGCGATTGGCGCAGGAAGTCGTAGGGGTTGAACCAGGCAACTCCAGTGGATTTCTGGTGCTGGGGGAGACACTGGTGGCGAAGGGCGATCTCAATCGCGGGATTGAATCGTTGGAGACCTCTCGGAAATTGAGGCCAGCGACGGTCCGCACTCACTGGGACCTTCTGCGCGCCTACACTTCTGCCGGCAGAGTCGAAGACGCCAAGCGAGAAAAGGAGGAGATTGAGAAACTCCGTCGCCCAGATACCCCGTAATGGCGTTGAGCCGGGCATCTCTCGCCCGCGTCGCTGGCTGCCTTCATTGCTGCTGGCTCTGCCCTTGGTTGCTCTGGGACTAGTCGGTTTCGGGCAGGGCCGGATTCCGGCTCCGCAAACCAGCGATTCTCCGATTCATTTTGTGTTTCGACCCATCCCGTTTGCTCTCGACAGCTGCGAAACTCCGCAGCGCCATGCCCCAGAAACCATGGCCGGCGGCGTAGCAGTATTCGACTACGACAATGACGGCAACCTGGATATCTTTTTCACCAACGGCGCCGACATCACAACCCTGAAAAAGGACTCACCGAAATACTGGAACCGCCTGTTCCACAACAATGGCGACGGCACCTTTACCGATGTTACCGAGAAGGCTGGTTTGGCCGGCACCGGCTACGACACCGGCGTGGCGATTGGCGATTATGACAATGACGGCTATCAGGATATTTTCGTGGCCGGTGTCTACCGCAACACGCTCTATCACAACAACGGCAACGGCACATTCACGGACGTGACAGAGAAAGCTGGACTTGCCCGTCTTGACAAGGAGTATGGGCCGTTGTGGTCGGTCGGCGCCGTTTGGGTGGACGTGAATAACGACGGACTCCTGGATCTCTTTGTGGTCAATTACCTGCGCTGGGACGTCAACCACGAGCCAGAGTGCTTGTTCAACGGGAAGCCGGAGTACTGTCACCCGAAATTCTATAAAGAACTTCCCAACCAGCTCTTTCTGAATAAGGGCGATGGAACATTCGTCGACGTTTCCGAGGCCTCCGGAATCCGCTCGCATCTTGGAAAAGGAATGTCTGCATCAATTGCAGATTACGACGACGATGGCCTGCCAGACATTTTCGTGACGAACGACAAACTGTTCAACTTTCTCTTTCACAATAAAGGGAATGCCAAGTTCGAGGAAGTGGGGTTTGAAACCGGAGTGGCTTTGCCGGAGCATGGAAACCTGATTTCCGGCATGGGTTCCGATTTCCGCGATCTGAACAACGATGGACTTCCCGACATCTTTCTGGTGGCCCTGGCGGGCGAATCATTTCCCCTGTATCAGAACAACGGAAAGGGCGCATTCACGGAGATGACCTCGCAATCGGGCATGTCCGCCCTGAGTCATCCGATGGCGGGGTACAGCCCGCTTATCGCCGATTTTGATAACGACGGTTGGAAGGATATTTTCGTCAGCCGGGGCGACGTGCAATCGCCGGCCATGGCCGGGCGTAGCGTAATTGATCAACCCAACACTGTTTTCCGCAACCTGCAGGGAAAGAAGTGGTCCGCGCTGACGGAAGAAGCGGGCTTTGGCGCGCAGCCTCCGCGACGGCACCGGGGCGCTGCTTTCGGCGATTTCAATCACGACGGCAAGCTCGATGTGGTGGTTACCGCTCTAAGTGCTCCGGCAGAAATCTGGATGAATGACAGCCCCGGCGCAGGTCATTGGATAGAGCTGGCACTTCACGGCACGAAGAGCAATCGCAATGGCATCGGCGCGAAAATCCGAATTGTGGCTGGGGGCCAGTCTCAATTCAATCATGTGACGACCGCCTGCGGTTACGCTTCCAGCAGCGCGGGGCCAGTGCATTTTGGTTTGGGCGAGGCGCGCGTGGTCGAAGAAATCGAAATCCGGTGGCCTTCAGGCGTGAGGCAGTTGCTCAAGAACGTCCAGGCGGATCGGATTCTCCAGATCGCGGAGCCCCAGTGACTCTACGGGTTGTGCCGGGGAATGGCCTCGCGCGCCTTTTCGTTGAGCTTCAAAACCAAGTCTCGTTCCCGCTCGCTTTCCTGTTTCAGGTTCATTCGCACATACAGGGAGGCCAGCTGGACGTGGACCTCCAGAAAATCCGGCCAATCCCGTTCCAGCGCTTCGAACCCCTTGCGCGCATCGTCCAGTTTTCCGAGCGCGGCCGCGAGGGCCGCACTCTGGAAGCGGGCCTCGGGCGCGGACGGTCGAGACCGAAGAGCCCGTTCTACGTAGGGAACTGCCTGCTCTTTGCTGCCCTCGGCTCGGAGCAAGTTTCCCATGTAGAGATTTGCATCATAATCGTTGGGGTCGAGCTGCAGCGCGCGGGCAAAGGCGGCCTTCGCGCCTGGGGAATCCTCGTTGTGTAAGAGCGTGCGCCCGTAGAGCGACCATGCTTCTGAAATATTCGGGTTCAATTCCAGAGCTTTGCGCAGGGTTGCAGCGGCGCTCTTATAATCTTCGGCTTCGAACTGCGCCGCGCCCAGCAGCAGGTTTGCCTCAGCCGAGTCACCCTTTTTCAGGATGTGGTCGATGACCTTTTCACTTTCAGGAATTTGCCCCTCTCGAATCAGGGCCGTGCCCAGAGCATAGTCCAGAGTGAGATCCTCTGGGTTGGCTTCGTAGCCTGGTCGCAGGAGCGTCACGACGTCGGCATTTCTTCCCATGCGCAGATAAGAATCGGCGAGCAGATACAACGATTGCCGATCTTCCGGGTGCTGCCGGTGCAGATTCTCCAACTCGGGGGCTGCCTTTTCGAATTCGCCTTGCTTGTACCAGGCAATTGCAAGGTTGAGTCTGACAGCCGAATTCCCGGGATCGAGCCGCAGGGCTTCCTGATATTGCGCGATTCCTTCACTGTAGCGTCCCTCGTGCACGAAGGCGATACCGAGGTCAGACCTCGCCGCCACGAAGTCCGGCCGCAATCGCAGCGACTGTTCGTAGAGCGCAATCGCCCGCGCGACTTCGCCGTGATCGTAGGCTTCGGAAGCTTCTTTGTAGAACTGTTCGGGAGTTTGTTGGCCAGCAGCCGCCCCAAGGCTCAGGGTCACAATCACCAGGGTTCCGCAAACTCGGAGCGAAAGATCATACCATCGGGGCATCAGAAGGCACCCGTTCTGAGTCACGCGCACAGCTTGGATATCGCGCGCCCGCAATCCACTCGCTGCCAGCGTTTCATTCCGGCGCGTTTGGAACCATCACAGATTTCATCTGCAATTATCACACACAGGGTTTTTGCTGCTGGAGGGAATTTACGGAGCCGACAGAGCCATAACCATACGAATGGGCTGCCCCTCTTTGATTTCGTAGATCGCGTCGGCGGGCACGTCGCGGAATTCCTGCTGCAGGCCGCTGGGCCATTGCACCTCTATCTTGGTCATCCTGGCGTTGCTCCCCAAACCAAAGTGCAGGCGCGTGTCATTGGTGGAGTTGTAACTGCCGCCCCCGCGGACTTCGTCGATCTGCGCCATGTTCGGAGTGGTTACCCGGACTCGCGCGCCGATGGCCGCTCGGTTGCTCCTGGTGCCAATCAGCCGGAAGAGTACACGATGGTTGGAATTCCTGGTTTCGTTCAGGAATACGGATGGAGCGCCGGCGGCATTGAAGATGACGACATCCAGGTTCCCGTCGTTATTGATGTCGCCGAACGCCGTGCCTCGGCGCGAGTGCAGCGGCCCGTCATTCAATCCGGACTGGGTGGCAATCTCCTCGAACGTCAGGTTGCCGAGGTTGCGAAACAGTTGAATGGGCTCGGCATAAGGAGCTTCCCCGGGAAGCGTATCCATCATCGAGGAGAAGTTACCGTTGGCGATGAGAAGGTCGGGCCATCCGTCGTTGTCGAAATCACCGAACCCTGTTCCCCATTTGATGGGAACGGTAGTCAGCTGAGAGATTTTCGCTTTGTCTGCAATGTCCACGAACTGATCACCGCGGTTCCAGTAAAGACTGGCAGGCTGATTGCCGAAACGTGTGACCGCCAGGTCCAGTTTTCCGTCGCGATCAAAATCGCCGAAATCGGCAGCCATATTGCCGTAGCTCTGCCCATAGGGCCCCAGACCGGGGCCGAGTGGAATCCCCACCTCTTCAAACGTACCGTTATGCAGGTTGTGATAGAGAAAGCTCCATCCCCCGTCGTTGGTGACGTAGAGATCCGGCCAACCATCGCCGTCATAGTCTCCCCAAACGACTCCCATGCCATGAAGTTTCTTGGGGTTGCTCACGCCAGCTTTTTCGGAGACGTCTTCGAACGTCCCATCGCCGCGATTGCGGAACAGCAGGTCCGTCTCCCCCTCCATCTTGTCGGGAAGTTCAACCAGCACGCCTTTGTAACCGCCAAAACTGCGGGCCGGGTCGGGCAGGTGATTCACATCGGTCTTCACATAACGGGCGACGAAGAGATCCAGATATCCATCGCGGTCATAGTCTGCCCAGGCAGCCCCGGTGCTGAATCCGCCCGCCTGCACACCAGCCTTTGCGGTCATATCTTCAAATTTGCAATCCCCAAGATTGTGATAGAGGACATTGTGGCCATAGCCGGTCACATACAAATCAGGGAGACCGTCGTTATCGAAGTCTCCGACTGCAATCCCCATTCCCCAACCGCGCGTCGTTAGACCGGCGGACTTTGTAATGTCAGAAAAGTGGACCGCCGGCGGTTTGCCGTCCTGGTGATACAAGGTCACCATCAGGTCGCCGCCTTTACGGTACTGGTCAATCGTCGAGTCATTCACGACGGCGAGGTCGAGCTTGCCGTCATTGTCGCAGTCGAACAAGGCGATCCCGCCGCCGCCCATTGTTTCCAGAACATATCGTCGTTCCGACAGCGAGTTCGGTACAGTTGTGACCCCGGCTTGCTGAGCTATGTCCCGGAATCGTATGGGGGCCTTGGGAAGAGGTAGCTCGTCTCCAGCGGTCGCTTTTGCTGCCAGTGGTCTGGGCGATTGAGAACTCGATCTCTTGAACGTGGAGGGCGCTATCAGAAGAAAGAAAACAAGAATGAACGACGACGGTAGAACGAGCTTAGTCAGCAGGTACATGAGACAAGAAGGATCTTAGCATCCGGAAGATGCAGGATCAGAAACTGTCGCGCAGAACTTCGTCATCGCCTGGGTTTGTGGAATTCCGCGGGGTGTGGGGCAAGGACGATTCCGCGGAGAGGAGTGCTCTGGCCTGGTCGAGTTGTTTGCGGGTCATGCGGTGAGAAAGTTCCTTGAGGTGATCGGCAGCGGAAGGGTCGCCCGCTCCGCTGGCCCGAGAATACCAATCGTAAGCGGAAACGTAATCCAGCGGAACGCCCTCGCCAGTTTCGTAGAAATGGGCGAGGCCGGTTTCAGCGTTGGGATAGCCTTGTTGAGCAGCGAGATGTTCCCACCGCGCCGCTTCGCCGCGGTCGACGGGAACTCCCAGGCCCTTGGAGTCTAGGATGGCGAGAGCGTGCTGCGCGGGAGCATAGCCGTGATCGGCCGCAGCGCGAAACCATCGAGCGGCCTGGAAGAAGTCGCATTGAGTCCCGCAGCCTGTCAAGAGCATGGAGGCCAAGTTGACTTGGGCGATCGGGTTGCCGTGTTGGGCGGCGGCCATATAGAGCTCAATGGCTTTCTGCTCGTTTTTGGGAACGCCGAGACCTCTCTGGTAAAGATCGGCGAGATTGTTTTGTGCGCTGCTAATGCCTTGGAGCGCCGCAGCCTGGTAATTTTCAACCGCTTTGGCGTAGTCACGGGGAAGTCCGTGACCATGCTCGTAGAGATAGCCGAGGAGGAATCGGGCCTGGGGAGCGTTGTGCGAAGCTAAGGAATGGAGCCAGGCTATCGCTGAATCGTAGCCCTCAGCAGTGGGTTCCGAATGGAGGAGAAACTGGGAAAGCTGTTGCTTAGCGGAGGCATCCCCGGATCCTGCAAGAGAGATTAGCTCGGCAATAGAGACTGAGGAGTTGGTTTCCGGTTGACCAGAAGCAGCCAAGCCAACTGGAATCACGAAGAGCAAGACAAAACAACAGCAGGTAAGCCGAGCAACGGAACCACGAGCCAAAGCGAGCACCGGCATCCTCCCCAAGGAATGTCGACGTAAGCGTTAACTTGAATTGCGGGATGAAGTGGTCCGAAGACGTTGAGTTAGTGTATTACAAAACAGATAAACGTCAACTCAAATCGGGGGTTTGGGGAACGCTTTTCTGACCAGTGCGAAAAACAATTCTTTGAAACCCGTTCCAGTCCCCATTGAATTAGAACTTCCGGCCGTGGTGTGATTCCACCACGTTCTTGCGCGCCCTTCGTACCCTGCCCAATAAGGTTCGATTTTCACGCTCTCCGCTTGACGTCGGGCTGTCGAGATCGCAGCGGGTAGAATATCCTATCCAGGTCTTGGAAGCGCAAAGGAGGCTGCGGTGAAATGGGAAGCGCTGATACTGATCCTCGGGAGCATGCCATCAATCCCGGTCGTAGCCCAGAACCAGGCATCGTCGCTGATTACCCAGTCCATCAATGAAGCGAAGGTGGTCACTCTTCGCGGCAACGTGCATCCGCTGGCGCAGGCTCGCTACGACGTGGGAGCTGCGCCCTCCTCCATGCCTGCCAAGCGATTGATGCTCTTGCTGAATCGTCCAGCCGACCGGGGAGCGGCTCTCGCCGAGTACATGCGGGACGTTCACACTCCAGGCGCGGCGATCCACCATCGGTGGCTCACGCCCGAGGAGTTCGGCGCTCGATTTGGACCTGCCGACTCCGACATTCAGCAAGTGTCCGACTGGCTAAGCGGGATGGGATTTCAAGTGGCGGGCGCGTCGAAGGGCAAGACGCTGATCGAATTCTCGGGGACCGTGGGCCAAGTCAACAAGGCGTTCCATACCCAAATTCGCAAGTATGCGGTAAAGGGCGAAGTGCATTACGCCAATGCCACCGATCCGCAGATTCCGGAAGCGCTGGCGGGCGTTGTGCGCGGAGTTTCGTCGCTGAACAATTTCCGCCCCCGGTCCAACCTGCACGTCGTGGGGCCTGCGCACCTTGATGCCGCCACCCGGAAGATCGTTCCGGACTTTACCATGACCGGTCAGAGCGGGCCGATCTACGCCGTCGCGCCGGAGGACTTCGCCACGCAGTACGATCTGGCGCCGCTGTATGCTGCCGGCATCAACGGTAGCGGAAAAACCATCGGCATCATTAACGATTCAAACATTGATGTGAATCTGGACAATGCCTACCGGACCGTGTTCGGCCTGCCCGCGAACCCGGCGCAAGTGGTGCTGGACGGCGGCGACCCAGGGATCAATGCTGACGACACGGAGGCGTACCTCGATGTTGAGATGGCCGGCGCAGTGGCGCCCGGCGCCACGGTGAACCTCTACATTGCCTCATGGGATACGGTCGCGGACGCGCTGGATTTCCCTTTGATTCTGGCTGCAAGGCGTGCCATTGAAGACAATCAGGCGGACGTGCTGAGCGTGAGTTTCAATGAGTGTGAGGGCTTTATCGGAACCGCCGACAATCTGATTCTAGCCGCACTATGGCAGCAGGCGGCCGCGCAGGGACAGACGGTTTTCGTCTCCGCTGGAGACAACGGTTCGGCTGGTTGCGATAACGCCAATACCCAATTTGAAGCAATTTACGGACTCCAGGTTAACGGCTTTGCCTCCACTCCTTGGAACGTCGCCGTAGGCGGAACCGACTTTTATTACTCCGACTACGCTAGCGGCGCTCCCAGCGCGGCCAATTTGTGGAATGCCACCAACGACGCGAATTTCGGCTCGCTCAAAGCACCCTTGCCGGAGCAAGTGTGGAATGATTCGTTCGGCTTTGATGCGGTGAATCCCAACGACACCTATAATTTTCTTTACACCATTGCCGCGGGCAGCGGTGGCGCCAGCAGTTGCATCAATTCCGCCGCAGCCGCGTCGGGGAGCGCTCTTCCGTTTTTCTGCAGTCCGGTCTCAGGAACTATCTACGGATATGCCAAGCCAAGCTGGCAGAGCGGTCCGGGAGTTCCGGCCGACGGCGTACGCGATCTTCCCGATGTCTCCCTGTTTGCCGCCAATGGCTACAATCTTTCCTCATACCCGATCTGCGCCAATCCGGGCGATTGTGCGCCCGGTACAAATCAGCAGACACCGGTAACTTTGGTGGGCGGCACTTCGGCCTCCGCGCCAGCCATGGCCGCCATCATGGCGCTCATCGACCAGAAGTATGGAAGGCAGGGACAGGCGGACTACACCTTCTACGCGCTGGCGCAACAAAAGCCATCTGCCTTCCATGACATCACGATGGGCGGCAACAACGTTCCTTGTGTGGAGTACAACGGCGTATTCACCCCGAACTGCGGGCCCAATACCGGCGGAACCATCGATCCTGGGTTTAACACGTTGTCTGGCTACCCCGCGACAACGGGTTACGACCTGGCCAGCGGTCTGGGCAGCGTTGATGCGAACGTGCTGGTCTCGAGCTGGGACTCAATCACCTTCGCACCCACTGCGACATCATTGCAGCTTTCGTCCGCCTCTTTCACACATGGCACACCGGTCACAGTCAAAGTCAGCGTCGAGTCGTCCGGAGGCGAAAAGCCACAAGGCGGCATCTCCATCCTCACCAATTCGCCACTGCCCGCGCGCCAGTCCGTCGATTTCCTAACCCTGGGCAGTAATGGATCGGCCAGCGGCAGTATCAACTCTCTGCCTGGAGGCACGTACCAGGTTTGGGCCGACTACGGCGGAGACGGCCTGCACTCCAGCAGCAATTCCTCACCTGTGTCGGTTACTGTTACCCCCGAGGCCAGCAGCATCGGCATCTCTGCCGTGCAAACGACCTATTCCGTGGCCTACAATCCCGCCGTCGGTTGCACCCCGGTTGTGGGACCGCTTGAGGAAGGCGTCGTCAACGGCTCTTCGGTCCCTCCATATACTCCGCTCTGGCTGACCGTGCAGCCCCGAGGCTCAGCCTCAAACCCTGCAACGGCTACTGGCTCCGTTACCTTCACTCTGGATGGTCAGCCGGCATCGGTTCCTCTGAACGTGTCGGGAATCGCGACGTGGATTACCCCTATGAGCGCCGGCGCCGGCACCCATGCGGTTGTCGCCAGTTACGCAGGAGATGCAAGCTACGGCGCGGCTACGTCTTCTCCATTCACTTACATCGTGCAGCCAATCCCGATCTTTTTTGGCATAAACCCCTTCGCGGTAAGTTTAGATACAGGCATGGTTAACGGTTGCTATCCCGGCAACCAGTGCAGCGCATACACTGGGGACAATTTGCCGGTTCTGGTGTCGCTCGACGGAAGCAACTGCCAACTTCCCACCGGAACCGTCACCGTCACGCTCGGCTCACAGACGCAAACAGTAAGTCTTACTCCGGTGGGTTTCCCCCTCGGGGAAGGCTCGATGGGTCTGGCCACATTCCCGAATCTTCAGGCTGGAACCTATCAGCTGACAGGCGCCTACAGCGGTGACTCTTTTTACCCGTCCGCGTCTGCAGGACCATACACGCTCACGGTGGCGTCCTCCACCGATCCGCTGCTTCCCACTACGACGGTAGTGACCGAGAGCCCGTCGGTTATCTCCTACTATGGCGGCACCACTCTTTCGGTCACGGTCACTACCGCAAGCGGCTCCAAAGGACCGCCAACCGGATATGTCAACATCTATGGGGATGGTGGCTGGTCGTTATGGCAGTTAGGAATCGTCTCATCCGGTCCCAATACGTCCACCGGAAGCTTTTCGTTGCAACAGAATCCAAACCTTAACGCATTTGGCCCTTACATTGGTCTGGATCAGATCACCGCGGTCTATCTCGGGGATAGCAACTACCAGTTGTCGGTCAGCGCGCCCATCCAGCTTAACATCGTATCCACGAGTGTATTTCCCGATTTCATCGTGGCCCCGCAAGTCAACCAGATGACGGTGCAGTCCGGCAGTTCCGCAACCGTAGGCATCAACCTCGCGCCGCAAAATGGATTCAGCGGCCCCGTGGCCTTGACCTGCGCGCCGTCCTCCAGCCAGGTCACATGCAGCCTCAATCCGGCGACGGTAACAGTAAATGGGCCGGCAACAACAGCGCTGACAATCACGGTTGCGGCGCAGGCTCTCGGCTTGCCCGCGCATTCTGATCGTTACCCTGATTCGGGCAGCCCTGGTTGGCTGGGCGTCTCTGGCGGATTCATGTTTGCGTCTGTCCTGGTGGGAGGATTGAGGAGTCGCAAGCGAAGGCTGGCCACGCTGCTCCTCGGGCTCTTCGCGGCCCTGTTCTTTGCCACTGGCTGTGGCAGCGGAGGCGGCAGCCAGAATATCCAGCCGCCACCACCTCCGCCGACCTTAACCACCTATAGTGTGGTGGTGAGCGCTGCGGCGGCGAACGGGATCGTTCATAACACGAAGATCACCGTGGTGGTTCCTTGATTTTCCAGTGCTGCGCCAAGAAACATCCGGCAAAGATGGATTCGTCAACGACTGCGTGAGATACAGTTGCGGGTCGAGTGGAAGCTGCACCATGCAGCACGCCTGAACAGATTGCAGAATCCGCCACGATGCCTTTCGCAGCACAGCACTTCATGTAAGGCCCATAAATAAGGAGAAAGCGTCCGTGGTAAACTGCCTCCGGGTGCCCGCTTGTTAGTCAGGAAAGCTGTCATTACTGCCGCCGCGCGGAGTCAGCGTGAACTGCCACTTCAGACCCTCATTGACGGCGACGGCAACAAGAAATCACTGCTCCGCATCCTGATCGATCAGTCACTCGCAGCTGGAGCCGAGCAGATTGCGGTTGTCGTCTGGCCCGGCGATGAATCCCCTTATGCGCAAGCTGCCGGACCCCACGCTTCATCGGTCCGGTTTATTCCTCAACCCGAACCCCGCGGCTACGGTCACGCGATCCATTGCGCCCGTTCGTTTACAAACGGTGACCCTTTTCTGCACATGGTGGGTGACCATCTCTATGTCAGCACCGCGCCGAAGCCTTCCGCACAGCATCTGGTGGAAGTCGCGCAAAGGGAACGCTGCTCTGTGAGCGGTGTCCAACCGACGCGGGAGAACCTGCTGCCGCACTACGGAACGGTTGGCGGCCGTCGCGTCCCGCCATTCAGCGACGTGTATCGCATCGATACGGTGATCGAAAAGCCCACGCCCACCGAAGCGGAACGGCGCCTGCTGGTACCGGGCATTCGCGCCGGTTACTATCTCTGCTATTTCGGCATCCACGTGTTCACGCCGACCGTGATGGATATCCTGGACCACATGTTGGCGGTCTCTTCCGACAGACCCGTTACGCTGGTGGACGCGCTCGCCGAACTGGCACGCCAGGAACAATACCTGGCCATCGAGTCTGACGGCCGTCGATACGATCTCGGCATCCCCTACGGCCTTTTGATCGCTCAGCTCGCCCTGGCCCTGAACGGTCGGGACCGCAATGAGGTGTTGTCGCAGATGCTCGAACTCTTAGCCCACCGCGAACTGGCCGGGATAGGCGGAGGCACGTCCTCGTGAGCCGCTTTACTGGCGTGATCACCAGCCAGGATGAGCAACGCGATTTGTCGCTGGATGCCTTGTGCCAAGGCCTTCCCCTCGAGGCGCTCCTTGACGAATGCCGGGCGCTCGACAACTTTCGCCGCCGCTGTGACAACCTCTACGAACGCGTTCGGGCTGTCTTCTTTCTGTACGCGATCCATCGCTTTCACATTCCCAGGTTTTCCTCAACTGCCGCTGCGACGCTCATTCCTTATGCCGGCTTCGAAAACTTGCTGGGACGCCGCTTCGAGGAAGCGATTGAAGTTTTCCTCGCCGCCGAGGCCGAACAGGGGCCTAGCGCCGCCCTCTCCAGTGCTCTGGCCGCGAGCTACCGAGCGCTCGGCTTCCAAACCCTCGCCGATCAGGTTCGGCGCAGTGTGCGGAGCGTGCGCGGGAACCAGTGGATGTTCCGTGCCGGCCACACAGATGACTATCCTCTCCGTCTTCGCCCTGAGCTTCTGATCGGCGATCCGGTTTTCCCTATCCTGCGTGAGGTTACGCCCGTCCGCATGGACTTTTCGCACAGCGGATGGAGTGACATTTTCTTCCTCGGCATGGATTTCCCGGAGGGTGCGCGCGTTGTCAACGTCTCCATAGATCTTGCGGTGCGGGGGGCGAGCCAGAGCTTCACGCAGCCCCGGCCGCCGGTGGAGGCGTGGCTCCGCGTGATCGATCAGCCTGTTATCCGCTTGACCAGCGTTGATCTGCAGGCTTCTGCTGATGTTTCTTCCATTGCCGAGGTCTTCGACTTTCCTCGCGACTACCTGGGTCTGTTGAAGGCAAGTGTGATCGCGAGCGGCATCATTCCTCCCGGGATTGAGGGGGCCACGCAGCCGTTGGCCGATCTGCTGGCGCGTCTCACGGGAAGGCCGGGGTACGGCATTGAAATCGTCAGCAAGGTGAACGATATTCCGAAAGGCTCCCGGCTGGCAGTTTCCACCAGTCTGCTAGCCTGTCTGATCTCGGTGTGCATGCGTGCCACCGGCCAGATTCATGCGCTCACTGGAGGCATGGAAGAACACGACCGCCGGCTCGTCGCTGCGCGCGCCATCCTGGGTGAATGGCTGGGTGGAAGCGGCGGCGGGTGGCAAGATTCCGGCGGGGTCTGGCCTGGCATCAAACTTATCCACGGCGTTCGCGCCGCGGAGGGAGACCCCGAGTTTGGGATCAGTCGCGGGCGCCTGCTTCCGGATCACAGGATCTTCACTGACGCCGAAGTCCCGCGAGAAGCTCGGGAGAAACTTCAACAGAGTCTGGTGCTGGTCCACGGCGGCATGGCACAGGATGTGGGCCCAATTCTTGAGATGGTCACCGAGAAGTACCTTCTGCGTTGTGAAACAGAGTGGCTCGGCCGCCGGCAGGCGAGCGGGATACTGGATGAGATCATTGATCATCTCCGGCAGGGTGACATTCGGGCTCTGGGCGGCTGCCTGCAGGGCAACTTTGACGGCCCCATCCAGACCATCATTCCGTGGGCCGGCAATCTGTACACGAACACGCTTATCGACCGCGTCCGCAAAAAATTCGGCAACGATTTCTGGGGCTTCTGGATGCTCGGAGGCATGAGCGGCGGGGGGATGGGATTCCTCTTCAACCCCGAACGCAAAGCGCAGGCCCAGGCCCAAATGCAGGCCATCATGAGCGAGACCAGGCGCGAAATGGAGCACAGCGTGCCATTCGCCATGGAGCCTGTGGTCTACGATTTCGCGATCAACGAACTGGGGACGCAGGCTGCGTTGTTCTCCGGTAACGACGCCCTGATGCCCGCCGGTTATTACACGCTGCACGTGCCTCCGCTCATTCGCAGCGAAGCATCCCGCCTATCTCCAGTTCGGCGTGCCGAACTGGAGCGCTTCACCACAGCGTGCCGCTCTAAGGCGGAATACGCGGGCATGATTCACACGCTGTTCGACCACATGCTTCCGGCTAGCCACAGTGACGAAGGAGATCAGGCGCAATCGCTCAGGGCCCTGCTCGACAACTACGGCTTCGACCGCATACAGCACGAGCAGATTCGCCAGGATCTCCGTTCCGGCCGCATCGGTCTGGCGCAGAATCGCCTGCCCGCTACCAGCCTGATCGAGGACGCCGAGGCGGATCCTATCGACGATCGCTATCGCGCCGACGGTCTCGACGCCCTGGACGACGGGCGTGTAGCTGTGGTGTCTCTGGCGGGAGGCGTGGGCACTCGGTGGACCCGGGGCGCCGGAGTGGTGAAGGCGGTGAACCCTTTCTGCAGGCTTGGCGGACGATATCGCAACTTCATCGAGGTCCATCTGGCCAAAAGTCTTCGAGTGAGCCGCGAGTGCGGCTCCCCGCTTCCGCACGTCATTACCACCAGCTATCTGACCCACGAAGCTATCGCCGCTCACCTCGCCGCGGAGCACGACTATGACTATCCCGGCCCAGTGCTGCTTTCGCCAGGACGCAGCGTCGGTCTGCGTATGATTCCGATGGCACGCGATCTCCGCTTCGCCTGGGAGGAGCTGCCGCAACAAATGCTGGACGCCCAGGCGCAGAAAGTACGTGAGGGGCTGCGTGCGGCGCTGATTCAGTGGGCCCAGAGCGCCGGCGAGGGCTCCGATTACACCGACAATGCACCCATGCAGTGCCTGCACCCGGTGGGTCACTGGTATGAGATTGCTAACCTGCTGCGCAACGGCACGCTCCTGCGGCTGCTCGAGATGCGCCCGCGGCTGAGCTATCTCATGGTGCACAATATCGACACAGCGGCTGCCGATGCCGACCCGGCTATTCTCGGTTGCCACATCCACGGCGGCGGCGCGCTCACCACGGAGGTGATTGTCCGGCACCTCGAAGACCGCGGCGGCGGCCTCGCCCGCGTGGATGGCCGAACTCGTTTGATCGAAGGTCTGGCGCTACCCAACGAAGAGCTGGAAAGCCGCCTTCGCTACTACAACAGCGCAACGTACTGGATCGATGTCGATCGCTTGCTCGCGGTGTTTGGTCTGACCCGCGATGCTCTCTCCGACGTGGGACACGTGAACGAGGCAGTTCGCGCCCTGGCCGCTCGCATTCCGACTTACATCACGCTCAAGGAGGTCAAGAAGCGTTGGGGCAAAGGACAGGAAGATATCTTCCCGGTGGCTCAGTTCGAGAAGCTTTGGGGTGACATGACAGCCCTGCCGGAACTGGACTGCCGCTTCGTGGTTGTGCCACGCATGCGCGGCCAGCAATTGAAGGAACCCGCCCAACTCGACGCCTGGCTGCGTGATGGCAGCGCCGCCCACACCGAGTCTTTATGCGCGTGGCGTGAGATTTCGGGCTGACCGACAGCACGTCGATTGCGGCAATCCCGCCACGATGCCCTCGTGCCCCTGTAGTTCACGTAATGCTCACCCCGGATTCGCACCGCTCGAAGCCTATTGCACACTTCTTGCTTCGAGCCCAGCTCTTTATCTCGAGTTCCTCTGCCCGCACCCAAACTCATCGAGTGCCTCGTTGGCAAAGCGTGCCTCCTGCTCCTTCCGGCAACCGATCCCGTACAAATAGCTGGCAATGATCTGGGGTTCATCGCGGCCGACTTCACCCCAGTGTCCATTCCGTGCCGTGAAAACCAGCCAAAGTCGTTCCGCCCTTTTTCCCTCCATGACTCTTTCGAAGTCCTGAACCACGTAGTCGCGCTTTGAGCTCGCAGCGTCGGGCCGTGGCTCAGGATTTCTTGGGCAGCATCCCCAACCAGTATTTCCGTAGCGGACGTCAGGCGGATTCCACCGCAAGATTCGAAAGTAGAGCTTGGCTGGTTCCGCGATCGAAGCGTGAATATAAATTGTGTCGTCCGGTGCGGCGTGTGACCTGAGGTAGCGAAATGCGCCCGCCGTGTCCTCGTCTTCGAACCAGTAATTCGACCACTGATCCGAATGGATACCTGCCACAAACACAATGCCAATGCAAGACAGCGTAATGAGGGCTGAGAATAGAGAGATAGTTTTCTCTCCCATGCGCTTCGACAACGTATCCCACATGCTTTGCAACACAATTGCGGCAGCGAGTGCCATGCACGGCAACATGAAGAGCGTCAATCGCCTGGAATTGACGGGATACAGATGAAGCAAATTGAGGACGGCCAAAGTAATCAACGGCATGAAGCAAAGAGCTAATGCCTGTAGATGGCGCCGGTTGCGCCTCAGGGCTGCGGGCGCAAGCGCAGCACCGACCATGGTCGCGATCGCGATCAGCAGCAAGGGCAGGTGGCCTGCTGAAGAAAGCATCGACCTGAAAAGGTTCTTGGTTGCTATCGGAAGATAGAAATACACGCCCATGCCAAGAAAGTATTCAGCATAAAAGCGAGCAATATCTTTGAGATGGCCGAATCGAGGATAGCCATCACTCCAGTAATCGGTAAGCAGCGCGGAAGTGTTTGGCTTGACGAAGAACCAATAATTCACGATGCAGAGTAAGGCAGCCAGTGTGCCCAGAATGCTGACTCGCGGGATCCGATTTTTCCAGGCGTTCGCATGGTCTCCATCGAGGGGCTCGACTGCGGCAACGATTGCGATCGCACCAGGAACAAAGGTGACGGCAGGGTAGGAGAGAAGTAGTGCAACAGCAACCGCAACTGTTAAATAGACATACCGTTTTCTGTCAGGCTGCTCCAGGTATCTCCACAAAACGAGTAAGAGCAAGCAACTCGCAGCCACATCTCCTGAGTACTGTTTAACCTCTTTAGAGAAAACAACTGCCGGTGGAGAAAGCGCCAGTAGGGTCGTGCAAAGGACAGCGAACGGCGCGCGCAGGGTCAAACGACTGAGCCGCGCAATCAGTACGAGCGACAATACGGAAAGCCCAAAAGGTACGGCACGAAACGAGGCGACAGACACACCAGCCAGGTGAACCGTCCCACGCACAAGCAGCAGGAACAGCGGGGGAGTGGTCTGCAGCCACGCGTCATAGTGGAACATTTGCCCAAGACTGTCAGCCAGCACAGAGTTTGCGACCCACGCTTCAGCCGACCAGATACTTTTCCCAATGTGATTCAGCCGAGGCAGCGTACCGCCGGCAATCACTAAGGCGAGCGCGACCCATGTAGCGTAACTGTTCTCCACACGCAGGGGCCGTTTCGCACTCTGCGCGGCTGCACCACGGTGACTGGGACGAGGCCCCTGCTGCGGCGCCGGTGGCCCTATGCCGCTCGGGACAGGCACAACCATTTGTTACACTCCGCTTCGGCACCCGAATGTTCGGACGATTTAGCTACTAATCTAAGTAACACTTCCTTGTTGTTGTCCTGATCTCGACTGAACGGCAAAGACCGCGTCGCAATCTCGCGCTGTCCAATCGATTTGCACAACCGCCATACGAGGCCGAATAAGTTACTGGCAACACACCAGTTAACCACGTTTCTCCGGCTGCGACTGTAAACTAAGAACATACCTGCCGAAGATGGGCGGTGGGCGTCTCGACCAAGGCCTATTGGCTTATCGAGTAACCGAGAGCACACCCTCAAGTGATTGAGATCACATCGTAAATCCGAGGTGGGCTCTAACATAAAACTCAGAAGAATCTGGGTCGCCCCCCCCAACGGCCGACGCAATTTCCTCCCCTCCCTCAACTGCAAGACCACAACGCTGTACGGTAAGTTTCTTACTGAGGTATACGCATTGATTTTGGCCGATTCGGCAGTATTGTCCGCGGGAAAAGCTCTGCGCGTTTTTGAACTGGATTTTCGAAAGGATCCTCGGTGGCAAGGATTCATCTCCGCGCATCCGGATGCGCTGATCTATCACCATCCCGGGTGGTTGACGGCGCTCGAGAGCGAATACGGCCAGAAATGCGTTAGCCTGGCGTGTGAAGATGAGCGGGGCCAATTGAGCGCGGTTCTGCCGTTGGTCTATACCAGAGGTCTGCCGGTGAAGTTCGGACGCATGGCGACGGGGCGGCGTCTTTCGTCTCTTCCTCGCACCCCGATTGCCGGCCCCTTGGCGCTGAACCATGAGGCGGCTGTGGCGATCGTAGACTACGCAGTCGCACTGGCTCGTTCCCAACCCGGTGTGCAACTTGAGATCAAGACCCAGATCGCGGATCTGGACAAGTCAGTGGACGCTCTGACTTGCACACCATGGAGACCTACCTACGTGGAAGAGCTTCCGCCGGTGGCGGAGGGCGCGGCGTGGGAAGACTTCTGGGAGAATCTGCGATTTCCTCGCGCATGTGTGACTTGCCAAGGTTGCCGGCGGCTGAGATTTGGGAATGCGCGCCGGCAACACCGCGTGAACTGGGCTGTGAACAAGGCGGTCAAGCTGGGGCTGGAAGTTCGCGAGGCAGAAACAGAAGAAGATCTGGCCCAGTGGTATCAGCTCTATCTTCTGACTATGCGTCACAATGCCGTGCCTCCGCGGTCTTATCGTTTGTTTCAGAGTTTGTGGTCGTCATTGCGGCCGGCCGGCAAGATGCGGCTGCTGCTTGCCGAACAGAACAAAAGCGGCGAAAAGCGGATGGTTGCCGGTTCCATCCTGCTGCAATTTGGCCAGACGGTTTTCTACGCTTTCACCGGCTGCGCGCCTGAGGACTTTGGTCTGCATCCCCATGACATTCTGCAGATCGAAGCAATCCGCAGCGCCTGCAGAAGCGGGTTTCGCTGGTATGACTTCGGGGAGGTCGCCGAAGAGCACGAGGACTTAGCACAATTCAAGACGAAATGGGGCGGAGATCCTAAGGAACTTTATCGCTATTACTATCCCGCCCCGGTGGGACAGAAGTCAGGCGGCGGTGGGAGGCTTGCCTTTTCCGCACGCAGAATATGGCGATCTCTTCCGCCGAGGGCGACAGCGGTTCTCGGCGATTTGATTTATCGCCGCATGTAGCGTTTGGATCGTCCGTCGGAGGTCTTCAGAGATGCCAAATCACGCAACGCAACCAACCCCGGTTCGGCTGGCCTATATCGGATGCTGGTACAAGAATGACATGTACTCGCACAACTGCAGCAATCTGGTCGACTCCCTTCGTACGGCCGGGATGACGGTTGAGGTCGTCACCTCAAACTGCAGATGTTTTTCTTCGGCTCAGAAATTTGCGATCGCGAAGGACGAACTCATCAACGAGCGCTGCTCAGCGATCGCGATTCCGCACGCGCCCAGAGATCCCGGCAAAAAGCACGGCATGCTGAAGTATCTGGCGGTGAAAACGTTCCGGCTGGATCTGATTCTCGCCACAGCCCGCGGATTCCTGTATTACAAGCGAGCCCGGCGCGCGGATGTGATCCACTTCGACCAGGTGCTGGAGGCTTTCGGGTGTATTCCGCTTTTCATCGTGATTGGTCTTGCCAGCCTGTTCGGCAAACGCGTGGTGGTGACCGTGCATGAGATTGACCCGTTTCAGCGCGAGCATAAGTGGCTCAATCGGTGGTACGACAAATGCTCCGAAGTGTTGGTTTTCAGCGAGAACATGAAGCAGCAGATCGTCGCCCTTGGGGCAGGCTCGGAGAACATCAAAGTCATTCGATATGGGGCTCTGATTCCAGAACTCGTCCCCGCCGATCGCAAACAATACATCTATTTCGGAGGACATTTTATTCTGCGCGGTAAGGGCTACGTGGAACTGCTGGATGCGCTGGCAATGCTGAAATCGAAGGGCGTGCAAATTCCGCTCGTCATTTACGTCGGGTATGGCTGCAATGGATTGGCGGAAGCGAAAGAACTGGCTATTCGTAAGCAAGTGGACGGCATGATTCAATGGCAGGACTTCTATTCCGGAGAAGAGCTGGCGAATGTCTATCAGCACAGCAAGGCATGCATCATCCCGTATAGCGGTGGATCCGCGCGGCATCCGCTGACTTGCGCCATGGTGAATGCCACTCCGGTGGTTGCCACTCGCGCGGTGGATATTCCCGAGTATCTCGGAGGGCTCGGCATCTATATTGATGGAAGCTCAGCGTCGATTGTCGATGCAATTCTTGAGATGGAGAGCGGCCGCAGAGACTTGATTGCCTTGGGAAACGACCTGCGAGCCAAAGCGCTAGCCGAACTTGACTACAGCAAGATCGCTGGCGAACTCAGCCGGGAATACTCACGGATCAGCGGCCAGGAACAATTGCTGCAGATCGAAACGAAAACGGTTGCCTGATCAAAGCCTCCGAGGGTAGTGCGACCGGGGCTGAAGCCGGCATTAATTTCAAACCGCTTACGCGGCGCTAAAGCGCCGCTCTTCCACGATGGCGCACGCATTCGCGGTTTTTTCCGCAGTGCTCACTGATGAAGTTCAGGTTTCACCACATCTACCAAGGGAACAGATGCGAGGATGAGAAAGACGTCACGCTATACTTCGGAAGCGCTGCCCTTGGTGGTGTCCCATAGCATTCTTTTGCCGCTGCGATACGAGAGGTTCACCATGTGTCCCGCTGCGGCGGCGTGGTGTCCGACCTCCGCGGTCTCATAGCTCGGCTGCCGGCTGCGAACTGCGTCGATGAAGTTCGCGAGATGCAATACTGTCGCGTCTGGCTTATTCGTAAACTCCAGGTTCTCCGGCGTTGGCTTCACGCCCGATCCCTGCGATTCTGCTCGGTGATTTCCCTGATTCATAAATGCGTCCTGCATCGCGTTTGGCCAGCTGTCGATCGAGTACCCGTAGCCCTCGCTCTTGTACTCGGCCTGCTCGGTCATCCCCGCGCCGAGCAGAACGGAGAGGGACCCTTCCGTTCCCAGGAGTTGGATTCCCTGACCCGCGGTGCTTGCGCTGTTAAATGTGCCGGCCATGTTGACGCAGAAGCTGCCGTAGTCGAACAGGGCGTCTAGCGTGTCCGGTACCTCGCGCCCGTCGTGCCGGTACAGGATTCCCCCGCTGGCGGCCACGCTTTTCGGCATTTCTGCGTCCATGATGAAGTGAATGGAAGTGATGAGGTGAACGAAGAGATCCGTGGAAATCCCGCCGGAATAATCCCAATACTTGCGATAACGAAACACGCGCTCGGGATTGTAGGCGATCGTGGGCGCGGGACCCAGCCATTCCCTCCAATTGAAGTTGACGCCCTCTTGCAGGTCCAGGGGAATGGGGTAGTTCCAGGCGCCGGTGGAGCTGTTGCGGTTGTAGGATGCCGTCACCTTGGTGACCTTGCCGAGCTTTCCCGACATCACGATTTCCCGCGCCTTCTTGTGCTGCTCAGATGACACCCACTGGCTGCCCGCCTGCACGATGCGTTTGTTTTCCCGCGCCGCTTGGATAATTGCCAAACCATCTTCGATTCTGTATGTCATCGGCTTTTCGATGTAGACGTCCTTGCCCGCGCTCAGCGCGTCGAGCACGATGCGCTGATGCCAATGATCGGGTGTCGCCACGACGACAGCGTCAATATCTTTTCGGTCCAGCAGTTTCCTGTAATTTGCAAAATTGGTTGCGATCTTACCCTCGGTGCGCTCCCTGGCGCGGTCGAGGTGCCCCTGGTAACAATCGCAGACTTCCACCAGGTTCGCCTGCTGGGTTTCTTTGGCCGACTCGAGCAAGATGTTGCCGCGAATCCCGAATCCGATGAACCCAAGATTCACGCGGTCATTCGGGGCCGCGGGCCTCGGCAGCGGCGAGGGAGAAAAAGCAACCAATTTCCCGTTGAGGATAAGCCCCAGGCCCGCCGCCTGAGTCGCACTGCGGAGGATGAACTCACGTCTCGTGGATTTTGACATACTCGGATTCCTTTCGATTTCTTCCTAAGCCCGAGCGGCCAAAGGCTCCTAACCAGGACGCTGCCGGGGCGTTTCTTCTCCATCCTTGCCGGCCAGGACTGCTGCTGAAGGAACGAAACGCACGGCTCGAACAGTTGCGCCTGGTGGATTTCATCGGCCAGCGTTCTGGAACGGCAATCCGAGAAAGCATACGCAAACGACAAGATTATTGCGAAGCGGGGCAACCTGGCGAATGTTTGAATGCCAGGTTCGCTGCTCCGGCAGCGGGACGGAGAGTGCACCGAAGGCGTCACCCGGCTGACATTATCTTGGAGCAGTTGCGCTGTCTGTTTCATGTCTTGACCTCTAGCTCGGTTTCACGTATTGTACGGGGACTTCACTTCGTGGGGTTTTGATCCGTCCGGCAGAGGGTTCCCAGGTATGAACAGCCACTACGCCAGCAGCCTTCAAGCCTATGCGGTCAGGCTTACCACGTCGGACGGCAAGTCCGTAACCCTACCGCGGAACCTACTTACACCAGATCAGGCCGAGTGCATTGCCAATGACCTCCAGACCTTGGCAATACAAACGGGGTTGGGAACGGTGCGGGTTGACCTTTCCCCCGTCGGGTTAGACGATCGGGAGAGCGTTCTTAACCAGGCTCGCTCGTTTTTCTCTCGCGAAGGCCAACACAAGCCGCTGCCCGCTTTCCAGGTAGCGGTAAAGTGCATTTCATGCGAGACCATAATGGCCCTGGACGAGGTTCTGAACTCTTCCCCGCAGGCAGCCGAATTTCTCACGGGCGATCCGATTGCGGGCGAATCGCGATGTGAAAACTGCTCCCGTCATTCCATCGAGAACTGTTATGAGTGCCGAAGCGAGTGGTTGATTTCCAATAATCAGGGTTTTACGTTCCGGTGTGAACGTTGTCGCGGAAGCAGTTCACCGACCGCCACTCTTTCGCCAGATTCTTCTTTCGAACGCCCGCACAACGAGCCGCAAGCACGCTGAGAGAAGCAGTCTGATCTTTGGCGGGTATCGTTCGGACCGGAGCACTCTTCAACCTTGAGTACTGCAGAGAATGAACTCTTAGACTCCTGGGCCGCGTTCCAATGATCCGCTGGGGCATTCTCGGTTTCGGACTGCACGCCGTGCGGCGGCTGATGCCCGGTTTCGCGCTCGCCCGCGAAAGCCGTGTGATGGGTTTGTTCCGCCGCGATATGGAAGCGGCACGCGCCTCCGCCGCCCAGTACGATATTCCCCTCGCCTTTGACTCTGCGGCCGCACTCTGTCGATCTCCAGAGGTCGATGCTGTGTTCGTGGCTACGCCCAACCGCTCTCACTTGGAAGACGTTCTTTTAGGGATTGACAGTGGAAAGCCGGTGCTTTGCGAAAAGCCAATGGGCATGAACGCCACCGAGTGCCGCCAGATGGTGGAGGCTGCTCGCCGGGCCAGCCGGCTGCTCGGTGTCGCCCAAGTTTTCCGTTTCGAACGCAGCGTCGCGGGCCTGCGGGAGCGCGTCGCCGCCGGTCAGGTGGGCAAACCAGTTTTTGTGCGGTCAGAATTCTCTTTCCCGGCTCGAACTCACCCCCGGGAATGGTTGACCGACGCCAAAATCGCGGGTGGCGGACCCATCACCGACGTGGGTGTCCATTGTGTCGACGCACTGCGCTACATCCTCAACGATGAAATCGTACGCGTCAACGCGAGTGGAATCTTCGACGAGCAGTCCGGAGGCGTGGAAGCTTCCGCAGTTCTCTCGCTGGAGTTTGCGCGGGGGACTCTTGGATCGGTTCTGGTGTCTATGCGTACCGAATACCGCACACCGCTTGAGATCGTCGGTGAAGCTGGGACACTTCGCGCGGAGGATGCCCTCAGTGTGGAACGTCCGGTTGACCTTGAACTGCGCCGAGGTGGAAGTGTGTTAGAGAGGGAAACGGTGTCGAATACCGACGCATATACGCGGCAGGTAGAGATGTTCTCCGCGGCGATCGAAGGCAAGGCTGAGTTCCCGGTTCCCGGCGAAGAGGGCTGGCAGAATCAGGAAGTTCTGGATGCGGCCTATCGCAGCTTGAAGAGCGGAAGGGCTGAGGCAGTTCCGCTTGTCGAGAAGTGCTGATATGCGCTGCTTGCCTGTTTAACTCAGGGTCTGCAAAGTCAATTGGTAGACTTGGTGGCACGTTGTTGGCACGCACTTCGTCGACCACCTCGCGGACTGCTGTGACGATGGAGTCCGGCGATTCCGCCATATCGTGGTGCGCGTCCACGATGACTTGCCGACCACGGGTCGACAGGCGCGCCAGGCAGTCTGTGATTGATGAACCCGAATCTTGCGATATTCGGCTGCTTCCTTCGAAACCGTCCGGAGCCCAATAGCTTCCGGCGGTCAGCACGACGAGCGGGCAATCACGCAGGCTGCCGACGTTTCTGGCAGCGTCGTTGATACCGGGATTTCCGCCGCCATCTCTCGGAACAATTCTGCCGTCGTCGGTTGCTGCGCAGGCCTGCTCGGCATCGGCCATAAATGTCTTCGGCGGTGCTTCGAGCTTCGCCCGACGGAAACAAACCCTCCGGCTCGATCCGAATTCGCGTCGAAAGTAGTAGTGCTCTCATGAGCGCACTCCTGATAACCAGGGGTTTACGAGCGGTCAAAATAAATCGTCTGAAACACGAGGTCAATATAAAACGTTTCAAACTGGCTGCCACTGGATGCTTGCAAGGGGCAAACTTGAAAAATTGATTCTCGACGGCATGAAATCGTCACGAGGCAGTAAAGGTGCTGACCCATTGATCGATCCATGCCTATGCGCCGCGGAAGCCTGGGCGAACTCGATTCCTTTTTTCTGTGCTATATCTGGGTCTTCTAAGCGATACAAACGAATTAAGGCTCACATGGAATTCAACAGAGGAGAAAGGGATGACGATCCGATATAAGGCGTGTCTGAAAGTCGTATGTCTGGCGACCGCAGTTTTCGTAAATTCGGGAGCGGCCCAGGACACAAAGTACGTTCCCGGCGGTCCCTGGGAGCAGTTGATGATTCCTGGGCCCGATTGCCTGTCACCCAAAGATCAATGGGCGCCAAACGACGGGGAGCGCGGCTGCGAAAACCACGAAGCGTGGCTGAGCGATATTGCACACTGGCGGGAGGAGCGCAGAATCAGGATCGGATACGACGGCTCGAACTATCAGATTCCCGCTTTGCAATGGACTCAGAGCAGCTTCATCCAGCCGCAAATGATGGTCCAGGATCGTTATTTCTATGACCCGGTTGCCGGGAAGTATACGGTCGATCGCTACCTCGACGATCTGCAAAACCGGTATGGAGGAATCGATGCGGTTCTGATCTGGCCGACCTATCCAAACATGGGCATCGACGACCGGAATCAACTCGACATGATCCGTTCCATGCCGGGAGGAGTTGCCGGCGTAAAACAAATGATTGCGGATTTCCACCGCCGCGGCGTGCGTGTGTTTTTTCCCATGATGATGTGGGACCAGGGAACGCGCGGTCCCAAAGAACTGTGGCCGGACGCCATCGCCCACTTGATGGCGGAGATTGACGCGGACGGAATCAACGGAGATACGCAGGACGGCATCCCCTCAGTGTTTTTTCAGACCGCTGCGAAAACCGGCCACCCGTTGGCATTCGAACCCGAGGGTCCGCCGAGCGACGAAGCGATTGCCTGGAACCTGATGACGTGGGGACAATATAAATTCCAATTTGTACCCGCCGTGGACCGCTTCAAATGGCTCGAGACGCGGCACATGGTGAATATTTCCGATCGCTGGAACCGCGACAAGAACGACGATCTGCAGTTCGCATTCTTCAACGGCGTGGGCTGGGAGAGTTGGGAAAATATCTGGGGCATCTGGAACGGGATCACTCCTCGTGATGCAGAAGCCACGCGGCGAGTGGCCACGATCGAACGAGCCGTCGCTGCGTATCTCACCAGTCCGGGATGGGAGCCGTTTTATCCGACAATTCAGTACGGCGTTTTCGCCAGCAGGTGGCCGCTGAACAAAGCCACACTGTGGACCATCGTCAACCGCAACGAGTACGACATTAGCGGCACCCAGCTTTCAGTGCCCGCTCTTGACGGCGCCCGTTATTTCGACCTCTACCACGGAGTCGAGCTCACTCCCAACCTCACACGAGAGGGGAACTCGGCAGGTCTTTCTTTCTCCATCGAGAGGCATGGTTTTGGCGCCCTGCTGCAGATCGTGGGCGAACCGGATCCTTCCATCGTGCAACTTATGGCGAAAATGAAGAGCATGGCCGCCAAGCCGCTGGCGAGCTACTCCAAAGACCGAACCGTGCTGGTTCAGCGAATCGTCGATATTCCGGCCACCAAGCCGCGACCTTCTACTTCTTCAGAAATGGTTCACATTCCCGCCGGCGACTTTTTCTTTGTTGTGCGAGGAATTGAAATCGAAGGCTCGGACGACGAGGGAGTGGACGTGCAATATCCGTGGGAGGACGCGCCTCGCCGGTTTCATGAGCACTTCATGCATGTCGATGCTTTCGACATCGACAAGTATCCCGTTACCAATAAGGACTTCAAAAGCTTCCTCGACGCGACTCACTACCATCCCAAAGACGACCTCAATTTCCTGAAAGACTGGCAGGGAGGAACCTATCCGACAGGCTGGGAGAACAAACCGGTCACGTGGGTTTCGCTCGAGGATGCCAGGACCTATGCTGCCTGGTCAGGAAAGCGGCTTCCCCATGAATGGGAATGGCAGTACGCTTTAGAAGGACCAGCCCACGACCAAAGAAAATATCCCTGGGGAGATCAGTGGAGACCCGACGCCGTGCCACTGCCGGATGAAGGGCGAACCGTGCGTGGTCCGGACGAGGTATACGCCCATCCTGTGGGCATAAGTCCTTACGGTGTGATGGACATGGTCGGAAACGTCTGGCAGTGGACGGATGAATACGTCGACGAACACACGCGGAGCGCTATTTTACGCGGGGGTAGCTATTACCACCCCCGCGGTTCCACGTGGTATTTCCCGCAAGCGTATCAGAGCGATCAGCACGGCAAGCTCTTGCTCATGGCCCCCAGCATGGACCGTTCAGGAACGATCGGTTTTCGTTGCGTTGCCGACAGCGGCAGGCGCTGAACTGTAAGAGTCTGGCAGATGCGAGAGGCCGACATCGGCTGCCTGCAAGGCAACAGAATATTCCGCGCGATCCACTGCTATTGTGCCTGAGTGCAATTGCACGCGCGTCCGGATGGATGCCCGCACAGAAGCTGGTTGTTCATTGTGGTGGACCGCGACTGTAGTATATTTCGATTCTCGAACCAAATCCCCTTGGGGCTAGTTCCATTCTGTGTCCAAGGACAAAGCGCCAGAAGTAGTTCCACCTTCCGTGGAGGACTTTTCGTGGCTCGAAGCAAGAGGCTGAACCGAACACACGCCAAATCCAGATCCAGTCCAAGCGGCGCACCGAAGAAGACACGCGTGCTGCCCTATCGCAATCCTGGACTTTCGCCCGAAAAACGGGTCAAGGATCTGCTCTCCCGCATGACTCTGGAAGAGAAAGCCGCACAGATGCTGTGCATCTGGCAGCAAAAACCGAAGACGCTTGTCGATGCGGACGGCAAATTTGATTTGGCCAAGGCCAGGCAATTCTTCAAAGACGGAAACGGTCTCGGTCAAGTTGGACGGCCCAGTGACGCAGGCAAAGGCCTCAACCCCCGCCAAATGGCGGAAACCACCAACGCCATTCAGAAGTTTTTTCTCGAAAACACGCGTCTCGGGATTCCGGTAGTTTTCCATGAAGAATGTCTGCACGGCCATGCCGCTGTTGGTGGCACCAGTTTTCCGCAACCGATTGCGCTGGCCGCGACTTTCAACACCGAACTCATCGAGTCCCTTTTCACCGCGACCGCTTTCGAAGCTCGTTCACGAGGCGCGCATCAGGCCCTCACTCCTGTCGTCGATGTGGCTCGTGACGCGCGCTGGGGGCGGGTCGAAGAGACCTACGGGGAAGATCCATTCCTGGTTTCGCAGATGGGAATTGCCGCCGTACGCGGATTTCAGGGAGACGGCAGCTTCCGCGACAAGAAACGGCTGATTGCCACACTGAAGCATTTTGTCGGCCACGGCCAGCCGGAGTCCGGCATGAACTGCGCTCCCGCGAATGTTTCCCTGCGCGTGCTGCGAGAAACATTCCTCTATTCCTTCAAGCAAGCGCTGCGGAAGGCGGGAGCGATCAGCGTCATGCCTTCGTATAACGAAGTGGACGGCGTACCGTCGCACGCGAACCAGTGGCTTTTGCGCGACGTTCTTCGGAAAGAGTTCGGCTTCAAGGGATACACCGTCTCCGACTACTTTGCCATCTGGGAGTTGGGATATCGTCCTGACACTCACGGGCACTTTGTGGCGGCGGACAAGAAGGAATCCTGCAAACTCGCGGTTGAGGCCGGGGTGAATATTGAATTGCCCGATCCCGATTGCTATCTGGAATTGGTCGAGTTGGTTAAGAAACGTGTACTCAAGGAATCGCAACTCGATGAACTCGTCGCTCCCATGCTGTTGTGGAAGTTCAAGCTTGGCCTCTTCGATGACCCCTACGTCGATCCCGCCGAGGCAGAACGCATCGTGGGTTGTGACGATCATCGCAAGCTTGCCCGTCAGGCCGCCCGCGAAGCCATCACCCTCCTGAAAAATGACGGTGGCCTGGTCCCGCTCGACCTAAGCAAGTACCGCACGATTGCGGTGATCGGTCCGAATGCAAATCGCACTCTGCTGGGCGGCTATAGCGGCGTTCCCGGGCACGAAGTGACTGTGCTGGAGGGCATCAAAGCGCGGGCCGGAAATCGCGCGAAGGTGGTCTACAGCGAAGGTTGCAAGATCACCATTGGCGGAAACTGGAATCAGGATGAAGTCGTCCCGAGCAATCCGGAAGAGGATCGCAAGCAGATCGCCGAGGCCGTCGAGGTTGCCAAGCAAGCTGACGTCATCATTCTCGCCATCGGCGGAAACGAACAAACCTCGCGCGAAGCCTGGGGCCTGAATCATATGGGGGATCGCGCCAGCCTCGACTTGATCGGAAGGCAGGAAGAACTGGTCAAAGCGATGCTGGCAACCGGCAAACCGGTGGTCGCGCTTCTTTATAACGGGCGGCCACTTTCGATCAACCATCTTGCCCAAGACGTTCCGGTGATTTTTGAGTGCTGGTATCTGGGGCAGGAGAACGGTCATGCGGTCGCCGAAGTCTTGTTCGGCGACGTAAACCCCAGCGGCAAGTTGCCCATCACGATTCCGCGCTCGGCCGGGCACCTGCCAGTGTTCTATAACTACAAGCCGTCGGCTCGGCGAGGATATCTTTTCGACGACGTGTCGCCGCTTTACGCTTTCGGGTACGGCTTGAGTTACACGACGTTTGCCCTGAAGAACGTTCGGCTACAGAAGGAAAAGATCCGGGCCACCGACTCAACTCGCGTCACCGCCAACCTCACCAACACTGGCAAGCGGGAAGGCGCGCAAATTGTGCAGATGTATGTTCGCGACGTGGTCAGCTCCGTTACCCGTCCCGTGAAAGAACTCAAGGGATTTCAGAAAGTCACGCTTCGCCCCGGTGAAACCAAGACCGTCACGTTCGAGATCACTCCGGAATTGCTCGCGTTCTACGACATTCATATGAAGTACGTTGTCGAACCGGGCGATTTCACGATCATGATAGGTACTTCATCGCGAGACGAGGACCTGGTGAAGCTCGCGCTCAAAGTAACGGGATGACAGCGGGACAGGGCACAACGAGGCACCTATGATCCAGAAACTTCCGATTGGCGAAAAGATCGGCTACTCGCTCGGCGACATGGCCGCCAATTTTGTCTTTCAGGCCATGCTGGCCCTGCAACTGGACTTCTATACCCATACCTTCGGGCTGACCGCGGCCCAGGCCGGAACTCTGTTCCTCGTCGTCGGGCTGGGCGTCGCGTGTTTCAATCCCGTGATGGGCATGATCGCGGATCGGACCACGACCCGTTGGGGCAAATTCCGTCCTTGGCTGCTCTGGACAGCCGTGCCGTTTGGCGTCATCAGCGTCCTGACTTTTACCACTCCACACCTCAGCCCGGCCGCCAAAATCATCTATGCCTGGACCACCTACATCCTTCTGCGAGTGATCTACACCATCAACAACGTGCCCTACGCTTCGATGACGGCGGTGATGACTCAGGACCCCGACGAGCGCACCAGCATCTCGTCCTATCGCCAGATCGCCGCCAACAGCGCCGGCTTCATCGTCACGAGCCTCGCCATTCCCATGGTCAGGTTCTTCGGCAAGGGCGATGACGCGCTGGGTTATCAGTTCACCATGGGGCTGCTTTCGGTCCTCAGCGTCCTCTTCTTCATCATCGCCTTCTTCACTACGAAAGAGCGCATTCAGCCCGATCCGCAGCAGCAGACCTCGCTCGGGCAGGATATCTCGGACCTCTTCACCAATCCGTCGTGGGTCGTGCTGTTTCTGGTCACGTTGTTCTATTTCGCCGCGATTCTGGTGCGCGGCAATGTCATGCTGCCCTACTTCCGATTTGTCGCCGGCAACGTGAATCTTTTCGCATGGTTCAACGGCTTCGGCCTGGCCGCGTTGCTTTTGGGCGTCGCTTGCTCCACGGCCGTGTCCGTTCGAGTCGGCAAGCGCGAGCTCTTCATTGCGAGCATGATCCTGACGGGCATCTTCGCTGCGGCGCTGTATGTAATTCCCCCGCACGCCACTTACGTCATCATCGCTGCGGAAGTGCTGCGCCAGTTCTCGTTCGGGCTGTCGGGCCCGATCCTGTGGGCGATGATGGGCGACGTCGCAGATTACGGCGAATGGAAGACCGGGCGCCGCGCCACCGGCGCCGTGACTGGCGGCATTGTCTTCGCGTTATGGGCGGGACTGGCTCTGGGTGGCGCCATCGCCGGATGGCTGCTGTCGGCCTATGGATTGGTATCTAAAGCTGACGTACAGGCGGTGCAGACGCAGACCGGCATCCTTCTGACGGCGAGCATTTACGCCGGCCTGTTCTTCTTCGCCGCCGCGGCCTGCCTGTTTTTTTATCCGCTGACGCGCGAGAAGAACCAGTCGATTGCCAACGAACTCGCCGAGCGGCGCAAAAAAGCGCCGGCCGTGGCAACAGCACAATAGAGGAGACTCCATGCGCGCAACCATTTTCGCGATGATCGTGCTTGCATTTGGCTTTCAGACCGATGCAACCGCGCAGCAGCAACCTGCTCTGAAAGACGCCTATCAAGGTTGTTTTCTGGTCGGTGCCGCACTGAATTCCGCACAGTTCTCGGGCGAGGATGCGCCAGAGGCTGCCCTCGTCCAGGCCCAGTTCAACACCATCAGCCCTGAGAATGTCTTGAAGTGGGAGGTGATCCATCCCCGGCCCGGTGACTACGACTTTTCCCTGGCTGACAAGTATGTCGAATTTGGCCAGCAGAATCACATGTTCATCATCGGCCACAATCTGGTGTGGCATGCGCAAACTCCGAAATGGGTGTTCGAAGATAAAGATGGCAAGCCTGTCAGCCGGGATGTTTTGCTGGAACGCATGCAGGATCACATCAGCAAAGTCGTCGGGCGCTATAAAGGCCGGATCAACGGGTGGGATGTCGTCAACGAAGCCCTGAACGAAGATGGAACCCTGCGCCAATCGCCGTGGAGGAAGATCATTGGCGACGATTATATCGAGAAGGCGTTTCGTTTTGCCCATGAGGCCGATCCTGCCGCCCAGCTCTATTACAACGATTACTCGCTGCAAAATGAGGCCAAACGCAAAGGCGCGCTGGCACTCGTCAAACAACTCCAGGCGAAGGGAGTGGCGATCACCGGCGTTGGCTTGCAAGATCACGTTCAGATGGATTGGCCGTCGCCAGAACAGATCGACGCCACGATCAACGACTTCGGCAAGCTGGGCGTCAAGGTCATGATCACCGAACTCGACGTCGATGTGTTGCCTGCCGCCACCCGGAGCCAGACAGCGGACGTTTCCCTGAATGTCGCGTCCGATCCCAAGCTCAATCCCTATCCGAATGGTCTGCCGGAAACAGTTCAGAAGGAACTGGCTAAGCGTTACGCGGACCTGTTCGGCGCCTATGCAAAGCATTGTGGACTCGTTACCCGCGTGACCTTCTGGGGCGTAACCGACAAGGATTCGTGGAAAAATAACTGGCCGGTGAAAGGCCGGACGAACTATCCGTTGCTGTTTAATCGCGAGGCTCGACCAAAACCCGCGTTCTACGCCGTGATCGACGCAGCCTCGAAACAGACTCACTAAAGACTTCCCGCAGAGTTTTGCGGCATCGCCATCTACGGTTTCGGGTCGCACAAACGGCGTTAGCTTGTGCTAACGCCCTTCTCACGGCTTTGCAGGGAGCCTCTAGAAATAGAACTTCAAAGCAAACTGCACCAGGCGCGGATCGCGGGCATGCAGCACCTGGCCGAAGGTTGCCGTATCTGAGAAATTGCCATCCGGGCTGTCGAACATGGTCTTGTTCGCCACGTTGAAGACGTCGGTCCGGAATTCAAAATACTGAGCTTCCGTGATCGCAATCTTCTTTTCCAAGGTGACATCCCACTGATTCAGCCCGGGACCGCAGCAGAGGGTGCGGCGCGTCGTGGAAAACGTCCCCAGGGTTGGATCAGTGAACTGCGTAGGCGTCAGATAATAGCGACCGCTTACACCGTCGAAAGGACTGCTCGGATCAGTGACTGTCTGCACGAGCTTTGGATTCTGCAGTTGGATTCTTCCATTCATTTGTGGCGCCGCAGTGCCAAAGAAGAAAAGGCTCCCGATCAGTTCGTTATCATCCTGCGTCTGCAAGCGAACCGGGAATCCGCTTTGGAACTGGGTGATACCCGAGATTTGCCAATCATCTAGCACCTTGCCCGCGATTCCATGGTGGTTGCGCACCGGAATATCCCAGACGTAGTTGATGACGAACCGGTGTGCCGAATTGAACAAGGAAAGGGAGCGGCTGTCCTTGAAGTTGAAGGGGTTGAGGGACTCTTCAAACGAAGACGCCCAGTCCAGGGATTTGCTCCATGTGTAAGCCGCCTGGAACTGCAGTCCGTGCGACATCCGCTGCTCCAGCATTGTCTGCAGAGAGTTGTAGGCGGAAGTTGCGATCATATCTTCGGCGAAGATGTCGCTGAATACGGGGCTCCCCTGAGTGGGACAGTTCGTGCCCGCACTGGAGCCGTAAGTTACACAGTTCGGCGCAGAGTAGGGCCTGGTTCCGGCCAGAAAAACGGGAGTGCCGTTCGTATCGCCGTGAATGACTTGCCCGCTCGGCAAAGTAAGACTCTGTCCGGCGGGCAACGTGAACTGATAGGTATTGTCCTCACCTGTGGGACCACAGCCTTGGCCCAGGTTAGCGAGATCGAGGCAGGTCTGCGGGATCCCTGGATTGATGTCATGCGTGGCCAGCAATCGGTGTCCCTGGGAGCCGACGTAATTGATTTGCCAGAGGAGGTTCTTCACCAGTTCGCGCTGAATGCTGAGGTTGTACTGCGCGGTGTACTGCGTGCGCAAATGCGGCTGAAAATCGCCATAGAGCAGAATCGGTACGTAGTTCGCCCATCCGGGGTCCTTTTGCCTGGGTGGAGTCAGGACACCGTCAAATCCGTTGGCGGCGATGTCTCCAGCCTGACTCACGAAGGGAGTGTTGAAGAAGGTATTAAAAAAGCTGGGGCTGCTGCCGAAAGGCGGCTCGGCGCCGAACTGGGCAAGCACCAGCTGTTCCATGGGATTGTAAAAGAGCCCCCATCCGGCTCGGATGCTGCTCTTACCATTGCTGCCGAAAACCTTTCCCAGAAAACCGCTGGTGAAATCCGGGCTGTATGACATGCCCAGGCGCGGAGCGAACGCCTTGTAGTACGTCGAAGTCATACCAGGCGGGACCCCTGGATCGCCCGGCACCACCAGCCCCGTAGGGCAATAAGCCAGCGGTGTGCTGGTGCAGGGATACAGCTGGCTGGCCTCTCCCGGGCGGAAGGTCTGAACGTGGCCCAGAATGTCAGTGAGCGGAGTGTCCAGTTCCCAGCGCAATCCATAATTCAAGGTGAAGTTCGGTCGGATTTTCCAGCTGTCTTGGGCAAACAGGTAAACGCCGGTGCTGCGGACATTCTCTCTTTGCGACGAGCCTTGGCCGTAGGTATCGGCCAATCCCAGAAAGTATCCCGGGTAGTTATCGTTATAGCTGACGGCGTTGCTACCCGAACTGTTGAAGGTGAAATTGCCGCTCACTTCGTAGTAATAGGTCTGGTCAAACCGTGAACGCCGAACATCAGCGCCGAACTTTGTGGTGTGCCCGCCCTTGACCCAGCTTAAGTTGTCCGCCCACTGGAAGGTATTACCGACCTGCGGCAATTCGCCCTCCCAGCCATTCCCGATGTTGAAACCTCCCAAAATATTTACGAATGGCAGTCCGGTATGGTCCGGAGGCAGGCCCGGAGTAATGCCGGCTTTGCTTGCGCTGGTGATCGTCCCGTTCGCAACGGAAGCCTCGATCAAGTTGTTGATGGCTGAGGAATCTGATTGCCCTCCAAAACACTCGTTGACCAGAATCGCAGAACTACAAGAGGCTTGAACCGATCCGGTGTTTTGCGGGTGCTGGAAGGTTAGCTGACCTTCACGCATGTAGGTAAAACGGGCTTCATTGACCAGCGAGTTGGCCAGGGTCCAGGTGTGACTCAGATCCCACTGCTGGAAACGCTGCCGGACCAGCGAACCGAACCCTGGCACGTTTGCGCCCGATCCCTGGAAGTCGTAGAAGGGCTGGGTGATGTTCTCATCAGTGAAATAGTAGTAGACGCTGAAGTTCTGATGCGCAGTGATGCTGTGATCGATGCGCACCGTAAACTGGTTCTGATCATCGGTTTTTGTGGGAACGGCCTGGTAGGTACCGTCGGACCGGTTTGCGGCCGGCACAAAGCGCAGCAAGTCTAATGCCACGGGGTCCATGCATGGCGACGGAATGGTGGCGTTGCCGTTCACGTCTGTAGGAAAAACACTGGGGATTCCGCTTCCGTATGGGGAACCCCAGGTAACGCCCGCGGCAGGAGTCGTACCGCCTAATGTGGCAATGGCGGCGGTGCAACCGGGCCTTCCATTTAGTGCATCAGCCACGAACTTATCGTTGATTTGGTTGGGAACGGCTGGGACGCCATTGATGCCGGTCCCAGGTCGATTGACGGGAAAACCGCCGGCAAACGTTCCGCCAATTTTATCCGGCGTTGGTATTTCATCCGGCGTCGGCACAGCAACGGTATCGCCGGAAATTCCCTGGCGTATGCGACGCGCTTCAGAGGTTACAAAGAAAAAGGTCCGATTTTTCTTGATCGGCCCGCCAAGAGTCGCTCCGAACTGGTTCTGATTGAACTGCGGATTCACTGTGTTGAAATATCCCTGCGCGTTCAGGACCTTGTTCCGGAAATACTCATAGACATCCCCATGGAAGGCATTGGTGCCCGACTTGGTCACCACATTCACGACCGCCCCGGAGTTGCGCCCGTACTCCGCGTCGAAGGTATTGGTGATCATCCGGAATTCTTCGATGGCATCAGGCGAGGGCTGCACCGCCGCCGCGTTGACAAACTGGTCGTTCGCGTCCCCGCCGTTGACGCTGAAGTTATTGGAGCGCCCCCGGCCCCCGTTCACTGAGACCGATCCCGCCGCGTCGCCGCCATAGAGATTGCCCGCGCTCGAACCCAGTTGCGCCTGCACGCCTGGCTGCAGTTGCAGGAACTGGTAGCTGTCTCGGGCATTCAAGGGAAGCTCGTTCATCGAGCGGTTATTGATGACGGCTCCCAGTTGGGTCGTAGTTGTGTCCACCAGGGCAGGTTCGCCGGTTACAACCACGATTTCTCTCTGCGCTCCCACCTCCAGCATCGAGTTCAGCGTAACTACCTGGTTGACTTCCACCAGCACGTCGCGCTGAACGTTCTTCTTGAATCCTTGCTGCTCAAACTCGACCCGGTAGGTTCCAGGGGCAACCGCCACGAAGACGTAGTCGCCACTGCTGTTGCTCACGGCGGTGCGGTTTACACCGGTTGCCTCGTCCACCAGAGTAATCTTGGCGCCCTCGACAAAATGGCCGGTTTGATCTGTAACTCTGCCGAGAATCCTGCCGCCGGTACTCTGCCCGAATGCGGGAGAGAAAACGACGGGCACGACCGCCAGTATCAGTGTGGAGAAGAACAACGCGCGCACGGCGGATGAATCGCGCACGCTGGCGTGAGGCGGGTTCGGTGCCGGAGGGAGCTTGGTCTCACGTAGAAAGCGGCTGGCTGCGTGCAAGCTTCTGGTTACCCCGTCGGGCAGGATATTGAGGGCGACAAACCAGCCGATTTTCAGCATTTTTGGTCTTGTACATGCCTCCTACGTCGCGACTGCCCAGGATCCCGGACCATACAGTAGCGCGCGATAGTGTTGCCGATCATGAGGTCGGGCTTGCAGAATCACCCATACACTCTGCGCAACTCTCTACCTACATTCACGTTATGTCAGTGATGCTGGTCACGTCGTAAATCGGCGGCCGCGTCCGGCCCGGCTCTCAGTTGGTGGAGTATCGCGATAGCGGCAACGACCAGCGGTCAACACGTGTAAACGGCCTGTTCTCGTCAACCATGGTGTAACAATTCTTTACCCGATTGCTGCGCTTCTTGACACGATTCGGAGTATCTTCCTAGCTGATGCAACGTCCGACGAAACAGAGGGTTCTGCCCTTCGCTTCGTTCGGTCGGTCGGAGGTGCTGTATGCGGCTCTCCGTCCTCGCGGTCTCGCTGATCCTGCTCTTCTCCTTTGTATCCAGCCCTGTTTTCGCCCAGAGCGATCCTCCGCCTGAGATTCCGATTGACCAATGGCTGCAAGGCCCCGATCGCCACGACTTCCGGTGGAAGGTGCCCCTGAGCAAACCGCGGCTTACGTATCGGCAGCGCCATCTGGTTCAGATTGGGGTCGCTTTTGACGTGCGCGACTTAGTGAAAGCCGACATTTCGCTGCAAGACCTACACGTCGTCGTGAGGCTGGCGGGGAAGGACGGGGGCTGGCTAGGGCAGTCTTATGGCCGCTTCGAACCTCCAGCGGGGGTCGAATCCGTTGCTGAATTGTACGGTGTGGTGAACGTTTATGTCCGGCCAGGGACATATCGGGTCGCCGCGATGGCATACGACAGCCTTCATGGCCGCGGCAACCTCTGGCGGGGAACATTGCATGTGCCGCCGGTCAGAAACGATCCCTTGCCCGATGCGGAGCGCAACTTGCCGGAAGTGGAATTTCAACCGGCGCCTCCAAACAAAGCCAACTCCATCGCGCGACTGAGTCCAATTAGGCCACCTAAACTGGTGGTTGACCCTCTGGACCTGGGCGAGGGAGAGCTTTTCCTGCCGGTTGACAATGTGCGCCCGCTCCAAGTGGATGTGTTCGTGAATTTGTCGCGAGGCGAGGTAGTTGGGCAGTATGTTTCTTCGGATCATGATTTCCCGGGTTACGATTTTGTCGTGCCGAATCCGGTCGGTCCGCCAGCCATGTTCAAGATCGCGCACGTGCTTTCGCAACTTCATCTGAGATCGGGCTGTGTACGGCTTAGCGCTGTCGACATTCTGCGTCAGCAGTGGATCGTTGATCGGGAGGACGTTAAGGAACTCGATTGGCGGGAGATGCGTCGCCAAGTGGAACTTAACTACAATGGCGACCTTCTTGCGGGCGGGGGACACGTGCTCGCACTCGCGGGCACGAAAAACCAACTCCCACCGGTGACCGGAGCTAAGATCGATGCCCGCACCCTCGCGGGGCAGAGACAAACGCCTGCGCGACTCGCCCAGTATCTGGAACAATTGGAAACGGAGTCCAGCCCATGCGCGATCGGAGACGACGCACCGCTGCACATTCTCGTGGTGGTCAGCGACAGCTTTGCTTTTCCTGACGAGATCGAAGTATCCCCAGTCGATCGCGAACGCTTTCCCGAAGGCCGTGTCTTCCACCTGCGCGCGACGCCGGACGGCGGCGCGGCGTGGGATCAGATCGGAAGTATTCTCAAGCCGTTGGATCCGGTAAGGTTGGACTTCCACAACCCAATGCAATTCCGCATATCCCTCGCCCATTTGATTGCCGACCTCGAACAAGCATCCAAGAATCCGGCTCATTGACCCCCGACCCGGAGTCAGCGAGCGCCCGTCGGCTATTGCCGCGAGGGATAGAAGTGGACAGTCTCGCGCTTGGTCTTCGGGTCGTAGTGCGTATAAGTCACGCTGTGGTCGCCGACGGCGATCGGTTCCACATCGGCGGGAATGACCCAGAGTCTGCCGGGGTCAACGGGGATGCTGTTGTCGTAGAGGATCGTCTGGCGATCAAATTTGGCTTTGCACTCGTCGCGCTCCTGGGTTGCGGTCTGCCATGCGGCCTTCGTGCTTTCTAGTTGAGCTGCCACCGGGTTCTTTGCCAGTTCAGCGGTAAACTTCCGTTGCGCAGCTTTTTCAGCGGACTCAGCCGCCGCACGCTTCGCACCGGGTATGAGGAGCAGGTAGAAAATCAAAGTCGTGACTAAGCAGCCTGCCGCGAACCACAGCAGGTATTTCTGCCACGGGCTCTTTTCCATCACATCGGCGGTTTCACTGGTTTCAAACATCTCCGCCTCCTTTCAAGGGAAGTTGGGATGGCGCAAATGGACAACAGCCCAGCACTAGCGCTGATGGCGCCCCAACGCAAGCCAAATCGTAGGTCCGACTCCCACACAAGTCAACGTAACGGAATCGTTACAAACGAATCGAGGCCAGGCCGCGCTGGCCGAGGGGCGGGAAACAGTCCGCGTGTTTTCCAACCGACAAGAAGACCGCCTCAGTGCTGGTTCGTACGCTCTTTCTGCACTTCGCGGTACAGATCACATTGAGGCTGGCGCAACGCGCCGGTGCTCGCCACCGCGTGGCCGTCTTGCGTGAATTTCAGGAAAAGCTGCGAGCTGCCAAATTCCGGCCACTTCGGCAGCGCGTCGCCATTCGGATTTCCTGTTTTCGCGAAGTTGGTCCAGTAAGTTTCCATCAGATCGGCGAGTCTGAAGTCGACTTCGCC
>JBKQRC010000057.1:0-62605 GCA_052326105.1 Candidatus Sulfotelmatobacter sp. | reverse complement strand
GTCAGGGCCGCAGTAGCGGCCCTGACGAGGCCCATAGATGCGATCTAGAACGTGTAATGCAAGCTGAGCTGTATGGACCGAGCTGGAGAACGCGTGTAATTGATCACCCCGAAGCTGCTGTCGGTGATCCCGTTGTCGGGATTTCCGTAGCTCGCAATGTTAAATAGGTTGAAGAAGTCCGTCCGGAAGCCGAGCACGTGATTCTCGCCCCATACGTGAAAGTCCTTAAATATGGACATATCCACTTGGCGATAGCCGGGGCCGCGCTCGGTGCTATTGTGCGCCGTGCCGAATGTGTACGGAGCGGCCACGCCATAAGCGCAGGCTCCATTCGACGGGCAGTTTATTGAGTTATCTGCGGATTGATCCGTTCCCCACCAGTCATTGAGAGAGCGATTCCGAATGATCATCGGGCCATACTGATTAGCCCGACAGAAACCCCAGCTGTTCGTGTTGCTGGTGCATGGTCCGAAGATGGTGACTGGGAATCCTGAATAGAGGATAGCCGAAGCCGACGTTTTCCATCCTCCCAGAACAGCATCTACGAATCCGTTCGCGTTCCCGCCGTAAGTCCGGCCGCGTCCGAAAGGAAGATTGTACACGCCAACGAAGTTCAGGCTCTGGCGAATGTCCATGGCAGATGGACCGTAGTCGGCGTTGATGTTGTAGCCATCCTGGTGCGATGACCCGTTGAAGCTAGTGCCAGACACCGCGTAGTTCCCCGACGAGTCGGTGAGCGATTTCGCAAACGTGTAGTTCAGCGTGTATTCCAGTCCGTGGTGAGTCCGCTGTCGCAAAGTCACCTGGGCCGAGTTGTAGTTCATCTTGGCGCCGGATTCGGTGATCAGAATGGCGCCGCATTCGCCGACCAGGCTGTAATAGGGTGTCTGGTCGGCCGTGGGAATGACTGCAGCTCCGCAATTCCCACCAAGGTCCAGCGACTGCGCCGTGGTAAGTTGATTGCCGTTGCGATAGTCGGCCAGGTGATGCCCGGATTGGCCGTGATACCCAACGCTCAAAGATAACTCGTTCGTGATTGCGTATTCCGTTGTCAGACTGAACTGATGGATGTAGGCAGGCTGAGTATTCTGAGGCCAGACCGAGTACAGGTTGTACGCGGGGTCTGAGCCGTAGCTGTTCCCAAAGCCTTCCTCTACTGTGAAGGGTGTTCCTCCGGACGTCGCGGTTGGAAGAGCGGCGTTGGTATTGATCGCAAGAGTGAATGGAGGACTCGAGGTCAACCGCTGGTTGAACGAATAACCCTCAAAAAAGCTGGTCGCGCCATAGCCTCCACGAATTACCAGTTTGGGCATCGCTTGGTAGGCGAAGCCTAGGCGAGGCATGACCTGGTCCCAAGTAGCGTCGTAGCAGGCGTGGGTGGGGCAAACAGTCGAGCCAGCGACCGCTCCAGTGGGAACGTGGCCAGCGTATTCCGGAATGCCGTCAGGAAGGACGTTGGCGGTCTTATTGTTCTGCTCGTACCAGGGTTGATCGTATTCGTAACGAATCCCAAGATTGAGGGTGAGCTTTGAGGTTACCTTGAAATCGTCCTGAAAGTATCCAGCTAACCGCCACTGCCGGTTGCCGACCCAGCCCGTTAGCGATGCGAGTTGATCGTTAGAGATCCGATCCAGAACAAAGTCAGCAGGGCCGTAGCCCGGCCCATCGGCCGCATTCAGATTCTCGGAGAAGTTGCCGTTGTACGAGAATGTCCCCAGGAATCCAACGTTACCGGCGTTGACGTAGTTCTGCTGGTAGCGGTTCGCCTGGCCCCCGATGGTAAGCAAGTGGCGCCCGCGCTGCCAGGTCAGGTTGTCCTGGTAGGCGAAAGTATTGTCGGTAAAGACCTGCAGGTTGGCGTTGGCGCCGATGTAGCTGGCGTTGTTGTTGATGCTCTGTCCGGAGAAGCCCACAAAGCGTTGCGCGCCAAAAGGTATGCCAACTTTCGAATCGCCGGTCAAGCCGAAGAGGCCAGATGGGTCAGTGGGGACACCGTTGTTCCAGCGGACACGCGTGAAGCCAAAGCGCGCCTCGTTGACGATGGCCGGTGAGAAAGTGTGGACGAAGCTGGCTCCAGCAATCTTGGTTGGGTAGGAGTTCTCCGCGGGGAAGAAAACCGGGACGATGGATGTTGTGAAGTCCTTGCCCGTTCCCTGCGAGTAAAAGCTGTTGATTTTGTTCACGTTGCCCGGAGTCCAATCGACCTTGAAATCCTCCTGATTGTTCGAGACATAACCCGAATATGCACCCTGATAGTTGCTTTCAAGCAGTCCGTCCTGCGGCACGGCGTTGGGAGCCGGATATATTTCAGGATGGGCTGCAAGGTACTTCGCTACCGGATTGACCACCGGAACCTGATTATTCTGAAAAGCAGCGAAGTTGTTTTGTGTGTCGTATAGCTGGATGCCCGCCGCGGTGAGAGCAGAGAAGTTTCCGCTGAGCATATCCGGAGTGAGCAGGCTGGCCGAGGACTTCCCCCCCGTATGGTGCCGCACGCCTTCGTAGTCGCCAAAGAAGAAAAGTTTATTCTTCCAGATGGGCCCGCCGAAAGTTCCACCAAAGATGTTCTGCGTATACGAGTTCTTGTGGATCGCAGGGTAAGAGTGATCGTTACTCCAGGTGTTGGCATCGAGCGTTTCGTTTTGCAGAAGATCGTAGAGGGAACCGTGGTAGTGGTTGGTCCCGGACTTGAGGACCGTCACAATTGCGCCCCCATTCGCGTTCCCGTATGTGGCGTTCGCGTTGGCTTCGACTACCCGTACTTCGGCGATCGCGTCGGGCGCCGGATTGTATCCGATGAGATTGTTCTGCTGCTCATTGTCTTCGGCGCCTTCAAGGCTGTAGTTGTTTGCCTGCTCGCGATTGCCGTTGATAGTCGCGATGCCGCTGTTGTATGTGTCGCGCTCGATGGCATTGTTGCCGTTCATGCCGGTCGGGTCGGTATCAATAGCGCCGGGTTGGTATAGCGTGAGCGACGAGAAGTTGCGGCCGTTCAGAGGAACGTTTTCGATCTCATTGGTTGTAAGAGTGTTCCCCAGCGTGGCATCGGTGGTGTCGAGGATCGGATGAAAGTTCTCCTGCACCGTCACGGTGGTGATAGCCCCGATCTTCAATTTCACGTCAACCTTTGCTGTCTGGTCGATTTCCAGTGCAAAAGGCGGAGTTTTCTGTGTGGTGAACCCCGTCGCCTCGGTTGTCACCGTGTACGTGCCAATGGCCAGAAATCGGATGGTGTACACTCCCGCGCCATTCGTTTGCACAGTTGTTTTCACGGAGGTAGCGGTGTTCTCGGCCGTGACCTTCGCTCCCGCCACGACGGCGCCGCTGGGGTCGGCAACTTGGCCGGTAATGGAGCCAGTGACGGTCTGCCCCAACGCGGCGGACAGACACAGAACGGCCACTATGCAACATCCAACGAAATAACGGGGGAATCGACTGCTTCTCATAATCGTTACCTCCTCACGGGGCCTTTCTTTGAGCCGACTCGCGATGAGCTTGGACGAACGACTGGCGATTTTCATGACTTTCTATGCCCTCCGCGCAGGAGTGGGGACACCAATGCTGATCTCCACGACCTGGATTTCACCATGCGACGATATTCAGGGCTGTTGACCACTGTCAAGCGAAAAATGATTGATTGGCGGTAATTCAATCAATACTATGCGTTATACGGCCCGATACAGACATAACAGAGCCTGAATGACTGCGAGGTTTGTGGTCTCGGAGAAGCTGTCCCGTGGGCCCGGGGAACTGCCAGAGTCAAAAAGCAGGGCCCGGTCGCGAAGACCAGGCCCTTGCAGCACAGTCGGCTCGGTTGAGCCGGACTCGCTAATACTGGTTTGGCTTGCAGCCCTTACTTACTTTAGTCAGAGTGTTGCTCTTTGATGCGATTTGGCAGTCATAGAACGTGCCATCCGAATCAAAGTAAGCATATTTCTGTGAGCTTGCGGCTGGGCTTACGTCGCTTGCGCTTACCGAGTTGGTTAGCGCGTTGAAGTAGGCCGGGAATCCATTTGCGAAGATCTGCTTTCCAGTCTGGTAGTTCTGAGTGGTAGCTACGGTGAAGCCGAAGGGAGAGCTGCTGACGGGATAAATGAAGTCCACCGTGATCGGGAAACTGAAGTTGTCACGAGTGACCATCACGCCGTCACGGCTCCAGACAGTCGTGGTGGATGACACGTTGTTCTGCACGGACGTGTTCTGATCGAGCACGGTGAAGTTGACCGTGTCGAAGTCAATGGTCTGGGTGCTGGAAAAATTCTGTTGCTCGGAGACGGAAGTCGAGACCTTTCCGTGAGACGTGTTGATGTATCCCGCAATGGTGAAATGGCGATTGGAGGCGACTCCGATCGTTCCGGCCACCGTCGCGGTTCCTTGCAGGTTCTCAGTCACTGCCGGGGACGGGCTGGTCAACGTGTTTTTCGTGACCGCACCGGTGACCTGCGTTGATCCGTGATCGAGGTAGAGTAACAGCGACGCCGTAGCGGTGAAATAATAGTTGGCGTCGAACACGCTCAACGACACCGTGTGCGGATTGCCATCGCTCAGCAGACCGGCGAAGGGTGTGAGGTTTACGCGGTATGGAACGAAATCGAGCGTTTGTGCGGCCGGCATCGGCACCCACTGGTCGGGAAGGAAGCCAGTGAAAACCCAGGGAGAGACGGGCGAGATGCCGGCGGGTTGACCGTCGATCGTAATCTCGGTCTCGCGGAAGTCGGTGTTGCCGCAGCCATAGACTTCATTAATGTTGCTGAGATCGTTGGGGAGACAGCCGTACCACTGCTCGTCGCTCTGCTGACTCTGGGCGATCACGTCCAGATACACGCGCTCGATGTTGGTCGGCAGTGTGAACGTGGTCGAGAACTGGTCGGTGTCGGAAAACAGGTAGGCCGGCAGGTTGATTCCGCCGTTCGTTGTCTGCACGAGAGGAAGAACGGCGTCGGGCGCCGGGGTTGCGTGATCATAACCGCGCTTGTGCGCGGGATAAAACTCCAGGTTGGCGTTGACCGTGAAAACTCCGTTGAGTTCGGTATTGTAGGGTGCAGGGCAGTCGGTGGTGCAGTTCTGCAGAATCATCGTTCCCTGTTGCGGCGCCAGCAACAGAGCGCTGTAGTCTGTCAGATCGCGCTCCACGTGCCAGGTATTGGTTGCGGTCTGCAAAGGCTCGGGAGTGGTTCCGAAATAAACGTTGGTGTTCCCCAGAAACATGGTGGCGGTCCGGTCGAATTGGTCTCCTCCGTTCTCGCTGAAGTCTACTTCCAGCACCACTTTCTCCCACGGGCCAGAACAATCGCTGGGCGGCGTGAATTGGAAGGTCTGGGTGGTTTGAGAGAAGAACGCGAACTGGTAATTGGCAAAGAGCGGCACTTTGCAAGGCTGCTCATGCGGCCGGGGCACAAGCGGATCGGCAGTCACCTCGAACTGCGTGCCGATTTGCCGGTTCGTACTCTGGGCCGGGGCCGTCGCAGGGATCAGGCACGCGGCGAGAACTGCAGCAGCGACTAACAGTCGAAAAGCACGGCTGAGGGGATTCATAGCTGACTCCTTTAGTGGTGGGATCGCCTTTGCGGGGACTGAGGCCTATCAATCTCGCCTCGCACGGGGAGACTTGTCAAGGGGAAAGTGAGTGATTGGCAATATTTCAATCACTTCTGTGCTCTATATGCATAGTTGTGCACATTTTGTAGGGGGCCGGTGGCTGGACTGTTGTACACTCTGCCTTCGGGAACAGCAGAGGGAAGGACTTGATTTTGATTAGTTCGTGCACCTCCGTGGGGAGGAAGGTCTAGAGATGAAGGCGCTGAACCGGGCGGACCAAATACTAAGAGAACTGCGCCATAAAGGCAGCGTTTCGCTCGACGAGTTGATCGAGGGCCTCGGCGCGTCGGCGGCCAGCGTGCGGCGTGATCTAGCCAAACTGGAGGCGAAAGGCCTGGTCCGGCGAACTCACGGCGGGGCCATACTGGTCGAGCCGTTGCTCTATGAACCTTTCCGTTACGACTCCCTGTTCCAGAATCGCGAGCAGCATCGTACGGCCGAGAAGCGCAGGATAGGCCTTGCCGCGGCCGAGTTGATTCATGAAAACGAGACTGTAGGCTTTACCGCCGGCACGACGACGACGCATGTGGCGCGGAATTTGCGGAACCGTCACAACATCCGCGTGATCACCAACGGCATTAACATCGCGATGGAATTGAGCAACTGTCCAGGCCTGAAAACCTTCGTGACCGGAGGTTTCGTGCAATGGGCGGGCTCATTTTCGCTGGTGGGACAGGTTGCCATGGCCTCGCTCAGTGATATGTACATGGACCGCGTGTTTGTGAGCGTGTGCGGAATCGACGTCAACCGCGGCATCACCGTGATCGAGCCCGAAGAAGGCCTGACATTTCGTTCCATGATTCACCAGGCCAAGCAGACGATCGTGGTCGCAGATTCCACCAAGATCGGCATCGTGACCCCAGCCTTGATCTGTCCTATCTCTGACATTCACGTACTCATCACCGACACCCGTGCGTCGGACAAAGCAATCGCTCCTTTTCTACAGCGGGGAATCGACGTCCAGAGAGTGTAGATTCTGCGGCATGGCAGGCTTCCGCGGATCGTTCCTGGCAAGAAACCAGCCCATCCTGTTCTAGAAACTTCAAGGCCCGAGAGCTGCGTTACTCCGGCGCAGCTGAATGCGCTTTCTCTTGGTGGCCAGGATTGTCGGGTGCGGCCTGATCGATCCGCCGATAGGCGCTATCAAAGGCTGCGACCTCGAAATCGCGGGTTTGATCACCGGCTTGCCCGCCTGCGTCGCTGGGTCGGCTCGGCACGGGATCGCCGTCAGCCCAGTGAAAGCTGATCCTTTGGGTCTTCCCGGTGGGATTGTACAGATAGATCAACCAGCTTCCGGACGCCATCGGCTTTAGTGAAGAAACGATTACATCCGGCGACGATAGGAGCAACACAGGAGAGCGGGGCTTAGTGGACGGATCGGCGACAGCAACGATTAATGGCTGCCTGCGTTCCACACCGAACTTCACCGCATCGGTGACCGTAAAGGCGGCATGGGGCAGAAGCGAATAGCTGAAGGTTACGGGCCCTTCTTGATCCGCTTTGTAGTTGGTGTGCCAGTAGTTGTTCATCACATAGGAGTAAATCAGGGACGACAGCTGAATCGATTTCAGCCAGGGCTGCTCTGCCGTAATGCTTCCGATTTCTACCAAGGGGGCATTCGGCGTGGCCCAGGTCACGCCGTAGTCGCGGTTCGAAACGTCCACCCAGCTCTGTACCGAAAAGAAATTCTTACAGGCGCCGGCGAGCTGGTCCGCCTCGGGGCGAACCACTCCGTCGGCAACGTCATAGCGCAACTGGGCATCGGGCACGGCGAATGGAAACGCAATGTGGACACCTTCTTTTTCGCGGACCGAACTCTTGTCGAGATTCGTGATCAAGTCCATGCGGTCAATTCCCTCGACGAGGCGGATCTCGCTGGAATACCGCTTTGCCCCTGGTGCATCCGTCTCCACCAGTAGAGAGACAACGAGATTTCCCTGCTCCTTTACTCTGACTCGAACGTTCGAAACTGGCTGGGCTTTTGCCGGGTCTGTACCTAAAACGTAGAGATACTGGTTCAGGCCAGCGCCTCGTGTTCCGTCTACCAGCTCAACTCCGTTTGTTTTCCATTTGAGGCTGGCGATTGAACCGGTTTGTGGATTGACAGACAGAACGAGAAAGTCATTCTCTAACGTGTTTTCCCGAACCTCGGCGCCGCTCTTGCTGTAGGCTTCCCCCTTCTCCACAAAAAGGCGTTTTGCAGAAAACGGCGAGATGTTTTCCACGAGCACGGCCAGTTCACCGGTGGAAAGACGCTGGGAGCGCAGCGCCCGTCCGTCTGCATCAACTACGTGATCCCCCGCTGCGCTCAATTCAGGCGCAAGAAATACGATGTCGGTGCGTGGCCAGGAATCGGTGTTATACACGTCAACTGGCGGTTTATTTCTCGCCAGATCCGCGGTTGAGTGGACAGCCTTGGCCAGCAATGCGCGGGAATCACGATCCGCATCCACGGCAAATCTTCGCTTGATCTCCCACTGCTGCTTGACGAAAGGCAGGTCGGGTTCCTCGATGCTGTTGTGGGCGCCCCACGTGTGCTCGTCATAAAAAACCACGTTGCGCCATGCGGACTCATATTCTTGTGCGGGATAGGGGCCCGGGGAAAGCATCGCCCACAAAACCTGACCCTGAATCAGCCGATCGGCAGCTGCGCGGTTCAATGCAGTCTCGTATGCGGTGGAGGCGGCTCCGTCTTCCCAGTAAGGCGTGAAGTCCCCCTGCACGACCGGGAGAGTCGCGCCGTAGCGCTTCTCGAATTCCTGAAACATTTGCTCGTGCGTAGCCACAATGAGGCGGGGCGTCACATAGCGTTCGTTCCACTGCCGGACAAAGTCGGAGAGCGTAGGGTCGGGTGGCCCATTGTCGCTCAGCGTATAGGGAAGCTGGACCATTTCATACGGATACGAAGCTTCGTCCAGCTTCCGGACGAGCTTCATGATCTTCTCGTCTCCGAGTTTGCTCAGCGGCCCCTCGTGGAAGCTTGAGTAGCTGGCGCCAGCCATCCAGGTCAGAACCTTCTCCTGGCCCGATTGCGAGGCCCAGTAAAAAGGTTTGTCGCCCCAGGTCTGCAGGGTGTAGCCGATACGATCTGCTTCGTTTGGCGCCGTCGCGAAGTACTTCACACCACTCTGAGCCATGGCCGCAACGACTCCCCAGTTGAAGCCGGGAACGTCGGAGGTAACGGCCGTAGTCATGGGAATGTGGTAATCGGTTCGCAGACGGCGTGCGAAATCGTAGAAGTGGCTCATCTCCACAGAATTGGCGAGGCCGGTCAGCATGTTCGCGTAAAGGGCGCTGAGCCCGATGCTGCCCTGTCGTACGTCGGCCAAAAATTCTTCGCGCTGGGCCGGGGAAGCCCTCTTCAGATAGCTTTCCAATGCCCAAATCGTTTCCAGGTTCCACTTGTAGCGGGCGTCTGCGGGATAATCTCGCGTCTCACGAATGAGCCGCATCGCCTGATCAAGGTTGTTCCATTGTTTTCGTTCGACATCAGGTTGCAGATCGGTGTAACCGATGTCGTTGTGGGAATAGGAGAGCAAATAGATATCCCGCTTCTTGACCGGTGTCACGTGAACCGCACTGGTTTCGACAAGTTTGCCGTTGATCTCGAACCGGACGGGCCAAGTCGCCTCAGAATCTGTGGCAGGAATCGGCAGGCGGAAGATGTTCGCCCCTATCTTGAGAACTGCGCTGATCGGTGCATGGTTCGGAGCATGAACCTCAAGGGTCCTCCCGTCAGCCAGATTGTCGAGACTGAGGCGCAGCACCTGCGAAACCTGGGCGCCATCTCTGATCAGTGCAGGTTCTGCGCGCACTTGCGGAACAAAATTAAAGCGGTGTTGAAACGTCATGTACCAGTCGGCGCTGCCCGAATTGTCTCCGTCCACTTCCAGAGTAAGCGGCTTACCGGCGTCGAAATCTTTGCCGGGCACTTTCAACAGCATGTAGCCGAATAGATCGCCGACCCTGTCAGTCATGACCGAGGCAAAAGACAATTCGGCGCCATCCTTGCCCTCGATTTTCCAGCTCGTCGCTGTCGAACCCTTGGCATTCTTGAACGTGAACCAGGGTTGACCATTGATCAAGAAGTCGAATGAATGGCTGTCCTTTTCGCCTTCAAAGCCCGCACGTTCAATTCCTGCCAGCCAAATGAACTGGGAATGGCCGCTTGACACGGCCGGCATGGGATCAGTTTCCCAGGAGATGGAGTGGGCAATGCTCTGTCCTCTTACCAGCAACGCGGAATCCGCATCGGGATCGGAGGAGTGATATTCGATGGTCTGACCGTTGATCGAGGAGCGGTAGCCGTTCAAATAGCTGGCAAGGGATGAAGCCGGCGTTGACGCAGTCGAGGCGGCTTCATTTACTCGAATCACGATCTGATTCTGAAGTTGCTGACCGAGACTGTGCGGTTGCGGTCCAGTGGTCAGAAGAAGGCCGAGAAGTACGGTGTACAGGCTCATCAATTTTCGTTGCACTCGCACCACCAATTCTTTTGCGTTAGAGCGAGAAATCCGGCAAATCGGCTGCGAGTATGACCATGCTGGCGCGGGGCTGTCAAGCTACTCGACGGCGTGGCGTCCTATTGAGGCGCTGCCGGCGTCGCGGTCTGCGCCATGGCTCGCGCGGACGTCGCTCTGACAAGTTCCTCAATCGAGGGCTTTATGGAAGCGGAGCACGGCGGTAGTCAGCAAACAGCCGCCCAGCACGGCCATGGCGGCCATTTGCGGCCAGAGGATACTCAACCCAACACCCTTCAGGAACGTTCCGCGGAGCACGACTAAGAAATACCGCAGCGGACTGAGATAGGTGAAGTACTGCAGCCACTGCGGCATGGTGTTGATTGGAAATCCGAAACCGGAGAAGGTAATGGCCGGCATAATAAAGAAGAAGGACGTCACCATTGCCTGCTGTTGAGTTGCGGAGACGGTTGAGATCAGCAATCCCACACCCAGCATGCACAGCAGAAACAGAACTGCCCCGGCGAGCAGGACCAGGATCTGACCGCGAAAGGGAACCTGGAACCAGAGCGTCCCTACCGTTCCAATCAGCGAAACATCGAAGAGGCCGATCAGGAAAAAGGGCAGGGTCTTACCGAGAATAAACTCGGCCGGGCGTATCGGCGTCACCATGATTTGTTCGAGTGTTCCGATTTCGCGCTCGCGAACCACGGCAAACGCGGTCAGCGTCACCACCAGGACGAGGGTGAGACTTCCAATGATTCCGGGCACGAAGAACCAGCGGCTTCGCAGGTCGGGGTTGTACCAGGGACGTGGCTCGAGTTGGACTTGAGGAAGTCGCTCGATCATCTGCGGGAGAATGCGGCGAATCCGGTCCTGCTGATACTCCTGCGCGAAACCGAGGGCGATCTGGTTGATATAACCAGAAGCTATTAAGGCGGTATTGGAATTGGTCGCATCCACAATCACCTGCAGAGGCGCTGTCTGGCCCTTGCGCAGATTCTGGGCGAATCCCGGGTTGATTTGCAGGGCGACCGTGGCCTGCCCGCGATCGATGAGGTCCCCAACCTGGTGATAATCGGTAAGCTGCCGCTGCACGTCGAAATACGGGCTGGAAGTGAAGCGGGAGATCAGGTCGCGGCTCTCCTGGCTATGGTCCAGGTCGAGCACGACTGTTGGCACGTGATGGATCTCGAACGTCGCCGCGTAACCAAAAACGAGCATCTGGATGATGGGCGGACCTATGAGCACAAACCGGGTCCGTTTGTCCCGAAACACCTGGATGAATTCTTTGATGAGCATCTGTTTGAGGCGTGCCAGCATGGTGTTCTCCTAGGTCAGCCTCTTGTGAAATGAGTGCGTGGCGAGAAGGGCCAGCACCAGCGCGAAAATTGTCAACGGCACCAGGTCGGCGTAGAGAAGAGCAGTGGGCGATCCTTTCAGGAATATTTTCTTTAACACGGAGACGTAGTAGCGCGCCGGAAGAATGCGGGTGATCCACTGCAGAACGACCGGCATTTGCTCGATCGCGTAGAGGAATCCTGACAACAGGAAGGCCGGAAGGAATGTCGTGAGCAAGGCGATCTGACTGGCGGCGAACTGATTCTTCGCGATCACCGAAATGAAAAATCCCATCGAGAGCACGACAATCATGAACATGGCAGAACTGAGCAGCAGAGTGAGAAATGATCCGCGGAAGGGAACATGGAACCAGTAAAGAGCGATGAGCGCACAAACTATAACGTCGAACATGCCGATGGCGAAGTAGGGCACGAGCTTGCCCAGCATGATTTCCAGCGGAGTGACCGGAGTCGAAATCAGCTGCTCCATTGTGCCTCGTTCCCATTCGCGCGCGATGGTGAGTGAAGTGAGAAAGGCGCCGATGGTGGACATCACGAGAGCCAGCACGCCGGGAACGATGAAGGCGCTGCTCTCCAGATCCTCGTTGTACCAGGTGCGCGTCTGAATGCTCACAGGAGCGGGTTGCAGAGTCTGCCCCTGCTGGCGAAGCCAGTCGAGTTGAATACCTGAGGAATAGACTTGCACGACGGCCTGGGCATAGCCGATGAGCACGTTGGCGGAGTTGTCATCGGTGCCGTCTATGAGCGCCTGGACCTGAACGGGGCGGCCATCCACCAAGCGCTGGGAGAAATCCCAGGGAATCACGATCCCCATCTTCGCCCGCCCATCGTCGAGAGCGCGCGAAAGCTCTGGATAATTGTTGACCACGCGTACGATGTCGAAGTACTCGCTGGCCTCAAAGCGCTTGAGGAGATCCTGACTCTGCTGGCTCCCATCGCGATCGTAGACATAGACCGGCAAGTGCTTGAGGTCGAGACTCACGCCGTATCCAAACAACAGCACGAGGATGACCGGCATGATGAGGACAATGACGAGACTGCGCGTATCGCGCAGAACCTGCACGATTTCCTTTTTGGCGACGGCTACGAAGCGAGTGAGACTCATGAAGGTCTGACATCCCTTCCGCGGCCGGCTTCGGTCGTGAGCGAGACAAAGACATCCTCCAGGCTCGGAGGAATGGTTGCGACGCGATGTACAACGACGCCGTGATCGGCCAGGCATTTTTTCACTTCCGGGATTGCTGCCTGAGCTTGCCGTACGACCAGGTGCAGCGAATTGCCGAAGACCGCCGCGTCGAGCACCGCAGGAGCAGACTGCAAAGCCTCTACCGCCGGGCCCAGGGAAGCGCACTCGACCAGGAGCAGCTCACCGCGCATGAATTTCTGTTTGAGTTCTGAGGGCGTGCCGAGCGCGACGATCCTGCCTCGGAAGATCAACGCCAGCCGGTTGCAGTACTCCGCCTCTTCCATATAGTGGGTGGTGACAAAGACTGTGACCCCTTCCCCGGCCATCGTGTGGATGAGGTCCCAGAACTGGCGGCGCGCGATCGGGTCAACGCCGGAGGTCGGTTCATCGAGGAAAATGATGGGTGGCTTATGCAACACGGCGCAGCCCAGAGCGAGGCGCTGCTTCCATCCGCCCGGGAGCGTGCCCACGATCAAGTTTTCTTGTCCCTTTAGATTCGCCATGTCGAGCGCCCAATTGATGCGGTCTTTGAGCTGATCTGATGGCACGCTGTAGAGTCCGGCGAACAGCCGTAGGTTTTCGATGACCTTGAGATCGTTGTACAGGGAGAACTTCTGCGACATATAGCCGATGTTCTGGCGCACAGATTCAGGCTGGCGGCTAACGTCGTAACCGGCAACCACGGCCCGGCCAGAGGTCGGCCGCAGCAGTCCGCAAAGGATGCGAATCGTGGTGGACTTGCCCGCGCCATTGGGCCCGAGGAAGCCAAAGACTTCGCCCTTCCGGGTTTCAAGGCTGACGTGATCCACGGCGACAAACTGTCCAAACTGCTTGACCAGGTTCTCGATGACGACGGAACTGTGATTCTCAGCCATGACGTAGCCCTGTGCTGCCACTCGTGACCGCATCAACAAACAAGTCCTCAATCGTTGGAGTGACTGGCTGGATGGTTTCGAAAGGAATACCTGCGTTCTTCAGCCGGTTCTCGAACTCTAAACTGCGGCGTTTGGCGTCATCCACAACCAGGTGGAGGCCATCACCAGTCAGCATGAGGCTGGAGATGCCTTCCGCGTGCTCCAGTTCGGCGCGTACGCGCCGCGCTTCGGCCGAGATCACGGAAAGCACGCCCTTGCCCAGTTTCGACTTCAGGTTGTTCGGCGTGTCATAGAAGAGCAGCTTGCCCTGATGCAGCAGGGCGACACGGTGGCAGCGTTCCGCCTCGTCGAGATACGCGGTCGAAGTCAGAATGGTCACGCCTTCTGCGATCAGTTCGTAAAGAATGCGCCAGAAATCGCGGCGAGAGACGGGATCTACACCCGTGGTCGGTTCATCCAGCAGGATCACTTTCGGGCGGTGAATGAGCGCGCAGACCAGCCCTAACTTCTGCTTCATGCCTCCAGAAAGCTTGCCGGCAAGGCGTTTGAGAAACTCGCTCATGCCGGCGGCGCGGAGCAGTTGCGCGGCGCGCTGTTCGCGCTCGGTCCGCCTCACCCCGAAAAGATCGGCGTAAAAGCGGATGTTCTCCTCCACGGTGAGGTCCTCGTACAAACCGAAGCGCTGCGGCATGTAACTGAGGTGATGTTTGGCGTTCTCAGGATCGCGGACGACGTCGGAACCATCAACTTTCGCACCGCCTTCGTCCGGCGGCATGATGCCGGCCAACATGCGGAGCGTGGTTGTCTTGCCTGCCCCGTCCGGTCCCACAAGGCCGAAGATTTCCCCGGGATGAACCTCGAAGCTGAGATGATCAACGGCGCGCACGCCGGGGAAGGTCTTGGTCAGTCCTTCGGCAATGATCGCGGGCTGGAGTTCCGCTGCCATTACTTCTCCGATGTGGTTCCTGGCTGCTGTGCGGGGACATTGGATGCGCTCAGCTTGATGTGCGCGTCGGCGGGCATACCCGGTTTGAGCTCATGATTGGGATTGTCGATGTCAATCTTGATTCGGTAGACAAGCGTGACGCGCTCCTTGTAGGTCTGCACACTCTTAGGAGTGAATTCGGCATCCGATGCGATGAACGAAACTCGGCCGCGATATTGCTTGCCGGGATAAGTGTCGGTAGTGATGACCGCATCCTGTCCCCAGCGAATGCGGCCGAGATCGGTCTCAGCAATGTAGGCGCGAAGCCAGATGTGCTCCAGATCGGCCAGCGTCACGACCGGTGTCCCCGGAACAACCACCTCCCCGAGTTCCGCCTGTCGCACGGTGATTACCCCGGCTGACGGAGCGCGCAGGATCGTGTAATCCAGGTTCACGCGCGACATGCCCAAATTGGCGTGGGCCTCCTTGAGGTTGGCTTGTGCAATCTCAATATCTTCCTTGCGGCTTCCTTCTACGGCCTCGTTGTAGCGTTGCTGTGCCGCCTGAAAAGTCGCTTGAGCCCGTTTCAGCGCAGTGTCGGCCAGATCGCGGTCCTGCGCGGAAATGGCATCTTCGCTGAAAAGACGCTGGGCGCGGTCATAATCGAGCTTCTTCTGCTGTTGATCCGCCTGCGCATCGAGCATAGCCTGCTGAGCCGCTTTGATCTCCTGTTCGCGAGTGCCGGCAAGGGTCAATGCGAGATTGGATTTCCGTACGCGAACGCCGGCCTCATCAATGCGAACTCTCTGCCGGTAATCAGCATCGTCGAGCCGCGCCAGCAGGGCGCCGGGCTCAACCCATTGGCCTTCTTCGACCGGCAACTCGACGATGCGCCCCTGCACCTTGAAACTGACCAGGCTCTCGTGAGCTTCGATGTTTCCGGAGAGAACCAGTTCGTCACCGGGCTCGGATTTCTTCATAAAACGAGGATAAAAGTACACCGCCGCAGCAACCACAGCTGCCAGCACAATCAGAACGGATATGCGTCGTTTCATGGCTCCAGACCTCGCAGGCCGGCTTGCGGCCCAACCTGCTGATAGTTATGGATTCCCTAAGTACTGATCGATACTCTTTTCCGTGCCGCCGGCAGCGCGGGCCAGCGCGAACTTCGCGTCGACGTAGCTGGAAACGGCCAGAATGTAGTTTTCCTGTGCGCGAGCCAGTTCGTCCTGAGCTGTCACTACCTCGATATTATTGGTGACGCCGGAGCGGAAGCGATCCTGCGTGAGCTGGAGTTCGCGTTGCGCCAGTTCCTGTCCTTGCTGCGCCACCGCAACCTGCTCCGATGTGGACTCAAGGTTCAGCAGCGCCTCGCGGATGTCCTGTTCAATTCCACGACGCAGATCCGTAATCTGGTCGTCAACCCGCTCGATGCGGCCGGCCAGTTCCTGCGCTTCGCCCTTCCGGTCGCGATCGAAAAACGTGAAATCAATCTGTCCCTGTATGAGTCCCGTCCCCTGAACCCCGCCGATACTGCGGCCCAGCTCGCCATAGTTTCCATTCAGGCTGAGTTTGGGGAAGTAGCGGGCGTGGCTGGCGCGCTGCTGCTCGACCAAGTCCTGGCGCTGACTGGCGAGCGAGAGGTAGTCCGCACGCGCCAGCAGAGCCGAAGGCACAAGGCTTTCGGGGCCGGGGAGAGTCATGGGCTGGAAGCGAAGTGGCTCGGCCAACTCGAGAGAGGTCGCAGGATTCATGCCGAGATTGCGAGCCAGAACTAATAATGCCTGCTTGTACTGATTCTGCGTCGCCAGCAGTGCCTGCTGGTCATTGGCAAGCTGGACCTGAGAGCGCAGAAGGTCAACCCCGGTTGCGGTTCCGGCATCATGCTTGCTCTTGACTAGTCGGTAGAGGGCTTCGGAATCATTCACCCGGGATTGCGCAGCCTCCACACGCGCCCCCGCCGATTGCGCATCCAGATAAAGGCCGGCAATGGAGCGGATGATCAGGTCGCGCGCGTCCTGATAATCCATTTTGCTGGTTGCAACGGCGTGCTCGCTCGCTTTCCAGCTGCGGTAACTCTGCAGATCAAAGATGTTCTGATCAGCAGAAACGCGAAAATCGTAATTCGAGAACGGCCCCACCAACGTTGGCAGCCCGGGAATCGAGATTCCGAACGCCCTCAGGTTGCGATTCTGAAAGTTGGCGTAACTCTCGCCGCGGACGCGCGGCAACAGCGCTGCCGACAAGCGCCGCACATCGGTGCCCTCGGCTTCCTTGATGCGAGTGTCAGCTACCAGAACGCTGAGATTGGCCTGCAATCCCTTCTCAATAGCTTCACGCAGCGTGAGGCGATAGGGAGCCTGCTCCTGCGCGGCGCTGAGCGTGACGGGAGCGAGGACGGACAGCAAGAGAACGGAGCAGCAAAAATGTGGTTTCATCGGCTTTCTGCCCGGTCGAAAACGGCAACCGCCCTCCAGAAGTGCTGAAAGCTTGCGCCAACTGCACTCTGCAACCCGGGCTCTCCGCGCAGGGACCACAGCAGAATGGTTCCCATGAGTGTTTGCTGGAGCAGGAGCGCCAGCTGTTCCTTTTTCAGTTTGGGATCAATCTCGCCGCGCTTCTGTCCGAACTCGACGATCTGGGCGATCATCCCCCGACCGTCAGCCATGTTGCAATCCAAGTGGCGGCGGACGACTTCGCTGCCCAGGAATGACGATATGACGGCACGCGCCAGATCAGGGCTCCGCCCCGGCTCCTCGGCGATTCGCTCGAACAGGTGGCGCAGCACGGATTGGACGGAGGACTTTCCACGCGTGGCCTTTTCCAGGGCTTCGCGAACCTTCCCCAGCTGGATTTCCGCCATAACGCCCAGAACGTGGTCTTTGCTGGCAAAATAGTTGAAGAACGTTCCCTTGCCCACATCGGCCGCTTCGGTAATGTCCTCGACGGTGACGTTGGGGAACCCACGCTCGGCAAACAACTGAAGGGCGCAGCGGAACAAGCGCAGGCGAGTCTCGGCGGCGCGCCGTTGGCGGCGTCCCATGCCTTTCAGATGGGGCAGATCGTCGGCGGAGAGGCCGCCCGAAGAGTGCGAAACCTTAGTTCGCTGGGAATTCATTGGTGACTCATGCTCGTATATGACTGTTATTCATAGATGACTATAAGTCATTATTATCACAAAATGCGGGCAGCGTGTCAAGTGCCAGCGTTTAGTGGGTCTGTTCAGGAAAACAGATGGGCTACAGCGATTCCACAACTGATTCTGAGGCCAGGCGGTGGGAGCGGCGAGAACAAGGCGGAATCCCGCTGCATGAGGATGAGACTCGTTTCCGGTGGCCGCCGCGGTCCGGGCTGACTACCCTCGCGCTAGATACTTTTCTACGATGGTGGCGCAGGCCCTGACGAAGTCCTGCTCCGGTTTGGTAAATGTGCCGGCAAAATAGCTCTCGATATCGAGCTCGCCGGCCAGCTTCCTCTTCACATAGATAGGGACCACGATCTCACTGTTCACCATCGACGATCCCGGCAGATAGCGCGGATCTTTGCTGACATCATCCACCACGACGATCTGCCCGCTGGTGGCGGCTGCGCCACAGAGTCCCGTGTCGAGGGGAATGCGGGCATTGGGCGTGAAGCTGCCGACGAAAGGTCCGATCATCAGGATGCCAGGGTCGGCCGGATCGACTAGATAAAAGCCTACCCAGTTATAGCGCGATATCGTTTCGTGCAGGCGCCGCGCGATGTGCTCCATGAGGGAGTCGGCGGTGGGAGCGGTTACCGCGAATTTCTGGAATTCCTGGAGAAGTTCTTCGTGGTCATGCATTGTGTTTCGGCCTCGTGCCATTTACAGGAGGCTCTGCTTCAACTCGGGCTCGCCTCCGGTCAGTTCAAGGCTGGTAGGGCCGTTGACTGCACCACTACCAGTCTACGAGAATCGTGTAGCTTAACAGAAGAGAATGACGAGCAAATTTTTGCTATTTCGGCTTAAAGAAAAAGGCCGCACCGAATGGCGCGGCCTTTTAGTTCTAGAAGGCGCCATACCGGCGCCTTCCGTAATTGTTAGAAGCGGATGCGAGCACCCAGCTCGATGTTTCGCGGCTCGGCCTCGGCAGTGCTGTATGTACTGTAACCGCCTCCGAGGTAACCGAAAGAGCCGACTCCCTGGTAGAGACCGACGTAATTATCGGTCCACTGGTTATGGTTCAGAACGTTGGCGAACACGCCCTGGAATTCCAGGTTGATGTTCTCGGCCACCCGGATGCTCTTCTTGATACTGAAGTCCATATTCCAGTAGGCCAGTCCGTTGAGGATCCCGTTGCCGCCGTCCCGGTTGTCAATCCCCAGGATTGGGTTGCGCCAATTCGAGATCTCATTCGTCCCGTTCGGGAAATAATTTACCGGGAACCCGCTTGTCTGATTAGAGCAGAAGCCGGTCCCCAAATTATTCCCCGGGCAGACGTAGGCTTTAGTATGGGGAACGGGCCCAATCGGCACCGCATTCTCGGAGTCGTAGTTGGCACAGCCAACTCCGTCGCATGCGCCAAAGGCCTGGTAGTCACCATAAGTTGTTCCGACCTGAGTGGGAATGCCGGAGCCGGCTGCGACGATCGAGGCAAACGTCCAGCCGCCCAGCAGGCGTCCCATCAGTCCAGACTGCCCTTTGTAGAACGGGGGCGAATACACGAAGTACGTGGTGAAGATGTATTTGCGATCCCAGGCCTGTCTCCCATACGACTCCTGCAGATTGAAAGGATCGAGAGCCGTAAGTTCGCTCGAGGACTGGGCGTTTGCTCCAATGCCCAGAGCTTTGGACCAGGTGATGTTAGACTGCGCCGTCAATCCTCGCCAATCGGCCGTCTTGAGGGAAGCGAAACCGCCGTTGTAGTTGCTGTAGCCTACACTGGCGTTCTGAAAGGCCCCGTCGGTGAAGGCGCCGGCGGCTCCGTTGGGGCTGCCGGGAATGGGCGTGCTCTGCATGCTGCGCGGGAAGTTGAAGGCACCAACGTTACCGTTCACCGTGGTGCACCCCGTGGTCGGGCAGCCGACCCCGGTATCCAGATCGCTCCACAGGCCCCAGACTTGGGCGTTAGCGAGATTGCCGCCTTCATTCGCCACCATTGTGGCAGTGCAATTCCCAGGTGTGCAGTAACCGGTACCGGCGAGCGCAGTTTCGAAGAACGGCTGCGGCGTGACTGCTGATGCATTCGCGGCGCAGCCACCGCCGGCCATGCCCTGGACGCCTCCGCAGTATTGCAGCACCACATTGGCGTAGGCTTGCTTAAACTGCTGGCCGCCCAGCGTCATCATGTAGGGAACCGGGTTCAGTTCGATGGGCTCGTACTCATGGGTGATTCTGCGGTACATGTAGCCCACTTCCATCGTAATCCTGCGGCTCAACTGCTTCTGGAAGGTGGCGTTGATGGAGTCAATCGCGCTGGCCCGGAAATTCGGATCCAGACCCTCGGGGCTCGAGGAGTAGGTGTTGTTGTACCCAGGAAATACCGGCTGGGGCAACGTCGCACTCAAAAGCGAGCCCAAGGGGACAGTTGGGCCTCCGTTAGCTGAAGCTGCCGACCCAACGCGAAATGCCGCGGGCGTGCCGGCTTCACCCCAGCCGCCTGCACCCGAGGATCCGCAGGACCAGGCGCCCGTAGCGTCGACCAGGTTCGACTTGCAAGCCACGGGCTGTTCAAAGCCAAGACCCAGCAGCGGCACCAGCACCTGCACCACGCCGTTGGTGCGGCCGTATTGCCGGCCATAACCGACACGGAGCACCGTATTGCCCAGGACACCGGTTGTGGACTTCGACGACCAGGCAAAGGCAACGCGTGGGCTGAATTCGCCATAGTACGGATTGTAGGGATACTTCAGGCCGTTCCCGGCATTATGCACCAGGGCAAAACCCATTTCCGGGTTATAGACCTGGCCTGCCAGGGCAGCTTTCTTGGTATTAGCCTCGTAGGTTGCCGTGCTCAGCGGCTCATCTGCGGCATCCACCAATACCGACTGCTTGCCCGACTGCTCCACCGGCGGCATTTCCAGCGCATAACCCAAGCCGTAAGTTAACGTCAAAGTCGGCTTCAGGTGCCAGGTATCGCTGAAATAGACGTTGTAGTAAGGAATCGTGCTCTTGTCGAAAGCGTTGGACAAGGGAGGCTGCAAGGTCAGATTCGACCCGGCACGCATAAAGACCTGGGAGGCGATGGAAGCCACCCCCAGCGCCGCCGCGGCAAGGGAATCGCAGCTCTTTTCGCTGATGGAAATGGTCGGGGTCGTTGCGCAGGGATACAGGGAAGAAGAGAGCAACGATCCGTTAGTTGCATCACCCAGTGAATACACGGGGTAAGCGTTGATGGCGCCGCCGCTGTCGTTGCGCTGATGGAAATTGAAGTTGTGCTGATAAGTGCCGCCAAACTGGAACAGGTGGTTGCCGTGCAGCTGGGAGACGTCGTCCCGGATCATGTTGTCGTTCCCATCCCAGAAACGTTGCCGAATTTGTTGATTGTTCGAGTTAAACGGGGCGAGGTCCTGGGTCGCCGACTGGCCGGCATCCAATTCGAGCGCGCCGCCCAGCCCGGGGAGCTGTGGCGGAGCTCCCGCCGTTGACCAGGACCACCAGTTGCGCAGGTAGCTGTAGTGAATGTCGTTGGTCGTGTTGTTGCTGATGTTGCTGGTCAGACCTGCAACGAAGTACCAGTCTTGCACCGGTTTGCTGGCCTGGGAGGCCGGCGTGCCCAGCGTGTCGCCGTGGAAGAAGCCACCAATATCAACCTGTGCATCGGATGCCAGCTTGATCTTGTAATAGCGATAGCTGGCCACGAAATGCTCTTTGGAGCCAAAGTCGTGGTCGATGCGCCCTACCCAGAAATTGCTCTTGGTTGGAAGACTCAGGTTGCCGACAAAGCCCAGGACATTATAGCCGTCGCAGAGGCTCTGGGGGCAGGTTTTAGTGTTGGACTCAGGCTCGTATTTACTCCATATCTGCGAAACCAGGGGGTTCAGCCCCAAACCGAGCGGGTCGCAGAGACCTCCCTGAGTCGTGTTAAGCGCACAGCCCATATTCGCAAGGTAAGTCGTGCCATTGTAGGTCACCGGAGCGTTGTTCAGGTTGTAAGCGATCTGCCCGGTTGCAGTGTCCGTCAACAGCCCCAGCTTCAAGGCGTCCGAGGGAACGTTCCTGTAAATGGTCTCCGAGTTTGGAAAACGGAAGCCCTCATAGTTAACGAAGAAGAAAGTCTTGCCGCCGAGAATCTGTCCCGGATGGACCGGCCCACCGACGGCGCCACCAAACCGGCTGTAATGAAAGGAAGGAAGCCCGACGTGTTCGTTCTGCAAATTATTCTGGTTGTTCTGCCACGTGTTCGATGACCAGTTGTTGTCTTTGTAGTAGTCGTAGACGGTGCCGTGGAAGCTGCTGGTGCCGCGCTTGGTGACCACTTTAATTTCGGCACCGGCGGAACTGTTGAAGTCAGCTGTCTGGCCGGCGGTGTTCACCTTGAACTCCTCGACACTGTCCGCGGGAGTGGGCAATACGCCTGACGGGGGAGCGTAACCTGCACTCACGCCCAACCCCATGCCACCAGTCGGGTCGCCGATAACCAGACCCTGCTGCGTCGGCGTGTATACGCCGCCGCTGCCATCCATATCGTTGCTGTTGTTGCCGCCATCGAGCGAGAAATAGCTTTGGTCGTTGACCGCACCCGCAACGTCGCCGCCGGTGCTCACGCCCGGCTGCAACTCGATAAACGTGTTGACATCGCGGCCGATCGTCGGCAGGTTCTCCAGGGCAGTCGCGGTGAGCGTCTGACCCACGGTGGCGTTCATGGTCTGCAACTCGGTGCCGACAGACGTGACTTCCACCACCACACTCGCGCCACCCACCTGCAGGCTCATATTGATGGTCATGGCGCTGCCGACGGTTACAGTGGCCTCCGTCTTGCTGGTGGAGAAGCCCTGCTTGGCGAAGCTGACATCGTAAGTGCCGGAGAGAACGTCAGCGAAAACGTATCTTCCCGCGTCGTTCGTAGTCGCGGTGCGCACGGCCTTCGTCGAAGTGTCTCTCATCGTGACCGTGGCGCCGGCGACCACCGCGCCCGTCTGATCGGTTACAGTTCCGACGATCGTGCCGGTGTTGGTTGACTGCGCCCACGAGGGCAGAGCAATCCCCACACAAACTACAAGGACGAGAAAAAGAACCAACTTAAAGCTACGACTTTGCATTGCTGCCTCCTGGCTGAGAGATTGATGGTGAATAGGTCTGGGAGAAACGACGGGACGCAAGGGAGGAGACGTGTCCACCTCTGGCGAAGAATTCGAAGACTGCCGTCACCTTGCACCCCCAACATCGGACAAGCTCTAACAGCTTTCTAAAACAAAACTGAATTGATCCGTGACTCACAGCAGAGTGGGCGCAAACACCGCGTCACCAGCCCGTTCCAGGCAATAAGCCGTTGCTGGCAGTCCGAACATGCGGGACAGAATGCCCAAAAAACCTGCTGCGACTCGCAAACACTACCACCACTCAATGGCCGAAAACAAGACATAATCGAAGCAATTAGTTAATTGGATGGGTAAGCCTCCAACCTATTGATTCAAATAGAGATATCTAGATAACATAGCGCAAGACGATCCCGAATGCCACTTGCTTGGCAAGAAAGTAGAGTGCACAAAGAATTTAGTTACCAGGTGTTGTGGTCCGCGGTTTTGTGCTCTCGAACCCCAGTCGCTGCCGCCTCGACTCCCATGCCGCGCTCACCGATCGCGGCGAGCGGCAGCGATGCAACGTGGTCGGGGGTTCGGTGAGACGAGTTTTGATTGAGAGTCGAAGCCTTGAGGACGGATGCCATAGAGTGGGCAAAGCGCGGCTCACAAAAATGCCAGCGGGAATCCTCGCGGGGCATCTGCCGCCTCGGAAGAGGCGTGAGCGAGGCGTGAGTGTGGCGCCGAGTCCGTTGTCGCGGCAAATGGCACAGACGAGCCTGATTCGCCGGTTTGAACCTGACGGCGCATTTACGGCGGGAATCTTCTTATGCTATGCTCGCTCGCCTTGCGGAAAGTGATACCCTACAAGGAACACGAGGACCCCAAGGCCTGCGGGAGGGTTACTATAGTGATGTACCAACCCTTCTGAAACTTCGGTCTAATTTGGGCAGTGTGCTCAGTAGAAGAAGGGTCGTGTGAGGGATCTTGTCTGAGCAAGCTGAAATGGGAGGGGCTTATGACAGTGCTGCTGAGCAGACTCTGGACTGAAGACGAGGGCCAGGATATTGCCGAATATGCGGTGATGCTGGCCGTTATTCTGGTGATCGTAGTGGGGACGATTCGGCTGGTAGGCTCTAACGCCAACAACGTCTTTTCCAACGCGGCGAGCGCGATTCAATAGGCCGCGTGCTCCCCGGTGCCACGGTAGAACCATTGCCTGAGGGAAGCCTCGGGCGTGTGCGGTAGCTACATCTCGGTCCGCCGCGACGTGCCGTATGGCCGCAATCGCGGCAGACGAACCACCCATCCTGGCACCACCTTCTGAAATCCGCCACTCATCTGCGTTGTCTGAGGTCCACCTCTTCGCCCGACGAAAAGATAGATCCGGTGCTTTTCTTGCTTTTTGGCAGCACAGCGCGGCGAGAATTTCAGTAATCGGCGGGCAGTCCCTGCAACTGCTGCATGGTGAGTACGGGCCCTTCTTTGCAGACGTAGATCGGACCCACGTTGCACCGCCCGCACTTGCCGATACCGCACTTCATCCGGTTCTCGATGCTGGTATAAACCGAAGCTGGCGAAACGCCCATCTTGTCGAGGATCGGCAGAGTGTTCTTGATCATGATCGGCGGGCCGATCACCAGAACAATCGGATCTTTCGCTTTCACCTGCGCCCGTTCGAAGACGTGAGGAACAAAGCCGATCTCGCCTTTCCAGTCGGGAGTCTCGCCACCCGGATCCACGCAACGGATCACGCGCACGCGGTCGAACTCTGCCCATTTGTCGAGCTCATCCACGTAGACCAGATCGGCCACCGTGCGGGCGCCGTAAACGATGGTGATCTCGCCATAGTCGGCGCGATTTTCCAGCGCATACCACACGGCGCAGCGGATCGGCGGCATGGCGATTCCGCCGCCGAGAAAGATCAGGTCGTGCCCCTTCCATGCGTCCATGGGATAGCCGTTGCCATACGGGCCGCGAAACCCGATCATGTCTCGTTCTTCGATCTTCCACAGGGCTTCGGTGACGCGGCCGACCTTGCGGAAGCAGAAGTCAATGTGATCCTTCCAGTTCGAACTGGAGCAAATGTTGAACGTGGATTCGCCATAGCCGAATGCAGAAAAAATTCCAAATTGCCCAACGTTGAAGGAAAATGTCCGCGCCCGTTCCGGATCGGCGAACTTCACTGATACCGATTTCACATCGGGCGTCTGCTGGCGGACCGAGATCACTTCCATCAGATCGGGTTCGTAGACGTTAGGCACGGTCAATCTCCATGGCGACGCTCAAAACGCCGATGCCTTCCGGACAGTTGCGGGTGCAGTTGCCGCAGCCGGTGCAGAGGATTTCGCCGAACTTCTCCGGATAGATCGCGAACTTGTGCAGCATGCGTTGGCGTTGGCGGCTGGCTTGCGCAGGGCGCGGGTTGTGACCGGAAGCGTGCGCCGTGAAAATCGGGAACTGGCACGAATCCCAGGTGCGGACCCGCGCATTGCCCGCCGACGGCCCGGCGTCCACGATGTCGAAACAGTGGCAGGTCGGGCAAGTGAAGGCGCAGGTGCCGCAGCCCACACAGGTGAGCGCATGTTCCTGCCAGAAGGGATCCTCGAAGTGCTGGCTGACAAACGAGCGGATGGTCTCCGGATCGAATTTCCTTTCAGGAGCCGCGGTCGCCCTGACGCTCTGGCCGGATTTCTCGGTCTTGCCGTCGAACAGTGCGCGGCCTTTCGCAGTCAGGCAAAGGACTTCGTACCTGCGTTCTCCGATGTCGAACAGCATGACGTCGGAGCCGCGTTCTGAGACCGGACCGAGCCCGACCGACGTGCAGAAGCAGCTTTCATCGGCCACGTTGCATGCCAATGTGATAACGGTAGTCGCCTCACGCCGGCGATTGTAGAACTCATCCACAAAATCCCAGTTGAAGACCTTGTCCAGAATCGGCAGCGCGGCCGCGTCGCAAGGCCGGGCCGCAATCACGATCTGCTCGGGAAACGGAGCATCATCCTGGACCAGTTCGACGCTGTTACCCTGAATTCGATACCCGTACAACTTCTCCTGCTTAGGGAATACGAACTCCTTAATCGAATTGCTAGGGCGGACGAAACCATCGAGCAAAAGCGCGTCGGCTGAGTGCAGCGGGGAATAGAGAATCAGGTCTGGTTTCACACGCGTGGGTCCGGCGACCTGCTTGCCCGCGCCGATCCACTCGGCCGTAAGAGCGCGCAATGCGGCTTGGGAAATGACTCCACTCACCGGATGAAGTCCTCCTTATCCTGGAGACTATAGGCCCCGAGGACCGGTTCGGCGGCCGGATCGACGCCAGCGTCGTAGCCGAAATTCTCCTGTGCCGCCTTGTGGAGCGCGATGTTGAGCAACGCCAGATCAATACCCGCCGGGCAAGCGCGCGAGCACTCTCCGCATCCCACACAGCGCGCGGCCAGGTGAAACGCCCGCGCAATCTGCCAGGCGAAGTTGCCTTTTCGGCTGGGGGCGGGGTCAATGGCAATCGGCCGGTTCTTGTCCACGATGCAGCGCTCGCAGTAGCACATCGGACAAACCTGGCGGCAGGCGTAACACTTGACACAGCGGTCGAACTGAGTTGCCCAGAATGCCATCCGCTCGCGCGGAGTCATGGCCATCAGCGCGGCGAAGCGGTTCGGCGGAGGGTTGGCCGGCGTTTCCGGACCGACCGGTTCGCCGAGTGTCTTGTCGGCAAAACGCGGCGTGCGGGCGGTGCAGAATGTGCATTTCGGCTCGCCCACGCCTTCGCAGGCCATTCCGATCACATGAATGTCTTTGCGCTCGATCTGTGATTCTTTCTCCAACACCACCAGCGATTTTTCGTCACACGGCTTGACCACGACCGCCGGCTTTCCCAGCGCTTTGATTTCTTTCCGCTTCAAATAAGTGGTGAGGTTGCTGACGCAGCGGTTGTTCCAGACAAGACGGTTGGTGTCCTCAGCACGGGTCACGACCGCGGGGCCACGCTCGCCGTACCCGATGACGACTTTCACCGAGCCTTCGGTCAGGAGGTTGCGGCAATGTTCGCGCAGTGCGGTCTCTGCGGCCAGAGTCTTGGTGGTGAAAGGGACCGGTGTTCCAACGGGCAGATCCTTGGCACCACCATTGGCGTACAGGTCGGTGTAGGGCCCCAGTTGGCGGGTTTGCTCCGTGATTTCCGTGATCTCCTGCTGCCATTTCTTGCCTTCCGCCGCGGAAATCCAGGTGAAGTGAATCCGGCGCAGATCGAAGCCGAGCGTGTCGAGCAGTTCACGGAACAGAATCCAGCGCCGGCGCGCATGATAGTTGCCGGCAGTGTAGTGGCAATCGCCCGGATGGCAGCCTGAAACCAGCACCGCATCGGCGCCGATTTCAAATCCTTTGATAATGAGATTGAAATCAATGCGCCCGGTGCAAGGCAGGCGAATGATGCGCACGTTCGGCGGATACTCCAGGCGCGTCGTGCCCGCCAGGTCGGCGCCCAGATACGTGCACCAGTTGCACACGTAAGCCACGATTTTCGGTTCGAACACGTTCGCTTCGCTCATGCCAGACTCTCGACCATGGCGTAAACCTGTTGCTCGGTGAAACCCTGCAGATCGGCGCTCTTCGAGGGACAGACAGAAACGCAGGTTCCGCATCCCATGCAAAGCCCCGGATTCACCCTCGCGGTGCGCTTGATAAACGCACCTCGCCCCGTCCGCAACTCTGTCCGTTCGATGGCGTGGTACGGGCAGGTGTTGACGCAGGTGAAACACGCCGCGCAAGTTTGCTCGTTGATGGCCGCGATTTCCGGTTCGCGCGTCAGTTCATCGGCGGCCAGCATGATTTGCACTTTGCTGGCTGCGGCCGAAGCCTGCGCCACCGACTCAGGAATATCCTTCGGCGCGTGACATGCCCCGGCGATGAAAATGCCCGCCGTGTTGGTCTCGACCGGGCGCAGCTTGGGATGCGATTCCAACAGGAAACCGAACTCGTCGTACCCGATGTTCAGCTTCTGCGCCAGTTCTTCGATCCCGTCCGCCGGGCGCATGGCCGCAGCCAGCACCACCAGATCGGCTTCGATCGTCACCGGCACACCGGCGAGCGTGTCGGCCCCACGCACCATCAACTTGCCGTTCTCTTCGGTGATTTTGGAAACTCGGCCGCGGTAATATTTCGCGCCGTCCTGCTCGATCGCTCGCCGGACAAACTCGTCGTATCCCTTGCCTCCGGCGCGGATATCCATATAGAAGACGTGTGCCTGTCCGTCATGCACTTTGTGCTTGTAGAGCATGGCGTGCTTGGCGGTGTACATGCAGCAGATCTTGCTGCAGTAGGGAAGACCTTTCGCGTTGTCGCGCGAGCCCACGCAACTGATAAAGACCACATTCTTCGGAATGGCGCCATCCGACGGCCGCTTCAGCACGCCATTGGTTGGTCCGGAAGCCGACACCAGCCGCTCAAACTGCAGCGAGTCGATGACATTCTTGTACTTGCCGTAGCCATACTCGCCGTAACCGGAGAGCCACGCTTTATTCTGTTCCTTGGCGATGTTGTAGAGCTTGTAGCCCGTGGCCACGACCACGGTGCCGACCTTTTCCTCGACCAGCTTGTCCTCATCCTTGAAGTTGATGGCTTCGGCTTTGCACTTCTTCTCACACAGTCCACAGCCATTGCGGATGAGCTTGGCGCATTGCTTCTTGTCGATGACCGGCCGCGCCGGAACGGCTTGTGGAAAGGGAATGTAGATCGCCGGCCGCGTTCCCATGGCGAAATCGAATTCACTGGGATTCTTCTTCAACGGGCAGACATTCCAGCACTCGCCGCAGCCGGTGCACTTCGCGGTGTCAACGTAGCGCGCTTTTTGCCGAATGGTGATTTTAAAATTGCCGACGAATCCTTCGACCGCTTCCACTTCAGAATAGGAATAAAGCTTGATGCGAGGATGCTGCCCGACCTCAACCATTCGCGGCGTCAGGATGCACTGCGAGCAATCGAGAGTAGGAAAGGTCTCGGACAATCCGGCCATCTTGCCGCCGATCGACGGTTCCCGTTCCACCATCACCACTTCGTAGCCGGCATCGGCGATGTCGAGAGCAGCCTGAATCCCCGCGACTCCGCCGCCAATCACAAGAGCGCGCCGCGTCACCGGAACGCGAATGGGTTCAAGAGCCGTGTCGTTGCGTACCTTCTCGACCGAAAGCCGGATGATGTCCACCGCTTTGGCAGTGGCCTGGACGCGGTCATGGTGCACCCACGAGCAGTGCTCGCGAATGTTGGCCATCTCGACCAGGTAAGGGTTCAGACCCGCCGCCTGCGCCGCTTTGCGGAAGGTCTTGAGGTGCATGTGGGGCGAGCAGGACGCCACCACCACGCCGTCCAGTTTTTCGGAGACGATTTTTTCCCGCACCATCGCCTGCCCGGGATCGGAGCACATGTACTTGTAGTTCACCGAGCAGCGCACGCCGGGGATGCCGCTGACTTGTTTGGCGACCTCATCCACGTCAACCGTGCGCGCGATGTTTTCGCCGCACCAGCACGTGAAGATCCCGATTCTCGACATGAGCTTAAGCCTTCGTTACGAAATGCCGGGTCACGCCCAATTGCTCGGCGGAAAGTCCCATCGCCAATCCGACCAGGTCGGAAAGGTAATAAATCACCATGCCCAATTTTTCGCTGTAGCGCTGCTCGACCGCGGCCTGCTTCATATCAAGGTTCACGTGACACATGGGGCAGGCCACAACCACGCAGTTGGCGCCGTGCGCAGCGGCGTTGGAGAGAATCTTGTGGGCCAGATCGAGCACGGTGTCCTCGCTGGACATCGTCATGCCCGCACCGCAGCACTCGGTCTTGTAATTCCACTCGACGGTCTTTGCCCCCAGCGCCGCAAGAACCGCTTCCATGGACTTGGGCTGCTCAAAATCGTCGAAGTGCACGACCTCCGGCGGCCGGGTCAGCAGGCAGCCGTAATAGCAGGCTGCGCTGATGGATTTCAGCGGTTCTTTCACCGCAGCTTTCAACTTGTCCAAACCGATGGTCTGAAAAACCTGAATCAGGTTCAGGATTTGCCCGTCGCCGCGAACGTCAGCCTCTACGATCTGCGCCAGTTCGGCGCGCAAGCCATTGCCATCCGCCACGGCTTTCTGCACTTTCAGCAACTGCATGGAACACAGCGGGCAGGGGGCAAACAATTGTTTGTGGCCGTCGCGCTCAGCCAGCGCAAGATTCCTGGCGGGAAGCGCCAGAGAGAGCTTGTGATTGAGCGCGTGCGCCGCCGTCGCGCCGCAGCAGATCCAGTCATTGATTTCCTGGAGTTGGACGTCCAGCGCGCCCAGGCAGGCCCGCAGCGACTGCTCGTAATCGTTCGACGATCCATGCAGCGCGCAGCCGGGATAGTAGCCGATGTTCATTTCGTCGGCCCCTCCGAACACTTCACAAAGATGCGCTCGACCACCTTGCGGTCCTGCGCTTTCCCGGGCAGCAGGTGGAGCTTTTTGCGCTTGCCCATCTGCGGCGCCAGACCGGCGTCTTTGAACAGGAATGCCGGCCGGCCCGTGCGGAAAAAGACGGCGGTCTTGAACTGGGCAATCAGTTCGAGTTCAGCAAGGCGTCCGTTGCGGCGGATGTTGTCGAGAAACGCCTGCTGAAAGGCAACCACCGGTTGTTCGGAAGTGGCCACCATGCCTTCAGCCAGCGAGATCTCGCGCAGCGCATCAATCACGGCGGCGCAATCCACTTCTTTTGGGCAGCGCGTGGAACAGGTCTGGCACGACACACACTCCCAAATGGCACGCGAGCGCAAGGCGGTTGTGGTCTGCCCCAACTGCACCGTTCGGATAAGCTGGTTCGGAACGAGGTCCATGCGCGCAGCCACCGGACAACCGGCGGTGCATTTGCCGCATTGATAACAGTTGGCTAGCTTAGTGTGGGCCAGAAGTTCAACTGAATAGGACTCAGCGCTGTGCTGAGCTACAGGGTTCCCCTGAACGTTCACCTTCACCCTTCAGGATAGGGTGCGCAGCCTGTGGACGTCTGTGACGGCAAAACCAGGCGTCTGTGAGCCGAGTCACCGCCCAAAGTGGGGCAAAATGTGCTCCAGAGCACAGATTAGTTTGCGCAGCCTGATGGCGCGACTTCGCCCGCCATGGCGTTTGATTAGAGTATGATAATCGGCCGATGTGAAAGATTCGCAAGGCGTTTCTCTTCGGCTGGAAGGGCGGATCCAATGTCATCAGGAAAAATGCGCGTTATCTTCCTTCTTATGTCTGTGGCGCTGATTGGCGCCAGCGGGCCGAGTTGTTTTGGGGAATCGAATCATATTTCGAAGCGGACGATCCCGCTGAATGCTGGATGGGAGTTTCGCCAGCTTACGGACGCGAATGCGACAGCCGCCGAGTGGCGTCCTGCCACGGTGCCGGGCGACGTTCATCTCGATCTCCTCGCGAACAAACTGATTCTCGAACCCTTCTTTCGCGACAACGAAGTGAAGTTGCAATGGATCGAAAATGCGGACTGGGAATACCGCAACTCCATTTCGATTGCCGCTGAGATGATGCAGCGCCAGCACGTGGATCTGGACTTCAAGGGCCTCGACGCGTTTTGCGAAGTTTACGTCAATGACCAGCAGGTATTGACCGCGGACAACATGTTCCGGGAGTGGCGGATCGACATCAAGCCCTATCTGAAAGTTGGAGCGAACAGCCTTCGCGTGGTGTTTCCCTCACCTATTGCCGCCGCAGCGAAGGTCGCCGCCAAAGATCCGTGGCGAGCACGGACCCGGACCGAGGAGAAAACTTACATCCGCAAGGCCGCCTACGAATATGGATGGGATTGGGGACCGCGCTTCGTGACGAGCGGTATTTGGCGCCCGGTGAGTCTGGAACTCTGGGATAAAGCGAGAATTTCCGACCTCTATATTCGCCAGGAGGATATTACCTCTGAGATCGCGCACCTCAACGCCGAGGTCGAGGTTACTGCGGCGGCAGAGGGTGCGGGCACGGTTACGGTGGACTTTGTTCAGAGCGGCCAGAAGGCGACGGTGTCGCGAGCCGTCGTGCTTCATTCAGGAGTCAACCACGTAGACCTGGCGATCGACATTCAGCATCCCGAACTCTGGTACCCGGCTGGGTACGGGGCGCAGGCGATGTACCGGTTCCATGCCGCACTGCAGTTTGGGAAGAATGCAGAAGACGAAGCGGAGACGCGTGCCGGACTGCGCTCTATCGTTTTGCGGCGGGACGTGGACAAATGGGGCCGCTCGTTCGAATTCGACGTAAACGGGATTCCGGTATTTGGCAAGGGCGCGGACGTGATCCCGTTTGACAGCTTCCCCAGCCGCGTGACCACCGCACAATACCGCCAGGTTCTCCAGTCGGCACGCGACGCCAACATGAACATGATCCGCCACTGGGGCGGCGGTTACTACGAGACGCAGGAATTTTACGACCTGTGCGATGAGCTTGGGATCATGATCTGGCAGGACTTCATGTTCGGCAATGACTGGCAGCCGGGCACCTACGATTTCAAACTGCAAATGGAGAAAGAGGCGGTATATCAGCTCACCAGGCTGCGTAATCACCCCAGCATCGTCATCTGGTCAGGGAACAACGAGACCGAAGAAGCGTTCAACTGGGACGGCAGAAACACACTTCCGCCAGACGTGCGCATGCGGATGTGGCAGGACTACCTGACCGTGTTCAGCGGAGTTCTGGCGCGCACGGTCGCGCGGCTGAATCCGGAAACGCCCTTCTGGCCCAGTTCACCCAGCGCGGATTATGAAGATCTTTCGCCTGAATACCAGTCGGGCGACATGCACGACTGGAGCGTTTGGCATGGGAATGCGGAATTTACTGACTACGAAAAGCATTTTCCCCGCTTCATGACCGAGTACGGATTTCAGTCCTTCCCTGAGATGCGCACGATTGAAGCTTTCACCGCTCCTGAGGACCGCGGCAGCATCTTCACACCGGTCATGCTGGCCCACCAGAAAAACAATGCCGGCAACCAGATTATTCACGACACCATGCTGCGCTATTACGGCGAGCCCAAGGATTTCGCGTCCTTCCTTTATGCCAGCCAGGTCTTACAGGCGGAGGCGATCAAGATTGGAGCCGAGCACCTGCGCCGAATTCGTCCGCGCGCCATGGGGTCGATCTTCTGGCAACTGAACGATTGTTGGCCCGTGGCCTCATGGTCGAGCCTGGACTACTTCGGAAGGTGGAAGGCGTTGCACTACTATGCCCGCCGGTTCTACAGTCCGCTGCTGGTGTCGCCGCACGTGGAAGAGGGCAAGCTTGCGGTGTACGTGGTTTCCGACAAGACCGCCCCGGTCACCGGGCAGCTTCGGCTACGCGAGCTGACTTTCGACGGCAAGGTGCTGAAAGAAGAAAAACAGGCGATCACCATCCCCGCTCTTTCCAGCAAGGCTTACATCGAGCTGCCGCTCGAGGAACTTCTCGCCCCGTTGGATACATCCAGCGTCTTTGGAGCCGCTGACCTGATGATCGGCGATGAGAAAGTGTCGAGCAACATTATTTATTTCGCACCCGTCAAGCAAGTCCATGTGCCCGCCGGCGCGATTGACGTGGTGTTGTCGAAGGCAGACGATGGCTACCTGTTGAAGCTCTCTTCGAAGGTGCTGGCTCGGAGCGTCTATGTGTCTTTGGGCGATCTGGATGTGAAGGTGTCTGAAAATTATTTCGACTTGTTGCCGAACGAACCGGCACAGGTCCATATCAGCAGCGGCGCCACGCTCGAGCAATTGCGCGCCGCGCTCAAGGTGATGTCGGTGGCGGACGCCTTTCCGGCGACACCCGCACCATAATATGGTCGCTAGCGAGGAACTGGTACCCTCGCGTCCCGAAGGTGTCGAAGGAAAACTTCCTGGTCGGGATTGACCCCATTCATTGGAATGGTCGCCGCCACTCGGAAGACAATGTCATCCAGGGCCGTACCGTGCTGCCATTCCGCAAGACGGCCGTGCCGGTACAGTGATCTGAGTTGGGTGTGGCGCAACCACACCGCAGGCAGATCCGCACGGGGGCCGCAGGCCCGGGCCATTGCATCAAGCGTCACTACGCCGTCTTTGCCGCAATAACGCTTCGCTCTTTCCACGCACAGCTCGTGAAGGCATTTGAGATCGTGCTCGTCAACGGGCGGTATGGCGGCGCCTTCTTCTGCCGCTTTGATGAAGACTCTGAAAGATGCCGTTCGGTCAACTTGCTCATTCTGCATCGGGGTCACCAACTATGAAAATTATAGAGCTAAACAGGGTCATATATCTCAAGGCTGATGCCGCGGCCACACCGGCCAGCGGGGATTAAGCAATGCAATTCGCATGGGACGACGATCTTCCCCGGTGCGAGTCGTCCTGGTGCGCGTCGTCCTAATGCGAGCTTCGCTAATGAGAGCCGCGGTCGTCCGCACAGGAAATAAGACCTTCCATCAGCGCGTATTTGCAGTGCCAGCGGAAACCATTAACATCGCGCGGTCCGTATCCCCACACTCTGAGGTGGAGGGTGCTTTCCTCCACTCGCGACGCCTCGACAAAGACGTGATCATCTTCCCGCAATACGTCTCGAAGCTCGGGAGGAACAAGGCGGATCAACGTGGGCTTGTCCAGGATGACAGGATCTTGCGAACCAGTTGCGGAAAGAACCAAAGCGCGCGAGGTCCTCTTGCTGAGATACTGCGTTACAACCAGCAAATCATTGCTGGACCAGGCCACGGCGGCGACGCCCACGTAGTCGCAGAGCTTGCGCGAGCGCCCGGTGGCAACTTCCAAGAGCCAGAGAGCGTGAAAGGTGCCGTCAAACTCCGAAGCGGAGGCCTGACGCTCCGCATTGCGCACCACAAACCGTCCATCCGGCGAGACCAGTTCACCAGCCTTGGGAAATAAGACGAACGGGGCCGCAAGAGTCTGAACGGCAAGTATTCCGACCATTGCAGACACGGCGAGCAATATCCGCCAGTGACTCATCCCCGAAGTCCCCCAACTGCCATTCCAGTTAACTATCGTTAACCTAGCAGTGATCGGCTTCACAACGCACATTACTTTGGTTTGAGTGGAGACGGGTGGGGCAAGCGTGAAGCAGCTAACCAGTGAACGCCGGGTTTTCCGGCACGGCGGGCGAATTCACCCTTAACGCTGGCCCACCCAGGGGAAGTGCTTTGCGCAGGCCAGAATTGCCGTATAATCCCTGCGCTGATTCCAATCGCTCATGCCTTCCCAACATTCCAGCGAACACCGGCAACCTCCAGGCGAGCGCTATTCCATCGCCATCATCACGCTGGAGGAGGACATGTTCCGGGAGATGCGCCGGGCACTTTCGCCCAGCTTCCGTGCCACGCTGGCTAGCACGGAATCGCAGATCAAAACGCTGATCGATGATCCGGACGTCCACGGAATTGTGCTCGATCTGGAGAGCATCGGGGATCAGGCCGCCGACGGCATCGAGGTGTTGCAGGAGATGCGCCGGCTGCGTGACGATCTGATCATGGTTGCCATCACCGGCTCATCCGGCAGCGAACTTCCCCTGATGGCCAACCGTGCCGGAGCGGACCACTTTTTCCTCAAGCCGGTGGACTGCGGCGAACTCCGAACCCTGCTCCTGGAAACTTTGGAAAAGCGAGCTCTTCAATCCGAAGGGCAATGGTTGCTGGATCAGGTCGAAAACAAGGCAGCATTCTGCAGCCTCATTGGCGGCAGTGAGGCCATGCGCAAGGTGTACCAGGCCATCGAAGCGGTTGCCGAAAGCAACGCGAGCGTGGTCATACGGGGAGAGAGCGGCGTCGGGAAAGAACTGGTTGCCCGCGCGATTGTTGAGACCGGGAGTCGTCACGACAGGCCGTATGTGTGCCTGAACTGTTCTGCCCTTCCGGAAACCCTGATGGAGTCTGAGCTGTTCGGCTACGAGAAGGGCGCGTTTACCGGGGCCGATGGCGCCAAGCCCGGCATGATCGAGATGGCGCACACCGGTACTCTCTTCCTGGATGAGATCACCACCCTCGACCATGGATTGCAGAGCAAATTGCTGCGAGTGCTGCAGGAGCGGTCGGTGCAGCGGCTGGGAGGACGGACCGCGAAGAAAATTGACTTCCGTCTCATCACCGCAACCAACGACGACCTCGAAGACATGGTGCGGAAGGGCCGATTTCGCGAAGACCTTTTCTACCGGATCAACGTTGTCCCCATCGTGGTCCCGCCACTGCGCGAGCGGGACGGCGATATCCCTCTGTTGACGGAACACTTCCTCCGGCTATATTGCACGGCCAATCAGAAGCCAGCCAAGCAATTGCAACCGGAGGTCATGGAGATTTTGGAGAGCTATTCCTGGCCAGGCAACGTGCGGGAACTGGAGAACGTTGTGCAGCGTCTCGTCCTCATGAGTGATGGGGCGGTGATCGCGGCCCATCATCTTCCGCAACCGTTGCTCTCTTCGAGCGCGGCCAGTCAGGAAGCTATCTTGATTCCGGAGGAGGGTGTGAATTTCGACGCCGAAATGGAGAAGATCGAGGTCGCCTACCTCAACGCCGCCCTGCGCAGAACCAATGGCAGCAAAGCCGCTGCCGCCCGCCTGCTGCGTATGGACCCGCAGCGCATGAAATACCTGTGCCGCAAACTGAAGCTATAAAACCTATCGACGGATAGGTCAATAATTAACCCATCGAAGGTGAATAATTAACCGCAGGCAAGATTTCACCTCCATCCGGCTTTCTCCCGGCCGGCGGCAGTTCCGAGGCAAGTCGTGCCAAATCACGTGGTTGAGTCAGGTGCCTGTCGGATCATCAAGTTTGGAACATAGCTTGCAATAGAGAGGACACGATGTAGAAGGAATCCAAAATCAACCGCGAGGAGCGCGACATGACTATCCAGAAGAAATCGCTGATCAGCAAGCTGAACACCACCAAGAAGGCAATCGTTGCCAGCTCGACGCCTGAGAATCCGAGCGTGAGTGCACCGGTTTCGGCCCGTGTAAAGTCCTACGTGCGTTCAACGGCCCGCATAAAGTCCTATGTGCGTTCAACCGCAAGAGTGAAGGCGGCAGTACGTTCGAACTCCTAGCGGCAAAATCGCGGCCGAAATTGCCGCCGAAAGAAAGACCTAGCTTTTAGTTGCCCGTAACATTCAGGGTACAGAGCCGAGAGCCAACTGGGGGGTTGGCTCTCGGTTTTGTTTTACCGTCATCTCCGTCCGCCTACCAGACCCGCCGGGCCACAAGATCGCGGACGAATCTCAAACCAAGGCTGACTAGACTTCCCCGTCCCACCTGAATTTTCGCGATGCCCGTCATTCCTGGACGCAGGTCCGCGGCGCTATCCAGCCGAGCCTCGGCTGTGTAAAAGCGGGGAGGGTTGATGCCTGCCAGCTGTTCTTTTTCGCCCAGCGACGGATCGAGGGGGACCAAGTCGGCCGAAATCAATCCAAGAGTCGCGGAAACCGGGAACAGCCGAGACGGCACTTGCAACCGTACCGGCGTTTCAAAGTGAATGTCATGCATGGCAAACTCGGGTATATAGACCCGTGCCAGCAGCGCTGAGTTGTCGATCACCTCGACGACCGGTGCCCCCTCGTCGAGGTAGGCGCCGTTGATGTCACTTAAGCGCGGCGTCGCCACCACGCCGGAAATCGGACTGACCAACTGGAGTCTGGCGGCTTTCTCAGTCAGGCTGCGGTCCTCTTGCAATAGGCGCAGGCGCTCCCGCTCGGCGGTTCCGAAATCGCCATAGCGCATCTGACTTTGGGTGGCGCGAGCTGAGGCCACGCGGAGGTCGGCTCGGACTTTCGCCAAGTCGGAATCCAGATCAAGATTCCCGAGAGTGACGAGTGGCTGGCCAGCCGAGACGCGCTGTCCCTCTTCCACGAATACCTTCAGAACCTTTCCGCCCACAGAGGCGTGCACATAGGCCTGCCGCGCCGGCTCCAGAACAAAGGTGCCATCCTGGAAATCCGGCCAGACCGGAAAGAAAAACAATAACAGCGCCACGGTTGCGAGACCGGCGATCCGCCAGGCTCTCAGCCACTTCCAGGCCCGTTCTTTCTTGTCCAGGTAGAGCAGTTTCATAAACCGTCCCGTACTGTGAATTCGCCCGCGGAACACCCAATATCCAGCCAATACAGCAGGCGCAAAGGCCCAGGCTGGCGAGTACGAGTGCAGGATGTGATAGGCGAACACCATCAGGAACGTCAACAGAAGATAGCCGTAGATACCCGAGAGTACGGCGTAGACAAGGTAGAACAAGCGTCGTCGTCGCGGCACGTACTCCACTTCCGCCGGCATGCCGAACAAATGCTTGCGCGTCCAGCCAGAAAGGTAGGCCGACGTGCGCTCCTTGAAATCAGGCTCTCCGATCAGCTCGGAGAAAATGTAATAGCCATCGAGCTTGATGAGGGGGTTCAGGTTCAGCAGGGACACGCCAATGCCGGTGACCATCATGATCTTGTACGCCAGGTTGTGTACGAACATGCCCGGAGCCGTCGCCCACCAGATGGCTGTGCCGAGAAAGCACAAGATCAGGTCGCCCCAGATTCCGGCGATCACGGTAGCGATCCGCTCCCATTTCCCGCCGTAAATCCAGATTTGCGTGACGTCGCAAAAGAAACTGGGAGCAAAATACATCAGGGAAAATCCCATCTTCTCCACGCTCCCGCCGAAGTGTTTGCAGGTGAGGCCGTGAAATGATTCGTGGAAGAATGCCATGACGGCGAACAGAACCCAAAACTCGAGCAGATCGCCCCCCGATTTCGTGGTGAAATTGTAGAACTCGAAGCTATCGTGCCAGATCTCTCCGAAGCGGCCTGCCCACATCCACGCCATAACGGCGAACATCGCTAGAGCCAGCCCCGTGAACCACCACGTGTAGACCCAGCTTAGACGCGGGTAGATGCGCGTAATGAAGTCGTCGGCGTTTGGCCACTCGGCAATGGTGATGTCAGAAAAATCGCCGACCTTAAAGCGCTTGCGCTTCAGGCGCTGGCCGCGCAGTTTCTGCTGCAGGGTGATGTTCCGCTCGAGAGGGCTCTTGTAGAACAGATCGGTGTTCGCCTGCAGGTATGCGGCGAATTCGCGGACCACATCCTCCGAATAACGTACCCCCGTCCGGGCCGTCGCCTGCTCAGAAATTTCGAGATAGGATCTCTCGCCATCGAATAACTGCAGCAGCACCCACTGCGCAGGCTCCAGCCGGATGAAGGTATCAGCTCCGGGGAGCTTCGCCAGGACGGTCGGCTGTCCTTTTTCGATTTGCTGCCTGGCGATAACCCGTGGATCTAACCTGGGTACCGAGCGCTTGATCACCCGCTCCGGCAATTCCGGCAGAGCGACGTTGAGGGCGTTGGCGATGTTCATGGGTGTGCGGGAAGGTGCACGTCCGCCTGCATGCCAGGCCGCAGTTCGGGCGCCGCAGCGGTGATCTCGGCCAGCACTTCGATCGTGTCACTTGCTGGGTCCACGACGGGACTCATCTGGATCACGCGCGCCATATGCTGTAGCGCCGGATTGCCATCAGCGACGGTGACCGCAACCTGCTGCCCGACCTTTACCTGATGCACGAACCTCGAAGGCAGCGTGAACCGGACCCGCAAGGGGCCAGTTGCGGTGACCCAGAAGAGGCGCTCGTCCCGAGCCACGCTCTGACCATCTCGAACGTATCGGCGGGCAACAATCCCATCGAAAGGCGCCGTGATCTGGGTCTTCTCCAACTCCAGTTCCATCGAGCGCTCGCTCGCCTGCGCATTAATAAGGAGCTGCTCAACGCGTTTGACGTCCCACTGGTCCGCCTCGGCCTTATATCGCGCATGCTCAAATTGCTCCTGCGTGATGAGTTGGGCGTCTCACATTTTGCGGGCGCGCTGATAGTCGGCCTCCAAAACCTGGGCTTCCGCCTTCCAATTATTGAGATCGTCTTCCGTGCTGGCGGTTTTGGCGCGGGCTGCCTCCAGGTCAGACAGGAGCTGGCGGTCATCCAGTTTGGCCAGCAGTTGTCCCTTGCTCACGCGGGTGCCGGGCTCGGCGAGAATCTGAACAACCACGCCTCCCCGTTGGGCGGCAACGTCAACCTGGTTCTCGACCACGATCGGGCCCGACGCGGTGTAACCGTCATCCGCGGGAACGGCTGGAGTCGCCACCGACGCTGGTTGAGGCGCCGGCGCAGCCGCGGCTTCGGCCGAAGTTGGCGCATGATTACAGGACGTGCTGGCCAGCAAAGTGAGAAAAAGCAAACCGGGAGCGTATCGCGATATCTTCATGGTCACCACCCAAACCAGTACCACAGTTTCGACCAGATCCACATGACAGGCTGGCGAAAGAAAACCTTCCCCGCTGGATGCCAGCCGGTTGATACTTTGCCGCGGCCCTGCATCCCCGCGCGCAATATGCCTTCAGGATTCAGGACTGCGACTCGAGCATAGAAGGTGCGAGTGTCTCCCTCGAGGCGTCCTAGCGGACTTACTACCACGACCTCTCCCTGAAAAGTGCGCGCCGGAAAACCATCGAGCTTAACCCGTGCTTTCTGTCCGGCGGCCACCAGCCCGATATCAGACTGATCGACCATCAAATCCACCACAGCCTGCGAATTGTCGACTATGTCCGCAATCGTCTCGCCGACCCTTACCTTACGGCCAACCTGATTCTCGATGTGCGGCGTCGCGACCACGCCATCGATGGGCGAACGCAACAGAGTGCGGTCAAGGCGTTCCTGGGCTCGTGCGACCTCTGCAGTCCAATAGTCGGCTTGCGCCTGCTGGATGCCCGCTTCAGTGCCGTCATTCGCTGCCAGAGCGCGATTCATCAGAGTGATCGCAGTCTCTCGCTTCGCCTGAGCCGCCGCCAGCGCGGACCGGTAGTCCCAATCCTCAAGGGCCGCGATCACGGTTCCCTTGTGAACCTGATCTCCTTCTTTCACCTGGATCTGTTTCACAACTCCATCAATTTCGGCGCCGATGCGGGCGGCACGTCCGGGCGCAACCGTGGCTGGGCCGTCCACGCGCAGGGGCAACGGAAAGAGCACGAGGAACAGAATCGCGGCAAACACAGAAGCGATCAGCAGGGCCCGGCGATGCTTCTCCAGCGCGAGAAACCGTTTCTTCTTTTCAATCAGCGGCTGCAGCACGCCGATGAAGGGGACCTCTTTGTAGAGAGAGGCGTTCCGCAGCGCCACCGTGGCCTGGCTAGCCAGCACCTTGATCATTTCCAGGTGGGCCACGGTCAGAAAATCCGGGTTGCTGCTTTCGAAGGAAAGCACTCCCACCCGGCCTTCTTCATCGGCCAGCGGGACAGCATGAAACGCGCGCATGCCGCTCTGAGAAAAGTAATGTTGAAACTTCGCCCGGGTCTCTTCGCGATCGGCGGAGATTTCCTCGCCATGCTGGCTGATGAGCGTGGGTTCTCGGAGTAAAGCCGCCCACTGCAGGATCTGATTGAGGGCTGTGAACTGGGGATCGTCGGGATTGAATTCCGTGACTCCCGAAACCGCCCGTAACTGCATGCGGCCGCGCTGCTCGAGCGCAATCGCAGCCCGCTCGAAAGGAATCACAGTCGCCGGCCCGTTTACCACCGCCTGCAACACACGATCCAAATCCAGCGTCGAAGTGATCTCGTGACTGACCGAGACCAGCGTTTCCAGAATCTCCACTTTGCGCTCGGCTGCCAGCAAACTCGCGTTGTGCAAAGCGATGGCGGCGGATTCGGTCAGCCGGCTGAGCGTAAATAGGTCGTCATCGTCGAAGGGCGTCTCTCCCAGCCGGTTGACCGCCTCGATCACACCCACCAGCGACTCCTGGTCCATGATCGGGACGGCAATCAGCGATACCACGCCTGGCTGTTCAATGCCCTGGTTGCGCCGGAGAAGTCGCGCGTCGTCCGGTTCTTGAATCAGCACCGGCTCGCCGTTATCGGACACATCTCCGGCCACGCCTTCACCTGGCCTCTGCAAGGCGCTTACCTGCACCGTGACATCAGCACCCGCCTGATGCATGAGGCGCAAGCTTTCGTCCGGCTCGAGCAGCCACAGGTTTACTGCCTGGCACTCCAGCACCTCAAGCACTTTCGAACTGATGATCGCGAGCAACTGATCCATTTCCAGCGTCGAACTGAAAACTTTCTCGATGTCATAAAGCTGGGTCAGGCGGGTGATCGAGGTGAGAGTGTTATCGCGCTCTTCTTCATAGACATTCGCCCCATGCAGAGCTCCGCTGGCCACTTCAGCCACAGAGTGCAGTGCATTCAATTGCACCTCGCTCAGGTTCTCATCGAAGGAGAGAATTTCAATCGCGCCGGTCAGCACTTCGTCCTGAACCAGTGGCAGATACGACAGTGAATGCAGCGTCCGGCGCACGTGGAGGTGGGCAAACTCCTCGCGGACCAGGAATGCGCCCTCAAATCGGAGAGGTTTTATTTCGCGGGCCAGAATTCCCAGTGTTCCGGTGTCCAGAGGAATGGTGTGCTCAGGGACGGTAACGTCGCCTGCGCTGGCCAGCACGGTCCACACTTCCTCATCCGAGAGGGTCGCGGTCCCGTACACAATTACAGCGCTGCCGGGAAGGGCTTCCGACAGCGCCTGGGCTATGATCCGCGCGCGAGGCATGACCTCGCGCTCCTTCAGCAGGCGAGCCGACAGCGCAGTAATCGGGACCGTCAATCCCGGACTTTGGATTGGCATTGAAATGGCCTTGCAGAGCGACTGCTCTTTCAACCCCACTGGAGGAGAGCGCGTGCCATTTGCAAATTCGCCGAGCTTCTTCTAAGTTGGGAACGCACTTTAGCAGACGCTCCGGCGAGTGTCAACCGAAGCCGGACCAGAGCCGCCGTGTACTGGGCAGTCTGCAACCGTCGGGAGGGGAAGACCAGGTGGATATCGACGTTCGGAGTCAGTCAGATGTGAAAATCATCAAACTCCGCGGCCGCCTCAATCTGGGAGAGTCAGTCGACCGCATGCGCGGCACTTTCGAAGATTTGCTGAACGCCGGAGCCAACCGCTTCGTGGTCGATCTCGGCGAGGTAGCCATGATCGATTCCAGTGGCATCGGATTGCTGGTCCGTTGCCTGACGGCGGCCAAACAGCGCACCGGTTCCCTCAAGCTTCTGAATCCTTCCAAGTTCGCCGTTCAGACTCTAAAAATGACCGGCCTGCTCAATCTTTTCGAGACCTTCGATGACCAGGAGCGGGCCGTGGCGTCCTTTCAGTAGTAGCGGCCCGTATCGGGCGGCTGCCAACATCGAATCAAACTATTTGATCGCGGGCGTTATCACGATGCTTCGATAGGCTACATGGCCCTTTTCGGTCCCTTGCAAATAGATGGGGCCAGGCAATCCTTCGTGGCTGTCGAGGGCGCCGCCGGTGATGCCGGGGATCTCCTTATCGTCGATGATGGTCTGCCCGTTCTGGACCACGGTGATCCATCTTCCGACCAGCGTGATGTCATACGTTTGCCATACTCCGGGCGTTCGGGGCAACTCGGGTGTTGGCGCCAGGAATCCATAGACAGCGCCCATGTGATGGCTTGACGGTTCCTGGATCGAGTCGGTTTCGACTTGAACTTCATAGCGGCCGCGCAGGTAGATGCCGCTGTTGGAGTTTTCCCCGCAGTTGAATTCGACGTGCAGCTTGAAGTCTTCGAATTTGGAATCGTTGATCAACTCCGGGCCGTTGCCCGGCGAAGTCAACGCGCCGTTCTCTACCTTCCAGACAGCAGCCGAGCTTGGGTTGCTCATCTTCCATCCCGTGAGATCTTTTCCGTTGAAAAGCGGGATCGGCTTTCCCCACTTCGGACTTCCAGTCCTTTTCAGGAGCGGGGCGTGTTCGGCTGTCCACGTCCAGGTGCCGCTGTCCGGGCCGGTCAAAGTACCAGATAGATCCTTGCCGGTGAGCGTTCCCTCGAAGATCCAGTCGGCCTTGCTGTCTTCTTCTTCCTTGGGAGAGACGAACGTGAGATGGCCGTTTGCCAGCTCGACTTTCGGGAGCGGCCGTGCGTTTCCCCAGCGCCCGACTATTTGTGCTTTCAACTGGCCGTCTTCCTGACTAAGTTCCAGCCAGGATGGATACTCCCGATCGGGAGCTTTCAACGTCAAATCCCAGCGTCCGAGAAACGCTTGGACGGACGCGGCAGGGGCTGAAGACGCGACCTTGTTGGGCGCTTGGCCTTGAAGGTGCGCCCGCAGGCAGGGCAATAATATTGCCAGCGCGAAAATGAATGCGATTCTTCGAAGTTTCATGGAATTGTCAGCTCCTCTGGAGGCTATGATCCTGATGGGAAAACCCTCCACTCTACTACCTTCTCGAATGGCTTGCCAGAGCAGGCGGGTGGCGGGAGAGGCGCAGTCGCACGATGAAGCACGCTCAATTCTGGGGCGCCGCGAGGCGAGCGTAGTAGCCCTTGCGCGCGTGCACCTGCAGACGCTTGCCGTCCTTTTCAGCGGTGATACGAACGCTGCGATACTTCCCGTTGGGTGAGAAGTCGGCCGCCTTGTAGGCGACCAGGTAGCGACTTCGGATCAAATCGCGCAGCTTATCCAGCGACTTATTCAAAGCCAGCAGGTCACCCGGAAACATCGAGTCTCCTCCGCTGTGCTCGGCGAGGACCTGCAATACTTTGTCGGCATCAGTTGTGGGAATGACGTCCTCACTTGTACTTAGCGTGTAAATTGTCACGCCCGATCCTTCCGCCTCCTCAATGCTTTGCTTCAGACTTCTGTGGCTGGAATTGTCCTCGCCGTCGCTCAGGACGACTAACACTCTGGCCACTCGCTCCGTGTCTGGATAGGCTGCCAGCTTCCAACAGGCGAACGAGACGGCATCAAACAGCGAAGTTCCTCCACCGTTCGAGAGCTTCTCGATGCCCGTTTGCAAATCCTTTGGTTCCGTAGTGAAATCCTGCGTCACGTTCGTGTCAGTGGAAAAACCTGCCACGAAGCCAAGGTCGGAAGTGCCATTTAAAACTTTCTGAAGGAACTTGGCGGCAGCGCGCTTTTCAAACGAAAAACGGCCCTCCACCGAGCCGCTGGTATCGATCAACAGGCCCAGGCGTAGAGGGAGCTTGGATTGCGGGATGAACTGCAAAATCTTCCGGGGAGGCTTGTTATCATCCCGGATCTGGATATCGGACGGCCGCAAATCGCTGACCATCTGTCCGTGGCTGCTGACGGCAAAAAACAACGCCGTTTCGTCAACGACTTCATGGATGGTCCAGGTTGCCGCGCCGCTTGTTGAAACAGCCAGAGTAACGCCCGGATTTGGCGACGGGTTGACGTTCGCTGCGACGGTGGTTGTCTCGGCCGGCGCGGTGCAGTTTTCGCAGGCTGCCGAGGCAGGGTCATCCTTCACTGCGTTCAGTTGCGCCGCCAGGCGCTCACTGTTTGGGAAGGTTTTTGGCGGCCGAGAATCGGACGCGGCTGCATTCTGCTGCTGACCGGTAGTGCGAGGCGTCTGGGCTGCTGCGTCCTTATTCCGCGCAAGAATGGCCAGATTCTTGCGGGCGACCGGGGCCAGCGGATTGGTGGGGTCTTCGGCCAGGAACAGGGTCAGCTCACGCTGGATTGAGTCAGTATCTTTGAGAGACACGGCGGCGGCCGCCGCGATGTAATGCACATTGGCCATCCCGCGATGGTCAACAGCGTGGACGCGGCGCACAGTTTCCAGGGTCTGAGCGTATTGGTGGTTTCCATTTTGTGCGAACGCGAGAGCCAAGAGAATCTTGGCGTCTTTGGGATTGAGTGTGGCGGCCTTTTCCAGGTTCGAATCAGCAGTGGCAAAATCGTTTGCCGACAGGGCCAACATGCCGAGGTTCAGGAATGAACCCGGAAATTTGTCGTCCAGTTTGGCGGCCACTTCGAACTCGCTCTTGGCGCGCCCATCCTGCTGGTCGAGGTAAGCGAGCCCAAGGGTGTTGTGGGCGAGAACGAACTTGGGATAGGCGGCAATCGCCTTTTGCAAATGGATGATGGCCTCTTTGGCGTGCTGTTCTTTCATGAACGTCGCGGCGCGGTTGTATTCGTCCAGAGCCTTGTCGGGAGCGTTAAGATCCAGCGCCGACACCTCGCCGATGTCGACCAGATGCTGCCTTGCCTGCCTTTGCTCGACGTTGTTTTTCTGTTCTTTGTTCGTCGTGTCCATGTAGAGCTGCGCGAAGTCCATTTGGGCGAACGCCGAATCCGGGCCGGCGTTCATGTAGGGCAGCATGTTTTGCGCAAGCAACCCACCACACAGGCACGAGGCCACAGCACAGATTCACAGGATGGCGAGGGTCTTTAGGGAATCGGAACCCCCGCGGGAGTTGGAAAGAAAGCTTGTCATCAACATAGGACTCCGGAACCTGCGCGGGGTTCAGGGCAAGGCGGACTTCGCGTGCAGACATTCTGGATGCTAATGTACAAATAGTCAATGGGGACGAGCTGGCGCGAAGAGCAGAAAACACCCTCTCGCGTTCTCGGAAGTTGGCCCGCCCTAGGCGTGCGCGCTCGCAACCATGAGTGGCTGGGGCCGCACCGCAACAACCGGAACCTCCAGGGTTACGCGTCCACCGTGAGGCTTCGCGTTTTCTATCCTGAGGTCCCCGCCGCGTCGCTTGGCGATTCCGTAACAGACGCTCAATCCCAGTCCTGTGCCTTTGCCCACGGGCTTGGTCGTATAGAAAGGATCAAGCGCCCGGTTGAGATTAGAAAAGCCCGGACCTGTATCCTCCAACTGAATCACGGCGTGAGCGCCGGACTGATGGGCGCGAATCTTGATCTGCCTGCTGCCGTCAGCATCCTGAAGCGCGTCGCACGAATTGTTGAACAGGTTCAGCAGCACCTGCTTGATTTCATCTTCATTAATCGCCAGCAACGGAAGGTCGGGCGCAATATCAATTTCGACGCACACCTTGGACTTGCGCGTGTAGTACTCGCAGAGTGCCAATACCTCCTGAACCACGGGAGCGAGGCGCGCTGTGCTCGTGTCCCCGGAGCCTCGCCGCGAAAAGCGCAGCAGGTTGTCGGTAATTCGCTTCATGCGGCGGGTTTCGCTCAGCAGGCGCTTGAGCTGGTCCTGAGTGCGCGCCGAAGTGATGGCATCACTCATCAGCTCGCCAAAGCCCATGATCGCAGTGAGAGGATTGTTGAGTTCGTGGGCAACGCCGGCGACCAATTGACCCATCGCAGCCAACTTCTCCGACCACACTAATTGGGTATGCAGAGATTTCATCTCAACCGCTACCGCCAGATCGCCGGCAAGGGCCTCGATGTGAGCAAGCTCTTGCGCGGGGATCGCGCGCTCTTCGCATGACGGAGCCAGGGTGACGCTTCCCAGCCATGTGCCTGTAGCCGAACACAGCGGTATCACTAGTTCGGCACCGCTTCCTGGGAGGGCGTCTGGGCTTCCTTCATTCCTGTATCCGGCGAGTGCCAGCGCGGCTCCTTCTTTCGGAGGCACAAAGAACGATGCCTTGCCTATCCGGTGCGCGGAAAAGCAAAGATCCTGGACGTGGCTGGTGGTCCAATCGCGAGTACGAGCTTGGAGCGTCTGCAAGGAATCTTGCGACAGCCCGCTGGACCCGGCGATCTGCAGCATTCCCTCCGGACCCTCGATGTGGATCAGCACTGCCCCGAAGCTGCTGACTTCCGTGATGGCTGAGGCAATCTCTGGACAAACCGCGTCCGGCGCCGCGCCGCTCAACAGGCGAGACGTGATCGTCGAAAAGCGTTCCAACTGCCGGTTGAGCGCTTCTGCCTGACGTTGCATCCCCGCGATCGCTTCCGACTTGTCTTCGACCACCGCCAGGATCATTCCGAAAGCGACAAACAGCTTGGGAGTTTCCCACAGTGTCGTTGGGAAACTCATCTTCGGAGCAAAGCGATCGATGAATAACAGAATCGGAAACACAGCTCCCCAGCAGAAGAATCCGCTGGAAATCGTCAGGACTGCCGGCGACGCATCCCAATAATGCCGGCAAACGAACACGCCGGACAGTGCAAACCCGATGCCCAGCAGTACCACCGTTCCTTCATGAAAAGAACCATTGAGGGCGGCCTGGATCGCCCACGCACCGGCCAGGGAACACAGCAAAGCGACCGCGCCCACATACAACGAGAACCCGCGCTTCACCCAGAAAGAAAATCCTGCCGCGGCGCCGAAACCGGCGGTCAGGCACAAAACGTAGGGCCATCGCGAGTGAACTTCATAGCCATTCATCACCGCATAAGTGACGGAAGGCACCGCCAGCGCCAGCAGCAGAAGTGTCCGCTTCGCTCGATCCTCGGCTACCGAAGAGACCGAAACCAGAAACGCCACCGCGGACGCTTGCAGTGCTCCGCCATCAATGGCCCGCAGTAGAGGAATGGCAGGACCGGTGGCAGGCTCCAGCAACTGCGCCAGGAAGTGTGTGAAGACCAGGGTCCAGCCCACGGCCCAGAGCGTCAGGCGCGCACAGCGAGTGTGGCGCTTGAGGCATGCGAAGATCATGACCAGCACGCACACCGTCAGGCAAGTCGGAACTTTTTCGAGAACCCCCATCGAGGTTACCTTTGGGGGGAGAAGGATGGTCTCAAAAGTAACCTGCCCGAATTTCCCAGTCAACGCCAGAAAGTGCCATAGACGTGGCACGACAGTACTCTCGCTCGGGGAGCTGCGGGAGGGCTTGCTTCAAGGCGAACAACGTCCGCACAACCGGTTCAAGAACATTCAGACGCTCTTGGTTGCGGGAGCATCCGGGCGAACCGTGACTTTCCAATCCAGGGTCCTGGTTTGGTTTCCTTCCGTCAGCGCCAATTTTTCCACCGTCAGCTCGCCCTCGATCACTTCGATACGAAGAGACCGGGCGTCGAGCGAGATGATGCCAAAACCAGAGGCCGTGGAGAAAAAAGTTTTGAAGGGACGGACGCTCAAGTGTGGACCAAACCAAAGCGTCTTCTGCGCAGCAGAATAACGGAAGCCCGCCAGGGCCCCGACCAGCGCATAGCTCGCCATGGCCCGGGCGTAGTAGTTGCCGCATTCGTATTCATTCCACGGGTTGCGAATCCGGCCGTCATAGCGACTGCGCAACGCCTTAACGATTGTTAGTCCTTCATTCACGAAGCCTTCCGCGATGAGGTGCGAGGCAACCTGGTATTCGATACCGGTCCAGACTTCGTCCGAATACACAAAGGGCAACACCGGTTTGCCGCCACGCGGCCAGGTGCATACCAGCAAGCCGGGTTCGTGTCCCATGGCATATCCAGGCCGCTGGGCGTTGGCATGCTGGCTGAGATCCGTCTTGAAATTGTGGTTGAAGATGGCCTGCAAGGTGCTGCGGACATTCTGGGCAGCGAGCGGCGTTTCGACTCCATACATCCGGGCCATCCAGACCCCAATGACTCCGTCAGAAAGGCAGCCGGTTCCATACTGATATTTCGGGCCTTCGCGTTGGAGAAGCTTCTCCATTTCACTGCTCGCCTCATTCACGTTGGCGACCAGAGCTGCAAAAGATTGGTCGCGTAGGCCCGTGTATTGCACTTTCTGTGCGTAGTACTCGCCGTTGAAAAGCTGCTCATCCATGAAACGCGCACAACGCTGAGCCAGTTCTTCGTAAAAGCCCGCATCTTCCGAATGGCCCGTCGCCCGCGCCATCTCTGCGAAGGCCGACAGCGCCCCCAGGTAGATGCTGGTGCACATGCCATCCGGGCCCCAGAATTCAATGTCGTAGGTATTGTGATGGGGCTCAAACAGGCCGCCGCGATGGTCCGGGTCCCAGGTGCGAATGCAGTAATCCAGGCTGCGCTTCGCCAGAGGGTACATTTTCTTCAGCCAAGCCAGATCGCCGGAAATCTGCCAGTCACGGAAAACCTTTAGAATTCCGCCCAACTGTCCATCCGAGGCAGCATGGAAATCGTGCGGAACCGGGCCTTCGGGAAGTGCCGAGCGGAACGTGACGTGGCCGTTCTCGTCCATGGAACGGCCCAGTTCAAGTTCACGCAGGGTCCGCTCCAACTTGGGGAACAGATGAGGAAAAGCCTGGGCATAGTTCCACACATGGGTGCAGGAACCGTGGCAGCAACCGGCATCCGGGAAACAACCTTCCCAACCCCACAGATCGCCATTTTCCAGGCGCAACACGGTGGGGGATTTAAGAATAGCCAAGTTGGCGGAGACCGCATCCAGCAAATAGGGCGGCAAGGTGGAGGAGAATAACGCACCCTTAAATGCGACGGTGCGTGCTCGCAAGTCGGGGTAATGTTCGTGGACGTAGAGAGCCACTTCGCGGGCATCGTTCCAAATGGAGGCGTAGTACGGGCGCCACAACGGAGGCGTGCCTTTCGGCAGCAAACGGCATCCCGCGTCCCCCTGAGGTTCAGCGGCGTCGGCGGAAGCAACTCCGCCCACATGCAAGTAACAGTTGGGAAAATGCCAGGTAATCAGGATGGGATAGGTGCAGGATTCACCAGGGGCGAGTGCGCCCTGGAGAAGAATCGAACCTCCGTTCCGCCCCGCCTTATCAATGTCATTGGTTCCTTCATTGACGGTGAATGTCCCGGTAGAGAGTTCGCGCCAGAGTGCCGACAGCGAGTCAAATTCCCATCCCGGACTCCGCAGCCACATCCCTTTAACGAGCGGCTGGCTTCCGATCGCAATCAGGCAAGCGCTGCCGTAAGCTTCGGAATTCGGTTCTTCCACGTTGTGAAGAAACACGCCCCGCCCCGGGATCACGGTGTTGCGGCTCCTTGCGTCGTCGTTAGCGCATCCGGGTGCCAGATGAGAGAGATGGTAGGAGAACTCGTACTCGACGGCCTGATGTGAAATGTTATGAAGGTTGTATTCCAGGATGGCGCACGGTATTCCCGAATTCTTGTCGTCCAGGGGGATGAAAGGGTTCCAGGCGGTGAGCGTAACCTGCAGCGGAACCGATGAATCGCTGATCTTCGCTTCCCCAAAAGGATATTCTCCCTTGAATTCGCATTTCTCGAAACGTGGGAACCCTTCGAACCCTCCGCGGCGATAGCCCTCGCCCTGGAGTCCCTGATCAAAAATCTTCAGAACAGGGAAGGGACCTTCGACAAGTTTGGTGACGGGCGAAGGCTTCTTAATGTGCAGAATGGCGAACGCAGCTTGCGATGAAGAATAGCCCTCAGGCAGAGCGGTGGTGGTGGGATGATTCCAGATGGAGAAATCCTGCAGTCCGCCGTAGCCGTTCAGACAAATGCAACCCGCCCCAATTCCCCCGAGAGGCATTGCGATTTGGGTGGACTTCTCTCCGCTGAAGGTGCGCTGCGAACCAACGCGAAGAAGGTCTTCCGATGTGTATGGGAAGTGTCCAGGGGCGGCTTCATCAGGAGCATTCGACGCCGGTGTAACCGGCTGAGCACCGGCTAAAGGTACGGCCGCACCCAAAGCCGCCGATGAAGTCGTGACCAGAAACTCTCTGCGGGTGGGTTTCTCCGAAAATGACATTGTGCCTCTCCAGGTCAGAGACTCTATTAATTCGCTGATCGTCTCCCGCTGTTACGGGACGCTATGAACGCAGATGCTTCTTAAGGAACTCAAGGGACCGCTCTCGCGCCAGTTTTGCGGACTCGGCGTTGTAGCTGGCGCGCGCATCGCAGTTGAATCCATGATCTGCCTCGTACCAGAAAACCTCTACCTCAGGATGAGCCGACTGGACGCGATCTATATCTTCCTTTGAAATGTGCTTGTCGAGTGTGCCGAAATGCAGCATCACGGGGCAGCGAGGATTCTCCTGACCAAAATGCGCGATGTTTCCTCCGTAGTAGCCCACGGCCGCGCCGGGGTCTAAACGCGTCGCTGCCAGCCATGCGACGGTTCCGCCAAAGCAGTAGCCGATCACGCCGCATTTCTTCGCCGTGTGTTTCCGCAGGTACTCCAAAGCAGCCGCCACATCTGTTGCGGCGACGGTGGGACTGCTCTGTCTTGCAAGCGCAATCCCTTCTTGCCGGTCGGCGGCCTCATAACCTAACTCCACGTCGCGCTGAATCCGATCAAAAAGTGCTGGCGCAACGGTGAGAAAACCGTCCCTGGCATATCCGTCGGCCACGGCACGAATGTGATGATTCACTCCAAATGCTTCCTGAATTACTACCAGGCCCGCCACCGGCGTCTGGCTCGGCCGCGACACGTACGCGTCGAGTTCATGACCATCGCTTGCCTTTAGCCTGACTCTCTCGCCCATGCGCCACCTTTCGTCGGGACCTATTACAACACGCCGCAGTATTTCGAGCGGCCTCTCCAAACCTAATGTGCATACATCCCGATGACTCGCTCTATCGCCCGACGGCACACCGCGCAGAATGCATTGTGCCGGGTGAACATGATGCAGTTCAGCTCCGGCCGGTAATAGCCCTTCGACTCGTAGTTGGCGCCCTCAAACGCTCCCACTTTTCCGGCGAATTCCTCGGAGCCGAGGAGGGCATCTTCTTTTTCGCGCTCTTTGCGGAACAGCTCTTCCATCTCTGCCTCGGGCTTTCCCGCGGCCCGCAACTGTTTGCGCTGCTGCTGGATCTCGCGCTCGAAACGATCGAACTCATCTTTATTCCATGGCGTAGGAATCGGCGTTCCCTTTTCCGCCAGGTCCTTCCACTTCAAGTTCGCGGGATCGAGCAACGCGGTCACATTCGGCTCCCAAGGCTCAGTCTTGGTCGCCGATGGCAAATATGCGACGTCGGAGGTGTAGTACTCGTCGGCCAGCGCCGCGAACTGGTGTCCAAACTCGTGCACGCCGACGTACCCCGCCCAAAGATTGTCAATCGCGACCGTGGCGTACTGGTTGAAAATGCCGCCGCCACCATAGGTCGCGCCGTTCACCAGAATCTCGATGAATTCGTAGGGCGCAAACGAAGCCACATCGCGCAACGCCCGGTTTTCGGTGGTCAATATGTAGCGCTCGGTGCCGAATGTGTCGTAGGTGGTACCCAGCGGCGACCGCCGGTGAATTCCGCTGGATGGCCGCGGGATACCCGACTCCTCCGCTGCCGGACAGAGTCCCCAGATATTGAAATCCTTGCGATGCTCGCGAAAAGGCGAGGTGGAAAACAGCATCTCCATGAACCGGCGCGCATCTTTCTCGAACTTTTCCCGTTCCTTTGCCGTGTAGCCATCGCCCAAAACGAGCACGTCGACCTTATCTGCCGGAGCACCCATCTTCTGCAGTTCCAGGAGCGGGCCGGGGGAGGGTGGACGCGCCGTGTCCACGAACTTGTCCGCCGGATCCACCACCGTCTTCCAGACTTCCTGAAAGCTGCCTTCCTTGCGCTCTTCGAGGGAGATCACGACTGGGCTGGCGGGAGTCGGGAAGCGCAGCGACTCGGAAAACGTGCGGTTGGCGTGCTGCGCTTCTTCGGTCGTACTCCACTCACCGAAGACGGAATTGAAACCGCGCGAGTACACCAGCTTTCCGCTGACCTGCTCCCGAACTTCAAACCGGTAATTGCCAAGATGGCTGTCATCGATTGCTTTTTCGGGATTTCCCGGCCACTCCAGCGGTTCGATGACCACGCGATCCAGGCTGAACCACTGCTGCTTTGAATTTCCAGTGTGGTAATAGTCCACACGCATGGTTCGCGGCGCGGCTGCAGCGTCGGCGTTGGGCCGGCCGGCGGCGACGCGCGCCGAACCACCAATGAGGACGAGCAGGAAGAAACAGAGGAAGGACACGACAACCTTGGCAGTTAGCCTCATGCCGGGAATTGTATTCTCATATCACCGAGGCGGCGTGAATACTGGTCGCTAGTCCGGCGCGGCCGGGCCTGCTCTTTCCGGGCAGGCCTTTCTACCCCAGTCCGACTGTTCGCTTGGGAGCCGCAGCGATATCGGGAAGCAGTTTGCCGGATCCTGGCCCATGCAGTTTCTCGCATGGCGTGGTCCGCCGAGCCAGATGGAGATAATCCAGCACTAACCGGCGCTTGAGAAGCTGAAGCGCCCGCGCAGGGTCCACTCCCTTGGGGCAGACGCGAGAGCACTCGCCGGCGTAATGACAACGGAACGCGCCCGATGAATCTCCCGTGATCCCGTTGCGCGCACCGCGCCCCTCGTCCCGTGTGTCCGCGTTATAGCGCTGCGCCGCGGCCAAAGGCATAGGGCCAAGATAGCGGGCGTCCGTCGCCAAGGTCGGACAAGCGGCCATGCAGCAACCGCACTTGATGCAATAAGTGAATTGCAGATAGCTTTCCAGTTGCTCGGGCGACTGGTAGAACTCGCCGGCCGGATCGTTGATCTCACCTTCATCCGCACGCAAAATGTGGGGCTTTACCGCACGGTGTTTGTCAAACATCGTGAAGAGGTCGGGAACCAGGTCGCGGATGATCTCGAAATTGGGCAACGGCCCCACGGTGAGGTTGGCGTCCGCAATGTGCAGAATTTGGGTGTTGCAGGCCAGGCTCGGGCGCCCGTTCAGAAGCATGCCGCACGAACCGCAGATACCCATGCGGCACGAGTAGCGCCAGACCAGCGTGGAATCCAGGTTGTCCTTTATATAGTGCAGGCCGTCGAGGACCGTCATGCCCTCGCGCACCGGGACCTCGTAAGTCTTCACATGCGGCGCGCGATCAGTTTCGGGATTGTATCGCGTGACGTGAAACTTGATCCGGACTTCGACTTTGCTGGTTGCGGCCATATGACTATCCCCTCGTCCCTGCCAGCGCGATGCCATGCGCCGCCACGGCTGCCCATGTGCCCAGGCCAAACAATCCCAGCCCCAGCACCAGCAGGACAATGGTGATGCTCTTTTCGACTGTGGGTTTGAGCGTCAGTTCGAACAGCATGGTCCGCAGTCCGTAGAGACCGTGATAGAGCGCCACTCCGAGGAGAGCGATATACGTCACCGTGAAAAACAATTTGCCATCGCGGAAGAGGCTGTTCTTCAAGGAGTCCGTGTCAGTGCCGTATGGCGCAAACCAGTGACCGGTCGCTGCCATGTGCATGATGAGCATGTGCAGACCGAGCAGGAACAGGAGCACCACTCCCGCGGTCATGTGCCAAGTCCAGTATTTGGTTCCGTTCATCTCTCCTCCTACTCCATCAGAGCCGAGTAACCGCCGATCGCCAGGAAGATCAAAGTCAGGATCATCATGACAACCAGCAGGGGGCGTTGCACATTGAGCGATGTCTTGTACGGATAAATCGGTTCGACAGGCTTGCCAATCGCGAATCCGAGCTCGACCAGCACCAGCCGGATGCCGTTGCATGCGTGATAAGCGAACGCGGCAAAAACCAGGAACTCTCCGAACTCGAAGACGGGTTGATGCAGGAAGCCGCTTCCTGCCCACAGGTAAATCCCTTTGGCGCGCAGGCTGGTCACAACAACATGCAGCAAGAAGTAGAAAAGAATGCCCAGGCCGGTGATGCGATGCAGGATGTAGGCGTAGCGCTCGACACCCCAGCGCCCGCCTCCGAGCCATCCCCATATCCCGAGCCGGTTGTCGTACCTCTTGATCTCCGCCATATCCGCCTCTCTTCTAAGACCCAAACTGCGAGCGCTGCTGCAACAATTTGAGAGTTGCTGTGACATCGTTTTGAAAGGGCGCGGCTTCAGCCGCGCCAATGCGAGCCGGAAATGCGTCGGCCTTCAGGCCCTGAGGCCGCATTTCCTCTGCGGCTAACGCCGACTTCGTTCTTCTTGCCTTTGCGGCCGGCTGAAGCCGTGCCCTTTCAAAACAGGCTGCATCTATTGTGAACCGCTTCCTAGTACTTCCTCTCCACCGGTTTCCAGTTCGTGATGGTCACCGGCTTGTAATCGAGTCTCGGTTTGCTGCTTGTGCAGTAAACCATGGAGTGAGCCAGGAATTTTTCGTCGTCGCGCTTGGGAAAATCTGTGCGAGCGTGGCCTCCTCGCGACTCCTCGCGTGCCAGCCCAGCGAAGAGCAACACCTCCGCCAGGTCGAGCATATTTTCGGTCTCGAGGACCTGAACCAGATTTGTGTTGTAAACGTGACTCTTGTCCTGAATTGTGATTTTCCGGAAGCGCTGCTTGAGCTGAGCGATCTTGTCCAGCCCCTGCTTCATCGACTCCCCGGTGCGGTAGACGCCCGCGTGTTTATCCATCAGTGAGCGAAGTTCCCCGCGAATCTGTGCCGGGCTCTCCGTCCCACTTCGTTGCAGAAGACCGTCGAAAATGCGGCTTTCTTCCTCACGGAATTTCTCTTTTGGGACCTCACTTAGTCGCGGGCCCGATTGCAGGTACTTCGCAATCCCGCCTCCCGTGATGCCGCCCCACACCAGGCATTCCGCGGTAGAGTTGCAGCCCAGTCGGTTCGCGCCATGCATGGAGTGGCACGCCACCTCGCCGGCAGCCCAGATATTCTCAATCTTGGTTCGGCCGTCAATGTCGGCTTCGATGCCGCCCATGGAGTAGTGCGCCACAGGCCGGATCGGGATCGCTTGCGTGATCGGATCGATCCCCAAAAACTTCATGCATACTTCGCGGATCAGAGGCAGGCGTTTGTTGATCCGGTCAGCTCCCAGATGGGTCAGATCGAGATGGATAAAGTCCAGCCCATCGGGTCCCGGGAAGCCGCGCCCCTCAAGGATTTCTGTCATCTCCGAGCGGGAGACGATGTCGCGCGGCGCCAGTTCCATCATCTTGGGCGCATACTTCTCCATGAAGCGCTCGCCTTTATTGTTGCGCAGGTAACCGCCTTCGCCGCGGCAGCCTTCGGTCATCAGGATGCCGGAGGGCACCAACCCCGTCGGGTGAAATTGCAGAAACTCCGGATCTTCCAGCGCCAGGCCCGCGCGGTAGGCAATGGCTTGTCCGTCGCCCGTGACGGTTTGCGAATAAGTGGTGAATCCGTAGAGATTTCCCAGTCCTCCGGAAGCAATCAGAAGGGCCTTCGCTCGCAACACCACAAACTCGCCGGAGGGCAGATCGTAGACCGTAAGGCCCGCGAACCGCTGACCATCGAGCAACAGGGAAGTGACGAAACACTCGTCATAGCGTTTGAAGTTGTTGTACTTGAGGAGAGTGTCGTACAGGGCCTGCATCTCGAAGAAGCCGGTCTTGTCCGCCGCCATGCAGGCGCGCGGGAACGAATGCCCGCCGAAAGGCCGCTGCATGATGCGGCCATCCTCCCGCCGCGACCACGGTACTCCCCAGTGCTCCAGAAGCCGGATCTCGTCGGGTGCGGTTTTCACGAACCGGTCCACCGTGTCCTGATCGGCAAGGAAGTCGGAGCCCTTCACCGTGTCCCAGGCATGCAACTCAAGGCTGTCGCCTTCTTCCGGGCGCATCACAGCGCCGGTGCCCCCCTCGGCGCACACCGAGTGGGAGCGCATGACCTGCACCTTCGAGACGATACCGATGTCAGCTGCACCCTGGGTTTGCATGCTGATTTCCACCGCCGCACGCAATCCCGCCAGTCCGGTGCCCAGGATCAAAACATCATGAGTGGTTTCGCGCATAGTTCGCGCCTTCCTTCGTACTCCAGCAATGCCCGGTCGGGCAGAAATGATCGCGACCGGCCAGGCTAATCGCGCGGTACTTTCCGGGCGGAGTTTTCCTCGCAGTCCGCAAAACAACGACCGCGCCAACCTCACACGAGGCGTTCTTAATTTACAAAATGGGCGGATGAAAGCTGTGTTTTGGCTCACGTCAAGGTGTGATTTCGGGCGCTGCCGGGAGGCGCCTCTTGCGAAACGTGACTCGGCCGCGATTTGCCGCGAGAGCAGTTCCCCGAGATGTCTATGACTTTCGCGGCCCCAGTGATTCGAGGGGAGGAATCGAGAAGGATGCGGTCAGGGAATGTTCCGGCGTTTGGGTTCCGTCCTGAATGGCTTTGGCGAGAACCTCCATCGCCTGTCCCGTAAGCGGTGGAATGTGGATCGTCGCCCTGAGCAATCCTTCGCGGACCCATGCTTGGCCAGTCGCCGGCTGACCATCGCATCCAGTAAATGGCAGGCTCAGCCATCGCGAACGCTCCGCTTCGTTGCTGAGCTCCTGAAAAACTTTGCGAGCGCCTATGGCCATCGAGTCATCCTGCGCCCCGACCAGGTCAATGGACGCGCTTTGCGCCGTAGCAAGTCTCAGCCAGGACTGCACCGCGCGCGCCGCACTTTCCTCTGTCCACCGCGCCTTCAGCATCGTCACTTGAATGTTCGACGGCTTCGTTTCCAGCATCCCAGCCGTACGTTCTTTGGCTGAAGAACTATGTGAAGGCCCCTCAATGTACAGAACAGCACCGCCTCCGGGCAGCAACGCGGCGAATTGTTTTCCTTGAATGCGTCCAATCTCGACGTGATCTGAACTAACGGCAAAGACCGGCGCGGCTGCCGCCGAGCGCAACTCCGCCAGGTAATCCGGCTTCCGGTTTAGGACCGCCCAGCCGATGCCGGCGGCGCTGGCGGCCCGCGCCACCTGCGGCAGGGCCGTGCCCCCAACCGGTTCCACCACAATCGCATCGGGTCGGGACTCAACCCGGCCTTGGATTGCTCTCAGAAGTTGCGTGCTCTGATTCACAGCGTCGTCATCGGCGAAGACGATCTCCGCATCGATCCCCAGTTTGCGCCCGGTATTCTCCGCGGACTGGGCCTGTGCCACCTGGAAATCGTTCTCGCGGCTGTGGAGAGATACCAGGAATCGGAGCTTTTTCATCATGTCGCGAGTTGTGTCCCTGACTACCTTCTGACCACCTTGTGACTACCTTCTAACGATACGCCCTGTTGGGGCGGAAGTCCTGTTATGACATGGCAGTTTGCCTACTACCGCAAAGCATAGCGGCAGGCTCGACCATCCTGATGCTTCCCACACCCATGAACACAGTGCATCGGTCGATTGCACCGAAGGCCGTCACTCGTTGACGGGCAGCTGCTGCGTCTTTAAGATGAAGCAACTCAAGCCTAGTTCCTCGCATGATTGGCCAGATTATCTCGCATTACCGCGTCGTGGAAAAACTCGGCGGCGGCGGGATGGGCGTTGTGTACAAGGCCGAGGACCTCAAGCTCGGCCGCTTCGTCGCCCTCAAGTTTCTTCCCGACGAACTCGCCCATGATCCCATGGCCCTGGAGCGCTTTCAGCGCGAGGCGCGCACCGCTTCGGCGCTGGACCACCCAAACATCTGCACGACCTTTGAAATTGGAGAGCACGAGGGGCGTCCTTTCATCGCCATGCAGTATCTGGAAGGGATGACGCTCAAGCATCGCATCGGTGGCCGTCCTCTCCCCATCGAACAGACGCTCGACATCGCGATCCAGATCGCCGATGCGCTCGACGCGGCGCACGCGAAAAACATCATCCACCGCGACATCAAGCCCGCAAATATCTTCCTCACCGCGCGCGGGCAGGCCAAGATTCTGGATTTTGGTCTGGCAAAACTTACCGTCCACTCCGGGACTGGGGACACAAGAACGGTCGGGCTGACGCGCAGCAGCGACGCGCAGCTTTTATCGAGCGCGGGCTCCGCCCTCGGCACAGCCGCCTTTATGTCGCCGGAGCAGGCGATTGGCCGGGAACTGGACAGCCGCACCGACCTGTTCTCGGTTGGCGGTGTGCTTTACGAAATGCTGACCGGCAAGATGCCGTTTGACGGAGAGACTCCGGCAGTCATCTTCGACGGGATTCTCCACCGAACGCCCCCCGAGCCGGTGCGATTGAACCACGAAGTCCCCGCCGAAATGGAGCGCATCGTTTATAAGGCGCTGGAGAAAGATCGCGATCTGCGATACCAGTCCGCTGCCGACCTCCGCACCGATCTCAAGCGTTTGCGCCGCGAGTCCGACGTGATCCGCATTTCCAGTACGTTTCCGACGCACGTGTCCGGCTCGCAGCGCACGGCGTTTGCGCCGCAGGCTGCGCGGCGTCCGTCGCTTCTGGTCAAGATCCTGCTGGCGGTTGGGCTGCTGGCCGCAGCCGTGGGAACTTTCCTTTTCCTGCGCTCGAAACGCGCCGAGCGCCTCTCTGAAAAAGACACTGTAGTTCTCGCGGATTTCGATAACTCCACGGGCGATCCCGTCTTCGACGACACGCTCCGCCAGGCGCTGAGCATCGCGTTGCGGCAGTCTCCTTTCCTCAACGTGCTCTCGCCCGACAAAGTAAGCGGAACGCTGCGCATGATGACCCTGCCGCCGGACACGCCCCTCACCGCCGCACGCGCCCGCGAGGTCTGCCAGCGCGCCGCCAGCAGAGCGTACATTGCCGGGTCCATCGCGCGACTGGGGACCGAATACGTGGTCGGTTTGAAAGCTGTGAACTGCAGGAGTGGCGACATTCTCGGCCAGGAACAAGCGACTGCACCCGCCAAGGAAAAAGTGCTGGATGTGCTGGGCAAAGCGGCGACCAGTCTGCGCTCCGAGTTGGGGGAGTCGCTGGCCACGGTCCAAAAATACGACGTGCCCCTGATGCAGGCAACCACGTCGTCTCTCGATGCGCTGAAAGCCTACAGCATGGGTGTGAAGACCTCCGACGAAAAAGGTCCTGCCGCCGCGCTGCCCTTCGACCTGCGCGCCATTCAACTGGATCCGAACTTTGCCATGGCGTATCGCGCGGTGGGACTCGACTATTCGAACCTGGCGCAAACCGGGCGCGCCAGTGAATATCTCGCCAAGGCTTTCGAGTTGCGGGAGCATGCCAGCGAGCGGGAAGCCATGATCATCACGGCCGACTATTACTTCCTGGTGACCGGCGAGCTCGAAAAAGCGGCGGAGGCTTTCCAGCACACTACGGCGATCTACCCGCGCGATGAGGCGGCGGTGAACAATCTGGGCAGCGTGTACGAACAGCTGGGGCAGTACGAGAAGAGCATCGAACTGGAACATCGCGCCATCGCCATGAATCCGGACGCGGTCAACGCGTATGAGAATCTCGCCAATGACTTCATGGCCGTGCAGCGCTTCGAGGAAGCGCGCCAGACGATCGCAGCCGCGCATGCGCGAGGACTTCAGGACTACGTGTTGAACATCAGCCAATACGCGCTGGCGGAGCTGGCCGTGGACGATCACGCGGTGGCGGAGCAGCAAGCCTGGTTCAGCGCCCACCCGGAGGCGCAGCCCTACTGGCTGGCGCTTGCGTCCCGCACCGAGGCCTATCGCGGCCGGCTGAAGCAGGCGCGGCAACTCGAGCAGAAAGCGATCGAATCCGCGTTGCAAAGCGACAACCGGGAGAACGCAGCTTTGTGGCAAGCCGGTGGCGCAATCCGGGATGCGGCTTTTGGGGATCTCAGGCAAGTGCGCCAGCAAGCGCATGCAGCTTTGACGAAGGCGCCCGGCAATCAGGCTGCCGAGATTATGGCAGCGCTCGCATTCGCCGCGGCAGGCGACCTTCCGCGAGCGGAATCTTTGCAACAGGATCTCCGGACTCGATTCGCCCTCGACACCGATGTGCAATCTTATTGGCTGCCGACCATCGCAGCGCAAGCGGCGCTTACCCGGAAAGATGCGGCGGACGCGCTCAACACGCTGCAGGCTACAACCGCGCTGGAAGACAGCGGGATCCCCTTCGAGCTGAACATCTCGTGCCTTTATCCCACATATCTGAGGGGCGAAGCCTACCTCGCCGCGGGACAGGGTGAAGCTGCGGCAGTGGAATTCGAGAAGATCCTGAAGCGCTCTGGCATCGTCTGGAATTGCTGGACCGGAGCGTTGGCGCATTTGGAACTGGCTCGCGCCCATGCCCTCGAGTCGAAAAACCTGAAGGGCGTAGACGCTGATGCCAGCCGCGCTCGGGCATTGGCTGCTTACAACGACTTTTTCAAGCTCTGGAAAGACGCTGACGCTGACATTCCTATCCTGAAAGAAGCTAAAGCGGAGTACGCCAAGCTGCAGTAGCTGCCGGCCACAGGAAACAGTCCCCGGCTCGTCGCTCGGCTATGTGACCGTCAACAACAGATACCGCTTTTAGTCACTGCCAAAGCGTTTCGTTGTCGTGGTGATATGGGTGTGACCCGGGATATCGCGAACCCCCTCGCAATCGATTTTGCGAGGGCACCTAAATTGCAGTGGCAGCGACGGGAACAGGCCGCAGTAGCGGTAGTCCCCCGGTGCCTATATCTGGCTGAGGTCAGACGAGACGCAGTCTAGTGCCTTCCTGCAAAAGTCGAGCATGAAGTAAATACACGCTCCCTTGCTATGACTGCTTCAAATCCCCATAATTTCAGCGGTGAAACCATGAAGGATGTAAATTGGGTCAGCTGATTTGATGGACAAATAGCTGGTATCGAGGTGGCTCTCTCATAGACCATCTCAGCGGAGCAGAGCATGAACAAACAAACAGGATCCCTGCTGTGCATCGTGGCCTTGATCACGTGTGCAACGCACGCGCAGCCCGCACCACAGGCGGCGTCCACCGAGCCCTCGTCGAGGACCCTTTCCCTGTCGCGCACAGAATATCTTGACCGGGTGCAGGCTATCTGGACCGCGCAGATGATTGCGCAGATAACTGGAGCCCGTTTCGAACATCAGCCGGCTTCGACTCTGCCCATGACTCCCCTGACCCACCTGCCCGGCTACGCTCCGGTGGATGACGACTATTACTACGAAATGGTGGCGGTCCGCGCATTCGAGAAATATGGCATCGGTCTTACGGTTGAGCAACTCGGACAACAATGGCTTGAGAACAACGCTGGATCGTGGGGATCGAGCGAACAGGCACTAATGCTGTTGAAGCGAGGAGTCAAGGCTCCGGACACTGGTCACCCCAGATACAACAAGCTCTGGTGGACCATCGGGCCACAGTTCAGCAGTGACGTCTATGGTGCTCTGGCGCCAGGTATGCCGAACGTGGCAGCGACACTTGCACGGAATCTCGGTCACATCAATGGCTACGCCGAAGGGACGGATGGCGCAGTTTTCGTCTCCGGAATGATAAGCCTCGCTTTCGTGGAAAAAGATACCCACTCGATCGTTCGCAAGGCCGCTAGTCTGATCCACCCGGATTCGCCTTATCGTCAGTGTCTGGACATGGTCATCACAATGGCAGAGTCGGGTCGCACGGCTGAGCAGATTTTCCGAGCTGTCGATGAGCGCTGGGGAATCGAATATCCCGCTACCAATAACGCGGTGGTCAATGGCGGCATTGTGGCCACCAGTGTCTGGTTTGGTGACGGCGATTTCAGCAAAACTCTGCAACTCGCAGTGCACGC